>JAQBPO010000048.1 GCA_028287465.1 Fibrobacterota bacterium
TAAGGTTTGCGGGAGGCCGGGAACCCGCTATTATTAGCGTCCGGAGGCATGCGAGCGGCATGCCCTCTTCGTCCTGCCCGCTCCACCCGCTCCATTCGCTTCACTTGGGAAAGCCTTCGCTTCCCATTCGAGGGATCCGATGAACCTCCGCCACGGTCTATGGTTGGCATGCATGCTCGGGGCGATCGCTCCGGCGCGAGCGCAGTCCGCCGATTGCCCGGCCGGCCCGGGACATCCCATCACGGTCACCAACCTGTACCAGAACGAAGTGGTCGGCTACGAGCTGCTCCTCATCAAGGGTACCCTGGGAGTTACGGCCGACAAGGTATGGCTCGATCCGGGGACCCCGTCCCCGCTCCCGCAGAACGCCCCGCCCCTGGAAAGCGACGCGACCGGCCTGCCGAAGCCCGTGCGGGAATGGCCCGCGGGGGGAGGGCGCTTCAAGGCCATGGTCCATCTCAAACGGGGCCAGAACCGCATCGTGCTCTCGGCCGAGGGCCATGCCAGGACATGCCTGGACATCAACTACAGCCCCAATCCCTCCTACAACCGCATCCGCCTCGTGTTCGTGCTGGCGCGGGACGGGAGCGAAGGGCCCGGGGTCTTCCAGGCGGCGCCGGACGATTATTCCGATCTTTCGAGCGCCAAGCGGAGGCTCGGCTTCGGAGCTCTCCTGCTGGAGACGGCCATGGCAGAACTTCTCCACGACTCGGGCCGCCCGCGCCGCTCGGTGGATTTCAAGCGGGACGGCCGCGGGCAGGTCGAGGTGACGGTTTTCCACAGCTCACGCGAGGACGCGGACCTGCGGCTCAAGACCCCGGACGAGCTTTACGAACTCTTCCACGGCGAACTCGACTCGGCCTTCCAGGACGGCCGCACCATCTTCCTGTCCATGCTGGGAGGATTCGGTTCCGGGGCCCTGGGCGGAAGCCGCCAGGCCATGTTCGGCACCTCCACCTTGTATAGCTGGGCGCAAGGCCTGGACGAGCTGACGGCCCGGTTTTCCGATTCCCGGGATCCGGGCGATTTCCAGCTGGTGGACGAATCGGGATTCCGCAATACCTTCTGGGGCAACTATAGCACCGGCATAGGCGCCACCTTGCACGAGCTGGGGCATGCCCTGGGGCTCCCCCACTCCGGCGACGGGGACGATATCATGGAGCGGGGATTCGATCGCTTCAACCGCATCTTCATGATCAAGGAGGACGGCGCCCTGATCACGGACGAGGCCGTCCATTACGCCAAGTCCTCCGTCGACCTGCTTTTCCAGAGCCCATGGGTCCTGCCCGCCGCGCCCGCGGGGTTAAGGGAGCGGAAGCCCGGCGCGGAAAAGGATGCGCGCCTCACCCGTTCCGGGAACCGGATTTCCCTGCGGCTCCCCGCGGCCGGAAAGGCCTCGGTGGACCTGTACGCGCCGGACGGCTCCAAGGCGGCCAACCTGTTCTCAGGGGACCTGGCAGCGGGCGATCATGAGTTCACCCTCCCGCCCATGGTCCCCGGCGTCTATCTGTGCGGACTCAAACGCGAAGCGGCGGACGGTGCGAAGGCGCCGGGGAGAACGGTCGGGAAGACGGCGGCCATGATCCGCATCGTCATCCCCTGAGGATCGCGTCCCTCAGCTTTCGCCTTCGAAGCGCCTGAACCAGGCCAGGCCCGGATAATGGGGCAGTAACATGGGAATGACCTCCCCCAGCAGGTAGAGCGATCCGCATACCACCGCCAGGTCGTAATCGGCCGCCCGCTCCGGGTCCCGCCGCAGCAGGGATTCCAAGGCGCCGGGTTCCAAGGTGAGGGGAAGCAGGCCTTCGGTTCCACCGGGTCCCAGCAGGCCTTCCAGTTCGCCGTAAGGAAGGGCCCGGGGGAATTTACCGGTTTGCCCACCTTGACCATCCTTACCCACCGCCCGGTCGAGCGGGATGAACCGGATCCCGGACGCGAACCCCCGGATGCTCCGGTACACGGCCGAGACGTCCTTATCGCGCATCACCGAGAAGAGGGCCAGGATCCGGCGCCCCGGGAACTCCCTCCGCAAATAGGATTCCAGCGCCGCCATGCCGCCCGGATTATGGGCCCCGTCCAGCAGGACGGGCATCATGCCCGGCCCTTCCAGGTATTGGGTGCGGCCCGGAACCCGCGAGCCTTGCAGGGCGGGGATGATCTTATCCGCCGCGGGCAGAGGCCCCCCCAGGAAGGTCTCCATGGCCAGGAGCGAGAGCGCGAGATTCTCGCGCTGGTGTTCTTCCGCGCGCAGGGAGGCCGGTAACGCGTATGCCGCGTAGCGGCCGTGGAAACGGAGCTCCCCGCCCGAGACCTCCATGGGATGGTCCTTGAGCGCGATGACGGGACTTCCCGCCGCCGAGGCCTTGTCCTCCAATACGGCCAGCAGCCCGGGACGCTCCTCGCGGACCACCATGGGCACTCCGGGCTTCAGGATGGCGATCTTCTCGCCCCAGATGGCTTCCACCGTATCGCCCAGGATGGAAGTATGGTCCAGGGAGATGGAGGTGATCACGGTGAGGGCGGGCAGGACGGCATTGGTGGCGTCGAGGCGGCCTCCCAATCCGGTTTCCAGGACGACCGCCTCGCAACCGCAAGCGCGGAACCAGTCCAAGGCCAAGGCGGTGACGCATTCGAAATAGGTCGCATTGAGCTCGAGGATGGGCGCCCAGGCCCTTTGCAGCCAGGAAACGATCCAATCCGCCGGGATCGGTTCGCCGTCCACCAGGATGCGTTCCCGGAAACTGACCAGGTGGGGCGAGGTATAGAGGCCCACGCGCCGGTACCCGGCCGCAGCGAGGAGGGCGGCCAGGTTGGCGCAGACGCTGCCCTTGCCGTTGGTCCCCGCCACGTGCAGGAAGGTCAGGCCCCTGTCGGGCCTTCCCAGGCGGTCCAGCAGGGCATTGATGGTTTCGAGGCCGAGCTTGACGGCGAACTGGTTCCGCCCGAAGAAGAAGTCGAGGCAGTCCCGGTAGGTGCGGGGGGGATTCGGAAGGGGATCGGAAGGAGCGGTCATCGCCCGTCCCAGCAGGGTTACTGGAAGTGCCCGAGCACGGAAGCGAGGGTTTCCTTGAGCTGCTTGCGCGGAACGATCATGTCCAGCATGCCCTTCTCCAGGAGGAACTCAGCGCGCTGGAACCCCGCGGGAAGGTTCTGGCGGATGGTCTCGCGGATCACGCGCTCGCCCGCGAAGCCGATGAGGGCCCCCGGTTCGGCGATATTGATGTCTCCCAGCATGGCGAAGCTGGCGGTCACGCCGCCCGTGGTGGGATTGGTCATGATGGAGATGTAGGGCAGGTGGGCCTTGTGCAATTGGGCGATGATGGCCGAAGTCTTGCCCATCTGCATGAGGGAGAGCGAGCCCTCCTGCATGCGGGCGCCGCCGGAGGCCGCGACCACGATGGACGGGATTTTCAATTGCAGGCCGCGCTTAAGGACACGGGCGATCTTCTCGCCTTCGACCGAACCCATGGACCCGCCGATAAAGCGGAAGTCCATCACGGCCAGGCTGATCTTCATTCCCTTGATCTCGCCGATGCCGGCCACCACGCCGGAATGGGCGCCGGTGTTCTTTTCCGCATCGTGCAGGCTGTCCTTGTACTTCTTCTTGGCGGCGAACTTGAGGGGATCCGTGGACTTGAGGCCCGTATCCATGACCTGCCAGGTGCCCTCGTCGGTGAGCAGCTTGACATAGTCGTTGGCGCCGATGCGGAAATGGAATCCGCAGTGCTCGCAAACATACTTGTTCGCGGCCAACTCCTTACGATACAGGATTTCCTTGCATCCGTCGCACTTCACCCATAGGTCCACCGGAGTGTCCCTCTTGATGAGCGTGCCGATGCCGGATTTAGCTTTGCGGAACCATTCCATTACGTCGCTTACCGGTCCTTGGAAAACAAGAGGGGATCCAAGATAACCAAAGCGGAAAAACCCGTCACCCGTCCCGAAAAACGGCGAACCTGGGGGTTTTCGCGGGGATTCCGGGAGGTCAAGCGCCCGTCAGGCGGTCATCGCCACGCGCCAATAGATGTAGTCGCTCCAGGATTGGTGGGGGGTTTTGAAGCTCAGCTTGTTGACCAGGTTGCGCGGAGCGGCCTTGGTGAGCTTGGGCGCATAGGGCTCTTGCAGCATATTGAGCTCGCCCTTTTTCCAACGCTTGTTGCCCTTGCGGTTATTGCAGGTCATGCATGCCGCCACCACGTTCTCCCAGCTGGTGCCGCCCCCATGGCTGCGCGGGACCACATGGTCGATGGTGAAGCTGGACAGGGTCACCTTCACGCCGCAATACACGCACCGGCCATTGTCGCGGGCATAGATGTTCTTGCGGTTGAAGGGCAGGAAGTTGGTGAAGTTCCTCGGCATGACGCGCATGTCCAGGCACTGGATGATGGACGGGATGTGCATGGAGAACCGGGGCGACCGGACGACATGGTCCTCGTACTCCGCGATTACTATCGCGCGGCCCAGGGACCAGAGGGTGATGGCCTTTTTCCACGAGATGATGTCCATCGGGATGCCGGCCATATTGAGAGCCAACGCTTCAATCATGGAAGTTTCCTTGTGCTTGTGAATGCCGGAGGCGCAAGGCGCCGCAAGGGACGGAGCAGGGAGCGCCGTCGCGGCGCGAAAAGCGCCCATTCCGCGGTGACCGATGACTCCGGCATAGGGATCCGGATCCGTGGATCCGGTTGCCTGCGCCGATTTCGCCCGTCTTCCCTATTTATTCTACTAAACTCCCGGGGCCATGACACCCGTAAAATCGGGGGGTCCAGGGCTCCAAGGCCCAAAAGTCCTGTTATTTTTTGAGCCGATTTATAGCTGTGAGAGGAGGCCTGCCATGGCCAAGGCCAATCGTCATCGGGGCTGGAGGGAGGCTGGGCTGGCGGGCCTGATGCTGGTAAGTTTTTTCATGCCATGGCTTTATTCCATGGGAACGCCCATCCGGGCCCATGAAATCCGCGAGCGCCTGGCGGGCCCCCATCGCCTGATTTCCGCGTTCACGACCGGCTCCCGGGTGACCCGGGACTACAACCTTTCCCTCTGCCTGTACGCCGTCCCCCTGGTGGCCGGTGTGATCCTGGTGCTGGTCCTGATGGGGAAATACCGACCCTGGATGGGAGCCTTGGCCGGCGCCACCGGGCTGGCCGCCTTCCTTTTCCTGCGTGGCGAGGTGGAAAGCTTCCCGTTCCATCGCATGGCTTCGGGGTCCTACGTGGCCCTCGCCACGGGACTCGCCTTGGCGCTCTCGCCTTTGCTCCGGATCGGTTCAAGGTTCTGAAGAGTGCGGCCGTCGGTAGGTGGACCGACGGCCGCGGGGTTCGCCCGTGGCCGGTGGGTGCCCTGGGCGAATGGAGAGTGGCGCCTTCGCTTTGGAGCCAGGCGACTCCACGCTCGGCGCGTTCAAGGGTCCCTACTTCGCCTTCGCCTTGGAGCCAGGCGACTACACGCTCGGCGCGTTCGGTGTACTTAGGGAAAGTAACGGACCTTGCCTGTGAATTCCCCTTGGTCATTGGACACTTTCACGAAATAGATTCCGGGCTTGGCGCCTGCGAGAAGGCTTGCCGCGCGGTATTCCTTCGGGCCTTCGCTCGAGAAGGATCGCACGGCCTTACCCGACATATCATAAAGGGCGAGTCCGTATCCGCCTTTGCCCGATACGATGATGCGTCCGGCATCGATCTCGACCGCCGGCCCATGGGCGCCCTTGATCATGGAGTAGGCGAAGGAGGACGCCGTTTCCGCTTTGAGGGTCGGATCCTGGCAAGTGCCCTTGTAGTCGATGCGGTAGATGCCGGTGCAGGCATCGGCCGTATACCAGGTGCCGCAGCTGTAGTTCAGGTAATAGAGCGCGCCGTCGGGGCCGGCCTGGAAGTCCAGAGGTTTGTTGAAGTTCGGGCTCAGGCCTTTGAACATGTCGACCGCGGCGCCGTTCTGCTTTCCATCGGGAGTGAGCCTGATGGCCTGGATGGCGCCCTTGTTGAAATCGGTGACGAACCAGACCCGGTTGAGGGAGGGGGGGAGCTTGGAGGAGGATGGGATGGCGCCGTCGTATCGGTAGATGGGGCCCGTCATCGCGCAGCTATGCGCATAGGAATGGGTCCCCGTCCTGGCCGGAGGCAGTTCCGGAATCGCCACGCCGGGAAGCGGGTTGATGGGCGCATCGGGCTTGAGGGTTTTCCAGTCCGCCCAATTGGCCTTGTCGATGGGCTCGGACTTGTAGGGAATGGAATCCTGCACGTGGCCGACGGCGGTCCAGAACGGCCAGCCGTAGAAGCCCGAGGTCGTCGCGACATTGTGCTCTTCGGTCCAGAGGCTGCTGTCCGGGGTATTGCCGGGTTGCTGATCGGGACCGCAATCCCCCCAGACGGCCCAACGGCGGACCGGATCCAAGGTCAGGGTATAGGCGTTGCGGATGCCCTTTACGAAGACTTCGCGTTTGGCCTTGGTGGAGTCCCGGTATTTGGCCGCGACCGCGCCCATGCCCTTGTCGTCGAAAAGCTTGGCCGAGGTCTCCCATAGGTTGCCCGCGGGAATGGTATAGCCGCCCGCCTCGGTGGGATGGATCCGGAGGATGCTTCCGCGCAAGCTCGCGGTATTCGCAGGCCCCTGCAACAAGGTCTCGTTGTCGCCGGCGTTGATCCACAAATCGCCGTAGGCGTCGAAGCGCATTGCCCCGGAGGTGTGCCAGCGGCCGCGCGAGCTGGGGATCTCCAGGAGGATCTTCTCGGTCTCGGGCTTCAAGGCCAGGGTGGCCGGATCCAGGTTGAACCGGGAAATGCGGAAGGCGAGCTTGGACGCGTAATAGGTGAAGAGCCGCTTATTGTCCTTGAATGCCGGATCGAGCGCGAACCCGACCAGGCCGTCCTCGCCGCCCGTCTCGATATTGGGGATGTTCCCCAGGACCCGGACCGCCTTGGTCAGGGCGTCGTAGTACTTGATCGCGCCTTTGCGTTCGATGAAGAAGATGTTCACGTTCCCCTGGGCGTCCATCTGGAAATCCATCTTCAGGGGCTCGTAGATATCCGCGCTGTTGGTCCGGCTGATCACCGTGGTGACGCTGAAATCCTTGTCGGCCGTGGCGGCGCAATTGGGATAGGTGAACTGGGCCCGGGCCGTTCCCGCGAATCCCGCCAGGATGAAGGCGAGTGCCGTTTTTGTAGCCGGATTGGTCATTGGGTCCCCATTCGCCCGCGGCTATACCGCCGCGGGGTATGCCCAAGGTAGCCGGAGCGGCCCGCGGTATCGTGTAGACTTTGGGCATGGATTTGTACAAAATCCGTATCCACGGGGGCAGGCGTACAAATCATGCCTGCGTTGGGATCCTTGAGGCGTCAGGCGCCGCTTTACGCCATGTCCCGAGGCCCGGCAGGAGGTCGGAGGCATGGCAGGCCAGGACCAGAAGGCATGGCAGGGCGGGCAGGGCGTACCGGGTGAACCCGAGCTGGATCAAGGCGAACAGGGCCAGATAGGCGCAGGCCCCCGCGGCCAGGAGGACGGGGATTTTCCGCCTTTTCCGATCGACCGCGATGGAAAGGAGGGACAGGACGAGCAGGATCCAGGGCGGTTGATGGATGAGGCCCCGCTCAATGCGGAGGACCGCGGGAGGGAGGTCCGGCATTCCCGGAAATCCGGCGAGGATGGATTCGGGATACTCCTCTTCGCATTTCCACAGCAAGCGGGCGCCCTCGTTGCCTACGGAGCGGAGGTAACGCCGGGGATTCCCCCATGCCCATCTCGAAAAGCGCCGCGCGAATTCCCGATCCGCCGCCTCGATCTCCGCGGCCGATCCGCTTCCCATCGCACGTTCCAGCCTGTGCGGCAAGGCATTCACCGGCCAGGGGATATCCAGGGCGAAGCCGGGATCCCACGGCCCGATCCGCTCCCTCTCCCCTGGAAGGAAGCGGGAAACGAAATCCCATTCCGGGGAAGCGGGGTCCGCCAATTCATAATAGGACAGGTGCGTATACAGGCTCACCCCCAGGCTGACCGTCCTGCGATAGACGCCATGGGCCATCCCGTTGCGGAGAGCCCCGGAAAACCCCACCGCCAAGCCGAGGATCATGGCCGCGAGAACGGCCCGGTACCGCGGCAGCCAGGCCTTCCGCGTCGAAAGCAGTACGAGGGCGCCGCAGAGAGCGAGGGATACATCCCCCACCTGCCGCGTGAGCGTGGCCAGGCCCGCGGCCAGGCAGAGCGCCGTGAACTTCGGGACCGAAAAGCCGGCCATGATCTCCGCCGCGAGCGATAGGAAGGCCGTGAACAGGAAGGCGAAGAGGGTCGTATCCATGATGCGCAAGGGTTCCTGGAGCCAAAGCGAATTGAAGAGGAAAAGGAAAATCGCGAGCCGGCCCGTGCGTTCCTTCCAGGCGAGGACGCGGGAAAGACGGAAGAGGAGGATACCCATGCCAAGCTTGAGCATGCATTGGGCGAAGGTCGCCGCCTTCAGCGACGGGAACATCCCGAGGAACAGGGGATACAACTTGGGCCGGAACAGGATGCTGCGCAGATCGCTTTCCAGACCATGGCCCAAGCGGAAGAAACCCAGGCTGTCGGGATTATCGAGGTTGGGATCGCTTTTCCCCCACAACCAGAACTGCAGCAGTCCGCCGGCGATGAACAGGGCGGGGATGCAGAATCGTCGCGGGCCTTCCCATTTTTCCAAAGCGGCGAACAGGAACCAGGCCGCCGCCAAAGGGAACAATTGGTACAGGATCAGGTGGATCACGCTCCATGATAGCACGCTTTCCGCGGAGGGCGCCAGAATGGCGGCAGGCCGGGTCTCAGCGCGAGAGCGAAAGCAGACCGCGCAGCGGCTGGCCGGAACCCCGGTAGGCCGCGTACAAGGAACACAATACGCCCACCGCCAGGGACGCGCCCGCGCAGACCAGGAAAATCCCCGGGCTGGGGATCCAGGGCACCTGCCAAACCGCCAGGTTGATCAGGTACGCCGCGGCCAGACTCAGGAAATAGCCGGTGAGGCCCGCAGCGGCGCAGAACCCGGTATAATGCGCCAGGAACAGGCGGGCCAGCTTCGCGCGCGGCTCACCCAAGGCCCTGAGAAGGAGGATGGTCCGTTGGTTCTCCGAGACCAGCGCGTCCACCACCAGCCATAGGATGGCCAGGCCGATCAGCAGGGCGAAGCCTGAAAGGAAGCGGACCAGCCATGTCAGCTTTCCCAGGGTCTCAACGGTCCTGCCGATCACGTCCTTGAGGTTCATGATGGTCATGTTGGGATACGCCTCGCTCACCCGGTTCTGGATATCCTCGGCCTCGGCGTCCGGGATCTGCTTGACGGTCCCAAGGAAGGTCTTGGGCGCATCGTCCAGGGCGCCCGGCTGGAAGAGCACGAAGAAGTTGGGCTGGAAGGAGGCCCAGCGCACCTGGCGCAGGCTGGTGATGCGGCCCTGCACCTCCACCCCCTGCACGTCGAAAGCCAGGGTATCCCCCATCTTCAGCTTCAGGCGCTTGAAGAATTCCTTTTCCATGCTGACCTCGGGGATGGCCCCGTCCGGGACGCGCCCCTTCCAGAAGGTTCCCGCCACCAGGGTTTCCGCGTCCGACAAGGTGTCCCGATAACTCAGGTTGAAGCCCCGGTTCCGGAACTGCTGGCGGTTCCGGTCCTCCACCGTCGTCTTGCCCCCTTCGTCGCGCTTGAAGACCGCGCCGTTCACCCGTTCCAGACGGGCGCGCACCATCGGGGACGGCTGCACCAGCGCCTGGCCCCGCGAGCGGATCAGGGAATCCAGCCCGCCCAGCTGCTCTTCCTGGATGTCGAACAGGAACAGCTGCGGGATCACGCGCCCCTTGGGGACCTTGATCTCGTTCAGGATCAGGTCCTGCAGTTGCGGGACCAGGCACGAGGTGAAGGCAACGAAGCCCAGCGCGGCGAAGGCCAGCAGGGACTTCTCGCGGCCCCAGCGGATGGAGCCGAGCACGATGCGGATGGCGTAACCCAGGCGGTTCCGTACCATCCAGCATACCTTGAAGATCGCCCAGCCCATGGCGGCCAGCAGGAGGAAGGCACCGCCCATGGCGCCCACGGACAGGCCGCTCAGGAGCCAGGAGCGGCTGTCCGCGAAGGCCAAGGCGAAGAAGAAGGCCCCTTGCGCCAGGAACAGGCCGATGCGCGGCAGGATGCCCAACGGGGCGGACTCCAAGGGCTTGATCAAGGTGGCGGGAGGGATGCGCCCCAGGCCGGCGAACCCGGTGACGCCGAAGAGGAGCGAAGTGCAGACAGCCAGGGCCATGCCGATGAAGAAGGTGCTCCAGGGCAGGTCGGAGGGGATGTCGATGGCATAGAGCTTGTGGATCAGGAGCGGCAATCCCGCGCTCCAGACGCGCGCCAGGGCCATGCCGATCAGGGCGGCCAGCAGGGACAGGAACAGGTTCTGGGCCACGTAGATGCCCACGATACTTCGCCTGCTGGCCCCTAGGGTGGTCATGACCGCAACGGTCTTCCGCTCGCCTACCAGGTGATGGCGGAAAAAGAAGGCCGCGCCCACCGCCGAAAGCAGGAAGGCGGATAGGCTGAGCATCTTCAGGAAGGCGGTCACCATGTTGAAGCTGCGCCCCAGATCGGAACCGGAATCCGTATACACGGAAACATCCACCTCCGGATCGGAAAAGGCCGCTTCCAGGCTGTCCCGCAAGGCCTTCAGGTAGGGCGCATCCTTGATCCCGCCGTTTTCCGGCAGCATATAGAAGCGATAGCGGAAGATGCGGCTCCCCTTCTGTTCCAGGCCCGTGGCAGGCATGTCCCCCAGGGGGATGTAGACGCGGCTCCCCATCTCCCAGAACTCGAAATTGCCTCCGGGCCGCGTCTTGTACTCGTCCTTGATGACGAAGGTTTTGTTCCCGAGGCTGACCGAATCGCCTATATCCAGTCTCAGGTTGGCGAGCAACTCCCGCGGCACCAGCATTTCGCCGCTGCGGAAATCCTCCAGGCGGCCGGACCACCTTCCCTGCGAAGCCCCGGCGAAGGTGAAGCCGCCGACCATGGGATAGCCGGAAGAGATGGCCTTGACCTGGACCAAGCGGCTGGCATCGGGGCCGGCCCGGAGCATGGACAGGAATCCCCCGACCTCGGCCTTCCGGGATTCCCCGGGAACCAGCCGGGAGAGGATTCCCTCCTCGGCCCCCGTGAATGGGCGCCTCGCGTGCACGCGCAGATCCGCTTCCAGGAGTTCCTTCGACTTGACGCGGATCTCCTCCTGGAAATTCTTGGCGAGGCCGTTCACCACCAGGAACACGGACAGGCCCAAGGCGTATATGGAGACGAAGGAGAGCCAGGCGCTCCGTTTATGCTTGAGAAGGCGGAGGAAAAGGGGCATGGTCATGGTCTCGGCGGATGCCTCGGGATTCGGCGCGGCCGGTCCTCTATGGATTGAAACGGCCGAGATGCAGGGTGAGGATCCGGGAGCATCTCCCCGCGAGCTCGCGGTTGTGGGTCACCACCACGGCGGTAAGGCCCTGCTCGGCGATCAGGGAGAAGATCAGGGCTTCCACGTCTTCCGCCGTGGATTCGTCCAGGTTGCCTGTGGGTTCGTCGGCGAAGAGGAGCCTGGGACCGATGGAAAGGGCGCGGGCGATGGCCACGCGTTGCTGCTCGCCGCCGCTGAGCTGGTGGGGATAATGCTTGGCGCGGGGCGTGAGCCCGACCCGATCGAGCAGGGCATCCGCCTTGGGTCCCGGATTCCGCTCGCCCAGGATCTCCAGGGGCAAGGTCACGTTCTCCCGGGCCGTCAGGGAAGGCACGAGATGGTATTCCTGGAAGATGATGCCCATGGAACGTCCGCGCAGGCGGGCAAGGCCATCGGCATTCAGGGCGCCCAGGTCCTGGCCGTCGAACCGCACCGCTCCTTCGTCCGCGGTTTCCAGGCCCGCGAGCAAGCTGAGCAAGGTGGTTTTGCCGCTCCCGGATTGGCCCAGGATGGCGACGCTTTCGCCCGCCTGGATGTCCATGTCCAGACCATGAAGCACGCGCGTGACGCCATAGGTCTTGGAGAGGTTGCGGGCGGTGAGGATGGCTGCCACTTGGATTCCTGGATAACGCCGGAAAACGGCCGGAGAACGCCCCTTAAAATACAAAACCCCGTCGCAGTCAAGCGACGGGGTCCGGCAGGGTGGAAATTACCCGGAGGCTTTCAGGCGTTGACGACGCCCGTATAAGGATTAAGCGTTGGCGTATTCCGGCGACTTGGAACCCGTTGCCGTTTTCCCGTTCGCTTTCCGGGCTTTCACCCAGAACAACAATACCGTGAACAGGACGACGAGAATGGCCGGGAAAATGACCATGGTACCCAAGGTGGCCTGGCCCGCGACCAGTTCCAGATTGTCGCCGGTCAAACCTTTGGCCGCGGCGGCGGCTTTATCGGAATCGATCCACGAGCCGATGATGGGTTGGAAAATCGAAGAGGAGAACATGCCCACCGCCCCGATTACCGACATGCCCAAGGCGCCGCTTTTCGGGATCTTGTCCGCGACGAATCCGATCATGTTCGGCCAGAAATAGGCGATACCGAGGGCATAAATCATGGCGGCCACGTAGGCCATGCCGCCGGTCTGGGTGTGCAGCAGGTAGACGCCGATGGTGCCGAGAATGGCCGAACCGAGAAGCACGCCCGTCTGGTCGAATTTCCCGACCATGTTGCCGCCGAAAAAGCGGGCTACGGCCATCAGGCCGGTGACCAAGGCCAGGATCAACATGGGTTGCGCGCCGCTCTTCGACAGGATAAGGCCGACCCATTGTTGCGGTCCGAATTCCGAGATGGCGGTCAGGGCCATGCAGACGAACATGAAAAGGAACAGGGGCGAGACCATGGCCTTGAAGTTGGAGGCCAGGGAAGTGGCTTCCGCCTTCGATTTCGGAAAGGTCTGGCCGAAAAAGAGGGCCGCATAGGTGAGGGTGGGGAGCAGGATGACGGCGATTTGCGCCTGCCAGGCGAGGTGGGCATCGGTCATGAACTTGGACACCAGCGCGCCGATGACGATTCCGCCCGGGAACCACATATGGAAGCGGTTCATCTTCTTGCTCATCTCGACGCCTTCATAGGCGTCGGCGATCATGGGATTGCAAGCGGCTTCGGTACAGCCGTTGCCCAAACCGATGAGGAAGGTGGAAACGAGGAGGCCCACGTAGCTGGAGGCGAAGAGGGTCAGCAGGATGCCGACGGTATGCGCCAGGAAGGCGAACTGCATGATCCGCTTGGGACCGACCGTATGGTAGACCAGGCCGCCGACCAGCATGGACAGGGGAAAGCCCAGGAACCACATGCTGTTGATGAAGCCCAGCTGCTGGGCCGTGAAATTCAACTCTTTCCCGAGCTGGGCGAGGATGCCCGCACGGATGCTGAAAGAGAATGCCGTGGTAATCAGGGCAAAACAGCTGGCATAAAAGAGCCTGTTTTTATTTTCCATTATGGTTTTCCTTCACCAGTTGAGTTTGGAGGGATAAATGTACTGCAATTCCCTATTTCCATCTATCAGAGCCTGGATGATTTATTGAATTTGATGCATTTCATGTTTCTGCATTTTCAAGTTTCCCGCAATTTCAGGGAATTGCGGCGGGTCCAACGGGATCTTGTATAAAATCGGCGCGATCGTTGATGGTTTTTTTGACCCGTGAAAACCGTAACGGAAGCGTTGCGATGGCTACGCGGAAGCCGGCGGGCGCCCGCGGGAACGCAATACGCTCGAAAGGGAACGGCCTCAGCCCGGTTTCGCGGCCTTGGAAAACCTGGCCGCGAGCATGGGCTTGAAGAAACGGAAGAGGTTTTCCGCGATGCGCTCATGACCGCGCTCGTTGGGATGGACTCCGTCGGCCTGGTTCATCCCGGTCTCGCCCGCCACGCCTTCCAGCAGGAAGCCGACGATGGGCACCTTGTATTTCGCGGCCAGATCCGGATAGATCCGTTCGAAGGCCCCGGCGTAATCGGCGCCGTAGTTGGGCGGCACCTTGAGCCCCGCCAGGATCACCTGCCATTGCTTTTCCTGGCAGAACCTGAGGGCGGCCTCCACGTTCTTGCGGGTCTCCTCGACCTTCACCCCCCGGAGGCCGTCGTTCGATCCGAGCGCCAAGAGAACGATATCCGGTTGGGCCTTCTCGTACCACTTGAGCCGGCGCACGCCGCTGGCCGAGGTGCTTCCGCTTGAACCGCCGTTGATAACCAGGAAGCCTTCCTGCCATTTCCGCAGCTTGGCGTCCAGGAGGGCCGGAAAGGCGTCCTCCTTTTCCACTCCCAGACCTTCCGTCAGGCTGTCCCCGAGGATGAGGATCTTCAGCTTCTTTTGGGGAGCCTTCTGCGCGGCCACGGCCAAAAACGAGAAAAGGAGCATTACGTAGGCGGGGAATCGGGCCTTGCCCTGGAAAAGTCGGCCTATATGCGTGTAGATTGCCATCATGCTTCCCCGACTTGCCGGTCCAGGCCGCGAGTCGTAATAATATAAGAGGTTCATCATGAAAGGCGGTCCCATGCAGGGCAATTCAAAAAAGGTATTCGGACTATTCGTTTCCATGGCCTTCGCAATCGGCTTCGCCGCGGACGGGGCCAAGCCGGCGGGCGCCGTTTCCGAAAAGGCGATCAGCGCGGACGCGGACGGCCATTGCGCCAAGGGCCATGCGGATTGCCCGAAGGGATCCACGCATTGCTGCAAGGGACATGCGAAAGCCGGATCCGCCAAGGATGGGTCGGTCAAAGGCGAAGCCAAGAACGCGGAAATCACCGCGGGGGCGGACGCGGATTGCCCCAAGAGCGCCGACTGCCCGAAGGGCGCGGAGGGCTCCAAGCATGGCGAAGGAATGAAGCATAAGGTCGGCGAAGCGAAAGCCCCCGCGACGGCTCCCGCCGTTCCCGCCGCCCTTCCGGCGGACGCGGGAAAATCCGCCTCCCATCCCGGTTGAACCGTCCCGGATACAATGGAAAAGCCGCCCAACCGGGCGGCTTTTTCTTTTACGGAATGTTTTCCTGGGGGACGCTTCCCTCCCGGGCGATGGATCAGCCGCCCAGGGTGCGGCTCGAGAAATACCAGAAGGTGAACGCGGCCAAGGCCAGACGATACCAGCCGAAGCCTTTCAAAGTATGCTTGGCCAGGTAGCCGATGAAAAAACGGATCGCGAACCAGGCCGAGACCAGGGATATGAGGAAACCCAGGGCGAACAAAGGCGCGTCCGAGGCCTCCAGGAAGTCCCTGCTCTTGTAGAGATCGTAGAAGGTGGCGGCGAACATGATGGGCACGGCGGCCAGGAAGGAGAACTCGGCCGTGGTCTTGCGGTCCACCCGCCCCAGCATGCCGCCGATGATGGTGGAACCGGCGCGCGACATGCCCGGCCACAGGGCCAGGCACTGGAACATCCCCACCCAGACGGCTTCCCGCCAGCCGAGGGAATCTAGGCCTGTCTTGTCCGGCTTGGGCCGGAAGGTCTCGATGAGGATGAGGCCCGCCCCGCCCACGGCCAGTCCTATGGCCACGGTGATGGGGCTGAAGAGGTGTTCCTTGATATAGTGATGGGCCAGCTTCCCGGCGAACAGGGCCGGGACCGTTGTGATGGCCAGCAGGCCTATGCCGCGCCACCCGGTGAACCCCTGCGCACCAGGACCTTTCCGCAAGCGATCGTCGGTGCCGGATTCCCGGCCCGCTTCCGCGATGGCGGCCGCGTTCGGCTTGCGCCCTGGAACCAGATCCAGGAACCGTTCCCGGTAAAGCCCGATCACGGCGAGGATGGCGCCGAGCTGGATGAAGATTTCGAAGGCGTCCGCGCGCGGGCCGACGAAGCCGAGCAGATGCCCCGCGATGATCATATGCCCGGTGGAGGAGACGGGGATGAACTCGGTCAACCCTTCCAGAATCCCGATCAGGATCGCGTACCCGTACAACATGGCGTCTAAGTTAATAATTCCGGGGGGTTCCCGAAAGCCTCATGGATCCCTACGCCGCAAGCGCGCGGACAGGGTTTCCAGGCTGGGGAAGGATTCCGGATGCCCGTCCCCCGCTTCCGGAAGGCGGCATTCCCATTCCGGGATCCCGTTCCGCCTCGTCGCGGTCACGCGCACATTACCTCGTCCCTCCATTCCGGTGTCGCCGATCCCCGCGGAGGCGTAACCGAGGCGCTCCAAGGCGCGCGCCGTCCAGAAGACGAGCACGGCGTCGCCCGAAAGCGCCGCGGTACGGAGGGGATGACCGTGGATGCGGAACTGGCCGGTCGCCAGATCGAAGGCCACGTCTCCCTGGTCGAAAACCGATCCGAACGCGCCCGCCAAGGCAAGGTCTTCCGGTAGTCCGGTGCGCACGGGACCGCCGGGAGGCACCAACCAGATGCGATCGGCGGCGCGCAAGGCCAGATCCAGATCGTGGGTCGAAAGCAGGATCGCGCGGCCGCGTTCCCGCGCCAAGACGCGCAGGATACGCATGGTTTCCACACGCCGGGGAAGATCCAGGAAGGCCGTCGGCTCGTCCAGGAGAAGCAAGGCCGGTTCCTGCGCCAAGGCGCGGGCGAGCATCACCCTTTGCTTTTCGCCGTCGCTGAGTTCGTCGAAAACGCGGTGGCGCAGATCCCAGGCGCCCGCATCTTCAAGGCCCCGGCGCACGGCGGTTCGGTCCGCCTCGCTCATGCGACCGCTCCAGCCCGTATGCGGATGGCGCCCCAGAGCCGCCAAGGCGAACACGGACAGGTTGCCCGCTTCGATGCGTTCGGTGAGGACGATGGCGGTCCTGCGCGCCCAGGCCTCCGCGGACAGGGTCGAAGCGTCCCGTCCGTCCAGGAGGAGCCGCCCTTCCAGCGGGGCCTGCAGGCCCGCCAGGGTGCGGAGCAAGGTGGATTTGCCCGCGCCGTTGGGGCCGAGCAGGCAGACCAGTTCACCAGGATGGAGGTCAAGGTCCAGGCCGGAAAGGACCCGCCGGTCTCCTCCCCGATCCGCGGACCTGGCCGCGCGGTATCCCACCGACAGGTTTTCCGTGCGCAGGATGGGCGCGGCGGCAGCGGGGGAAAGGGTGGGTTCGACCGGGTTCATGGCTTCATTCGTCCCGGGGCGCGCGGCGGCGCAACAGCACCCAGATGACCACGGGAGCGCCTACCAGGGCCGTGACGGCGTTCAAGGGAAGCGCGCGGTCGCTGCCCGGCAGGCGCGAGGCCAGGTCGGAACCCAGGGAAAGGGATGCGCCCAGCAGCAGGCAGGCCGGGATGAGGATGCGGTGATCGGCGGTGCGGAACAACCCCCGGCAGAGATGCGGTACGGCCAGGCCCAGGAACGCCACGGGACCGCAAAAGGCGGTGACGGCTCCGGCCAGGATGGACGTGCTCGCCAGCAGGAGCAGGCGCAAGGCGCGTACGGGGACCCCCAGGCTGCGCGCGTAGGTCCACCCCAGCAGGAGGGCGTTGAGGGGCTTGGCGCAATAGATCCCTATGGCGGAGCCCGCCAGGACCGCGCCGGCAAGCACCGGCATCTGCGCCCAGGTAACGCCGGCGTAACTCCCGAAACCCCAGAAGGTGAACGCGCGGATCTCTTCCGAGGTGCTGAAGGACTGCAGGACGCTGACCATGGCTCCGGCCACCTGCCCGAACATGAGCCCCAGGATGAGGAGGGTGGTATTGCTCTGGATGCGGCGCGCCACCGCGAGCACCAGCATCATCACCGCGGCGGAGCCCGCCACGGCGGAGCCCGCCACCCCCAGTTGCGATCCTATCCCCCGCAAGGCCAGGTAACCGGTGAGATCCGCCCCGGCCGCAGCGCCCGCGAGCACGGCCAAGGCCACTCCCAGGGTGGCCCCGGAGCTGATGCCCATGGAAAAGGGCCCCGCGAGCGGATTGCGGAAGAGGGTCTGCATCTCCAGCCCGCTCAGGGCCAGGGCGGAACCGGCCAATACGGCCGTGAGGCAACGCGGCAGCCGGATCTGCCAGAGGATGCGATCCCAGACGGGATCGGCGGCGGGGAGGCCGATGAGGCTTCCGGCGGCCTCGCGCAATGGAATGGTCACGGAGCCGACCGCCAATCCGATCAGGAAGAGCGCCGCGAGCAGGCCCGCCAAGGCGGCCAGCAGACCCAGGACGCGGATCGGGGACGCGCCCTCGCCGTGCGGCCCTTTCACTTGCCCTCCGGCAGCCTGCGGTACCAACGCAGGGAGTGACCGGGCAGGAGTTCCGGATGGAAAACCGAGATCAGATCGGCCAGGATCAAATCCGGGCGGGAAGCTCCCGTCTCGTAGAAATCCCGGCCGCCTTCCTCGCAGCGGATGGCGTCGTTCACATAGACGCGGCCTTCCTTCCAGGCCTTGTACAGGGCATTGCGGGGATCCTGGCGCCGGGCATCGGCCAGGTCCTTCCATTCACCCGCGTTCATCCAGAAGTCCGCGTCGGCCGCGCGCCCGAGAACCGCTTCCATGTCCAGATTGAGGCTTCCGCGCGTGGTATCGTCCGCCCACAGGTAATCCGCCCCGGCATCCGCGAGCAGACGCCCCACGTAGGTGCGCCCGCTGGGCACCCACCACACGCCGCCGAAGGGGGCGCCCACGAATACCTTGGGCCGGTGGGTGGCCGTGCGCGCCAGGGCCGCCAGGGCCCGGTACGAGCTGTCGATGGAGTCGAAGGCGGAATCCGCCGCGGCCCCCCTTCCGAAAAACGCCCCGGTGAACTTGATCCATTCCGCCCGCCCCAGCGGGGATTCTTCCATGTAGGATCCCTCGATCGCCACTGGAACGCCGGTTTCGGCGAGCTTGGCGACGGCTCCATCCGAGGACCTCCCCACGACGTAGGTGAAGACCAGATCGGGCTTCAACGCGACCACCGCTTCGGCGTCCATCCGGATATCCTCGCCCACGTCCCGGATGCGGCCGGAACGCAGGCGGGAGCGCACTTCCGGACTGCAAACGTACCGGCCGCCGCCCAACCCTACCAGGGCGTCGAGCACGCCCAGGGTTTGCAGGTGGTACAGATTGGTGGTCGTGAGGGTCACGGCCCGGCGCACGGGCACCGGGACGGCCAGGGTATTGGGTGCCGAGGCCATGGCCGGCGCAAGGCCGGCGGGAACCAGCAGATAGGTGAAATCCACGGTCGCACCCTGCCAGGGTTTCCGCACCTCGATCACCGTGGTATCCCCGCGCCGCCCCAAGGTGAAGACGCGGGCATAGCGCAATCCTCCGGTGGCCCCAGGGGATGCGGCGGCGCTGACCGAGGGGTCCGAGGGCGCAACGGCGCGCCGCTCCGCGGACCGCCCTTGGTCTTCCCTGCAGCCGAGGCAGATCGCCGCGAACAGGAGCGTCCATGGGAGTGTAAATTTTTCCATCATCCGCCCGGCAAAGGGCTGCAAATATAGCTCCCCGTGGGCCATCCATCGCCGCCGCACCGCCCGGACAAAGGGCCCGCGGCCTTCCAGAACCCTATTTTTGTTATAATTGGATTGGGACCTTGGCCGTGGGGGCCGGGGGGAATGGGGAATGGCTTTGCCTGGAATGGTGCTGCCCGGATTATTTCGCCTTGGAATGTCCCTCCCTGATTGGACCCGCTGACTTGCAAAACTGGATTCGAAAGCTTCGGAACAAAGTGAACCCTTCGCACGGACCGCTACGCCCGGAAACGCAGGCGCCCATGATCGGAGCGGCGCCGCCGGCATCCGGAACCGAAGGCCCGGGGCCGCTCGGAGCGACTCCCGGACATGAAGCGCCGATGGGCGAGAAGCTCGATCATTTCTACCGCAGCCGCAAGGAAGAAGGCGAACTCCAGACCACCGAGATCCCCATTTCCATGCTGATGGCCCTGGACAAGCTGGTGCACCTGTCGGAACAGAATCCGGAAACCCTCAAGGTCTCGGCGCACCATCTGGCGGAACCGGAAACGGAACGCAAAAGCCAATCCACGGTCCGGGATCTGAGCGGGCATCTTAAGCGCGTGGCCGCCTACGCCAAGCTGCTGTCCCTGAAATACGGCATGAGCGAGCAGGAGGCGAACTTCGTCAAGCAGATCGCCCCCATGCACGATATCGGCAAATGGGCCATCCCCGAGTCCATCCTCCAGAAGCCCAGCGCCCTCTCCCCCGAAGAATGGGAGATCATGAAGACCCATACCCAGATGGGCTTCGAGATGCTGAAGGACTCCAAGTTGGACGTTCTACAGATGGGCGCCCTGGTGGCCGTGCAGCATCAGGAGAAGTTCGACGGCACCGGTTACCCCAAGGGCCTGAAGGGCGAAGAGATCCACATCTACAGCCGCATCACCACGGTGGCGGACGTGTTCGACGCCTTGGGCAGCGAGCGCTCATACAAGCAGGCCTGGGCCACCATCGACATCATCCAGTATTTCGCGGAAGGCCGCGGCACCCACTTCGATCCCATGCTGGTGGATCTGCTCTTGGACAATCTGGACGATTTCCTGGCGATCCGGAAGGACTTCCCGATCGCCGCCTTGGGCGAGCAGGGTTAACCGGCTCAGACTCCCAGCAGCAGGTTTTCCACCTGCGAAATCAGCGCATTGAGCCGGAAAGGCTTTTGCAGGAACGCGACTCCTGGCATTTCCAGGGATTTGTGGATGGCGGCATTGTTGGCGCCGGTGTATCCCGACATGAAAATCACCTTGAGGGCGGGTTGTTCCTTGCGAAGGCGTTCCACCAGTTCCGATCCGCTCATATGCGGCATCACCACGTCGGTCAGGACCAGGTCGACCGGCTCGGCCTTCTGCCTCAGCAGGTCCATGGCCTCCACCCCCTGGCTGGCTTCCAGCACCTCGTAGCCTTTGATCTCGAGCAATTCCCGGATCAGGCCCCGCAGCATGTCTTCGTCCTCGACCAGCAGGATGGTTTTCATCTCCGCTTAAGATACCCTCCCGGAACCCGCCGGGAAACGCGAAAGTACCGATAGTCGGGTAAAATCCCGCACAAATCGAGCGAATCAGGGAACGGGCGGCAAGGCCGGCGCCAGGGACCTGGCGGTCATTCCAAGAGGATTTTCTCGAACTCCATGGTGCTATCCACCGTGGCCTCGACGCGGAAATGGATGGTCCCCAAGACCCGCCCGGACTCGGTCTCCACCCGCACCTCCCAGCGCCCGGGACTCAGATTCTGCTTATAGGTATAGCCCCGGAAGCCGTCCTGGCGCCCGCCGTGGATCGGGAACCCGATGCGTTGGGCCTGGACCCACTCCTTCTTGCGCGGATCGGCGAACCTCCATCGATGATAGAGAGTAGTCTGGATCCCGGTAGGCAGGAAAACGGAAGTGAAACAAAAGACCTTTTCGCCCCCTCTCTGACGCACCAGGGACTCCGACATGCGCCAGGCGGAGTAGAATGGCGGCTTCTCCATTTCCCCGATATACCTGCCCTCGATATGCTCCAGGCCGCGGCAGATGGCCATGCGCTTTTTCACCAAGGGCACCGGCGGGATGGCGTTGACCAGGAAGAGCAGGATCAAGGTCATGCCCGCGCCCATGATGGGCCAGGTGGATCCGCTCGCCTTGGGGGAAAGGGATCTGAGCGCGAAGACGATGCCGACCCCGGCCGCGGTGCTGACGAAGAACCAGACCGGGTGGATGCTGCCGACAAGGTGGGGCAGGGCGAAATTGAGGAATAGGATGCAGGCCACGCCGTACAGGGTCCAGGTGATGGTGAAGCGGTGGTAGTGGCTTTCGAGGAATTCGTTGAGGATGAGGAGCGCGACCAGGGCCAATACCAGGAGAAAGCCCGGAAGGTAGCTGGAACTCAGGAAGTAGAAGATGGTCAAGGCGCTGAAGACGCTGCCGAAGAGGAATTGCAGGGTGAAGGCGGGACCGTCCTCGCGCAGCCAATGGAGGGCGTCCGCGGTTTTCGATCCGCCGGCCGAGTGCGGGGCCGGGGTTGCCGGATCCACGGTCCCGGCGCCGGCCAAGGGGGCGGATCCCCGCATGGAACCCCGCCGGCCCATCCAGATCAGGATGCCGCCCGCGACCAGTAGATAGCCGAGAAGGATATACAGATCCAGCGCGGTGATGGAGCGCCCCAGGGTGATTGCGTCCCAGAGGAAACCACCGAAGAACGCGACCGCGGGAAAGGCCGCCTTGGCGCGCGAAAGCATGGGGGTGAAACGGTTAGGGGTCATCGGCATCGCTTTCAGGGTAGGGCCAAAATTTATAACTTTCCAGGCCATTCCCCGCCTGACGGGCGGAAGAAATACCGGGACTTAAATGTCGCTGAAGCCCTACTACATGATCGCCGGAGAGGCGCCGAAACCGCAGTTCATGCTCAAGGATCCGACCGGCCGCGAATACGGCGTGGTGGAACATTATGAAACCGATCGGATGCGTACGGGCGGCCATGCCCTGCTTGAATTCATCAACGTGGATCCGGCCCAGAAGGCCCGGCCCATGATCTGGGTCGATCTGAAGGACTGGTCCGTCCTGGCCGGGCACGGCAAGAACCTTCCCGACGCGGATTTCGAGATGGGCCTGCACGCCTACCTGCAGCGCTTCCCCGAAAGCGATCGCGAACTGCGCCGTGAGCGCGCCCGCCAGGCCTTGCGCTTCGAATTGATCCGTTTGGCCCAACAGGGTTATACCGTAGCCTATCAGGAGATGTTCCCAGGCGAGCTGACCAAGGAGGACTTCCCCAACGTCCGCGTGGCCGGGGCCAACTACATCGTGGATGATCAATACCTGATCCAGCCCGGGGACTTCCGCAACCAGGTCAGCCTGGTTTTCGTGGAGGACGGGAAAGGCCTTAAGGAGCCGCCCGTCACGGCCCTCCTGTGCAATTGGATTTTCGGGGAAGGCTACGAGATCCTCCAGACGGGCTTCAGCGAAAGCCAGTCCCAGCGCGCGGTGCAGGCCCTGGTGGAGAATCCCGAACTGGAGAAGATCTACCGTGAGCGGCTGACCAGGATGCGGCGGGAAGGCGTTCTCCTGGGCATCAAGCCGAAAGCCTACTCCCCCAGGACCCCCGCATCGCCGGCCCCGCCCGCTTCCCCGGAATCCGCTCCCGGCGAAGGCAAGGACGGGGGCGCGCCATGACCCGCATGGACCAGAGGCATAAGGCCTTCAACGAGCTGGTGGCGATGAAGTACCAGCTTTACAACGGACTCTTCCTGGGCCTGCCTTTCGAGGACCTGGCCGATACCGGGGTCCAGCTTCCCTTGTTCGCCAATGCCTGCCGCGAGAAGCTGCAGGCCGGCAAGTCCCCGGCCGAAATCGTGGAACAGTTCTTCCGGGAACGCCCGGGCAAGATCGGGTTCGAAGCCAAGGTGAAGATCCTTTTCAAGTTCCTGCAGCTGGTGGAACGCCAGGTGGTGCTTTTCGACGCCCTGGAAGACGCGGCCTTTTCCGCCGTCAACGATCTCGAAGGCCCCGGAAGCCTTTCCCATTTCCTTTCCCGCGTCCAGGATCATCGCAAGAAGGAACTCCTCGAGTCCGAATTGGCGGACTACCGCATCCGCATCGTCCTCACGGCCCATCCCACCCAATTCTATCCCGATTCCATCCTCGGCATCATCACCGACCTCAGCGAGGCCATCGAAGGGGACAAGCTTCCCGCCATCAACGACCTGCTCCTGCAGATGGGCAAGACCCGCTTCCAGAACCGCCAGCGGCCCACGCCCCTGGAAGAGGCGCGGAGCCTTATCTGGTACCTGGAGCACATCTTCTACGGTACCCTGCCGGCGATCTCCGACCGCCTGGTATCCTCCCTGACCGAAGAGCGTCAGGATCCGTTCCTGCACCAGCCGAAGGTCGAGCTGGGATTCTGGCCCGGAGGGGATAGGGACGGTAACCCCTTCGTCACCTCCGAGACGACCCTCAGGGTGGCCCAGGAACTCAAGGCCAGCGTCCTCAAGCTTTACCTTCAGGACATGGAAACCCTCCTGGGCAGGCTCACCTTCGACGGAATCATCCAGCCCTTGCAGGCCATCCGCGATCGCCTCCAGGATACGCTCGCCCTGTTCACCGATCCGCGCGGCAACCACGGATACGCCGGGCCGGAGGAACTCCTGAGGGATCTCAAGCCCCTGCGCCGGGAACTTGCGGAAGGCCACCAGGGCCTGTTCATGGACCGCCTGGACGGGTTCATCTACAAGGTGCAGACCTTCGGATTCCATTTCGCCGCCCTGGATCTGCGTCAGGACAGCCGGATCCACGCGGCCGCCTTGGAAGAGATTTTCTCGCGCCTTGCCGAGCGCGGCTCCTTCGCCGCCGCGAAAGCGCAACGGAAGGGCAGCTGGCCGCGAGGCGGCCGGTTCTCCGCCGCGGAAGGGGCCGGAACCTCCGGCGATCCCAAGGAGGCTGCATCGAAGGACGGGGGACGCGAAAGCGCGGAACTCCTGGCCGAGATGAGGCTATATGCCGGCCTTTCCGCCGAGGGCAAGGTGGCCTTCCTGGAAAAATGCCTGCGCGCCCCGGAGATCAAGGCGGAATTCGCCGAAGGCGATCTCGATCCCCTCGCCCTGGACACCCTTTCCTCCCTGGCCGCGGCCCGGTCGATCCAGAAATCGAACGGGGAACGCAGCCTCAGCCGCTATATCATCAGCCAAGCCAACTCCGTCCTCAACGTCCTGGAGGCGATGGTGCTGGCCCGCTTGTCCGGCTGGAAGGCCGGCCAGATCCGGCTCGACGTGGTCCCGCTCTTCGAGACCATAGACGATCTGAAGCATGCGGAATCCATCATGCGCCGCCTCTACGCCCTGCCGGGCTACGCCGAGCACCTCGCGCTCCGCGGCAATTCCCAGACCATCATGCTCGGCTTCTCGGACGGCACCAAGGACGGCGGATACATCACCGCGAATTGGGCCATCCACAAGGCCAAGCGCGATCTCACGCGGGTTTCCCGCGAGGCCGGCGTACGCGCCATCTTCTTCGACGGTCGCGGGGGCCCTCCCGCCCGCGGCGGCGGCAATACCCACAAGTTCTACCGATCCCTGGGAGCGGACATCGAGCACGGCGAGATCCAGATCACCATCCAGGGCCAGACCATCAGCTCCAACTTCGGCACGCCCGAGGCCGCCCGGTTCAACGTGGAGCAATTGCTGACCGCCGGCCTCGAGGACAAGCTTTTCCCGCCCGAGGTCCCGGATCTCCTTCCGGAGGACATCCGCCTCCTGGACCGGCTGTCCGAACACAGCCGGGATGCGTACAAGCGATTCCGCGAAGACCCTCTGTTCCTGCCCTACCTGGAAGAGATGACGCCCCTCAGCTATTACAACTTGCTGAACATCGCCAGCCGGCCGACGCGACGCAAATCATCCTCCCTCCGCTTCGAGGATCTCCGCGCCATCCCCTTCGTCGGCGCATGGAGCCAGATGAAGCAGAACATCCCGGGCTTCTACGGCGTCGCGGTCGGCCTTTCCAAACTCATCGCTTCCCGCAGTCCCAACGGCGGACGTCGCCGCCTCGAAGAGCTCTACCGATCCTCCCTGTTCTTCCGCACCCTGGTGGAGAACGCCATGATGAGCCTTTCGAAATCCTATTTCCCGCTCACGCGCTATCTCGAGAAGGATCGCAAGTACGGGAAGTTCTGGCGCCGCATCTACAAAGAGGCCACGGAATCCAAGCGCCTGCTCAAGGAGATCACCGGGCAGCAGAAGCTGATGGAAAGCAACCTCGCCATGCGCGAATCCATCCACATGCGCGAGCGGATCATCCTGCCCCTCCTGGTCATCCAGCAATACGCAATGGCCATGGTGCGCGCCGCGCACAAGAACCCGGACGGTTACCCCAAGGGCGCCATAGAGGCCTATGGGAAGATGGTGGTGAAGTCCATGGCCGCGAACATCAACGCGGCCCGCAACTCCGCCTGAATCGCGCCGGATTCCGGAATCCGGAAGGAGCGAAAGGGGGTCAATTCAGCTTCCTTTCAGCTTCAATCGGTTTCCCGGGGACCGGCAAACCATGCCCGGGACTTTTTCCTAACTTTCGATCCATGCCGGAGTACCGTTACCTAGCCCCTTTCGAATTGGGTCCGGACGCGACCCAATACCGCCTGCTCACCCGCGAGGGCGTTTCCGTAGAGCGCATCGGCGATCGGGAAATCCTGCGCGTCGATCCCGAGGCCCTGAAGAAACTCGCCCAGGCCGCCCTGACGGACGTCAACTTCCTCCTGCGGCCGGCCCACCTCTCCAAGCTGCGCGCCATCCTGGACGACCCCGAGGCCTCGGACAACGATCGTTTCGTCGCCGACACCCTCCTCAAGAACGCCGTGATCGCGGCCAAGGGCCAATTGCCCTCCTGCCAGGACACCGGCACGGCCATCGTGATCGGGGAAAAGGGCGAAGGGGTGTGGACCGGCGGGAACGACGAAGCCGCCCTGGAGGAAGGCATCTTCCGAACCTACCAGGACGAGAACCTGCGTTACTCCCAGATGGCCCCGGTCTCGATGTTCGAAGAGAAGAATACGGGAAGCAACCTGCCGGCCCAGATCGACATCCACGCCGGGCACGGCAATGAATACCATTTCCTCTTCCTGGCGAAGGGCGGCGGCTCCGCCAACAAGACCTACCTGTTCCAGGAAACCAAATCCCTGCTCAACGAGAAGTCCCTGGAGAAATTCCTGCGGGAGAAGCTCTTCTCCCTGGGTACGGCGGCCTGCCCCCCCTACCACCTTGCCGTCGTGATCGGCGGGACCTCGGCGGAAGCCACCCTGAAGACGGTGAAGATGGCCTCGGCCGGGTACTATGATAACTTGCCCGTTACGGGATCGGGGACCGGCCAGGCCTTCCGCGACCCGGCATGGGAGGAGCGCATCGTGCGGATGGCCCAGGAAAGCCGCATCGGCGCCCAGTTCGGAGGCAAGTACTTCGTGCATGACGTGAGGGTCCTGCGCCTACCGCGCCATGCCGCCTCCTGCCCGGTGGGCATAGGCGTGAGCTGCAGCGCGGATCGCAATATCAAGGCCAAGATCACCAAGGACGGGATTTTCATCGAGCAACTGGAAACCGATCCCGGCCGGTTCCTGCCGCCCCAGGGAGCGGGCGCAGACGCGAAACCCGTCGCCATCGACCTGAACCGTCCCATGGATCAGATCCGAGCGGACCTTTCGAAGCATCCCATAAAGACCAGGCTCAGCCTGTCCGGCCCGTTGATCGTGGCCC
Organism: Fibrobacterota bacterium; assembly: GCA_028287465.1. GTDB lineage: Bacteria > Fibrobacterota > Fibrobacteria > UBA11236 > UBA11236 > Chersky-265. The sequence continues at coordinate 27,021 of JAQBPO010000048.1, forward strand.
GGGACGTCGCCCATGCGCGCATCAAGCAGATGCTGGACTCCGGCAGCCCCATGCCCCAATGGCTCAAGGACCATCCCGTCTATTACGCCGGTCCCGCCAAGACCCCGGAAGGCATGGCCTCGGGAAGCTTCGGCCCCACCACGGCCGGCCGCATGGACGGCTACGTCGACGAGTTCATGGCAAAAGGCGGATCCCTGGTGATGCTGGCCAAGGGCAACCGCTCCCCCGTCGTCCGCGATGCCTGCGCCAAGCACGGCGGCTTCTACCTGGGTTCCATCGGCGGCCCGGCGGCCATCCTCGCCCAGGAGAACATCCTCAAGGTCGAAATCGTGGACTTCGCCGAGCTCGGCATGGAAGCCGTGCGCCGCATCTGGGTCAAGGACTTCCCCGCCTTCGTGGTGGTGGACGACAAGGGCGACGATTTCTTCAAAGGCATGGGAGCCAAGGACTGATGGGGACCGCGAACCAGCCGGATCCCGGTTCCGGGAAGAAGGAGGCTAAGCCGATCAAGATCTGCTTCGTCCTTTCCTCCATCGGCGGACCGCGCATGCTTTCGCAACTCTTCGCGGGCCATATCAAGGACGACGTGGCCTACCTGGTGATCCAGCGCATGGCCGGCGCGGGCCTGCTGGACGTGCTCGTGGAGTGCCTGCGCGAAGAGGTCAACATCAAGACCCTGGTGGCCGGCCACACCCTCCAATTGCAACCGGGCGCGATCCACTTCCTCCCGAACGAACGCAACTACGTTTTCGAAGGCGACAAACTGATCGCCGCGGACGTTCCGGGCAAGGTCAGGCTGAGCCTGGACCTCCTGTTCACGGGGGCCGCGGCGCTTTCCAATCCCTGCGCGGTGGTGGTCCTTTCCGGGATGCTCACGGACGAGGACGGCCTCGCGGGACTCGCCAAGCTATCGGCCAAGGGGGTGCCGATCCTGGGGACCCTGGAAAGCAATACGCCCGTGTTCGACATGATCGAGCAGATCCGCGCCAAGGGCCTGATGGGAGAGCTGTACCCGCCCAAATACCTCCTGGAGCACCTGAGCTTCCAGGCGAACGGCAATGGGAATGGGAACGGGAACGGGATCAGCCGCGCCGGCGGGGATCGCATCCGCGTCCTGGTCGCCGACGACGAGGAAAAGATCCGCTCCATGGTCGGGGACATGCTCCGCCTGCAAGGCATCGCCGCGGAATTCGCCGGCGACGGCCTGGACGCCTTGCGCAAGATCCAGAAGGGCAAATACGACGCCCTCATCCTCGACCTCAGCATGCCCGAGATGGACGGCTTGCGGACCCTGGAAGCGCTCAAGACCATCGATCCGACCTTGCCCATAGTGGTCGTGACGGGAACGGATGATCCGGCCAAGATCCAGGCGGTGAAGGGGTTCAACGTGCTGGGGGTCCTGCAGAAGCCCTTCGCCTGGGAAAAGCTCAAGAAGCTGCTCCCGCAATTCAGGCAAGACGCCCAGAAATGAAAATGGCCGGTGTTACCCGGCCTTCATCGATTCGGGACCGGAAGGAGCGTCATCGCTCCACCGGTCATTTTCAAACGTAAATCAGCGTGTCGAGGCGAAGGAACGGGTCTTCCGCTTTTGCATGCGGATGAAGTTCGCCCTGCGGAAATCGTTGCGATGCTCCAGGCAGTACCTGGGATACACGAACTGTTTCGGGAACACCTTCACGATGTACTTGTTCTCGCATCCGTAGAGGCAGCAGCAGAACTCGAGGTCCAGCACTTCCGTGTAGTTGTGCTTGAACACCATGTTCTTGACGTCGACGCTCTCGAATTCCTTCTTGTGCTTCGCGCGCTGCTTGATGTCCCGGTGGAGTTCGCAATACTTCGCGATGGGATGGCCCCAGAACTCCCTTCCGCATCCGGGTTCCTGGCAAATCTTAAGTTTGATCCGCTTCTTTTTTTTGTACTTAGGCAGTTGCATGTGGGCGGGTCCTAATGTTGGTAAAGGGCATACGGTCCCCTTGTGAAGGTAAAAGATAATAAATCTGGAAGAAATTTCAACCCGTTTCGACAGGTGTTACCTTTATTTGACTTTTTGTAGGCGAATTCTTTGTAGATTCGCCAAATATATTTTTGCCACCCTCCTTGAGCTTTTTGGGAAATCGCCCGGACGGTTCCAGAACGCGGTATTTTTCCGGGTTCAACTTTTAGGGGCGCCATATTGATCCAGGACTATACTTAGGATCCATGCCCGACTCCCGTTTCCCGTTCCATTCCGCCGCCGCCTTCGGCCTGGCCGCCGGCATCCTCGCCGGATGCATCTTCGACTCCAAATATCCGGATTCGAACGAGCCTATGCAAACATATAAAGCCAGGAATCTGGATACCCTCCTGTCCGCCGGCGCGAAACCCGATACGGTGGTTCCCCTGTTCCAGCCGATTCTGGACCCGTCCATCAAGGACGGCGCCAGCACCGCTCCGGAGGCCTTGGCGCCCGTCAACGTCAAGGACCACTCCCTGGGCAAGGTAGTGCAATACCGGGTCACGCGCCAGCGCTTCGGGCGATGGAGCGAGGAACTGGAATTCAAATGGAACCTGTTCCTGCTCAAATCCAACTTCCTGTTCCCCGCCGGCCTGCCCGATACCGCCGGTATGGCCTGGAAGACCCCGACGCTCTACGAAAAAGTGCATCTCGAGGACGCCTTCACGAATTATTTCGACAGCATCGCCGCGCCCGCCATCTGGACCCGGATCAACACGTCCACCAAGCCCGGCGCCATCGGCGTGGCGGTGAAACTGACCCAGGGAGGCGATTCCGTCCTCATCCAGCAGGTGGTGGCGAATTCGCCCGCCGGGCGCGCCGGTCTCATGGCGGGCATGTACATCCTCGCCGTCAACGATTCGGCGACGGTGGGCGATTCCGCCTTGGAGCGCTTCCAGCGCTTCAGCGGCGGGGATTCCGGATCGGCCGTGAAGCTCTCCGTCACCGGACCCAAGGGCCCGGCCGCCTACAACCTGGTCCGCGAACCGGTCGCCTTCCCCACGGTCATGATCGACTCCATCCAGGGGGTCGGATACATCTCGATCAACGGGTTCACTCCCAACACCCTGGAATCGAAATCGACCTACTCCGAATTCCACGAGGCCCTGATCGCGACGCGGAAATTCCCCTCGACCATCATCGATCTGCGCGACAACGGAGGCGGGTCCCTGGACGTGGCGCTCAGGATGTGCGACGAGATCGTCCCCCAGGACATCGTGATCATCCGCCAATTGCAGCGCCGCTACGAGGAGGCCAACCACGCCCCCATGGAATCGGAGATCGCGGCGCTGGGAAGCGCGGGAGGGGCGGGCGAAAAGGGGGCCGACGGCAAGGCCCGGAAATACCTGCTGCTGGGCAACGGCCACAGCGCGAGCGCCTCGGAAATCTTCCTGGTGGCGGTCAAGGAAGGCGCCGGGGCGCCTTTGATGGGGATCAGGACCTACGGCAAGGGCGTCGGCCAGACGGTCCGTACGACGCCCGCCAACGGCCTGGCTCTGGTCACCTTCCTCAAATTCACCAGCCGCGGCAACCTCGATTACCACAAGCATGGCCTGGAACCGGATTACATCGATTCTTCCGCATCCGACGCCTTGCTCGCCCATGCCGCGGAGAAGGCCATGGCTTTGGCCAACGGCCCGATAGCCAAGGTCTCGGCGGCGGCGGGCGCGGATTTGCGTAGGCGGGCCGCGGCGGTGGAATGGAACCGCAGGGAAGCGGTGAGGCCGGGAGTGACGGAGTTGGAGGCGATGCCCTGAGAGCGGAGAGCGGCATCCCGCTCCAGAGGTGATATCCCTACCGCTTCCCTCGCTTCAAGCCCCCGCCATCATGCTCCGCCCAGCTTTTCTTCGATGATCGACAGGAACAACCGGATCCCCGTTTCCAGCGCTTCGTCATTGAAGTCGAACCTGGGATTGTGCAGGGAACCGCGCGCGTTACCAAGGCCGAGCCACAGGTAGGCCCCCGGGCAATTCTCCAGGAAGAACGGGAAATCCTCGCCGGCCATGCTGGGCCTGGGCTCCACGCATCTGGCGGCACCGAAGGCGCGGACCGCAGCGCGGCGCGCCAAGGCGGCCATTTCCGGATCGTTCAAGGTGGCCGGGCAGCCTTCCACCCATTCCAGGCGGGCCTCCAGGCCCAGGGCGGCGCAAACGTTCCGGGACAAGTTCTCCAGGCCCGTCCTCAGCCTTTCGCGCACGGCCGGGCTGTGCGATCGCACGGTCCCGCGCAACAGGCATTCTTCCGGGATGACATTGAAGGTCCTGCCCGCCTGGATCTGGCCGAACGTCACAACGGCGGAGTCCAGCGGATCGGTGGATCGGCTGACGAGGGACTGCGCGGCGACGACGAGTTGCGAGGCGGCGAAGATGGGATCGAGGGTCGAGTGGGGCTGGGCCCCGTGGCCTCCCCTGCCGATCACGGCGATCTCGAAATTGTCGACGGATGCCATCACCGCGCCGCCATGGACGCCGACGGTCCCCAGGGGCAGATCCGGCCACCCATGCAAGCCGAAAACGGCTTCCACCTTCGGCGATTCGAGCGCGCCATCGAGCACCATCTGCTTGGCGCCGTTGCCGGCCTCCTCGGCAGGCTGGAAGAGGAACTTGATGTCCACGGCGTAGGCCTTGCCTTCGCGCGCGAGGTGCTTCGCCAGGCCCAGCAGGATGCCGGTATGCCCATCATGGCCGCAGGCATGCATGACCTGGGATTTCGAGGCCCAAGGCAACCCGGAGGTTTCCTCGAGGGGCAGAGCGTCCATGTCCGCGCGGAAAGCGATGCTGCGGGTCCGGTCGCGGCCAGGCCAGAGGCCGGCCACCGCGGTGCTGCCCGGGAAGGTCCGGATCTCGATTCCGGCGGCCTTGAGTTCGGAGAGGATCAGTTCCCTTGTGCGGTGCTCCTGGTTGGAGAGCTCCGGTTCGCGGTGGATGCGGCGCCTGATGGCGGCGCAGTCCTTCAGGATGTCTTCGGCGATTCCGGTGCTGGCCATATCCGTTCCTTCCGCCTTCATGTCTCCGCCGCTTCCATGTCCGTCCGCCTCAGGTCCCGGGCGCCCATACGTCGCCGGTGATGGCCAGGTTCAGATCGGGCAGGAAGAATTCCATGGGATCGATCTTGGCGTTCCGCACGGAAAGCTCGTAATGGAGGTGGACGCCGGTCGCCACGCCCGTCATGCCCATGGTTCCGATGGTCTGTCCGCGGATCACCTTCTGCCCGCTCCGCACGTTCACGTCCTGGAGGTGGGCGTAGAAGGTTTCCACGCCGCGGCCATGGTCGATGCGCACGCAGTTGCCCCAGAGGAGATCCTTCTGAGCCGCCGAAACGGTGCCGCCTCCCGCCGCGAAGATGGGCGCTCCGGCCTGCTGCGAGAAGTCGACGCCGGCGTGCAAGGCCTTGCGGCCGGTGAAAGGATCGGGACTGTAGCCGAACTCGCGCGTGGGGATGGCCTCGCGCGAGACCGGGGGCGTGGTGGGCAGGCCTTCCACCAGGGCGGCGTGCTCGCTCAGCAGGTCCAAGGTCGAGTCCAGGGAGCGCGAGATGGATCGGGCGCGGACCAGGGACGCCGATACGTCCGTCTTCATCGGCTTCATGCCGTGGAAGAAGGAAAAGAGGCTGGAGGACTTGTGCTGCTTTTCGCCTTCCATGTAATCGACGCCGGAAAGCATGAGGGCGTTGATCTTCTGCTCTTCCAGCCGCCCGAGCTCCCCGTGCAGGCTGTGGAGATCCTGATCCAGCTTGCCCACGCGATCCTCCAGGGCGCCGTTCTCCTGTCCGAGCTTGTTGCGGATGGCCTTGGTTTCCATGGGTTCATGCAGAGCGCCGGAAAGCGCCAGCCACATGCCCAGGACGGAGAGGGGAACGATGACGCAGGCGGTCAGGATCCCCAGCCGGCGCGAGAGGGCGACGACCTTGACGCGGGAAGTGTCCTTGGGGTAGAAGCTGATGCGGAACTTCTTGTCCATGCCTTCCGGCCGGGGCGACCGCTTGGCGCGGAGGGAACCCGACCGCTCCTGTCTTCCTTAATTACCCGATACCGGGTCCTTACCTGACGGGGCGCTTCTGGGCCGCGCCCAGTTTCGCCTCGAGGTCGGCGATGGCCTTCTTGTATTTTTCAATATTACGCTGCATGTCCGCAACCCCCGGACGCATGGGGAACCGATCGATGGATTCCTCCAGAAGCGAGATATGCGCTTCCTTGCCCAGCTCGGTGAACTCCCGGGCCAGCTTGCGACGCTCCGCCATCAAATCCAGATGCAGCTTGCCGGTCCTGGCCGCGTCCTCGATCTTGGTCGCGGAGGTATGCGCCCCGGCCAAGACCGATTTCTTCAATTTTTCAAGAAAACTGTCGGTCATGTGAATTCCTTCCGGCTGACCGCCCCCTTCCGCCGGATTCGGCGGGGCCCGGAAATGGCGATTCCGGTTCCAATGGGGCAGTAACCACGCCTAATATAGTATTCGAGGCCGTCGGGTAGGTTCGGTCCCGTCACCCCAAAAAGGCCGGGAAGCGGGAATTACGCGGCCCAGGAGGCGGTTAAAAGGGAGGCATGGGCGGGGTGTCGATCGGTAAACGGGGAAACCGCAGGCGGCTGAAGTCTGGGACCGGGTAGGATAGGCCGAGGGTCAGGGCTCTTCCGGGAAGCCGGCATCGTCCGCGATCGGGGATTCCCCATCGGCCATCTCGCGTTCCCGCTCCGCGCGCAAGGTCTCGGTGATGATGTGCTGGAAGTTGGTCTCGACGAAGTCGAAGATATCGTCCTGGGCGGCCTGGGGATCATCCATAAGGAGCTCCTGAACGCACAAGGCCGTGGAAATCATGATTTCCTTGACCAGCTCTTCGTCATACATCTTGAGATGCTCTTGCACAGGACCGCCTTTTTGGTAATGACAGGCATGGCACGGGTGCCGCCTTCGGTTGATTATACGAATCACCCGATCGACCGCGCAAGACAAGTCGGCCCCCGGTTTTTATCTTAGTCGACCGGTCGGCCGGAAGTTTTTTCCCAGGGCGCGCTAGCGCCGGACGGGAAAAAATTACCGCCTGGATCGGCCCGGCCGAGGTCGCGCGCAAGTAATGGGCGGCCGGACTTGAGCATCGGTTTGGACTTTTTTCGGATTTTGGGATCGAGAGTACCGGCCGGTACGGACCAGGCAAGCGCAAAGGCGGAAAATGGGCGAGCAGAAAAAAGGGGAAGGCTCCAACCTCGGCGGGGCCGGCAGGACTTTCGCGAAAGAGATCCTGGTGCCCATCCTCCTGGCCCTGGTGGTCATCCAATTCGTCATCCAGGCCTTCAAGATCCCATCCGCCTCTATGGAGGATTCCCTGCTCATCGGGGACTTCCTGCTCGGCCTGAAGTTCGTTTATGGATCGCCCATACCCTTTTCGCACAAGAAGCTTCCCGGCCTCACCGATCCGAAACCGGGCGAGGTCCTCATCTTCAAGTATCCCGGCGATCCGGAATACCCCGAGGGGAACAAGCAGAGGTACCGCTTCCTGGCGAACCTGTTCCTCTTCGGCAACCTCTATTGGGACAAGGCGCCCGCGGAGGGCCAGCGCCGCCTGGTATGGTACATGCCGAAGGATTTCATCAAGCGCTGCGTGGCCCAAAGCGGCGAGACCATCACGGTCTCCCATGAGAAGGTCTTCATCGACGGCAAGGAATCGCCGCTGCCCCGCAAGGGCAAGCATAAGGATAACCGCGGCTACGATCCGCAACGGGACACCCTCAACTTCCGCCTGCCAGCGCCCGGGGAGACCCTGGACCTGGACACCCTTACCCTCAAGCAGGCGGTCTGGATCCGCTCCCTGGCCTATCAGGAGCATCCGGACCAGGACGTGCAATTGCAGCTCGACCTGATGAAGGATTCCGCGATCGACAACGACTACATCCTCCCCTACTTCAACGGGGACCCCGAGAACATGACGCACCGCGCGGTCTACGCCTTGCTGAACCTGCCTTTCGAGCAGAAGTTCCAGGGGAACACCGTCTACTTCCATTCGGAGAACATCCCCTTCCGGAAATTCCAGGACGCGGCCCGGTACGGATTCCTGCGCACCAACGACCTCCCCGCCTTCCGCACCTACGACGACCGGGACAGCGCCGCGGTCAAGGCCCAGCGGAGCGCGCGCCGGGTGGAGAACAACGAATACTTCCTCGGCAGTTACCTTGAGTTCATCAACCTGAACATCATAGGCCAGGGCGAGGAGAGCGGCCATCACCTGGGCATCAAGCCCTCCCTGATCATCGACGGCAAGAAGACGACCAAGTACACGGTCAGGGACAAGTGCTTCTTCATGATGGGCGACAACCGGGACAACTCTTCGGACAGCCGTTACTGGGGGCTGCTTTCCAAGGATTTCGTGAAGGCCAAGGCCTTCATCATCTATTTCTCCTTCGAGAACGAGGACGACAGCTTCAAGTTCACCAATCCCTTCTCCTGGCTCCTGATTCCCCAGAAAATCCGGTGGACCCGGATTGGAAAGCTCATTGACTAGGCACCGCATGCCGCCACGGGGGACCCGTTCCCTGATCTGGGCCTGCGCCGCCTTGCTGGGCGCGTGCGCCCATATGGAGGCCCCCCCGGGCGGCCCCGCGGATACCAAGCGCCCCTACGTAACCGCCGTGTATCCCGCGCCGGACTCGACCAACGTCCCGCGGGAACTCAAGGCGCAGATCGCCTTCTCCGAATGGATCGCGACCGATGCCGAGCGGGGCAAGGTCTATCTCAATCCCCCCCTGACCAAGCGGCTCAAGACGCGCCTATCCGGGAACGTGCTCGAGGTCACCAGCAAGGGGACCCTGGACACCAACACCACCTACGTCCTCGGGGTGCTCGGATCCATCAAGGATCTCAACGGCCAGCCGCTGGAGGGCCCCCTGCAACTGGCCTTCTCCACCGGCCCCAAGCTCGACTCGGGCGTATTCCAGGGACGGGAGACTCCGTTCCAGGGACGGCCTGCGGCAGGATCCTTCGCGGCCCTTTATCCCCGCGGGGCGGAGTTGCGCGCGCGCTTCCAGCACCTTACCCGCCGCAACGACAGCGTCGTGACGCCTACCCCCCAGCCCGATCCGCTGAAGGAAAGGCCCGCCTATATCGCGCCGGCGGATACCCTGGGCCGCTTTTCGTTCCGGTCCGTCCGCCCCGGCCGGTACGGCCTGGTGGGATTCCAGGACATCAACGGGGACCTGGCGCCCAACGTCGGCTCGGAGGCCTTGGCCATCGGGCGCTCCGTGGACATCGCCGCGGCGCCCGGCGAACCGGTCTCCCTGGGACTGGCCCCATACGACACCATCCCCGTGCGCCTGGTGGAAGCCAGATGGGCCGGCGAAAGCGTGAAGGGCGGCCTGGCCTATGGGACCATCCGCCTCAAGTTCAACCGTCCGCCCCACCCCACCCAATGCCTCCGCCGCGAAGCCTACGCCTTGCGCAGGCTGGGGCCCAAGGGCGCTCCCGACTCCGGCGCGCCGCTCCCGGTGCAGGACGTCTGCCTCAATCCCGCCACGGGCGAAATCGAGCTCTCGACCATGCCCTTGGATCCGGACAGCCAGTACGTGGCCTACTGCCCCGGCCTCCGCGACCTCTATGGTAACCTTGCCGATACCCTTAAGGCCCGCGCCGCCTTCCCCGTGGGCCGCGCGGTGGACACGGCCAAACCGGCCATGACCTTCCTGGCCCCGCGCAAGGTGACCGGCGAGGTGCCCCGCCTTCCGGTGGACAATCTGCTGCCCAGCCGCGGCATCACCGTTTACTACTCCCGCCTGCTCTCGGACTCGACCCTGAATTGGCTCCGCACCAATCTTGTGCTCAAGGCGGACACCGCCGAGGCGCGGTGGACCCTGGCGCGCCTGAACCACCATGAGTTCTCCCTGACCCTCGCCTTGGGCGTCCCTTTGAAAGGCCAACGGCTCGGCATAGGGCTCAAACCCGATTCGGCCGCGCTCAAGGCATCCGTTCCTGCGGCGAAACCGGCCACGGCGACGGTCCCTGCCTCCCCCGCCATCCCCAAGGTCCCGGCGCCCTCCGGCAAGGATTCGGTCCGGGCCGCGCCCGCGGTCCCGCAGCCGATCCCGGTCGCCGCCTTCACCCTTGTGGACGCGGCCAAGCTCGGCTCCCTGAAGTTCAGCCAGGATCCCTCGGCCTACGGCACCCGCCTGGTCATCCGCGGGGCCGTATCACCCATCGAATACAGCCGGGTGACCCCGGCCGCCGCCGAATTCATCGTCGACAGCCTGCCGGAAGGCTTTTACGCGGTGGATTACTTCCGGGACACTAATGGCGATGGGGTCTGGCATCCCGGAAGCCTGGCTCCCTGGGCCGTGCAGGAACCCTACGTTCAATGGGCCGATTCCGTGGAAGTGAAGGCCGGGGGCGTCAGCCGCGGGGATGGATCCAGGGGCAATCCGGCGCCTTCGGGACCTGGCGGAACCGGCAATCCGCCCATTCCTGGGCCTACGGGCCCTACGAAGACTCCTCCGGGTCCGGCAGGAACGCCCGGCGCGCCTGCGCCGGCTCCGCAAGTTCCGGCCAACGCCCCGGAATCCTCCGTCGAACGTAAGCTTTCCTGGCCACCCGCCTGGTAAGCGGAATCGCCGGTGAGGCCGGTCGCGATTTCCCGTACCTTGGGCGGAAACAGCTGAAAAATCTACCTTTCCGTCGGTATCATGGATGATTTCGTGCCCATCGCCTCCAGTGCGGAACGTGCTTCGCTGGAGCGGCTTGAGAAGTATCTGACGCATCATGGCATCCACTGCCACGTCCGACAGGACGATCGCAATGCGGAAAAATTCCATCTGTTGGTCTCGCCGCCGAATCTGGATCAGGCCCAACGCGTCCTGGACGATATCGCGTACAGCAGCATCGATCCCGACAATGCCGAGGAGACGATCGAGATCAGCTTCGACGGCACCGAGCGCATCGAGGTCGCCACCTGGTTGCAGATCCTCCTGGACGAGCAGGACCACGAAGGCTCTCCCGTGTATTTCTTCCGCGGGGAATTCGAAGCCATCCTCGACGAGCTCCATGCCTCCGGCCGCGTCGACATCCCTTTGTACATCCTCAAGGGGCTCAAGAGTTTCATCCCGGTGGGGCCCAAGCGCACCGTGATGGGCCAGGGCCTGCAGGAATTCTTCTCCCTCATCGAAGCGGCAGCCAGGGGCGAGGTCTAGCCCCATGATGCTCTCGGAAGCCACCGACACCCGCTACGACATCGTCAAGCTTCTCGGCCAGGGCGCGTCGGCCACGGTCTACCTCGCCCGCCACATCGCCCTCGGCGAATTGCGCGTCCTGAAGATCCTCCATCATGACATGATGATGGACGCCAAGCGGCGCAACAAGTTCAAGATGGAAGCCCAGGTTTCGGCGCATCTAAAGCATCCCGCCATCGTGCAGGTGTTCGACGTGACCCAGACCACCTCAAAGCTCCAGATCGAGATGGAATACATCGACGGCCTGAGCCTGCGGCAGTACCTCGAGAAGCGCAAGAGCTTTCCGCTTTCCGTTTCCATCGCCATCGTGTACGCCGTGCTGGAAGGGATGGAACACGCCCATCGCGCGCGCCTCACCTTCGGGGAGACGGTGCTTGACGGGGTCATCCATCGGGATCTCAAGCCCGAGAACATCATGGTCCGCAGGAATGGCCAGCCGGTCATCTGCGATTTCGGGGTGGCCAAGGTCGGAGCGGACCTGATGACCCAGACCCAGCATATCAGCGGCAGCGTTGCCTACATGGCCCCGGAGCGCCTGCGCGGCGAACTGAGCACCCGCAGCATCGACGTGTTCGCCCTGGGCGTGATGTTCTTCGAGCTGCACAAGGGCTACCGGCCCTTCTCCGGCAACAACAAGACCCAGGTCCTCGAGAACATCCTCAGGTGGAACATAGTGGACCTGGATCAGGACTGGCGCGGAAGCGACTCCGCCGTGCTGCAAATCGTCCGCAAGGCCCTGGCCCGCGAACCCGCCAACCGGTACCAGGACGCGGGCCAGATGCTCGCCGCTCTCCGCCCCATCTACAAGCTCTATCACGGGGACGCGCCTCCGGCGGCTGTCCTTCAGGACTACCTGACCCGCGGCCAGTTCACCACGGCGGAATTCAAGGCCTTGTTGCCCGAGGAAACCCCCTGGCGCCTTCGCATCGCAAAGGCCGTCGGCGTCCTGGCCCTGGGCGGCGCGGCCTGGTTCGCCTTCCAGGCCTTGCAGAGCGGGCGGTCGAAACAGGAAGCAACGGCCAAGTCGGCGGCACTTAATGGGGCCAATGCCGCGAATGCTTCCGCGTCCATGGCCGCGCCGGCCCAAGCCCCTGCGCCCGCAGCGCCCGGGACGTCGCCCGCAGGGTCTCCTCCGGCCGCCTTCGCGAACGGATCCCTCCAGTCCGGATCCGGCGCCATCGCCCAGGATCGGAGCGCGGCGGAAGAAGCCGCGGATCGGTCCCGCGCCGCAGGCATCGCGGACGCGGAGCGCAAGGTCAAGGCGCTCCCCCAGGGTGAACAGCAAAGCGGATATTACGCCATGGCCAAGGCCAGCCTCCGCGAAAAGCGCGATCCGGGCCGGGCCCTGCTGCTCGTCAACAAGGCGCTCGATTACTCCTTCCATCCCACCATCGCCCTGCTCAAGGTCGAGATCCTCCAGGACCAGGAGATGTTCAACCTGGCCGATACGGAACTCGCGCGCATCGCGCCTTGGCTGCGGAAGATGACGCGGGACAACCAGGCCCAGTTCCATTGGCTCTCCGCCCAGCAGCAATTCCGGCGCGGCGCCGAGGCCAACCCCCGGGGCAGGGCCAAGGCCAAGGCCTCGCTCAAGCAATACCTAGCCCTCAAGCCGAAGGGCTCGGAAGAAAACCTTAAGAAGGCCCAACAGCTCCTTCGCAGCCTCAAATGATCCTTTATCCGGGGTTCGGCCCGGAATTTCCCACGGAGAACGCCTGATGTTTAACCCATTGAGGGATTTCGTCGCCTTCGATCTCGAAACCACCGGGCTCGAGCGCGACACGGACGAGATCATCGAGATCGGCGCCGTGCGCCTGCGCGGAGGCGTGATCGAAGATCGCATGTCCTGCCTCGTCAAATCGGAAAAAGGGCTCACCGCCCTCGTCGAATCCCTGACCGGCATCGACACGGCCATGCTGGAAGCGGCCATCGAGCCGCGCGAGGCCTTGGAGGCCTTCCTGCGCTTCAGCGATGGGCTCCCCCTGGTCGCCCACAATTCCGATTTCGATTCGGCCTTCCTGGAGCACGCCCTTTCCAAATTGTCCTTGCCGCCCCTCCCCAATCCCGTTTTCGATTCGCTGCTCCTGGCCCGGGTCGCCTGGCCGTCCATGGCCAGCCATCGCCTGGAAAGCCTGGTCGAAAAGCTGGGCATCCCGCCCCAGAAGGCGCACCGCGCCCTTCCCGACGCGGAGCAGGCCGCCGCCCTCTGGTTGAAGGCCGAAGAGAAACTCGCCGGTTACGCCCCCCGAACCCTGGCCGCCCTGGCCCGCGTGCTTTCGGCCGGTCCCGATCAATGGCGCGGCCTGTTCGGCGGAAGCGCCTCGGAGGCCGAGGGAAGCGCCTCGGAGGCGGACATCGATGCCGCCGCCCTGATCTCCGGGTCCCGCCAGGCGCAAGCCCAGGCCCAATCCCCGGCCGCCGTTTCCGGAATCAAGCCGGAAGCCTCCTCCGAATCCCTTTTCGCCTCGGGCAAGGTGGCCGAGGCCTTCGCATCCCTGGATCGTCCCTACCAGGCCCGCGCCAAACAGGCGCGTATGGCCTTCCTGGCCGAGCGCGCCTTCAAGGAATCCCGTTTCCTGGTGGTGGAGGCCGAACCCGGGACGGGAAGGCTCCTGGCCTGCCTCGTTCCGGCCCTGCGCCAGGCCCAGGCGCGCAAGCGCCCCGTTTTCATCGCGGTCTCGGGCCGCGGCCGGCTGGAGCGCGTGGCGGCTTTCGAGATTCCCCTGCTGAAATCCCTGTTCGGGGACGGCATCCGGGTGGAACCGCTCAAGGCTCCCTCTTCCTATCTCAGCCCTCGCAAGCTGGCCGGCGTCCTGGCGCATCCGGAAACGCGCTTGTCGCGGGAAGAGCGGCTGGCCATCCTCCCCATCATCACCTGGCTGGAAGGAACGTCCGAGGGCGACATTTCCGGGAACATGGGCTTCAACCATGAGCGCAACAGGCTCCTCTGGTCCAAGCTGGCGTCGGATTCCTACGCCGCCGAGCCCGGGAGCCATGCCCATGCCGCCCGCGAGCGCGCGAACCGGGCGCAGTTGGTGCTCCTCACCCATGACCTCTTCCTGGACGATCTGGCGCTGGATTTCGCCCTGCTGCCTACCTATGAGGCCATCGTTTTCGACGAGGCCCACCGCTTTCCGGAGGCGGCCCAGACGCGCCTCGGCCGGGAGGTCAGCTTTTTCCGGCTGAAGCATATCCTTCAGACCCTGGCGCAGTCCAAGCAGGATGCGAGCGGCCTGTTGGCCGAGCTGGAACGGACCGCGGGCGGAAGCCCGGCCGTGGAAACGCATGCGACGGACGCGGCGGCGGACGATTCCGCCGCCCAGGCGACCGGAGCCGAACCGGGCGATGCCTCGGCCGCCGAGGCGGGAGAAGCCGCTCCCCAGGCGCACGCGGCTGAACCCAAGAACGACCTGGAACGCCTGCGGCAGAAGGTCTTCGAACCCGAACGCCAATTGCAGAAGTTCTTCAACAAGATCGCCAAGCATGCCCAGAAGCGGCGCAAGGACGGCGAGAACCGCATCCGGTACGCGGACAAGCTCGTGGTGGAATTCAACGCCGGTCCCGAAGCCGTGATTACATCCATCTCGGATCTGGAAGCCCTGCTCGGCCGCCTGGCGGAAACCCGCGAAGACCTGGCCCCGGACCTGCGCAAGACGGCGGACCTGCTGAAGGCCTTCCGGACCGATCTGGAGCATCTGGCCCATCCTTCCGGGAACGGCGAGGTCTTCTGGATCGAGGATTTCCCCAACCCGCATCGGGCCCTCATCCGCAGCGCGAACCTGAATGTGGGCGCCCTGCTGGCGGAAAAGTTCTACCCGCAGATGGACGCGATCCTCTTCGCGTCCCCGGCCATCGCCCTGGGCGACGAATTCAAATTCTTCTGCCGGCAACTGGGCCTGGAAACCGCTTTCCCCGATCGCCTCAAGACCGCCCTCGTGCGCGCGGGCAAGGACAAGGACGAGCGCCCGGATCCCATCTTCATCGCGCGGTTCAGCCCGGTGCTTTCCAACAATGGCGCCTTGCAGGCCATGGGTCAGATCCTCATCCGGGGGCTGCAGCGCTTCATGAAACCGTCCTTCGCGCTTTTCACCCATATCGGCATGCTCAAGCAGGCGCGCGCCATCCTCCAGGAAGGCCTTTCCAAGGACGGCCGCATGGTGGTGGCCCAGCACGTGGACGGCAGCCGGGAAAACCTGTTGCACCTGTTCCGGAACCGTCCCGACGCCTGCCTGTTGGGCACGGAGTCCTTCGTGGAGACCCTGGCCCAAAGCGACTCCCTCCCCGAGATCGTCATCGTCACCAAGCTCCCCTTCCCGGTGCCGACCGAGCCGACCATCGCCCCGCATCTGGAAAGGCTCCAGGAGGAGGGCAAGAATCCGCTGTACGAATATCTGCTGCCGTGTTCCATCCTGCGCTTGAAGCAGGAGTTGAACCGCCTGCCGCGCCGCCCAGGACGCAAGCTCGCCATTTGGATCATGGATCCGCGCCTGGCCACGGAGAAATACGCCCGCTTCTACCAGCGCAGCCTCGGCCGCGATGCGATCGTATGCGACACCGAAGCGGACCTTTTCGCCAGGACGGCCGCTGCGATCGAGCCCGGAGGCGATGCGGCTCCCGTGGCCCTTGACCCCGTTGCCGACGCGTCCGGCGAAGAAGCCGGGGCGGAAGCGGCCGAGGCTGCGGGTTCGCCCGCGTCGGCTCCGGCCGAGTAGCCCGCGGCCCCGGTTCGCAGGTCGCGAAGCCCGATTCATCCCAACCGCCCGAGGAGCCCTTATGGACATACCCACCTTGGATCCCGCCACCCTGGGCTTCCTGGCCCTCGTGGCCGCGGTGTGCGGCATGTTCCTGTGGGGCGCCGCCGCCGCGGGCAATGGCCGCGCCGCCCTGACGGCGGCCATGGTTCTCGCCCTCTGGCTGATCTACACCGGCCTGATGGCCGGCAAGGGGCTGCTCCTCGATCCGGAAGCCGTGCCCCCGCCCATGGCCCTAATCCTCTTTCCCGGCCTCATCCTGGCCGGCGCCGCCGCGTTCACGGGCTTCGGCGGCCGCATGGCGAAACACCTGGGTTACGCATCCCTTGTCGGTTTCCACGCCTTCCGCCTGCCCCTGGAGGGGCTGCTCTGGTGGTTCTACCGGCAGGGGCGCCTACCGGTCCAGATGACCTTCGAAGGCCGCAATCCGGACATCCTCACGGGCATCAGCGCCGTCATCCTGGCCGTGCTGCTGAAGCGCGGCGCCGCCGGGCGGAAAGCCGTCATGATCTGGAACCTGTGCGGGTTCGCCTTGCTGATCAACATCGTGACCGTGGCCATCCTCTCCCTTCCGGGACGGATGCGGGCCTTCCATAACGAGCCCGCCAATACCCTCGTCCTCTACTTTCCCTACGTATGGCTCCCCGCGGTACTCGTCCTGGGGGCCCTTTTGGGGCATTTGCTGGTGTTCCGCAAGCTGCGGTTGATGCAACCATGAGGGGGGCGCCCCTCCGCCGGCACCCATACCGTCCGCGTTTTTTTAAATTGGCATGAGTATGCGCCCCTTCCTTTCCCTCCGCCTGGCCCTGGCCGCCTGCGCCGCCCTGGTCTTCCCGGGCTGCTACAGCTTTTCCGGGACCACCCTGCCCGGCCACCTGCGCACGGTGCGCATCGATCCGGTCGCCAACCGGACCTTGGAGTCCGCCCTGGCCGATCAGATCACCCAGGGCCTGGAAGAAGGGTTCCGCAGCCGCAGCAACCTGCGCAAGGTCAACGAGGGCGGGGACGCGGAGCTGATCACCGTGCTTACGGAATATTCCCACCGCCCCCAGACCACCAGCGGCGCCACCGTGACCAGCTACCGGGTGGACATCCTGCTCAGCGTGCGTTTCGTGGACAGGGTCAAGGGCGATACGCTCTACAAGGACGATCATGTGCCCGGCTACGGGCTCTACGCCGTGGACCGGGGCGAAACGGAAGAGACCGGCAAGCGGCAGGCCGTCGAGAGCCTGGTCAAGGTGGTTCTGGACAATTCGGTATCGGGGTGGTGATGAAGTTCGTCAAGATGCACGGCACGGGCAATGATTACGTCTACGTGGACCTGTTCAGGGAAAAGCTCGCCGATCCGGTGAAAGCGGCCGTCGCTCTGTCGCACCGCCGTTTCGGCATCGGCGGGGACGGCCTCATCCTGATCAAGCCCAGGGCGGACGCCGACGCGGAGATGGAGATGTATAACGCGGACGGTTCCATGTCCGAGATGTGCGGCAACGGCCTGCGCTGCGTGGCCAAATACGTGCACGACCACTACGCCCGCGGCAAGGACGAGTTGAAGCTGATGACCGGAGCGGGATGGCGCGGCGCCCGGATCGTGAAGCGGGACGCCTCCGGCGCGGCGGAACAGGTGCGCCTGGACATGGGCGAACCCATCTGGTCCGGCCCGAAGATACCCACCACCTTCGATTCCCCGGAAGTCCTGGAACGCAAGATCGAGGTCGCGGGCCGCACCTTCTCCTTCAGCTCCGTTTCCATGGGCAATCCCCATTGCGTCATCTTCGTGGACGATGTGGTGAAGTTCCCGGTGGAACAGATCGGCCCCCTCATCGAGACCCATCCGTTCTTCCCACGGAAGGTCAACGTGGAGTTCGTCCAGGTCCTCAACAAGGGCGAAGCCATCCAACGGACATGGGAACGCGGTTCCGGCGAAACATGGGCCTGCGGAACCGGGGCCTCCGCCGTGGCGGCCATCGGCTACAAGCTGGGCAAGACCGGTTCACGGCTCACCATCCATCTGACCGGCGGGGAACTGCTGCTGGAATACGAAGGGAAGGGGAGCGTTTACATGACCGGTAACGCGGTGGAAGTATTCCAGGGAGAGCTCCCCGGATTCTGAATCGGCCTTTCGGCTATTGCTTGACCACGAACATCTGGATTTTCAGGTCCGACAGCTCGAGCATCTTGTCCTCGGCGTCCTGCCTGGAATCGAAATAGCCCCAGCGCAGCTTGTAGTAAGGAGCGTCGAAGACCACGTCGACGGATCCGCCCAGCAGCTTCTCGTATTCCTGCTTTTTGGCCTGGGCCGCGTCCACGTCGGATTCCGCGCCGACCTGGAGCCGGAAATTGCCCTTGCCCTTGGACGCGGGCTCGGCCGCCTTGGCGATTCCCGGTCCCCCGGTCACGGCCTGGGAGGCGGGCTTAACGGCCGCCATGGCGATCGGCTTGGCATCCAGGAGGTTATCCAGCTCCCCGGGTTCCTCGAACCGCTTGGAGGCCACGGGCGCCTCGGCCTTGGTTGAGGCCGGTTGGGCTTCCTCTCCGGGGCCGGATTGGGGGCCGGCGCCTTCGCGTTGCGCCATCCCGGCGCAACCGGACATGGCCCAGACCAGGGCCAAGGCAAGCATCAGGAAGGCCGCCTTCCCCGCCGCCCGGAAGTAAGAAAGCGCCCTTTCGAGATTCGTCTCCATCGTATCCATGCGCATGACTACCGCCTTCCCGGGCGCCCGCGCGCCGCGGTACGGAAAGTAGCAAAGTGCCGTTCCCGCACAAACTGTCCGAAGAACCCAAATGTTTTACCACTCCATGATTGGCCGCAAACCGCGCCGGAGCGTAAAATCTGGCATCGGAGGGCGTTGGCCCGGTAGGGTCCGGTAAGCAAGACAAGGCAAATGGAAATCAGCATTTCGAAAATAGGGGACCTGCAGATCCTGGGGGTCAAAGGCAAGATCCGCCTGCAGAACTGGCGCGTCCTGGACAAGCACCTGGAAACCATGCTGGTCAACGGGAACCGTTGGGTGGCCATGGACCTGAGCGAGGTCAGCCTGATCTGCAGCACCGGGATCGGCTCCATCATGCACAACGTGCGCAAGTTCCAGGAACATGAATCGAACCTGCTGCTGGTGGCCACCACGCCGTACATGCAGGACCTCTTCGAGATGTTCGGATGCGAAGCCTACCTGGGAGATCATATCTTCTCCGACTGGCGCGCGCTTGAAAAGCGCCTCCACTCCCAGGGCTTGGCCTTTACGGGCCCTTGATTTCCCGGCCGCCCGGTTCCGTCCGGCCCTGGGCGATTCCATGGCGGACCCGTTCCGATGGCGCGCCCTTCCCCGAGTTTCTAGATTTGGGTCTTCTCCCCGGGGATCCATCCATGGAATACGAAACCAATCTCAACAAAGCCCTCGACCTCATCGCCGACGGAGAAGAGCGCAAATCGGAGCGCCTCCTCCAAGGCATCATCGACGACGTCAAGGCGAAACTCGACGGCACCGAAGGGGACATCAACCGATATTACTTCTGGGGACGCGCCCTGACCGCCATGGAAGAGCCCGAACAGGCCCTGCTCAAATTCGAGAAGGCCCTGGGCCTGGATACCTCGCATGAGCCGTCCCTTTGGGAAACCGCGTCCATCTTCCTGCACGAACTCGATCGCCCCGAAAGCGCCCAAGCCCTGCTCGCCCAAAAGCTCCTGCCCATGAATCCGCGCAATGCCCTGTACCAGGAAACCCTGAAGGCGGCGGAATTCGCGGTCAAACTGAAGAAAAGCCCGCCCTCGGGCACCGCCGCGGCGAAACCGGACCCGAACATCGCCAAGGCGAAATCGGGGGACACGGCCGGCGAACGCGAGAAGGCCCTGAAAGAAGAGGCGGATGCTTTGCTGCGCGAGGCGGGGAAGTGGGAAGCCGAGGACGACGAGATCTAGGCTCATCGCTCCTGAGTTTGCCAGGGCAAACTCAACGCGATTCGCTTTATGGCCAGCTTCTAGGCTCATCGCTCCTGAGTTTGCCAGGGCAAACTCAGGCTGCGCGGATCATCTTCTCTTCCGCTTCCACCCAGGCCCCAAGGGCCGGCGGCATGGGGGGCGGGGCGTCCTTCACGCCCATCAGCTCCAGCAAACGGGTAATCGGCACGCTACCCTTGGGCCCGACGAACACGCCCTTCAGGTAGGCCTGCAGGGCCACGTCCCCCTTGCGCAGGATGAACTGCTCCAGGTAGACCCATTTGGAATCCCACGTGACGATCCGGGTGCGGATCTCGAATTTCTGGAACAGGTTCAAGGGACGCCGGAAACGGATCAGGGACCCGGCCAGCACCGGATACCATTTGTTCCTGAGGACGAAGGGCACGGCCCCATTGCGGAGCAGCAGATCCAGGCGGCCCAGGTCCATCAAGGTGAGGTATCGGCCGTTGTTCATGTGCATGTTGGTATCGAGATCGTTGGGCCAGACGCGGAAGCGGACGACCGACTCATCCAGGATGCCGCGGCGCGTGGGACGGGCCAGATAGAGCAGGATGGTCTTCAGCAATCGGAAGAGGAGATTCATGGAACTTTCCGGGCCGTTTCAGGGGGCGGAACGGCCCTGGTCCATGAGTATTATCCCAATCATATGCAAGAAACACTAGTACATCCATGTTGGTCAAGGTAAAAATTGATACTGTATGCGAGAATCATGCGCAATGGGCCTCAAAACACCCTGAGGGCGGGGATCAAAAGCGACGATCAAACGGCTTTTTTTTTCGGCCGCGGCTGTTTTGATTCTTATACGGAACGCGTTGAATTTGCAGGGCATTAAAGGGTTTTCGGCTTATATTTACCCACGCACGAGGGGTGGGGACTCCAAGTCACGGTACAGGGGATAAAGAATGAAAAGCTTTTTGATCAAGACCTCAGGAATGATTGCAGTGGCGGCGGCTATGGCCTTCGCGGATCAGCCGGCGATTTCCATCCCGGTTGTGAACGCGCCTTGCCAGGAAGGCCCCAAGATGGTGGCCGGGAAACCGGATACGGTGAAGACCCGGCTGGACAGCGGATTCGTATCCCTGTTCAACGGCAACGATCTGACGGGATGGTGGGAGAACTGCAATACCCATACCACGGATAAGATCGTGGGCGGCGTATGGATCGTCGATCCGGCCCAGCATGCCATCTACTCCCGCGAGGAAGGCCAGAACGGCGACATCCTCGTGACCAACCAGAATTACGGCAACTACGAAATCGTCCTCGACCTTTGGCCGACCTTCGGCAATGACGGCGGCATTTTCAACCGCGTCACGACCTCGGGCAAGAACTGGCAGTCCACCATCGACTATATCCAGGGCAGCGGCGTGGGCGGAAGCTTCAACGAAGGCGGCTGGCAGGCCGGCGTCAACCTGAACGACGATCCGTTCCGGTTCAATGGCGGACCCACCCTTCCCACCATCACCACCTGGACCACCTTCACCCAGCCCCTGAACCCGACCAGCTTCGGCTGCAGCGAAGGCGGATGCACCTCGGCCGATTTCGAGAAGGTCTGGGATCTCAACGGCTGGAACCAGATGCGCGTCAAGTTCTACGATGGCCTGACCACCGGCAGGTCGGTCACCATGGAAACCTTCATCCGCAAGCTCGGCGCGGCCGCCTGGGTGCCGGTCTATAAGCAGACCAAACCCGTCGTGACCCCCGCCGGTCCCGTCGCCCTGCAGATCCACGGCGGCGGCCGCTGGAAGGCGGGCTCCTATAACATGTATCGCAACATCAAGATCCGCCCCATCAACCAGGATGGATCGGTCATCATCCCCTTCCCCCCTCCCGACGTCGTTTCCACGGGGAAGGCGGCTGAACGCGGTTTCTCCGCTCCGAACCTGAAGATCGTCGGCGGCGCGCTCACGGGAAACCTGGATGCGGATTACGCGGTCACCCTCAAGGACGTACGCGGCCAGGTCGTGGAACGGTTCCATGCCGCCCCCGGAGCCCTGCAACATGCGTTGACGTCCGGATTCCATGGCGTCCTCATCGCGGAATTGAAGAACAATCGTGGCGCGGCGCATATCCGCTTGAGCCGCATTTAATTTCCTCCTCATTCAGGTTATTTTTCGGCAGCGGGGGACTCCCGCGGGAGCCTCCATTATGATCAAGGGATTTGCACTGCTGGTTGGATTGGGCCTCATCTCCGGGCCCACTCCCAGCCACGCGGTCCCTTTCCAATTGCATGCCAGGACCTGGACCGATGCCGGCAGGGTGATGAAGTCCACGGACACCCTTCAGATCAACTACAACGGCAATTGGCAGCAGACCATGGGGATGCAGGTGAACGGGACCGCCGATCTCGCCGAGCACCTGGAAGGCGGGTTCGGATTCGGCCTGACCCAGGTGTACCATTCCCTGGGAAGCACGGACCAGGAGAAATTCACCCTCTCAAAGTTCATCAATTACGTCGCGGAAGCCCGGCTGACCTATACCTTGGGCGAAAAGCCGAACCCGCTTTTCTACGCGGACCTGGGCGACTTCGCCTTCAACTACGCCCCGCATGTCAAGAACCTGGGCCTTTACCTGTTCCGCGGTCCGGTCTACCCGGGCTTCCTCGTTTCCGGTTTCAAGGAATTCCATACGGATACCACGCGCGCCGGGTTCCTGGGCCTCCATCTCCATAACGGCCTGGGGAACTTCCAGCACGATGTCCTCATCTCGAGCGAGCGGGATTTGCCGCCCAGCTTCGATTGGAGCCTCGGATACGTGGCCCGTTACAAGGCGTTCAATGCCCTGGAAATCGGAGCGGGAGTCAACTTCTACCACCTGATCGCGGAAAACGCGGATATCACCTCCCCCAACCGGGGCACGGTGAAGGGACTCCTCAACAAGGATTCCTCCCTGATGGCGGACGGCACGCCGTTCCATCCCTACAACCTGCAATACATGGAGGTGGTCGCCCCCGGCGATACCGTGATGTACACCCATCGCGGCACCAAGGTGATGGGCATGTTCAACTTCGATATCAAACGGCTCCTCGGACTGGATGGCCCCTTGGGCGAAAAGGATCTGCTCCTCTACGGCGAAGGCGCCATCATCGGGACCAGGAACTACGGGACCGTCTACGGGAAGAGGAGCGAACGCATGCCGGTGATGGTGGGCTTCAACCTGCCCGTGTTCGGCGTGTTGGACTTCCTTTCCATCGAAGTGGAGCATTATACCGCGAAGTACAAGGCCGATTACAGCAAGCTGGGCTATGACCGCTCCCTGTACTTCAAGAACATCTTCGCCCCGCAGCTGCTGGCGCAGAAATCCCCGTCGGCCATTCCCATTTCGTTGAAGGATCTGGCGGGCGAGAAATACACCATCACCCCGGAAGGGGACTTCGTCAACAACCAGTCCGGGGACACCATCCAGGTCAGGGGCACCGCCCTCGACGCGGAAAACCTGACCGCGGACGATTGGAAGTGGTCGCTCAATTTCGAAAAGACCCTGGTCCGCCATGTCCAGTTCAGCGGCCAACTCGCCAATGATCATTTCGTCCCCAGGCCCGTCCGGTCCGGGTTGATCAACGAGAATGGCGGCCTCTCGCAAATCTTTTCCTCGACGAAGGATTGGTATTTCATGTTCCGTGTGGGATATTTTTTCTAACGGCAGGATGAGGAAGAATTCATGCGTATGAAGACCGAATCGCTGCTTATCGCCTTACTGGCCCTCGCGGGACTGGGCGCGGCCCAGGATTCCCTCGATATCAAGTACAAGGGCGCCGCCTGGCTCCAATTCGGGCGGATCCAGCACAGTACGGATTCCCTGGTCAACGGCGGCAACCCCAACAACATGAACGGCAACTGGATCCAGGCCGCGGGCGTCCAGATCAGCACGGTCGCCAGGTTCAGCCCGCAGTGGGAAGGCGCCATGGGCATGGGCGCATTGCAGACCCATAATGCCCGCGGGGACGTGAGCGTGGCCAACAACTGGTATCCCTATTGGGTGACCTTCGTCAGCGAGGCGCGCGTCACCTATTCCAACCCGATTACGGAAACCCAGAAGGTCTCGCTCAACCTGGGGTTTTTCCCCTACAACTACAACCCCGACGTCAAGGACCTGGGCCTCTACCTGCTTCGCGGCTACGTCTACCCCGGAACCCCGATTTCCGGTTTCGAGGCCAGGCATACCACGGCGGCCGCGAACATCTTCGGCGCCATGGCCGGGTACTCGGTCGGCGGCTTCAAGAATGACCTGCTCCTGATCTCCGAGACCGACAACCGCCCCTATTTCGACATGTCCCTGGCGGACGTGGCCTCCATGAAATTCGGGCCGGCCTTCGAGCTGGGCGCCGGCGTGAACTTCTACCGAGCCCTTCCACGCAACGCCAAGAACACCTCCCCGGGCAAGGATTGCAAGAACGTGGTGAGCGGCTACACGCAAATCGATCCGGGCGACAATCAGGTCTGCTACATCATAGACACCCTTTCCGTCGATATCGCCGCCAACACGGCGGTGACGGATACCATCCTGGGCTCCCTCGCGGGCACCAAGCTGATGGGCCGGTTCCGGTTCGACCCCAAGGCGTTCATGGGAGACAATGACCTGTTCGGGAAGCAGGACCTGGTCGTCTACGGCGAGGTCGGCGTACTGGGAACCAAGGACTACCGGAAATACTACGACGATATCAAGCGCCGCATTCCCGTAATGATGGGCCTCAACCTTCCCGCGTTCGGCCGGCTGGACAAGTTCGCGCTCGAGGTCGAGTATTACGCTTCCAAGAACATGTCCGATTACGGCAAGGCGGAGGCCGACTATTCCTGGGTGCCGCGAGTGGCCCCGGGAGTGGACAATGCCAAGGATGATCTGAAATGGTCCCTGTACTTCTCGCGGGTGATGATGGGGCACTTCCGGCTTTCCGGCCAGGTCGCCAACGACCATCTGAGGATGTTCGGCCCCCCCGATATCGGCTTCACCTCCTACGCCGAAACGTCGACGACGCTCAAGGATTGGTACTGGATGCTTAAGACGACCTACTTCTTCTAGGGATGAGCGGGATTAGCATGAGATTTCCAGACATCCGTATCGCAATCCAGGCGCCATTGCTCGCCGCAGCGCTTTCATGCACCGCGGCCATGGCCCAAAACGACGTCACCTTCAACGGCGGCGCGTCCCTGAGCTTCGGCCGTATCGGCCATTCGAGCGACACCACCAGCTTCCACTACAGCGGCAACCGGATCCAGACCGCCGGGGCGCAATTCCTGATGAAGGCCCGCTTCAGCGAGAACCTTCTCGTTTCCACCGGCCTGGGCATGGTGGAACGCCATTACCCCTCCGGCCGGATCAGCGACAACGGGGGACGGACGCCGTTCCTGTGGTCGCCCTACCTCGTGGAAGCGGACGTGAAATATTCCTGGTGGGACACCGATAACGCCAAGCTGGCCGCGACCATCGGCTACTTCCCCTTTTCCTACAATCCGGACGTCAAGAACCTGGGCCTTTACCTGCTCCGCGGCCCGGTCTATCCCGGCATCCTGATTTCCGGATTCGAAACCAAGCATACCCGCCCGGTCGCGAACAACCTCGGTCTGCGGGTGCAGCACGTATCGGGAGGGTTCGAGCAGAACCTCCTCCTCAACAGCGAAACCGAGATCGTCCCGCTCTTCGACGTCTCCCCCGCCTATGTCGCCTCATACCGGTTCGGGAAGGCGCTCCGGCTCGGAGCGGGGGTCAACTTCTACCATCTTCTCCCGGTCGAGCGCCGGATCACCTCGCCGGATACGTTCGCCTACGACGGCAGCGATATGGCGGCGGGTGACGGCGATCCCAATTCGCGCACGTGGATCTACGTGGATACGGCCGCGCATGATACCACCTTCCTGTCCTTCGCGGGCACCAAGGTCATGGCCAACGCGAGCTTCGACCCCAAGGCCTTCTTCGATACCGACCTCCTCGGCCCGGATGATCTGAAGCTGTACGGCGAGGTCGCGGTCATCGGGCTGGACAAGAGCGCGGCCTACAATGCCGTCTACGGCAAGTACTCCCGCCGCATGCCGGTCATGGTCGGGTTCAACTTCCCCATGTTCCATTTCCTCGACCACCTCTCCCTGGAGGCGGAATGGTACGGGGCGAAGGTAAAGGACGATCTGGCGCGATACCAATCCACTACGGGAAGCTACAACTCACCGCTTCCCGTAGTGAACCGGAACGGGATGGACCTCTCCAGGGACGATTGGAAGTGGTCCCTGCACGCGGAGAAGACCCTCGGGCAGGTGCGCATGAGCATGCAGGCCGCGAACGACCATTCCCGTCCCGGCGGCACCTTGACCTCCCCGGGAAGCGAATGGGAGTCGTACTTCATCACCCCCAAGGACTGGTACTGGATGGCCAAGGTGGGCTTCTTTTTCTGAGCCGTGCCTTGTCTCCCCGCCCCGGGACCCTCTTTCCGGGCCAAAACCGCTTCTTCGGCCGATAGCGCCGTTCCGTATTCTTGGATTTGCCCGCCCGCCTTGGTAGCTTTGGGCACGACTCGCATCAACCCGAAAGAAACCATTACGTGATCACCAAGCTGAAGTTGGACCGTTTCAGGAAATTCAATGGCGACCTGGACAAATGGGTCCTATCCCAGAAGGACGGCCGGGACGAAGTCCTGAACGGCGCCGAATGGGAGCAGATAGACAAGGTCATGCAGCGCCTGAGGCTGGGCAAACAGGTGAACTCCACCAAGGAGTACCGAGACGAGACCGAGCGCGTGCTGAAGAAGACCCTTGAGGACGAAGAAGCCATCACCATGGCCAAGAGCATGGCCTGACCGGAGCGGATGCCGCCTGAAGTCGCCCTTCCGGGCACGGCTCATATCACCTTGTAGAGCAGTTCAACCCGGATAACGAGCGTATAGGGAAGCAGGAAAGGCGGGCCTCCGCCATGGTATTCGTGGTACGTCAGGAACCCGCCGCCCAGTTCCCAATCCCAGCGCCAGGAGTCCGTGATCCGCTTTTCGCGGCCCATGGCCGCATCGAGGAAAACCAGGTCGAATTCGCCCGCGCCCCGGTTTTCGTGGTAATAAAGGATTTCCGGCCCGAAATACCAGGTCCCATTGTTCGAAGGGTCCGGATTGTCCGTGAAAAAGTTGATGCGCGCATCGACCGAATGGATGTCGGGAAGCCAGCCGAGGCGTAACCCGTATTCGTATTTTTCCGATTCGCGATACCGGACGCCCAGGTTCGGACAGGGAAGGGCGACTCCTCCGGTCAGGAAAAGATCCTTGGCGCCGCTTGGATCATGCGGAGAGGGTTCGGGCTTTTCGGCGGATGCGGCGGAAAGCAGCAGGAGGAGGAGGGGTACGAGCGCCTTGGCTGTCATGTCGGGAAATCCTTCGCGGGCCCGGTCGTTCTCGGCCCGATCCTTGGACGGTCCGCACGGCCGGGATTGTTCTAGGGGATGGCTCCTACGGCCCTCCCCACCGCATCCCGCACTTTTCCGCGGAATTCCTCGGCCCAGGAACCGCCGGTCCGGGACCGGCCCGGCCCGTCCTTCCCATGATAG
>JAQBPO010000070.1 GCA_028287465.1 Fibrobacterota bacterium
GGGTTCGTCGAAAGGAAGCGCGTTGCGATGAATCCGCCCAGGACCAGGCCGGCGACGAAAAAAAGGTTCCAGGATTCCTTGCGCCAGTCGTAACTCCGGAGGTACCCCAGGCCGGATTTGGGCAGCAAGGCCGCGCATAGATGCCGGAAGCTGGAGCTGATGCCCAGGTTACGGCCGGAGATCAGGAGCATCATGGGGACGGTGAGGCCGATGAGGGGCCCCGAGATGTACCAGGGCCAGGGATCCATTAGCATCCCATCAATATAGCATGCCGGCATGGATGGGCCGCCGAATGCCGAGGGATCGGAGGGTCAGATGGGGATTTCGAGCTGCCGCGCCTTGCGCACCAGGCGCGCTTCGCAGAGCTTGACGAATTCCAGTTGCGTCTGCGAGGCCGAGGAACTGGCGCGGTGGCGGAAGTCGCGGGTGGCGATGATCACCTCTTCCTGGATGGTTTCCCGGGGAAGCACGCGGCCGAAATAGCGGGCGAGCCCGTTCAGGTTCGAGAATACAAAGAGAGTGGTCCTGCGCTCGTCGTTCGACATTTCCTGATCCATCGCCCCAACCTTCCCGTAATAAAATCCCACTAAGGCAAGATTACCCTTTTGGGAACTGGAGCTTCAACCTCGGCAGGTATTGCAGCATTTTGCGGTATTGTTGAAGATCCAGCCAAGGTGGCAAAGGGACTTCTTGCTTCCCGCGCGCTTTGCGAATACAATACATCCGACCCGATCCAACCCAGCGCAAATCGTTGGATTCAATCGGCTTGAAGGGAATCGTATGGTCTCGTCACCGGCCGATCGGCGCAGCGAACGCTACGGATTCGAATCCGTGGATTCGATGACCGTCTTCTTTTCCAAATGGATTCCCGAAGCCGAGATCACCGATCTGGTCCAGGAGGCGGAAAACCATTTCCGGCCCCGCAAGGACACCTCGGAAGCGGAAACGCATCTGCAGAAGATCCAGAAGGCCGAGTTCGCCATCGTGCGCCGGCTGGTGCATCGCAATCCTTCCATCCTCTGAAGCCGTCCGCATCCCCTTCCGCGTCATCCCTCCCTTCCGCGCGCACTACCCCATACCCCTCCCCGTTTAGCCGGGATTCCGGCTCCATGGGCGCGGCGTTCGGGCTCCATCGCCCCGGTCTCCGATTTCCTAGATTTACCGCTCCGGTTTTACCGGGTTCGCCAAAGAGGAATGCCATGATACTCGATCAAATCAATGCCGACCTGATTGCCGCGATGAAGGACCGGGAACCCGCGCGCAAGGAGGAGAATCAATTGAAGGTGCTCACCCTGCGCACCCTCCTGGCCGAAGTGAAAAGCTTCCAGGTCAACAACCGCAAGCAACCGGAAGACACCGACCTCTCCCTCATGATTTCCAAGTCGGTCAAGCAATTCCGGGAAACCCTGGACAATGCTTCGGGGAAGAACGCGGCCGGGGTCGTGCGCGAGGACATCGCCGCCCTGGAACGGACCAAGATCGCCATCGTCGAGAAGTACCTGCCGACCCAGATGGACAAGGCCGAGATCGAAGCCCTGGTGGCGAAAGCCATCGCCCAGGCGGGGGCCACCACCCCCAAGGACATGGGCGCGGTCATGGCCATCATCCGGCCCCAGACCCAAGGCAAGGCCGACGGGAAGCTCGTCAGCGAAGTGGTCAAGGCGAAGCTGGCCGGCGGCTGAGGAACGGGCGGGGCGGCAAGGCCGCTTCGCTTTGTATACTATCCCATATGCGTACCAGGGTAACTTTGGAGACACCCTCCCGGCGTAAGCCCGGAACGGGAGGGACGGGTCCATGCAGGACCTGATCTGCTATTGCCTCCGGGTGGATAAACCGGCCATCGTCTCCGCCATCGAGGACGGTTGCGCCACGGTGGACGACCTGAGCGCCCGGCTCCGCGTTTGCACCGGTTGCGGCGGGTGCCGACCGGATCTGGAGGACCTGCTCCGTTTCTACGGGAGCGAAGCCGGCGCGGGCCATCCTGCCGCGAAATCCCCTGCGTCCGCCGTCCCCGCCCCGGACGCCTCTCCTTTAAAGCCTTAAAGTAGCCCCCAGAGGCCTTTTTTTTACCTTTACCGGGTTCATCCGGTAGCGGTTTGGTAATTTACCTCGCTCAAACGAACCTGGAACGAAGGAGCGATCCTTGCCGACAAGAGCCCTGATTCTGATATGCCTGGCGGCCGGTCTGATGACCGCCCGCCCGCACGCCCAGGAAACCCTTTCCTCGGTGCAACGCGAGCTGGATCGCGTGGACAAGGAAATCGAACGCGAAAAGGACCTTCACAAGACGGAACGCAAGCGCGCCGGGGATTTCGAGAACGAGAAGGCCTCCAAGCTGAAGGCCTTGCAGGATCAATTGCGCCTTACCCAAGGGAAGATCGACAGCCTTAAGCGCCAATTGGATCGCGCCCGCGGCCAGAAGTCGGGCTTCAAGGCACAGGCCGCCCAGTTCCAGGCCCGCCAGAAGGATTTCGTCAAGGCGCTCGCCAAGCAGATCCGCGACCTGTCCGCCGCCCTCAAGAAGGATTTCCCCTACGACCGCGACAAGCGGGTTTCCGATCTGGAAGAGCTCGCGAACGCCATCGACAACGGCGTAGTGGGGATGGAGGACGGCCTGAACCGGTTTTTCGCCCTGTCCCAGGCGTCCCTGGATTTCGCCTACGATACGGAAGTCTACCGCGGCACCTTCCATGGAGCCGACGGCTCCGATCATGAAGGCAGCTACGTGCGCCTGGGCGCCGCCCTGCTGGCCTTCGCGGGAGAGGACGGCAAGACGGCGGCCTATCTCGCCCGGGTCGATACCGGGTATGCCTGGAGGGAGGCCGACCTCGCTCCTGAAACGCGCCAGGACATCTTCACCGCCCTGAAGGTGGCGCAAGGCAAGGTGGCGCCTCAATTGGTGAACATCCCTTTCCAGGCGCCCAAGCCCGTGGAGATCGCGAAGTGAAGCACCCAATGGAATCCATCGCACGCACGAAGCCCGCAAGCAAGTCCGCCCTGGCGGCCGCCTTCATCGCCGCCCTCCTGTTCGCCGCCGGCCCCGCCAAGGCCCAGGTCTCGGTGAACGAGAACGCCGAAAAGCTGGAAGCCCTGAAGGAAGAACTGGAAAAGGCCCGCCAGCTGCGGGACAAGGTGATCGCCAAGCGCTGGGAGGACAAGCGCGGGGACATGGACGCCCGCGAGAAGTTCAACCAGGCCTACGATGATCTGAAGAACCAGTTGGAAACGCGCAACCTGGAAGCGGATCGCCTTCACGAGGAGATCCAATCCCTGTTGAAGGACGCGGAGGAAGCGGAAGCGACGGCCGAGAACGCCAAGATCCAGTTCCTCTCCGTGGCCCCGTTGCTGCGCGACCGCATCTCGGAAATGTCCGCGACCGTCGAAAAGACCTTTCCCGCGAAGGTCCCCGAGCGCATCCAGCGATTCAACCTGATCCTGAAGTCCGCCGATTCCAAGCGCGAGGCCCCGGCCGAGATCCTCGCCGACCTGGCCGCCTTCTACGCTTCGGAACTGGCCCTGACCCGCGAGATTTCCCTGGAGAAGCGAGGCTTCCTGCGCGCCGACAAGACGCCCGGAGAAGGCGCGCTCCTCCGCCTGGGCATGGCCGCATCCGCCTACCGGGACGACAAGACCGGGGCCGTGGGCCTGCTGATCAAGGATGGCGCGTCCGGCGCCCTGAACCCGTACGAGTGGCGCGAAAACCTCCCGGTGGAAGCGAGCACGGCCTTGTCGAAGGGCCTGGAGCGGATGGAAAAGGGAGAGGCCGGATCCGCCGCCGTATCCATCCCCATCGACATCCTGCCCAACCAGACCCAAGGCAAGGCCTATATCGTCAAGGAGGAGAAGAGCTTCTGGAAGAGCCTCTTCCATACGGTCAAGACCGGCGGCGTGTTCATGTGGCCCCTCCTCATCATCCCGGTGGTGGTCCTGGTCCTGTTCTTCCAGAAACTCTTCGCGGTTTTCCGCAGCCGCGCCGCGGACCGCTTCTATGCGCAAGCCGTGGAGAACCTGTCGGCCCGCCCGGAGGAATCCCTCAAGATCGCCAAGAACCAACCCGGGAGCTCGGTGCTCAAGGTTATCGGGGCCGTGGCGGCGAACCGCGGGAAGGATCGGGAACTGGCCGAAAAAGACGTCAAGGAAGTCCTGTTGTTCGAGGTCCCGCGCCTGGAGCGCCACCTGACCACCTTGTCGGTGATGGCCGCGGCCGCGCCCCTGTTGGGCCTTCTGGGCACGGTGTCCGGCCTCATCGCCATGTTCCAGGTCATCACCCAGCACGGCGTGAACGACCCCAAGCTCCTGGCGGGCGGCATCGGAGAGGCGTTGATCGCGACCGAAACCGGCCTGCTCATCGCCATCCCCACCCTGATGGGGCACAACTTCCTGGCCAACCGGGTGGATCGCCTGGTCTCGGACATGGAGTTCTACGGACTCAAGGCCCTCAACACCCTTTGGCCCAAGGGCTGAACGGAAAAGGGCCATGAACGAGGCGTTGCGGCAAACCGTATTCGACATCTGGCGCATCCTGACGCAAGGCGGATGGGTCATGGCCGCGATTTTCGCCGCGGGGCAACTCGGATGGTTCCTGATCCTGGAACGCTGGTGGCATTACCGCAAGATGGACGGTCAGGCTCGGGCCTTCCTGGTGAAGGCCTCCCGCGCGCCCAAGGACCCCTCCATCGCGATCGAAGCGGAACGCACGGCCAAGGGCCTGTTCGGCAAGGTCGCCAAGGCCATCCGGGAAGCCAGCTCCGGCGGACAGGAGGCCATGGTGATGCGGGCCCGGGAAACCCTGCATGAATACGTGCCCGCCCTCTCGAAGCATCTCGGCACCCTGGCCGTGCTGGCCGGCGTGGCCCCCCTGCTGGGCCTGGCCGGGACCGTCATCGGCATCATGCAGACCTTCAAGGTCATCACCCTCTACGGCGCGGGCAACCCGTCCATGATGGCCGGCGGCATCGCCCAGGCCCTGATGGTCACGGAAGCGGGCCTGGTCGTGGCTTTCCCCATGCTTATCTGCCACGACCATCTCCAGAAACGCGCCGACGCCATCGAGGACGAGTGCGTGGCCGGGGCCACCCTGTTGATCCGCAAGTACGCGGAGAAAGGAACCGCGGCATGAGCTCCCTGGGCGGCGACGATTTCGGCCTGAAACGGAGGCCCCGCCGCGTGGCGGAAATCAATCTCATCAACATGATCGACATGCTCTTCTTCCTGCTGGTCTTCTTCGTGCTGACCAGCAGCTTCACGAGCGAGACCGGCATCGACATCAACAAACCCAAGGCCAGCAGCTCCAAATCCCTGCCGCGCCAGCCCCTGCTCATCGGGGTGACCAAGGATGGCGCCATCCACGTGAACGAGAGCCCGGTGAGCCTTAAATCCCTGGGTACGGTGCTCAAGAGCTACATGTCCCAGGATCCGGACCGGGCCGTCGTGATCGTCGCGGATCGGGACGCGGCCATCTCCAAGGCCGTGGACGTTCTGGATCAATGCAACCTGGCCAACGTCAAAAAGGTTTCCATCTCCTCGCTCAAGGAGTGAGGGAGGCAGGCGGAACGGGGTTGCCATGCGCGTGAAGTCCGTCATCGAGAAATCCGTCCTCTTCGCCGCGGCCGTGGTCGTTAACCTGGGCCTGTACCTGCTCGTTCCGTATATCCAGGTCCTGATCCAGAAAAGCGCCCATGGGCCGACGCGGCCGAAGCAGGTGATCACGGAACTGGACTTCACCCCTCCCGCGGCGGAAAAGCTGGTCAAGCGCGAGATCAAGGAGATCAAGACTCAATCCGTGAACCCGCCCCAACCCAACCCTTCGCGGCCTACCACTCCCGGGGGCGGCCTCAAGATCGACCTGAGCGTGGCCGGCGGCGAAGGCCTGGCCCTGGTCTCGGGCGGGGATCGCACCGGCGGCATCGGCTCGGGAACGGGGGGCGGCAAGGGAGACGGCATGGCCGCCATGACCTACGAGATGGGCCAGACCGACACGGACGCCAAGCCCATGGGCGCGGACCCGGCGCCGAACTATCCCGCGCGGGCCGAGCGGGAAGGCATCACCGGCTTCGTGGACCTCACTTTCGTGGTGAACGAGGCGGGCCAGGTTGAACAGGTCTCCATCCTGAAGGAGGAACCCGGGGGTTACGGTTTCGCCGCCTCGGCCATGGAAACCGTGCGGAAGATCCGCTTCAAACCGGCCACCTTGCAGAAGATGTCCGTAAGGCAACGCTTCAAGAAACGCTACAACTTCGAACAATGACGGGGATGCCTTGAACGCGCGGAAACGCTTTACCTTCGCCCCTGCCGCCTCCTTCGCGCGCGCCTTCGCCGCCGCGTTCGCCTGCGCGCTCGCTTTGGCGGGAGGCGCCTGGTCCCAGGCCCCGGGCGGCGCCCAGGCTCCGGGAGATGCGGCGGCGCAGCAAGCCGCTGCCCAGGCCGCGAACAAGGACCCGCTCTATAACGGCAACAAGCTGTACGAGAAGGGCGACTATCCCGCCGCCGCGGAACAATACCGCCAGGCCGCAAGGACCAACAAGTTCGGGATCAACCGCGCCTTCGCCTGGTTCAATCTGGGCAATTGCCATGTGCAGACCAAGGCCTACAACAAGGCCATCGTCGCCTATCGCCGCAGCCTGGAGGAATCCCCCAATTTCACGCGCGCCTGGATGATCCTGGGCGATGTCTATTTCCAATTGGGCGCGGTCGGGGACGCCTTTCCCTGCTTCCGCCGGGCGCTGGAAATCGATGGGCCCAACGTGCACGCCTACCAGATGCTCGGGGAGCTGGCCCTCAAGGGCGGCGACATCGCCGAAGCCTTGCAGAACTTCGAGGCGGCGCTGAAAATCGAGCCCGACCAGGCGGATATCTACCTGGCAATGGCCGAGGCCCACGGGCGCATCCGCGACTACGCCAGCGCCGTCAAGGTGATGGACGAAGCCTTGCTCATCCTGCCTTCCCCCCCTGCGGACCTGTATTTCTACCTGGGGCAATTGCATGAACTCGGCGGCAATGACCGCAAGGCCGTGCGCGCCTACGAGGAAGGCCTCCTCATCGACCCCAAGCGGACGGAATACTACCTGCGCATCTCCGGCATCCATGAACGCGCCGGCGATGATTTCCTTTCCCTGTTGACCCTGGAACAGGCCGTGAAGGCCGGCATCAAGAAACCCGAAATCCGGCTCAAGCGGGGCATGCTTTTCTTCGCCCAGGCGCGGTATGACCGGGCGCTCGAGGAGTTCAAGGCCGCCTATGCCTTGGGAAGCCTCCAGGGCAGGAGCGGAGTGGAGAATATCGCGGCGGTGTATTACAACGCGGGAAACCGCAAAAAGGCCGACGAAACGCTCTCTTCATTACAGGATTAGTATGTTTCAACGGCCCACCGGAAGGCGCCGTTCCCGAAAGGACATCACACATTGAGACTCAGCATTTTGCTCGCCGGAGTTGTCGCCGCCCTTCTCGTCACCTTTCCCCGCGAGGCTCATGGGCTGGAAATCCCGGCTGATCTCAAAAAACGGCTTCTCAACGAAGGCAATTCCAAACCGGGCCAATCGGCGAGTGACGAGGACGCACCCGACAACTCCCTGGATCCGGAAAAATATCTCATCGGCGGCGGGGATGCCTTCCAAGTTTCGATCGTAGGGCTTCCGAGCGAAATGTATATGCCCATGGTCGATGCGGAAGGAAACCTCTACGACGGCGAACTGGGCTTCATCCCGCTCGGCAAGATCCCATTGTCCAAAGCCATCGCTTTGATCAAGGACAAAGTGAAGCGCAGCCTGCGCAGGAGCAATGACGTATACGTGACGCTCCGCAAGGTCAAAAAAGCGAATATCACGGTCACGGGAGCGGTCGCCGTGCCAGGCACCTATCAAATCCCGGGAACCCACCGCCTTCTCGACGCCATCAAGATGGCCAATTCCGGCGTCCTGCCCCTCCTTTCCAAATGCGATTACCGCAGCGTTACGGTACGGAACGGGGATTCCGTCAAATCCTACGACCTGCTCCGCTTCTTCTCGAAGCAGGACGTCAACCAGAACCCCTACATCTACCCGGGCGACAACCTGTTCCTGGGTTATATCGATTCCCGCATTTTCGTTTCGGGCGAAGTGTCGGAGCCGGTGATCGGCTGGGTTCCCGCCCTTCCGGGCGAGACCGTGGGAAGCCTCATCTCGGTCCTCAATCTCAAGCGGAATGCCGACTCGAACTCGATCCTCGTGCAGCAGGCTTCTTCGCCCTCCACCCAGTCCCTTAAGCGCATGACCTACCAGGAGGCGTTCTCCTTTCCGCTGCATCCGAACGACCTGGTCAATGTGTCCTCCAAGGACTCCTTCCGCAGGTCCGACACGGTCAAGGTAGCGGGCGAAGTGAAAAACCGCGGCACCTACCCCATCCTGTCATCGCGGAGCTCCATAAAAAGCATCCTGGACCTGGCGGGCGGCACCACCGAACTCGGCAACCGGGCCGGGATAGTGATCATCAGGCATCGGAAGACCGACGACATAGCGGGAACCACCGATCGCCAGGAAGCCAATGCGGGCCTGAAAGGCAATTTCACCAGGCCCCTGGGCAGCATGCAGATCGTACGGCCGGAGGTGAATGCGTCCATCAATGATCTCCAGGCCAGCGGCGACTACTCGATAGTCCATCCCGCCGATATGGACGACCTGGAAATCCTCCAGGACGGAGACGAGATTTTCGTTCCCCGCAAGGACGGATTCGTCTATGTCAGCGGGAATGTCCGGAATCCGGGAGCCTATCCCTATGTGAAGGGCGCCGGAATCAATCATTACATCGATCAGGCCAAAGGATTCACCAACAAGGCCGACTCGAGAAACCTCTTCCTGATGGCCAACTACGATGGCGTGACGCAGATCCACGGCTCCGATAAAGTGAAAGAGGGGGACGTGATCGTGGTGCCCGCGGCGATCGAATATAAGCGCTTCACGACCGTCTATCTCCCTTTGCTCCAAATCATTCCCGGTTTAATCAGCCTTGTCCTGACGTACATGATTCTGGACAGGCAGAATTGAACCGTTAAACCGGCATGAAGGCGGCCGGCCTCCGTAGCGCCTTGTTCTGCTTATTCGCCTTGGCCGGCGTTTTGAAGGCGTCCCGGCTCGAGGTGGACTTCGGCCGTCCCTGGCACCCGCCCGCGGGCCCATTCACCGGAACGGTTTCGATAAACCCGGTCTGGGCGCGGCAGAATGTATGGCTCCCCTGGCGCCGCTGGGATTCGGCGATGACGCCCCGGTTCGAGCCTTACGTAACCGAACTGGCCCTGGTCATGGCGACCGGAGCCAGGCCGGACGGGGAATTCTCCGTCCCCGACTTGTACCGGGATTCCGCCGGCCTGATAGCCCCCTTTGATCCCGGGCACCCCCTCTTCAAAGTCCTGGCTGTATTGAAGGCGAAGAAGGTTCGACCCATCCTGGACATCGGCCCGGTCCCCAGGCTGCTATGCGCCCCGGGCAAGGGCGAACCCGGCCCGTTCGGATGGGCGGTGGATGCCCCTACGGATTATCGGGAATACCACCGGTACATCAAGGGGATCTTCACCTACCTGATAGCGTCGCGCCGGTTCACGGCCGCGGAAATGGGCGGCTGGGGTTTCCAGTTGATGCGCGAACCCGACAATTTCCAATCCTGGAATCCGGCCGGCAAAAAGAAGCTCGCCGACCCGGGGAACCTCCTCGCATACGAACGCCTGTACGACTGCACCTTGGCGGGAATGCGCGACGCCGGAATCACGGCGAACCTGGCCCTCGGGAACCTGATGATCCCGGAACCCGGGATCATGGGGTCCAAGTCCTCCTGGACGGAGCCTTTGCTCGCCTGGCTGGCTTCCGAAAAGGACAACCGCTGCCCCGAACGCCTGGTCCTGCCCCGCATCCGTTCCACGCGCGATACCCTTGATTTCTCCTTTACGGCCTATGGCGGCGATGACGGCCAGATGGGATTCGATCCGCGCGAACTCGCCACCCTGGCCGGTCATTTCCGGGATGCGGCCATCCGGCATTTCCCGCGGAACCCAATCCGCATTTCCATCGGCGAGGGCAACCTGATTGTAAAGCGGCTCCTGCACCGGAGCGAAGGTTCGGAATTGGGTGCCGCATGGAACGCCGCCATCTACAAAATCTCGATGGATGCCGGGCTGCACCGCTATCAGCAATGGGGCTTCGTAAGCGCCCGGCACATTTCCCAATTCCTTGAGCATGGCGGGCTTCCCTCGGCGCCCTACAACGTAATCGGCATGCTGGGCCGGATGGAAGGCCAACCGCGTCGGGAAGTGCGATGGATCGGGGAAACCGGTTCCGACGGCGCATCTTATATCGATGCCTTGGCGTCCAAGGGCGCAGACGGGAGCCTCCGCCTGTTCGCCTTCCATTACCGCGCCGGCGGAGGCCGCGCATCGACGGATTCAATCGACGTCTTGTTGACCGGGTTGGAACCGGATCGGCAATACACCGTCGTCCGTTACCTGATTGATTCCTCCCATGCCAACTATATCCCCGCGTTCGAAAAGGATCTCAGGGGGAAACGCCTGTCCCTTGAAACGCGCGATGCCTGCATGGAATACCAGTTCAATGCGGCCCAAAGGGCGGTATGGGACGCCAATAAGGAGAAGTACAGGCAGCTTGCGACCCTGCGAGCCGATGCCGACCCCCGGATGCTCAAAGCCGATGCGCAGTCCCGCGCGCGGTTTCGGGTTCCGCTCCCGCCCAACAGCGTCGTCCTACTGGAGTTGAAAAAATGACCCGCGTTCTGTATGACCACGAATTCTTTTCCATGTTCCGTTTCAGCGGCATCACGCGTTATTTCACCGAGATCATCCCGAGGATCGGCGAGGATCCGGACTTCCAGGTCTCGCTGTTCATGGGATTCCATTTGAACGAGCACGGACTGGAAAAGGAACGGCATCGCATGAAGGACTTCTTCGGCGTGAAAAGGCCCGTCATCCCGAAAACGGCGCGCCTGTTCAAAATGGCGAATGACGCCTTGTTCCCGGTTTTCGCCCGGCGAAGCGCCCCGGACATTCTGCACCAGACCTACTATTCCCGCCTTTATCCCGGGTTCAAGGGCATCAGGATCCTGAACCTCTACGACATGTCCTACGAATTGTTCCCGGATATGTTCCCCCCCAACCAGCGTGCGGTCATCGAGAAACGGAAATCCCTGGAAATGGCGGATGGGATCATCGCCATCTCCGAATCGGCGCGCCGGGACTTGATTTCCCTGTACGGAATACCCGAGCGGAAGGTCACGACCATCCATTTGGGCAATTCCCTGGTCCTCGATCCCGGCCCCACCCCCATCGTTCCCGAACCATACATCCTTTACGTAGGGCAACGCGTTCCGCACAAGAACTTCGGGGCCCTTCTCTCCGCATATGGGCGCTCCCCGGCCATCCATCGCGATCACCTGCTCGTATGCTTCGGGGGAACGCCATTCACCCCTGAGGAACGGGAACGGACGCGCCAACTCGGGATCGCGGGCAGGGTCAGGCATATGTCCGGCCCGGACGCCTTGTTGGCCAATCTGTATAAGCATGCCAGGGCGCTCGCTTATCCGTCCTTTTACGAAGGATTCGGCCTGCCGGTGCTCGAGGCCATGGGCTATGGATGCCCGGTGGTGCTGTCCAGGACGAGTTCGCTTCCCGAAGTCGCCGGGGAGGCCGGGAGCTATTTCGATCCGAAAGAGCCTGACGAACTGGCGTTCAAGCTGTCCCAGGTCCTGGAGAGCGAATCTAAACGGCGGGAAATGAGCGAATCGGGGAAGCAGAGAAGCGCTCTATTCAGTTGGGACCGGTGCGCGCGCCAGACCATGGACTATTACGCGAAGGTCCGGCGGGGATGATCCGATGGCCCTTTTCCGCCCGTGACATCAGCCCTTGGGCGCGGACCGCAAGCGCGCCATGGCGAGGATTTCCCTTACCAGCGGATCTCCGAGGGCGAATAGGCAACCGGCGTACAACGCGCAGCCCGGAATCGCGAGCGCCATCAATCTGAAAAACGGAACCTCGGATCCGGGAAACCGCGAGAGGAACGGGATGCAGACCGCGCCGCTCGCCGCGAAATACGAAGCGGTGCGGCGGTCGAACAGGGCATGGAGGGAGTATGGCTTCCATGCAAGCGCGACCTGGACGGCCAGCACCGTGGTTTCCGCCGCCAGGGTGGCGATGGCGGCGCCCGCCGCTCCCAGGCCCGGGATGAGCAGGAAATTGAGGCTTATATCCACGAGCGCCGCCGCCGCCATCGATACGAGGAGGATTTTCTCCCGGCCGCTCGCGAACAGGACCTGCATGCCGATGCAGTTCGTGAATCCGATCACCAGTATCAGCGGGATCGTGATGCGCAATACCGTCGAAGCTTCGGCGAAACGGCTTCCGAACGCGATGGCTATCATTTCCCCTCCGCCCATCCAAAGCAGCACGGCGAGGGGGCAGCCCAACAGGCAGATCAGGTCGAGGGATTTTTTCGATAGCGCCGCGAACTCTTCGCGCTTCCCTTCCTTCAGGTAATGGGTCAGCCTCGGGAAGAGGACAACGCCCGCCGACGTCACCAATGCGACCATGATCTTGGATATCTTCAATCCCGCATTGTAAAGGCCCACTTGGCGTTCATCGCTGAGATACCCCAGGGTCACGCTGTCGAGGTTGGTATAGGTGGCGGTCACGATCAGGATGGCCAGGAAGGTGGCCAGCGGGCGGAGATGATGGCCCGGCCTTATTCCGCGGAATGCCAGGCCGACCCTTGCGGCGGCCGATACGAATCCGGAAAGGTTGGACGCAAGGACGACCAGCACGGAAATGCCCGCGAACCTCCACAGGTCTTCCGGCCCCCTGACGAACAGGAACAGCAGAACGAGGCCGGCCAACCGGGCGCAGAAATTCCTGATCGCGATGCTGCGGAAGTCCTCCATCCCGGCGAACAGGTGATCCGTGGCGAAGACATTGGCCAGGATCACCATTCCCGAAATGGAATAGAGGCCGAAGTGGCGATGCATCGCGGGCACGGCCGAAACCAATCCCATGAAGATCAGGAAGCAGAATACCGAAGCCGCGCCATTCAGGAGGAAGAGTTCGCCGAACACCCTGGAGAGGGCGGCCGGTTCGTTCCGGACCCTGGCAGCCTCCCTCGCTCCGTAGAGGGGGATGCCCATGCCGGATAGGAGCAGGAAGTAGGTCGCCGTCGACAGCGCCATGTAGTACATGCCGAGCGAATCGGGCCCGACGATCCGGCTCACGTACGAAAGCGTCAGGACCGGATACGCGATATTGATGACCGAGATGAGGAGGTTGAGGGAAGCGTTCGTCCTCAGCGACGCGGGCCTATTCATGATCGGGAACGCTATTATCGGATGTCACCTCAGAATTATACTTCTTCATCCGCACCGGAGTCGTATCCTCCCTTGGATTTAGC
Organism: Fibrobacterota bacterium; assembly: GCA_028287465.1. Classification (GTDB taxonomy): domain Bacteria; phylum Fibrobacterota; class Fibrobacteria; order UBA11236; family UBA11236; genus Chersky-265. Next base: position 13,407 of record JAQBPO010000070.1, read on the forward strand.
CCCAAGAACCTTCAAAATCAACGGAATCGGGCGCCCGTCATTGATTTTAAAATTTCCATTAAGTACCTTAATTCCGCCTCAACCGACGGAACCCCAGGGTGATGATGCAAGGATCGAACAAGGTACACGAAGCTCCCGAATATCCCGTATCCGGAAGCGAATTCGGGAATACCCGTATCAGCATCCTCGACCTGGTCCTCATCCTCCTCGACCGGAAATGGTTCCTTCTCGGCGGAATGTTCCTGATCTCCGCCGCCGCGGTCGCCACCGTGCTTTTCCTCGACAGCCATTACAAGGCGGTCGGCATCGTACTTCCCTCAAAGCAGAAAATGGGATCGCCGCTGGGATCGCTCATGGGAGACGTGCCCTTGGGCGGCCTCCTGAAGTCCTTCGATTTCCTTGGGCAAGGGGACAACAACCAGTTCCTTACCATCCTGGACAGCCGCAGGTTGGCGGACATCGTCGTCGATCGCTTCGACCTCAAGCACCATTACGGTTTCCACAAGAAGCGCAAGTTCTACTACGAGGATCTCCTGCGGGCGTATCATCGGGAAGTGGAGGTCGAAGAAGACAACATGGAGAACATCCGCATCTCGGTCACGGACACGAATGCGCAGTTCGCCGCCGACATGGCCAACTTCATCATCGATCAACTGGACTCCATCAGTTACCAAATCTCCCAGCAGAGCGCGCGCGGTTCCCTCGCCTTCTTCGAAAAGCGCCTGAACCTCATAAAGAAGACCCTCGATTCCACGCATCACGCTTTCGCGGATTTCCAAATCGAGCACAACTTCATAGACATGGAGACCCAGGTGAAGGCCAGCGTGGAAACGCTCGCCGGCATCGAAGCGGAAGCCATGGCCGCGGACATCCAGGGAGAGATCCTGTCCAACACCTTCGGCAACAACGAGCGGATGAACGAAATGAAGCGCAAGAAAGGCGTGCTCGACAGGCGCGTCAAGGACTACATGCAGAAGGGCGGAGGTTCCCTGGTGCTGCCTTTGACGAAAACGCCCGAACTCGCCATCCAGTACGCGTACCTGTACCGGGACGTCAAGGTGAACGAAACGCTGTACAGCTTCATCCTGCAGATGTACGAACAGGCGAAGTTCCGCGAAGCCAACAACTCCCCCGTCGTGACCGTGCTCGAAAGGGCCAAGCCCGCGGAGAAGCGGTCCAGCCCCAAACGTTTGGTGGTTTGCCTCCTGGCATTCTTCTCCGGGTTCGCCGTCCTGTCATCCTGGGTCCTGATACAGCATTGGTACCTCGGCCAGAAGACCGCGCGAACGGATAGTTACCATAAATTGCGCAGGCTATCCGCTCATTTCCGCCCGGTGAGATGACTTTCCTCTATTTCGCGATCCTGATCGCCACCCTGGGCTCCGCGATCGTCCGGGGCGGCGATATCATGTCGCCCACCCGGATCTACATCTCGATCTACAGCTTATTGCTGTCGCTCTATTCCCTTAAGCTCAGCCAGCTGCAGACTCCGTGGTCCACGACCACCCAAATGCTTTTCTGGGGAGCGAATTTCATGTTCCTCGCATCGACCTTCATCGCCTTCATGCTCAGGAAAACGAAGGCCCCGGGGTGGATCTTCGATTTCAAATCGATCCGTCTCAGCCTGAAAGAGGATGCCGCCCGCCTGAATTGGGCCTGGTTCCTGCGGGTCCTGATCTTCTGCGTAATCGTATTCACCCTGAGCTTCGCCGTCTCCGCGTTCATCACGGGCGGGATACCCGCCCTGAGCAAAGACCCCGATGATGCGCGCATCAAGTTCTTCAGCGCGAACGGCTTGACGAATTACGGCATGTTCTTCGGCCCGATAGCCATGATGCTCGGGATGGAGATGCTGATGCTCGCGCCCTTGACCCGCCAGAAGCGGCGGTTCGTGCTCGGACTGGTGCTTTTCATTTTCGCGCTCTACCTGACCATGGTGACCCGTTACGACATTTTCCGGTTCTTCATCTTCACCGTCGTGGTCTACCACTATGGCCGGCAGCCCCTGCAAATCAAGCATCTGGTCATCGGAATGGGTTTCATCGTCACGATATTCATGGCCGCCTTCCTGATCCGCTTCAACATGGATACCCTGGATACCTTCAATGAAATGGTGAAGGTGAAGATGCCGCCGAGGCTGTCCTGGGCCTCCAGCTTCTACGCCTACCTGGCCAACGATTTCTGGAACCTGGATTTCGCGATACGGAGGTTCGAGGACGGGGTCCACTCCTATCCGGTCCAATACGGGTTCAGCGTGATGCGCGGGCTCCTTTTCATCCTGCATCTGGACGGCGGCCTGCAGACTTCCTACGGATTCGACACCATCATGAACGAGTCGACCATCAAGTTGAAGGGCCTGAATACCATCATCTACATCTGGCACTTTTACAAGGATTTCGGCGCGGCGGGCGTCTATTTCATGACCTTCATCCTGGGGCTGATCCTGTCGATCTTCTACCAGAACACCATCATGAGGCCCACCGCTTTCCGCATCAGCCTTTGGGCCTTGTTGGTCCCTGCCATAGCCCTGAGTTACCATGCCCCCTTGTGGGAACTCTGGTTCTTCTACCTCAACATCGGGATCCTGATGGTGGCCCATCGGAAGATCGGGATCCTCTGAGAGGGATTCATTCCCTGTGCCGTTTGCCCATCCTGCCCAGGAAGGCATCACGGACCCCCCGCACGCATTGCGCGAAGATGGGCGGGCTCTTCAGCTTATAGATCAGCAAAGGGCCCAGGAAAAGCAGGAAAGCGGCCTTCTGCATCGGCCGTGCCTTGTTCAGGATGATGTGGACCTGGTTCCGCATCGCGTAATATTCCTTGGGGAACCTGGATCGATCCGAACTGGAACTGACCTTGTGGCGCAAGCGCATTTCCGGCCAGGAACGGATCAGGACGCCGTTCCGCTTGAGGCGCATGCAGAAATCGAGATCCTCCCGGTACATGAAATACTGGTCGTCGAAGAGGCCGACACGCCTGAAGACCTCGGCCGGAACGAGCATGAGGCAACCCGATACGAAGTCGAGCGGGCCCCTATAGTCGGCATCCCAGATGTTCTCGACGTAACTGCGGAAAGGGGTGATGCGGCCGATGTTGAACGATGGCTTGCCCGTATCGAAATCCAGGACGGACCCGGCGATCACGTCGTTGGGATGGGCCTTCGCGGCGGCGAGCGCTTCACGGGTGAAGGCCGGTGACGCAAGCACATCGTTGTTCATGATTATGATATGGGGGATACCCTGGTCCAAAGCGGTCCGGATCCCCAGGTTCATCCCGCCGGTATATCCGAGATTCCGTCCCGGTTCCAGGTATTCCCCATCCAATCCCGACCCTTCCAGGAAGCCCCGCAGGGCCGCACCGGATCCGTCCGAAGCGTAATTGTTGACGATGAAGATCTTGAAGCCTTCCGCGCCCGCGGCCCGAAGCGATTCCAGGCACGCCAGGGTATACTCCGGGTACCGGTAATTGAGGAGGACAAGGGCGATGCTGGGCATGTCAGGCACCCGCCTTCGGGGCATCCGCCAGGAAGCCGGCCAGCTTGCGGCCCACCGTTTCCAGGGAATACTCCCGCTCCACCGCTTCGCGATTGTGGGCCACGGCGCGTCCGTAGGCGTCCGCCCCGGCCAAGGCCCGATGGGACGAGGAGAATCCTTCGGCCGCCTCGCAGAGATCCATGCGCAGATTCTCGAGGCCTTCCGCGCCCAAGGCCGTCGTCAGGATGGGCCTGCCGAACGCGGCGGCTTCCACGAGCTTGGTGCGCATTCCCCGGCCTTGGCGGATCGGGTTGATGAAGATGCCGATATCGCGGTAGAAGTCCCCGAGGCTCGCGACGTCTTCGTATAAGGTGATACCGGCATCGGGAATGCAACGCGCCTTCAATCCGGCAGGAAGGTTCCTCCCCGCCACCACGAGGCGGATGCCGGGGTCCCTGCCGCGCATGACGGGGAGCAATTCGCCAATCAGCCATTCAAGCGCGTCCCGGTTGGGAGCATGATCGTAATTCCCTATGAATCCGAGCACACGCCGGTCTCCGGGAGGGGGCATTAAAGGGTACTCCTCGAGCGGGATGCCATAGCCCAGGATGCCCGTACCCAGCCCCGGGAAAAGCTCCCGCACCAGTTCGCTTTCCGCCCGGGAAATGCAAACGAACAATCCCACCTTGGCCATTTGGCGGGAGAAAAAGGCGCGGCCCTGCCGGTAGCGTATGCGCCCCATGATTCGGCCCGGAAGCGACTTCGCGGCGACCGCGGATTTCCGGTAGTTTTCCAGCAGGAGGTCATCCTCCATGTAGACCACGCGGCGCGCTTTGACGGGCGGATCCGCGTCCAGGATGGATAGGGCGATCGGATACGCGAGCAGCAGGACGTCGAATTCCGCGCCTCCCAGGAACGCTTCGAGAGCGGCCTTATTCCGCGAGAGCACGTCGGGGATCCCCGGCAGGAACGCGAAACGGGATAAACCCTTCGGGGATGGAGGGGTGGGCAGGTACAGGTACTTGCGGAATTCCCTGGGGAAGGCTTCGCCCGCCGGCAATTCCCTGCTTCCGTCAAAGCAGATGACGTGGAGATCGACCAAGCCTTCAAGTTGCCGGGCGAGATAGTAAAGGCGCTTGGATCCGCCGAAGCGGGCGCCTTTGAACAAGGCCAGGGAGGAGACGAAAAGAACCCGCATCAGCCCGCTATGTCGGTGTCGAAAGGAGGGAAATATTCCAGCACATACCGCAGATCCCGGCTACGCTCCCCTATCTTCCGGGCGGGGTTTCCGGCCACCATGGCGAAGGGTTCGGCCGATTTGGTCACGACGGAACCGGCCCCGACGACGCAGCCCTCCCCGAGCCGGACGCCTGGCAAAACCAGCGCCCTGGCGCCGAGCCAAGCCCTATCGCCGATGGAAACCGGCTTGGCCACGGCGTCGAAGCCGGGACTCTGGGGATCGTGCCCCAAGGATACCAGGTAGCATTCGGGAGAAATGCTGACATTTGAGCCTATCTCCAGGCCGGCGCGCCCATCCAGATGGCACCGACGGTTGATGACGGTATTCTCCCCGATCGAGATATTGCGTCCGGTGACGAAGCATCCCATATGGATGGCCGTTCCCTTGCCGATCCGTATCCCCAGCACCTTTGAAAGGTAGAGGCTGCGCAAGGAATAGAAGGGAAGCCTGGTGACGAATGCGTTGTATCCGAAATAAGCCGCAGCCACGGCGATCCGCTTGGGATTCATGGTCGCGGATTGGGCGGACAGGACTTTATGATCCGCATGGAACCGCGCTATTGCAGGGTGAAATCACCGGAACAAGGTACTTAATGGGAAAAAAAGGGACAACTGCGGCCTGAAGGGGAATCCGTCTTTTTAGCTACATTTCGCCATAATCATGATTCGAATCCGGCGGTGGAGCATCCTATGAGTTATCGCATCAAGGTGCGGAGACAGGAATACGCCAGTTACCGGGAGTACCTGAGCGAACAGGAATACCGCCTCCTGAAAAAGGTCATCGTCCGTTTGCTCCGCCCTTATGCCCGGCCGGATGCCTCCCTGCTCGATGTTGCCTGCTGGGACGGGGAAGCGACCGAATACTACGGCAAGGAATTGGGCATCGGCCGGCTTCATGGGATCGACTTCTTCGAAACCCAGATCGGGAAGGCCAGGTCCCGCGGAGTGGACGTGGTCCAATGCGACCTTGAAGCCGCGACCTTCCCTTTCGCCGACGACACCTTCGACCTTGCCGTCGCCAACCAGGTTTTCGAGCACCTCAAGCAGATCTACCGCCCCTTGAGCGAACTCCATCGGGTGCTCAAACCGGGCGGGCTGCTCCTGTTCAGCGTCCCCAACCTCGCGGCCCTGCATTGCCGCATCCAGTTGTTGTTCGGACGGCAGCCGAGCACCATCAAGCTGTTCGAGGCGCACGTGCGCGCCTTCACCCCCAGCGCCATGCGCGCTTTCCTGACCTTCAACGGGCTTTTCAGCATCCAAGCCTACACCGGATCCGGATACTATCCCTTTCCGCCGCCATTATCGGAAAGGCTGTGCCGGATCCTCCCCGATACCGCCGTGTTCCAGCTCTATGTGCTGCGCAAGGAAGCCGGGGGCCGGCCCAATTGGCAAGATGAGATCATGAGGCGGGAAGTCCAATCCACCTTCTGATCCCCGGCCTTCATGCCTTGGCGGCCGCCATGCACGCGCGGTAGGACTCCAGGGTTTCCCTGGCGGTGCGCGCCCAATCGAACCTGGCGCAATTTCCATAACCATCCTCCCGTATGCGCGAGAACCCTTTCGGATCCGACCGGGAACGGAGCAAGAGCTCCGTGAGCGCATCGACATCGCCGGTCGGAAAATAATGGCATCCCGTCCCGCCGATCTCCCGCAACGAAGAGTTGTCCGCGGAAACGACCGGGCATCCTTGGGATTGCGCTTCAAGGATAGGGAGCCCGAAGCCTTCGTACATGGACGGGAAAACCAGGCATGCAGCCGATCGGTATTCCGTTTTCAAGGCTTCGTCATCGAGATACCCCAGAAAGGTCGTCTGGGATCCCAAGCCCAGCCCGGCGATGATCTCCGGCAACCGCGTTTGCTTCCAGCCGCGCGCGCCCACCACCCTCAGGTTCCCGGTAACGCCGTGCGAATCCCGGAGCCGCGCCAAGGCGGCCAAGGCCAGGACCAGGTTCTTTCCCGGCTCGAGCGTCCCTACGAAAAGGAAATCCCCTCCTGTGCTTGGCGGACGCCTGTCTACGGCGTACTTCGAAGCGGAATGGATGGTATCGATCTTGCCGGAAGCCTTCGGATAGTAGCGGATCAGATCCCGTGATGTGCTGTGCGATACGGAAATGATCCGGCCGCACGACCGGGTGGACCAGGCCTCGCCCAGGTTGAGATAGGCCCGCTTGAGCGCGCCGAAACGCGAGGGGACGACCCGCTGGCAAAGATCGTGGATGGTGACCGCTTGGGGGATGGGACAGGAAAAGAGGCCGACATTGCCGACGGAATGCAGCAGATCGAATCCCGCAAGCCGGCGGGGCAGTAAGGCCTGGGCAGCCAGGGCCTTGCCTATCGTGGAAGAGAAGCCGAAGCCTTCGACGCGGACGTTTCCCGGGATCCGGATGGCGTCGGCCGCCTCCCTGTTGGTGAACAAGGTGATGGCGATGCCGGGGTCGATGGCGGCGAGGTTCTCAATCAGCTTTTCCGTATAGAAGCCGATGCCCGCCAGGTTCCTGGGAAGGGTGAGGGCGTTTAATGCGAGCTTCAATCCGGCACCCTTATTCCGGCCGGGGGAGCTTTCGCGCAACGAAGGTAAAGCAGTTGAAAGTACCGAACCGGCACCCCTGTTCGAAGTCCGAAATCTCCACGCGCACCTCGAAACCCGCCTCCGAGAGCTGGTCATTGAGGTCATACCCGAAATGGGTATAGCAGGGGATTTGCCCCCGGATGGGATCCCCGTGGTATTCCACGGGTTCACGCAGAACCGCACGGCCGTCGACCCTATCGAAGAGGGACCGGGTCTTGCGATCGAAAAAAAACGGAATCGTGAAAATGTGGTATCCGCCGGGCTTCAGGACGCGCAGGACCTCCGAAAAGGCTTTCCGGTAATCGGGCAGATGCTCGAATACGTCTTCGGAAAGGACGAGATCGAAGCTGTCATCCGGGAAGGTGAGCCGATGCAGATCCTGGCAGAGCACGCCGTCCCTGGAGCCGCCCGGCTCGACGTCGTCGAAGTACTCCGAGCAGACGATGTTTCCGCCCTTGCCCAACGCCCTGGCGATCGAACTCCGGGTGGACGTATTGAATACGGTCATCCCGGGATGCTTCGAGAAATCGCCCAAGGAGGCGATGCCGCGCGACGAGAACGCGTCCATGACGCAAAGGGCCAGATGCCGATGGCGGGCCACGCTGTGACAGCGGAGGCAGACGGCATGATTCCGGACCGTTTCGAGCGCTTCGATGAAGATGAAGAGGGTGCGCTTACCGCAAACGGTGCAGCGGCCCGTCCGGTTCCTCCACAGGTAGGCGATCCTGGGCAACCTCATAGCAGCGCGTAGCGAACGGTCATAGCGTGCACCCAGCTAAGGCCGTTCCAATACTGCACGGCATAGTCGAGCCCGATGCTTTCGGTGACGAAGGTGAATCCGCCGGAGAGTTTCAGCGCGTTGCCCCCTTGCAAGTCACCGGGGCGTTCATCGGTGGCCTTCAGGAAGTAATAACGCGCCTCGGTCCAATCGATGCGGCTGCCCAAGCGCATGGTGAAGCTGGGCGAATAGGCGTACTCGACGCCGCCGGAAAGGCGCGGGGCGTCATGCCAGGGGACTTCCGCGTCCACGGCGACCTTGGCTTTGGGAAGGTCCAAGGGGTAATAGAACATGCCGCCCTTGAGGGACACAGGCAGGAGACCGCCGGTGCGGCCATCCAGGGTATGGGCGGTTTCCTTGCGGCCGAAGTTGAGCAAGGCCAGGCCGAATCCCATATTGCGGACATTGGGCTGGTAGAGCAATCCCAGATCGACTCCCCATCCCAGGGCCAACTGGGATCCCGCGTAATCGCCGAGGTATTCGGAAAGGCCCTTGAGGGTGGCGCCAAGCCGCACCGCGTCCGAGACCTTGCGGGCGGCCGTGAAGGAAGGATTGAAGGAAACGGGAAGGTTCTTCCGGCCGGTGGCGTCCCCGTTCTCGTCCAACTCTTCAATGTGCCCGTAATTGATATAGGCGGCCGAAAAAGCGTAGGCCATGTTCCCGGTTCCCGGGTAGGCATAGGTCGCATTGCCGGAGGTTACGTCGAGGAAATGATAGCGGAAGGTTCCCGATACGGCCCGGACGGCCTGGGATTTGGAAAGGCCCGCGGGATTGTATCCCACCGCGTCGATGCCTTGGGCCAGGCTGGTATAGGCTCCTGCCAGGCCCGCGGGCCGGGCGAAGATAAGGGTTTCCAGATATTGGAACTCGGCGGTACCCGCCTTGTCGGAGAAATCCTGGGACCATGCGCCGTTTCCGCCGGCGAGACCGCATAGGATTAGAGCCGCTCCGCTTGGGGCGGAGAAGCGCGGCAAAAGGCGCGAGAGTGGGGATTTTCGGGCGAAAATCACGGGGACAAGTTACATAATGGGGAAATAAAAGCAATCAATCGGACCCGTAAATAAGGGCGATTTGCTTGCAAGCGCGGGGACAGGGAGCTATCTTTGCCTCTCCCTTGGATGTAAAAACCCAAGTGGGCCGGACCTAGTAGCTCAGTTGGTAGAGCAGCGCCCTTTTAAGGCGTGGGTCGTAGGTTCAAATCCTACCTGGGTCAGATCTTCGGCTCCCGGGCCGCCCGGTTTTCCAAGGAAAACCGGCGGCTCCGGGGGCCCTTTTTTTTGCCTCCGATTCCGGCTCCCCCTCCCACCACCGTCCCCTACCGGAATGACTCCTCCACTCTACGCCCCGCCTGCACGGACAAAATCCGGCCAGGTATCCGGGATGCTACCTATCGGCGATGCGGCGGCGGACCGCCGCGAAGCGGCGGCGGGCCCGCGGCCCTTGAATGTCCCACGCCCGGATTGGGCCTTGGACCCGCCTTCCCCGATCCGTGGGAAACGACCCGGGCATTACCCTTCCTTTGAAAAAACCCAAATTCACAAGAATCGTCCCAAATCCGGCCTGTAAATTTCCAAGGTTCCCATAACCTGCTGCAATCAAAAGAGTTATCCTTGCAATGGACGGATGGGGGAATTCACAAGAGTGAATTAAAAAGCCCTCAAATCGGGCTTTCGAACAGCGTTCCCAGGTCTCCAGGAGTATTCTTGAAACCAGAGCAAGAGCAACCGCCGGGGACCATGAAAAGCATCATCGACAGGCTGTTCGAGTACGACAATTACCGTACCTTCCTGGAAGACTACTACGCCTTCATGAAGAAGAAGAAGGCTGCGTTCACCCTCAAATATTTCGCGAAGAAGGCCGGCCTGAATTCCGCCAGCTTCTGCATGTATATCATCGACGGCCGCCGGAACCTTTCCTACCGCACCATTCCCAGTTTCATCCGCGCCCTGGAACTCAAAGGCAAGAAGGCGGAGTACTTCGAAGCCCTGGTACTGATGAACCAGAGCGTGACCTTGGAGGACAAGGAGCGCTACGCGAACGTCATCAACAAGCTGCGCAAGACGACCCGGTACTACAGCCTTAAGAAACGGCAACACGCCTATTTCGAGGAATGGTATTATCCTGTCATCAGGGAGCTCGCCGCCTTCGCCAATTGGCAGGGGGATTTCACCCGTCTGGGCAAATTGGTGAGGCCCTCCATTACTTCGGATAAAGCGAAAAAAGCGGTGGAACTGCTCTTGGATATAGGCCTTTTGGTCAAAAAGGAAGATGGGATCTATGCCCAAGCGGAAGTGGCCATCGACGCGGAAGGCCTGCCCCAATTCCTCATCCGCAAGGCGCGCCGGGATTTCCTCATGAAGGGGATCGAAGCCTCGGAATCCATCTCCCCCCAGGAACGCCATGTCTCGTGCTCGACCGTGGCGTTGAGCGTCGAGAATTTCCAGCGCGCATCCATGCTCATGACCGAGTTCCACAAGGAACTCGCGGAAATGGCGGAAGCGGATCAGGGCCGCCCGGCCAATCTGGTTTTCCAGGTCAATCTGGAAGCCTTCCCCCTTTCGAACAGCAGCGGCGGGACCCCCTGAAATGATGACAAGGTCCCTGTCCTATCTCTCCATGGCTGCGGCCGCGGGCTTGCTTCTCCTGGCCGGCTGCTCCAGCCCGGAAGACGGCGCCACCGCGGGCATCACCACCATCGGGAACACCGTCGCCGGTACGGTCGTGGACGACAAAGGCACCCTGGTGACGAACGCGGAAGTGCGCCTCATCGATCCGGGCTACAATCCCTCCAACGATATCGCGGAGACCGGCTATCTCGTCGCGCGCACGGATGCGAAGGGCCAGTTCTCCTTCGACAAGCTCAAACCCGGTGAATACAACCTGGAAGTGGCCAAGGAAGGCCTGGCCGCGTTCCGGAAAGGCATCAAGCTCAGCAAGGACGAGCCCGCGGATACCATCCCGAAAGTGGAATTGTTCAAGCCCGGCGCCATCACCGTCGTATTCGGCCGCGCGGGCATCAAGCTGGGCGGGCATTTCTTCATGCCCGGGACCACGCGCCACCGGCGGATCGATACCGCCGACCAGCGCATCGGTTCCCTGACCCTGCCCTACGTAGCCGCAGGGCGTTACGCTTCCGTTCTGTACCAGGCCCCGGAAGACTCCACGGGCGGCGAAGTGCTGGCTCCCCGCGTCCTGGACATCCTTCCCGAGGACACGGTCGTCATGATCGCCAATGCCAATTGGGCCATCGTGCGCAAGGTGACCTTGAACACCTCCTCGACCGGCGCGAACGTGCCCGGCAATGTCCTGGACTATCCCGTTCTGGTCCGCCTCGCCGCGCCCGCCTTCGATTTCTCCCAGGTCCGGAAGGACGGCGCCGACCTCCGCTTCGCCAAACCCGACGGCTCCCCCCTTCCCTACTACGTCAGCCGCTTCGACAGCGCGGACGGCGCGGCCGAGGTCTGGGTCAAGCTGGATACGGTCTACGGCGGCTCGCGCACCCAATCCTTCTATCTGCTCGCCGGGAACGCGGACTCCGGCTCCGCCTCCGACGTCCGGAACGTGTTCCCGTCTTCCACGGGCTACCAGGGCCTGTGGAACTTCGACGCCGCCTCCGTGCTGGCGGACGCCGTGGGCGGAAACGACGCCATCAACCATGGTGCCGAAAGCGTGGACGGCATCATCGGCAAGGCCCTCTACTTCCGCGGGCCCGCCTGGATCGACGTTCCCGCCCAGGCCTTCTCCGGCGTGAGCCGCAAGATTTCCATCTCCTTCTGGCAGAAGAGCGGCGATACCCTGCAGAACCAGCCCGGCGACGTCTTCGGCGGCCTGGATGCGGGCGGCAATGTGGTTCTCCGAATGCATGACCCCTTCGGCGACAGCATCGTCTATTGGTCCGCGGGGGATTCCTCCAAGCTCGATCGCCTCGAAAAGAAGCCCGACGCGGAAGCGGCGAACCGGAGCCGGTGGAACTATTGGGTCATGTCCAAGGATGCGGACAAGGGCGAGATGAAGATCTACCTGAACGGCAAGGTCTGGGCGGCCGCTATCGGCAAGACCGCTTCCATCGGCCTGGTGCGGTCCTTCGTCCTGGCCTTTTCCGGCACCGACGCCTATGCCTTGGACGAATTCCGGATCAGCCGCTTCGCCGGTTCGGACGACCGGGTAAAGCTCAGCTACGAGATCCAGAAGGCCGGGACCTTGGCCGTCCTTATAGGAAAGTAGCGGCAACCAGCCGCAACAGCCGTTCGATTCGTTTCCCGCCGCGGGCCCTCCGGGGGCATCAGGCGCCATCCGCGGGCCACGGCGGGAACGATAGTTTACGGATTCGTCATTCTATCGTCCATCCATCGGGAGGCTTATTTTGAAACGCATGTTTCCGCTTTCGGCCATGGCGGCCGCGCTGGCGGCGGGCCTGTTCACGGCGGCCCCTGCCGAGAACAATTTCCTCAAGACCGACGGCATCTATATGCGCGACTGGAACGGCAAAGGCGATACCGTCTGGCTGTACGGCGTGAACTTCGGCGGCCTGTTCGTGCATGAACCTTGGATGTCGCCCTTGTTGGGCGCGACCTCGGAGTGGGACTCCCGGGCGACGCTCACGCAGCGGTTCGGGGCTCCGGCCGCGCAGAAACTGCTGGATACCTATTGGGATTCCTGGGCCACGGCGGCGGACTTCAAGAACATGGCCGCGGACGGCCTCAACTGCGTGCGCATGCCCGTCTACTTCCTCGACTACATGGACGACAACGGGGTCTGGCGCCTGGACAGCGCGGGAAACATCGATTTCCGCCGCATCGAGCGGCTCGTGAAGGATGCGGGCGCGGCCGGCGTCTATACCATCATCGATCTGCATGGCGCTCCCGGATCCCAGAACGGCAACCAGCATTCAGGCAAGACCACGGGCGCCAACCTGTATACCACCGCCCGCTATCAGGATATGTACGAGAAGTTCTGGACCGGCATGTCCACCCGCTTCAAGGACAACCCCTGGGTGGCCGGCTATGACCTGATGAACGAGCCCTCGTCTACCTTCCCCGGCGCCATGGGGCAGAACGTGGTGGACCTGTACGACCGGGCCTACAAGGCCATCCGCAAGGTCGACACCAACCACATCGTGTTCATGGAAGCCATCTGGGCCTGGAACCTGCTGCCCGATCCCAAGACCAAGGGCTGGTCGAACGTGGCCTACAGCCTGCACTATTACAAGTGGGAGCAGAACACGGATTACAACCTGATGAAGGCGTTCCTGGACGCGAAGTTCGCCGACGCCAAGAAGTGGAGCGTTCAGTACAAGGTGCCCCACCTGGCCGGGGAGTTCACCCTCTTCGGCAATCCGCAGGTCTGGGACTACGGGATGACGCGCATGGTCCAGGACGATTGGAACTGGACCTTCTGGAGCTACAAGGTGACGGGGAAGGATTGGAGCTGGGGCATGTACACGGCCAATGACGCGGCCCCCAATACGCCGAACGTCCAGACGGACAGCTACGATCAGATCCTGCAGAAGTGGGGCAAGTGGAATACCGCGACCTACTTCACGCGCAATCCGATGGTGGCCGATGCGGTGAAGAAGGCATCGGCCCTGCGCAAATCCGTGCGTCCCACCCCGCTGGCGTCCGATGGGCATGCCTTACGCGGGGCGGGTCCCAAGGCGATCCTGTCCGGGCATGGGCTGAAGGTGGATCTGCCTGAGTCCGGAGTCTGGAAGCTGACCCTGAAGGACCTGCAAGGGAGGACGTTGGCGTCGCAAACCGGGGTTGGAGCATTCCTGACCCTGCCCGCCGATGGCCTTCAAAACGGACTCTACCTTCTCACCTCGGAGTCCGGGAGCGTCTACAAGTCAACCAGGGTTTTAATCCAACGTTGATTCGAGCAGGTACGCTCCAGGCGAAGTGTAGCTGCAATGTATATGCATTGTATATGCAATGTACCTACGATATAGATACGGCAGGAATCGGGATACCTCCGGCCGCGCCAGTCTAATTCGATAGTCATCGTTGGTAACCGGAAACAAAAAAGCCGTCTGGGATCAGGCGGCTTTTTCTTTCCGAGGCGGCGGCCAGGAGTCGCCTTGGCCGTGGGTTTTCAGGATCGCCCGGGGGCGTTTAGAGAACGACCTTTGCCACGGCCTGCGCCTGGCCGCTCTTCCAGACCAGCAGGTGGGCCCCCAGGGCCCCGGCATAATCAATCTCGACCGGCCCGTGCCCGAGGAAATCCCGCTTCGCCAGTACCTTGCCGTCCAGGTTGCGCAACTCCACGGATTGGGCCCCTTCACCCTTCAGGTCCACGCGGATGCGGCCCGGCTGAACCGACCAGGCCATGCGGCGCGCGACCTCCCGGGCGTTGAGCACCCGGGTGGGCACGGTATAGGGAGGCTCGACGTCCCCGTACCAGACGCGGATGACCTTGCCCGTCTGGTAGCGCG
>JAQBPO010000099.1 GCA_028287465.1 Fibrobacterota bacterium
ATCTTCCTCAGGGCGGTCTTGACGGCTTGGGCGATGGCCCAGTAGATCCGGCTCTCATTGAGGAATCGGACTTCCTTCTTGGTGGGATGGACGTTGACGTCCACCTCTTCCGTGGGCATGGTGAGGAACAGCACCGCCATCGGGAAACGGCCCGGGGGAAGCACATCGTAGCTTTGCGAAAGCGAGCGCGAGATTAGGCCGCTCTGGATATTGCGCCGGTTGATGAAGAAATACTGGTGGGTGGAGCGGAGGCGCGCCTGTTGGGGCGTGCAGATATAGCCTTCCACGTGGATGGAGCCGGCGCCCCCGTTGGCGCTGTCGGTCCATTCGACCGGGACCAGCTCATTGGTGATGTTGAAACCGAGCACCTCGCCCACGCGATGCTTGAGGGTGCCGTCCGCCAGGGAAAGGACCTCGCGGCCCTTATCCATGACCTTGAAGGATGTTCCGGGATGGGCCAGGGCCACGCGGCTCAGCATGTTGAGGATGCGGGCCGCTTCGTTCTTCCCGCTTCCCATGAACTTGCGGCGGGCCGGGTTGTGTTGGAAGAGGTTCCGGACCGTGATGGTGGTGCCGGGATTGCGGGAGATCTCCCGGTTCCCCGTTTCCGCGGAGTCCGATACCGTGATGCCGATTCCCGTGGGTTCGGAAGCGTGCCGGGTCTCTACGGTCAGTTCCGCCACGGCGGCCATGCTGCACAGGGCTTCGCCTCGGAAACCGTAAGTGGCCACGAATTGGAGATCCTCCACCTCGCGGATCTTGCTGGTCGTATGGGGCAGCCAGGACACCACCGCGTCCTCCCGGACCATGCCCTTGCCGTTGTCGCTCACCTTGATGAGCTCGAGCCCGCCATCCTCGATGGAAATGACGATCTTGGTCGCGCCCGCGTCCAAGGCGTTTTCCACGAGCTCCTTCACAACGTTGGCGGGACGTTCGATGACTTCCCCCGCCGCTATCTTATGGATGGTGGCCGGGGTAAGGCGGTTGATGATTGAGGTCGATGCCATGGATGCCAAAGTGCAAAATGGATATTGGAACCAGCAAAATAGAATACGGGCGGCGCGGTATCCGCTTTCCGCCGCTTCCCTGGCCACTTTCCCGAGTTCCTTCGAATTCGGCCTTTTTTGACCTTTTTCGAGCTTTGGAGGGCTTTACCATATAGTGCATATCAGTTTTATATGTTATATTTTGACCATGAAGGTGACCTCCAAGACCATGTACACCTTGCACTTCCTGACGGCCTTGGCCATCAAGAGCAAGGAGTGGCCCTCCAAGCCCATCCATCTGCGGGAAATCGCCACGGAGTACAATATCCCTTTCAAGTTCCTGGAGCAGATCGCCATCCTCATGAAGAGCGTGGGATTGGTCCGGGGAGCCCGCGGCAAGCTGGGCGGCTACCAATTGGCCGAGTCCCCGGAAAACATCACCCTCTCGCGCATCATCAAGGCCACGGAAGGCGAAATCCTCCCTTGCGCCGAGATCGAAGGCGGCACGGAAGTGGTCACGTCCCTCCTGCATCGCCTGTTCCAGGAAGGCCGGGACCTTGTGGACAAGAAACTCGAATCCGTCACGCTCGCCCAGGTCGCCGAAAAGGCGAAACAGCAACTGGAGCCCGTGCCCATGTATTACCTGTAACGGCGCCACCATGAATCCCCAGGAAAACCCGATGCCCGTGAATCCCGCCTCCCAGGCCCCCTCCGCCGGCGCCAAACCCGCGGCCTCGGGAACCCAGGGCGCCCTGGACGCCCCGCGGGAAGCCGCGCCGATAGTCCCCGGATCCCTGGAAGCGCAGGCCCGGGATCTCGACCTGGAGTTCGCCACCCTCTCCGCCGACGAGCGCATCCGCAAGGCCTTCGAGCTCTTCGGCCCGCAATTGATCGCGACCACCTCGTTCGGCCGGGACGCGGGCCTTCTCTTGCATCATATCCATCGCCTGAAGATCGACATCCGCGTCTTCTTCATCGATACCTCCTTCCATTTCCGCGAGACCCTCGAATACCGGGATACCCTGACCTCGGCCTATAAGCTGGATCTGCGGGAAGTGCGTTCCCTTGAGCCGGCGAACCGCCGCTACGCGCAGGAAAGGGACGCCGCGGTCTCCATCTCGGACACCAAGGCCTGCTGCGCCATCAACAAGGTGGGCGTGCAAGCCGCCTTCCTGGGCCGCACGGACGTGAAGGCCTTCCTCACCGGCCTGCGCCGGGATCAGAGCGACACCCGCTCGCATACGCCTTTCGTGCACGTGCAGAAGGGCAAGCTGAAGATCTGCCCCTTCGCCGACTGGCCGGCGGCCGACGTCGAACTCTATCTGCAATTGCGGGAAGTACCCGAGCACCCCTTGGCCAAGCAAGGCTATTCCAGCATCGGCTGCAGCCCCATCACCTGCACCAGCAAGCCCTTGAATCCGGGCGATCCGCGATCGGGCCGCTGGGTCGGGGACGCGAAGACCGAATGCGGGCTCCACCTGGACTACGAACCCTGAAGGACGGAGGACCGGCGATGCCCCATGTCAACGACGACGGGATGAAATACTCCCGCGACCTCACCGAGCTCATCGGCAGGACGCCCCTGGTGCGCCTCAACAAGGTCGTACCCAATAAGGAGTCCCTCTTCCTGGTCAAGTTCGATCAGCGCAATCCCGGCGGCTCCATCAAGGATCGCGTCGCCCTGAACATGATCCAGGAAGCGGAGCGCACGGGAAAGCTCAAGCCCGGCATGACCATCCTGGAGCCCACCAGCGGCAATACCGGCATAGCCCTGGCCTGGATAGCATCCGTGAAGGGTTACAAGACCGTGCTGGTGATGCCGGAGGCGATGAGCCCGGAAAGGCGCAACCTGCTGCTGGCCTACGGGGCCGAACTGGTGCTGACCCCGTCCCACCAGGGCATGGCCGGGGCAATCGAAAAGGCCAAGGAAATGACGCGGGCCCGCAAGGATTGCTTCATGCTCCATCAATTCGACAACCCGGCCAATCCGGACGCGCATCGGCGCCATACCGCCGAAGAGATCTGGGAAGACACCGCCGGAAGGTTGGACGCGTTCCTGGCAGGCGTGGGCACCGGCGGAACCATCACGGGCGTGGGCGAAGTGCTCAAGGCGCGCAACCCGTCCATCCGGGTCATCGCCGTGGAGCCTACCGCTTCCAGCGTATTGAGCGGCGGCAAACCCGGCTGGCACGAGATCCAAGGCATCGGCGCGGGTTTCGTACCAAAAGTGCTGAACACGAAAATCTACGACGAGGTCTTCAAGGTCTCCAACGAGGAAGCCTGGGAGATGAGCCGGCGCCTGGCGCGCGAGGAAGGCATCCTGGCGGGAATCTCCACGGGAGCGAACGTCCGGGCCATGTGCGAACTGGGCAAGCGCCCGGAGTTCGCGGGCAAGACCCTCTTGACCCTGGCCTGCGATACCGGCGAGCGCTACCTCAGCACCTCCCTGTACGGCGGCTGAAGGCGGATAGGCGGCCATGCCCATCTTCTCCGAATCCCAGATGCGCCGCTACATGCGGCATCTCATCCTGAACGAGGTGGGTTTCAAGGGGCAACGCAAGCTGCTCGATTCGAAGGTCCTGTTCGTGGGGGCGGGCGGCCTGGGCTCCCCTGCCCTGCTCTACCTGGCCGCGGCCGGCATCGGCACGATCGGCATCGCCGAAGGCGACGTGGTGGACGACTCCAACTTGCAGCGCCAGATCATCCATTTCACCGCGGACGTGGGCCGGCCCAAGCTGGATTCCGCGCGCGAGAAGATCGCCCAGATCAATCCGGACGTGAAGGTAGTGGAACATCCGGGTTACCTGGACGCGGACAATGCCGTGGGGATCATCTCGCAATACGACTTCGTGATCGACGGGAGCGACAACTTCGGGACCAAGTTCCTGGTCAACGACGCCTGCGTGATCGCGGGCAAGGCGTTCTCGCATGCGGGCATCCTGCGCTTCGAGGGCCAGGCCATGACCATCGTGCCGGGCAAGAGCCGCTGTTACCGCTGCCTGTTCCGCGAGCCTCCCCCAGCAGGCTCGGTGCCTGGCTGCTCGGAAGCGGGCGTCCTGGGCGTGGTGGCGGGGACCCTGGGCACCATCCAGGCCACGGAGGCCGTGAAGTACCTGTTGGGCAAGGGTGATCTCCTCACCGATCGGCTCCTGATCTACGATGCCCTGGCGATGCGATTCCGGGAAAGCCGCGGGTCGCGGGATCCGGAATGCGCCGTCTGCGGGGATCATCCCACCATCACCAGGCCCATCGATTACGGGCGCCCGGCCTGCGCGGATCCGCTCTAGGCCTAGACCAGCACTTCCCGGATCTTCCCCACCAGGGCCGTCATCGAGAACGGCTTCTGGATGAAGGCGCGATCCCCGTCGGCGACCTCCTGGCGGAAGGCCACGTCCTGGGTGTAGCCGGACATGAACAGGACGCGGACAGCGGGCATTATCTTCCGCAGGGATTCGGCCAGTTCCTTACCGCCCATGCCGGGCATCACCACATCCGTCAGCAGAAGGTGGACGGGCTGGGTGTATTTTTCCGCGAGGGTGAGCGCTTCGTGGCCCTGGCGCGCTTCCAGCACCATGAAACCCTGCTGGCCCAGGAGGTCGCGCACGATGCCGCGCACCTCGTCGTCGTCTTCCACCACCAGGACGGTCTTGGGCACCATGGACGAGGCCCGGAGGGCCTTTCTGACCTCGATCTCCTCTTCGGCCTCCTCTTCGGTAAGGGGCAGGTAGAAAGAGAAAACGCTGCCCTTGTCCACCTCCGTCTCCACCAGCACGCAACCGTTGTTCTGGGTGATGACGCCGTAAACCGTCGAAAGCCCCAGGCCCGAGCCCTTGCCCTTGTCCTTGGTGGTGAAGAAGGGATCGAAGATGTGCGGCAGGTTCTCGCGATCGATGCCTCCGCCCGAGTCGGCGACGGAAATGCGCACATGGGGACCCGCATGCACCTTGCCGTACGCGCCGGGTATCTCCCCTGCCAGCTCCACGTTTCCCGTGGTCACGAGCAGGGTGCCTCCGCCGGGCATGGCGTCCCGGGCGTTCAGCACAAGGTTCATCACCACCTGCTCCAATTGGACCGGATCCATGCGCACGCGACCCGCATCCTCCGAAAGGCGGATGTCGAGCACCACGTTCTCCTCCAGGAGGTGGTCCAGCATGCGCTCCATGGACGTGATGATGAAGTTCGGATGGATGACCTTGGGCTGGGGGATCTCCTGGCGGCTGAAGGCCAGCAATTGCCGGATGAGCCCGGCGGCGCGATCGCTTCCGTTCAGGATTTCCCCGACCTCCTTGCGGCAGGGATGTTCCGGCTCCAGGCGGTACAGCATCAACTCGCAATAACCCATGATGGCCGCGAGCAGGTTGTTGAAATCGTGGGCGATGCCGCCGGCCAGGCGGCCCACGGCTTCCAGCTTCTGCGATTGCCGCAGCTGTTCTTCCTTGGTGCGCAACGCCTCCTGGGCCCGCCGCGCGTCCGTCACGTCGGCCGTGGTCCCGATCCATTTGTAGGGGATGCCCTCCGAATCCCATTGCGCCGTGCCGCGATCGGACCAGAGTCGGTAGCTTCCGTCCTTGCAACGGATGCGGTATTCCCGGAAGAACGGCTCCCGCCCGCGCAGATGGCTCTCGATATCCGCGGCCACCTCCGCGCGATCGTCCGGATGGATCAGGCGTTCCCAGGCGTCCAGGGTGCGGGGGATGTCCCCGTGCTGGAACCCCAGGCGCTCGTCGATGGGGCCGAACCATTCCAGGGAACCCTTGAGGATGTCCCACTCGTAGATGAGATCGTTCCCGCATTCCGCGGCCACGCGCAGGCGCTCCTCCGATCGCCGGAGGGCCTCTTCCTCGCGCTTCCGCTCCGTGATGTCCACGAAGGTCCCCATGATGCTTTCCAGCTTGCCTTCCGGCGTGAGGATGGGCGCGCCGTAGATGAGCATCCGCGCGCGCCGGCCCCAACGGCCGATCACCTCCACCTCGTAGACGGAACCGGCTCCCGTGGCGCGCTTGGACCATTCCTTGGAAATCGCCTCGACGCTTTCCGGCGCGAAGAATTCGTGGAAGGTCGCCCCGGAGGCCATCAGATCCCCGGGGCCTTCCAGTTCCAGGAATCCGCTCATGGCCGGGTTCAGGTAGATGGTGCGGCCGTCCGGATGGATATGCCAGATGCCTACCGGACTGCTTTCCGCCAGGGCGCGGTAGCGTACCTCGCTGCGCTGCAATTCCAGCCGCGCCTCCCGGTGCAAGCCTTCCAGCTCCGACTTTGTCCGGCGCAAGGCCTCGGCCAGGCCCCGTTTCTCATCGCCATGGGCGGTGAGGTCCCGTTCGAGCCGGGAAACGCGCAGGGAACGTTTCCGCCAGAGCCAGGCGAATACTCCATTTACGGCAAGACTGATGGCGCCCAGGGCCGCCCAGAATTCCATGATATGTTGGGACCTTTCTCCCGGTATTCTTTGGGCCCGGGCAGCCGCCCGCCATCGGGAGAAGGCCGGAAGACGGCCTCCGCCCGTTGGGAGGATACTCTGGGATTGTATTATAAAAGGCCGTGACCGGCCAAGGGTTTAGGCGAACAGGAGCTGCAGGCCGGTAACGATCAAAAGACCGTAAACGAGCCAATCGAACGCTTTTTGCGGCAAGGCGCGGTTGGCCAGCCAGCCCACCCCCGCGCCAAGAGGAATAAGGGGCAAATACCGTAAATCCTGGAACAGGGTGGCCGGGGTGATCAGTCCCGCATAGACATAGGGCGGAACCTTGAACAGGTTCAAGGTGGTGAAGAAAATCGCATTGGTGGCCACGAAGGCCGTCTTTTCGGTTTTCTGGGCCATGAGGTAGATGGCCATGATGGGACCGGCCCCGTGGGAGATGGTCGAGGAGAATCCCGCCACCAGCCCCACCAGCAGGGCTTCCCAAACGGAAGGCCGATAGACCCGCGCGGGATACCAGATGTTACGGACGATCAGGAGGGCGGTCAGGGCAAGGGCCATCGCGCCGATGGAGTTGCGGAGCAGGCGTTCGGAAATCAGGTTCACGAAGGCCATGCCGAGGGCGATGCCCGCGAGCGCTCCGAAGAAAGGGATGCGGATCAGTTCCAGGCGCCATTTCTTCCAGAAGGCCGAGAGGGTGATGAGATCGGCGAAGCAGAGCAACGGAAGGATGATGCCTATGGCCTGGCGCGCAGGGACGGCCGTGGCCAAGAGCGGCGTGGTCAGCATGCCGAGGCCGGTGGCGAATCCCGCCTTGGATAGACCGATGAGGAAGGCCCCCAGATAGGGATAGAACCAGGCGGGCATGGGGGGAAATATACTAGAGCGCGGTGCGGCGGCAGGCCGGCGGCGGGGAATTCACCGCGCCACGATCCGGGAGCGGACGTCCTCGGCCGCGGCGGGGCCCAGAAGGTAGGCGATGAGCCGGAGGGCGAACTCCTCCGAGGTGCCGGCCCCGCGGGAGGTGATGACCTTGCCGTCCTCCACCACCCGCTCCTCGGAATAGGATTTGAACCGGCCCGCCAGGTCTTCCCGGGAACCGGGAAAGGAGGTGATCACGTGGCCGGCAGAGACGCCGGCATCCGCGAGGATCACCGGCGCGGCGCAAATGGCCGCCAGGGGGACGCCATCCGCATGGGCCCGCCGGACCAGGTCGAGGACGCGCTCATCCTTGCGGAGGCGGGTAACCCCGGGCCCGCCGGGGAGGATCACCATGTCATAACGGTCGGAAAGGCATTCGTCCAGCATCCGGTCCGCCTGGATGCGGATGCCGCGGCCGCCAGCGACAAGGAGTTCCGCTCCGGCGGAAGCGGATTCCACTTCGATTCCGGCCCGGCGCAGCAGATCCAAGGGGGCCACGGCCTCCAATTCCTCGAAACCGGCGGATAGGATTAATAACACCCTTTTCATATTTTATCCCTTTACCTTAAAATAACCATGGCCGGCGCCGAAAGCCGGCGCCGATAGGAATATGCCGGATAAAATCATCAGGGCCACGGGCGAAACCGCCGAAATCCGCTTCGTATTGGTGGATGCCACCGATGCGGCCAATACCGTGGCCGGCTACCATTCCGCCCATGCCTTCGCCCGGATGATGCTGGGCGAGACCATCGTATCCTCGCTGATACTGGCTTCCGGACTCAAAACCAACGGGACCGTGCAGGTCAAATTCCAATTCTCCGGGGATTTCTCGGTCGCCACCGCGGATGCCACTCCCATGGGCCTGGTGCGGGGCATGATCCCGGCCGAGGACGTGCGCAGCATCGGGGACTTCGAGCCCCTGCTTTCCCCGCAATTGATGACGGTGCGGAAATTGAACGACAAAGGGATCCCGGTCGCGGAAGGCATCGTGGAAATGCCCTCGGAGAACATCGGCCCCAGTACCGCCTATTACCTGCTGCAAAGCGAGCAGACCAAATCCGCGGTCGGCATCAAGGCGAAGGCCAACCCCGAAGGGACCCGGCTGGAATTTTGCGGAGGCTTCCTGGTCGAGGCCTTTCCCAAGGCGGACGAAAAGACCCTGGCCATCATGGAACAGGTGGTCCGGACCATGCCGCCCATCGAGAATTACCATCGTCCCGGCCAAGGCCTGGATCTTGACGCCATGCTTTCCGATTTGGCCGGCCCCTTCAAGTACGCGGTCCACCGGGAAATCGTGGTCCAGCCCTTCTGCCCCTGCTCGGAATCCGGCGTGATGAAGGCCATGACCGGATTGCCGCGGGAGGAGCTGGAGGAAATCGTCATCAAGAAGGAGACTACGGAACTCCATTGCGATTACTGCCGCAAGCGGTATCTCGCCACCCCGGAACAGGTGCGGAACCTGCTCGAAAGAATGGACGCTTCCCAGGCGGCCAGGGATGAATCCCCCGAGGACGGGGATGCGGCCACCGATTCCGGGGAAGTCCCGCCCGAAGCGGACTGAGTGCCCGGGCTTCCCGGCCTTGAAAGCCGCCTGAACGGGCCAAAAACCGCGTCCTCGGCGTTCCCTTCCAGGTCACGGAAGGTCATGTCCCGGTAGTCCAATGGGCCTTTCTAGACTAAATTTTGGTTCGGACATGGATTTCCGGGGACGGGCCGTCCTCATTCCCCGGAACAGGACAACCGTTCCCCTTCGTGGGGTCAGGGAGCGTGGATATTGATCAGAGTTGAACGGGGCGAATCGCACCGCGATCGCGAACTCGTCCACCTTGGCGTAAAGGCGGGACGGTGAGCGGGGAGTCCAAATCGCTCCTGCTGTTGGAATCGGACGATTCCATCCAGGAGATGATCCAATCCATCGTGCTCGACCACGACCTGGCGATGCAGACGGCCTTCAACATGGAGGACGCCTTGCGCCTCA
The DNA here is from genome assembly GCA_028287465.1 of Fibrobacterota bacterium. Lineage (GTDB taxonomy): Bacteria > Fibrobacterota > Fibrobacteria > UBA11236 > UBA11236 > Chersky-265. The sequence continues at coordinate 9,302 of JAQBPO010000099.1, forward strand.
TCTCCAAGGGCCGCACCTTCGCCTTTACCTTCAACCTCTCCCTGATCGCTGAAGAACCCCTCCCCTTCATCCGCAAGTTCAAGCAGGAACACCCCGATCTGCCCCTGATCGCCATCGTGGACGAGCAGCACCAGCCCATGATGGTGGAATTGCTTCAGGCCGGGACCTATGCCTGCCTCGGCATCCCGCTGCAGGTGGGCGATTTCTCCTACAACCTCAGCAAGATCATCGCGAACACGACCGAGACATACAACCCGTTCGCCATGAAATACGAGGAACGGATCCTCATCATGCCGAACGACTTCTCCCTGGTGATGCAGGTGGCCAAGAACCTCGTGGACGGCACCCTTCCCATCAACGAGAAGAACCGCTACCACATCATCCTGGGCCTTTCCGAGATCATCAACAATGCGATAGAGCACGGCAACCTGGGGATCACCTTCGAGGAGAAGAGCGACGCGTTGAAGGCCTCGCGCTTCTATCCCCTGGCCATCGAACGTTCGCATAAGGAACCGTTCAAGGATCGGGTGGTGACCATCCGGTCCCGGGTGTTCCCGACCTTGCGCCGGATCGAGTATTTCGTGGCGGACCAGGGAACCGGGTTCGACTGGCGTTCCCTGCCGGATCCCAAGGACAAGAGCAATCTGCTGAACCGGAACGGCCGCGGCATCATGATGGCCCGATACGCTTTCGACGAGATGATTTACAATGAGACCGGCAACGAGGTGACCCTGGTGGTCAACCTGGATCTGCCTTACCGGGGGCGGAAGTCCTGATGGGACCGAGGATCTAATGGCTGGTTTAATCTAATGGTTGGTTTAATCTAATGGCTTACCTGGCGATGGCGCGCAAATGGCGCCCGAAGAATTTCGAGGACATGGTGGGGCAGGATCATATCGCCCAGACCATCCGCAATGCCATCGAAGGCAAGCGCATCTCCCATGCCTACCTGTTCACCGGGACGCGGGGCGTGGGCAAGACCACTTCCGCGCGCATCCTGGCCAAGGCCCTCAATTGCAAGAAGGGCCCGACGCCCATCCCCTGCGACGCGTGCGAGAACTGCAAGGCGGTGAACAACGGCAGTTCGATGGACGTGCTGGAAATCGACGGCGCCTCCAACAACAGCGTGGACAATATCCGCGAGCTTCGCGAGCAGGTCAATTACGCGCCCATGAACGGCACGTACAAGATCTACGTCATCGACGAAGTGCACATGCTTTCCAAGTCCGCGTTCAACGCCCTGCTGAAGACCCTGGAAGAGCCGCCTCCCCACGTGGTGTTCATCTTCGCCACCACGGAAGCCAACAAGCTCCCGCATACCATCCTTTCGCGCGTTCAGCGCTTCGATTTCAAGCGCATCTCGGAACAGAACATCCGCGAGCGCCTGGAGTACATCTGCGGTCAGGAATCCATCAAGCCCGAACGCGAAGCCCTGGAAGCCATCGCGCGCAAGGCGGACGGCAGCATGCGCGACGCCCTGAGCCTGTTCGACCAGGTCTACGCCTTCTCAGGCGCCGACCTGTCCATGGAGGCCGCCCGCAAGGTGCTCGGCCTGCCCCGGGACGGCATGTTCGACGGACTGTTGCGCGCCCTGATCCAGCATGATCAGAAGGCTTGCTTCACGACCCTGCAGGAGGCCCATCGCGAGGGCATCGAGACTTCCGAACTCCTGGTCGCCTTCGGGGAGTACCTCCGCAACATGCTCTTCGCCCGACAGGGAGTCGGACCCGGCGCCTTGGGCCTGGGGGATGCGCGTTACGGGGAACTGATCTCCCTGGCGCCGGAGCTGCGGGACGGGGATATCATCCGCTTCGCGAAAATGGTTTCCGACATCCTCGCCCAGATCAAGCTTTCAGCCAGCCCGCGGCTGGCCGTGGAGCTGGGATTCGCGCGCATGGCCGCCCTGGATCGGGTCGTGACCCTGTCCCAGGTTTTGGGCCAGGACTTCGTTCCCGCGCAGGCTCCCGGGCTTGCGGCCAATCCCGCCTCGTCGCCCTCCACCGCTGCAGACCTCGACGAGGTCAAAAAAAAAAGTCCGCGTGAACCTCTGATCGCGACCGCGGCGCCGGCCCCGACCGCGCCGCCCATGGTTCCACCCGCCGTCCCGCCACCGGCTCCGCCTGTCGCCGCCGTTCCCGACCGTCCGGCCGCGCCTGCGGCCCAGGCTCCGGTCGCGTCGCAAGCGGACGTTCCCGCCGCTGAACTCGAAAACGACGCCGGTTATCCCGCCGAAGCGGAGCCCGCCGGGTTCACTCCTTCCGCCGCCGCGGATTTCGAGGCGGCCTCGGCCCCGCAAGGGGACGCCTCCCTCGAGGACTTCGCCCCCCTGGCCGCTACCACGGCCGTGATGGCGCCTCCCTTGGCCGGCCCTAGGGCGGGAGCGATCCATCCCGGCATCGCGATCCCGGAATCCCTGGAGCCGGACACGGGCTCGGCGGATGCGCCGGGTTCCCCCTATCCGTACGCGGGGATGCCGATGGATCCGGAAGCGGAAATGGATTCGGATCCGGACCTGGATCTGGACCCGGAAGCCGATGGCCCGGCAGCCCCCAGGCCGATGGCGCCCGTGGCGGCTCCGGATCCCGAATCCCTCACCGTTCCGGTCCAGGACTCGCCGGAGGCCTTGCCCGGCGTCTGGTCCGCCCTGGTGGCCGAATTCATGTCGCTCCGGCCCTTGCTGGGCGCGAACCTCCGCCGGACCCGCCTTGAGTCGGAGCCCGGGGAAACTCCCGCGTTACGGGTGGTCTTCCTGGAACGCACGGCCTATAACCTGATCGACGAGGACGCGGATTTCCGCAAGTCCATCCAGGCCTTCCTGGCGGGCAAGTCCAAAGGCAAACAAGCCTATCCCGTCCGGTTCTTCCTAGACGAAGAGGCCGCCGCGGCATCGGCATCGGCCCAGGATACCATCCAGGCCGGATTCGGCCCGGTGGACCCGGCCACCCGCGAACCGATCATCAATTTCATCAGGGACGTATTCGAAGCACGCATCGTGTGATACCGGCCGCCCTTGAGGCGCACGGACTTCCGCGGCATCAAAAAGGAGAGAAACGCGCATGGACATGAAGAAGATGATGAAGGAACTGCAGAAGATGCAGGGCAAGATGGCGAACGTCCAGAAGGAAATGGAAAGCGCCCTGTTCGAAGCCGAAGCCGGAGGCGGCATGGTCAAGATCGCGATGAACGGGAAATACGACGTGCAGTCCGTGAAACTGTCGAAGGACGCCGTCGATCCGGACGACGTCGAGGCCCTGGAGGACCTGTTGATGGCGGCCTTCAACCTGGCCAAGGCCAAGGTGGAAAACGCGTCCCAGGAGAAGATGGGCGGGCTGACCAAGGGCCTGGGCATCCCGGGGATGTGATCAAGCGCGGCGTCCGGAAGGTCCGACGCCGCCGCTTCCGGTTCCGGGCGCGGAACCGTAGCAGGCGGGTTACCTAAGCAGCACCTTCGCGTCGATGTCCGCGCCATCCGCATGCATGCGGACCACGTACATGCCCGGTCGGACGGGAACACCCTTGTCATCGCGCCGATCCCAGGCCAGGACCCCTGATTCCACGGCCATGCTACGCACGTGCCGGCCCGAAAGGGAGAATACGTCCACCCTATCTACCCGGCGGTTGCCGCCGTAGATCCGCCCCACCCCGTCCACCAGGAAGGTGAAATCCTTTCCGATGGCCGCTCCGCCCGGCCCTCCGGGGCGGAGGCCCGTGGTTCCCATGCTCACGTCCTTCTGCAATACCAGGGAGCCCCAGGCCTTGCCGACGCGGTTCGCCACGGTCAATTTTCCGTCCTTGAGATGGAAGACCAGGATGTCCCCGTTCATGACCGTTCCGTCGTCGTAGATATCCACGTTCTGGAATTTGTAGAACTTCTTGGAGTGGGAATGCCCATGGAGGATGCCCAGGCAATTGTATTTCTTGAGGAGGGCGATGGACTTGTCCGCCTCGGATTGCGGCCACCACCCCGTATCCGGCAGGGGGAAATGCTGCATGACCAGGACCGGACGCCCGCTGGACCCCACGTTGTCGGCCAGGTCCTTGGCCAGGAACGCGTAGCTGGCGAAGGGATCGTAGTTCGAAGCCACGGTACCCGAATACAGGTTCAGCATCACGAAATGGACCCCGTCCCAATCCCATGAGTAATGGAGATTGGTGGCATCGCTCGCGGTAAGGCCGGCGCGTTTCCTGTTCCGGGCGCGCAAGGCGTCGACCACGATGCTGCCATTGCCGTAATAATCATGGTTCCCAAGGCCATCGTAGACGGGGTATTTGACGCGGCCCTCGCCGTTCACGCCGTAATCGGCCACGTACTGGCGCCACAGGGCGGAATCGACGGTATTGATCAGATCCCCGGGAACCAGGATGCCGCGCGGCGCCGCCACCGGCCCTCCGCCCAGGGTGGCCGGATAATTCGTGCCGGCCAGGCCGTTCAGGAACCCCGGCATGGCCGCGCGGTTGGAATCCTTGACCACGCTGCTTTGCCCGAAGTGCACGTCCGACACGGCGAAGAAGGTGAGATCCGTGAAGGCCATGCAGGCCGTTCCCGCCCAAAGTACGGCGGCAGCGAAGATGGATGCTGATTTCATGGGACCCCCTGGCCCGAAATATACCGGAAAATGGGCAAACATACCCCCGTTTTTTAAGTTTAAGCCTGGATGGAAACCCTCATCGATACCCTGAAAATACTGGTTCCCCTGGCTTACCTGGCCACAACCGGCATTTACGCCCAATTGTTCTTCTCCCCGGAGGAGAAGCGCTTCTCCGGCAAGGCACACCTGGGACTCTGCATCTCCCTCGCCCTGCATACCTTCCTGCTGGTAGCGCTCGGCTACAATCTGCATCGCTGCCCCTTGGGGACCTTCGGCGAAGGGCTCCTGTTCCTGGCCTGGATCCTGGGCGTCATCCATCTCCTGTCCGAATGGCTCGCGGATTCGCGGCGCCTGGGGCTTTTCACCTTGCTGCCCGCCACCCTGTGCGTCGTGGCCGGCGTTTTCCTGTTGAAGCCGGATTTCGCCCTGCCCGCGGAACTGAGGAGCTCCCTACTGGTATTCCATATCGTGGCCAGCCTCGCGTCGTATGCGTGCTTCAGCATGGCCTCCATCCTCGCGGGCATGTACCTGGTCCTGCACGGGAAGCTCAAGCACAAGAACTTCGACATCACCTTCCGCAAGCTCCCGCCCCTGGAGAAGCTCGATAAGCTCTCCGCCAACTGGTCCTTCCTGGGAAGCGCCACCATGGTCTTCAGCTCCGTCATCGGCATCACCTGGGTGCGCAAGGACGGGCTCGCGGGCATGGGCCTCAACGAACTTGCCATCTACCTCGTTCTGGCCGTGTTCCTGGGCGCCGGGGCGTCACGCCGCCTGTTCGGCCTGCGCGGCAAGCGCCATGCCCTGGTCATCCTGGCCGGGTTCATGGTCCTGCTGCTGACCAACCTTTACGGGACCCACGGGTTCCACCGCTGATGGCCATGGACGCGCGAGAGGACAATCTGCCCGCCCAGGCCTTCGTTCTGGGAGCCAACCACCTGACCGCCTCGGTGGCCTTGCGGGACAGGCTGCTCCTCTCCGAGGATGAGCTTCCCGATTTCTGCCGCGCCCTCCTGAGGGTGCCCGGCATGCGCGAAGTGGTCGTCCTCTCGACCTGCAACCGCTCGGAGATCTACGGGATCGGCGCCCAGCCCTCCCTGATCAGGCCCCTGGTGGAAAAGCTGTGGGGCGCGAGCAAGGGCGTGAGCGAGGACGAGATCCGAAACCATGGGTATTTCCATGCCCAGGGCGAGGCGGTCCGCCACCTGTTCCGCGTGATAGGATCCCTGGACAGCATGGTGCTGGGGGAGATGCAGATTTTCGGCCAGATCAAGGAAGCCTACCGCGTGGCGGTGGAACAGAGATGCGTGGACTTCTACCTGAACCACCTCTTCCAGTCCGGCATCCGCGTGGGCAAGCGCATCCGCACCGAGACCGCCATCCATGAGGGCGCGGTCAGCATCAGCTACGCGGCCGTGGAACTGGCCAAGAAGGTCCTGGGCGATCTCAAGGGCAAGACCGTGGGCGTGGTCGGCGCGGGCGAGATGGGCGAACTCGCCGCGCAGCACCTGCACAAGGCCGGCGCCGCCAAGTTCGTCTTCTTCAACCGCACCCTGGCGACCGCGGAGAAGCTCGCCGCCGGTTTCGGAGGCGAGCTGTGCCTGCTGGCGGATCTGGACAAGCGCCTGTCCCATTGCGATATCGTGGTCTCGGCCACGGGCGCGCCGGGCATCGTCATCACCAGGGCCCAGGTCCAGGAGGCCGCGCGCCACCGCGGCGGCCGCCCGATCTTCCTCATCGATATCGCCGCTCCCCGGGACATCGATCCCGCCGCCGGCGGCGTCTCCAACGCCTACCTGTTCAGCATCGACGATCTCAAGAACGTGGTCAACGAGAACGTGGCCCTTCGCAAGGAATCCTCCCGCCAGGCCCTCGCCATCATCGATGAAGAGGCGGCCAGGATGGAAGGATGGTTCCAGGGCCTGGACATCGTGCCCACCATCAAGAACCTTCGCGACAAGTACAACGGGATCGCGGAGAAGGAAATCGAGAAATGGGCGGCCGGGCAGTCCGAAGAGACGCGGCGCAAGCTGGAGGCCCTGGGCCGCAGCCTGCTGAACAAGTTCCTGCACCACCCCACCTCGCGGCTCAAGCTCCTGGGGGAGCGCGGGGACGGGAAGCGCGCGAGTTACTTCGCGGGGCTGTTTTTCGCGTTAGCGGAGGAAGAGAAGGAAGATGGCCAAGGATAATGCGAAGGCGGCCGGGACGAACAAGCCCGTAGCGCCCGTGGCGAAGATCGAAATGGCCGCCCCGGCCGCCCCGGCCGCGAAAGGCGCGGCAGGCAAGGGGACCCTGATCATCGGCACGCGCGGCAGCGCCCTGGCGCTGACCCAGTCCAACCTGATGGCGGACGCCCTGCGCGCCGCCCACAAAGGCCTGGACGTGCGGCTGGAGATCATCAAGACCTCCGGGGACGCGGACCAGAAGACCAAATTGCACGCCTTTCCAGGCATGGGCGTTTTCGTGAAGGAATTGCAGATGGCCCTTTTGGAAGGGACCATCGACTGCGCCGTGCACTCCCTCAAGGACGTGCCCGAGGACGAGCCTGAAGGTCTGATGCTGGCGGCCTTCCCGGAACGCGAGGATGCGCGCGACGTATTCATCTCCGACGGACGTACCTTCCGCCAATTGCCGAAGGGATCGAAGGTCGGCACCGGGTCCCCGCGACGGGTCCTGCAGTTGAAAGCGCTTCGGCCCGACTTGCAGTACGTGGAGCTGCGCGGCAACGTGGATACGCGGATCGGAAAGGTGCGCAGCGGCGAACTGCAGGGGGTGGTGCTGGCCGCCGCCGGCCTGAATCGCCTGGGACGGGCCGCCGAGATTACCCATCCCTTTTCCTTCCAGGAGATGATCCCGGCCATAGGCCAGGCGTCCCTCGGCCTCGAATGCCGCGTTTCGGATGCGCGCGTGCGCAAGCTGCTGGAGGCCATCGACGATCCCGAGACCCACGACGCCGTCTCCCTGGAACGGGATTTCATGAAGCGGGTGGGCGGGGGATGCAAGGTTCCCATGGCCGCCCATGTCTATCCGTACGGGGAAGGCATGCGCATGCTCGCGGTATTGGGAAATCCCGCCACCGGCGCCATGGCGCGCGTGGAACAGACCTTGGACCTGGACGAAGAGGATGAAATGCTGGAGGATGTCGCCCTGCGCATGGAAGACGCATGCAAGGAGAAGGGGATCCCCCTCCCCCATGACCTCCCCGAACATTACCTGCTGAACGGCGATCCCCTCGCCAACGGGGAATCCTGACCATGGCCGTCGTGATCAATACCCGCCCCGCCGATCAGAGCGCGGAATTGAGCGCCCTGCTCCGCGCGGCGGGATTCGAGACCCTGGAGATCCCCATGGTCGACATCGTACCGGACGAGGAAGGCCTGGCCCGGGCCCGGCGCCTGCAGCCCGGGAGCTTCACCGGCATTTTCCTCTCCAGTCCCAACGGATTGCGCCATCTCGAGGCCGGCCTGC
>JAQBPO010000011.1 GCA_028287465.1 Fibrobacterota bacterium
GGGTTCCCGGCCTCCCGCAAACCTTAAGAGGCCCACTTTGTTAACTTCTGGAACTATGCTGGACGACTTGCCGGTCTTATTGCTCAGATTCTTCGTTTTGACGGTTTCCCTCACCTTCCATGAGGCCGCCCATGCCTGGGTCGCCTTCCGGCTGGGGGATGATACGGCCAAACGCCTGGGACGCCTGTCCTTGAATCCCCTCGTCCATATGGATCCCATCGGCTCCCTGATGATCCTGGGCCGGATGCCCATCGGGTGGGCCAAACCGGTTCCCATCGATCCCGCCAAAATCCGCAACCCACGTTCCGGCATGCCCCTGGTCGCCTTCGCAGGACCCCTGTCCAACCTGCTCATCGCCTTGGTTTGCTGCATCCTCTACTTCTTCCTCGGGCCGATTCTCGCCGGTTCCGGCTGGTACAGCATGCTCGTCCTGTTCATCATGGTCAACCTCAGCCTTGCCATCTTCAACCTATTGCCGATCGCGCCTTTGGACGGGTCCAAAATCATCACCGCCTTCATGTCCGACCGGACCGCGGACAGGTACGAAGAGTTCATGGCCCGCCTGGGGGTGTTCCCCATGATCGCGATTGTGGGATTTGAGGCCTTGGGTTCCGGGCCGGGTTTGATCAGCTTGTGGTTCCGCTTCTGGCGACCCTTGATCCATCCGATTTTGGGGCTTTTTGATGTTCCCCTGGGTTTTTATCCCGGCTGAACCGCCCCCTTAACCCCATCGCTCTACGGGAGTTGGAAAAAACGCCCTTTATTCATAAATTTGTCAGCCGATAAAAAGAGATCCCGGAGGCTACCTTGCCAAGTCATAAATCTGCCGAAAAAAGAGTCATCACCTCGGAAAAGGCGCGTCAAGCCAATCGCGCGATCCGTTCCGCCATCCGCACCAGCCTGAAGAAAATCCGCCTGGCCGATAAGAAGGAAACCATTCTGGCTGAAATGCCCGTTTTCTTCTCCATGCTGGACAAGGCCGCCCGCCGTAACAAGGCCGGCATCACCAAGAACACCGCCAGCAACTACAAGCGCAAGATCCACGCGCTCGTCGCCTCCAAGAAATAATCCGACCGGGTGTGGGTCGGCCTTTACCGGCCGGACCCTGCCCTCGGAACGGTTTGGACCTCGCTTCCGGCCCATGATGGGGCCAGGAATCGTGGGGTAAAGGTCAGAGAAGGATCAATTCCCGGCTTTCGCCCCGGCCTGGACTTCCAGCCCCGCTCCCGAACAGCCCTAACCCGTTCTTTTCCCTCGCCTTCCCGAGGCCGCACGCGACTCTGTCGCGTATTAGTGCGATAATAGGCTCCATGAAACCCCCGGTCCTCATCGTCGACGACGAGGTTTCCCTTTGTGGCCTTTTGGAAGTCTTCTTCGAAAAGAAAGGCTATGCCCCCGTTTCGGCCCAGAACGTGGCCGGGGCGATGAAGCGCATGGAGGGACCCGAGCCATTGATGGCCATGGTGGACCTGACCCTGGGCCATGAGTCCGGTTTGACCGTGGTCAAGGCCCTCATCGAGAAATACCCCCGCCTGCCCGTCGTGGTGATGACCGCCTACGGCACGGTCGAGAAGGCCGTGGAAGCGGTGAAGCTCGGGGCCTTCGATTTCATCTCCAAACCGTTCGAGATGGTATTCCTGGGCAAGGTCGTCGAGAAGGCCGTGGGCACCCGCATCCTCGAGGATGAGAACCGGGAACTCAAGGATATCATCCGGCGCCAGGGCGTGGAATTGGTGGGCCAATCGCCGGCCGTGCGGCAATTGCGGGACCGCATCGAGGCCATCGCCGCTTCCGAGAGCACCGTCCTGATCACGGGGGAAAGCGGCACCGGCAAAGAGCTGGTGGCGAAGCTCATCCATCAGAAATCCCTCCGCTCCCATAAATCCTTCGTGGTGGTCAACTGCTCCGCCCTTTCCGAAAGCCTCCTGGAATCCGAATTGTTCGGCCACGTCAAGGGCTCGTTCACCTCCGCGCACGCCGACAAGGAAGGCCTTTTCGCCGTGGCGGAAGGGGGCACGGTCTTCCTGGACGAGATCGGCGAGATGCCCTTGCGCACCCAGGTGAAATTGCTCCGCGTGATCCAGGAAAGGGAGATTACGCCCGTGGGCGGCACGGTATCGTCCCGCATCAACGTGCGCCTCCTCGCCGCGACCAACGTGAACCTGGAAGAGGCGGTCGCGAAGGGCCGATTCCGGGAGGACCTTTATTACCGCCTGAACGTGCTGCGCATCTACACTCCCGCCCTCTCCGAACGCGGCGACGATTCGGCCTTGCTGGCGAACCATTTCCTGCAGCGTAAGGCCCATGGGAGGAAATCCTTTTCCCCGTCCGCCCTGGCCAAAATCCAGGAATACGCCTGGCCCGGCAACGTGCGGCAGCTGGAGAACGCGGTGGAGCGCGCCATCGCCTTCAGCACGGGCGAAACGATCGAGACCTTGGAGCTGGATCTGATGGCCCCGGCCTCACCGGGCCCGGCCACGGACCCGATCGATAACGGAGGTGGAAGCGCTTGGACAGCCGCCGGCGCGGACTTGGGGGCGATGCCTTTCGAGGGCGCCGCGACGCCCACCCTCAACGACATCGAGAAGGCCTGGATCTTCTGGGTGCTGTCCCAGAACCACTGGCACAAGCCCACATCGGCCCGGATCCTGGGGTTGGACATCTCCACCCTCTATCGCAAGATCGAGAAATACGGGCTTAAGGCGGTATCCTGATGCGAATGTTGATCCTGGTATTCTGCGCGTTGGCCTTGATGGGGCGTTCCGTCGCGCAACCCGCGGTCCTGGAGTCCCTCCGCGAAGCCGTGATTTCACGTTGGGAATTCCAGAAGCGCTTTCCCCTGGCCGCCAAGCTCTTCGACAACCAGGCCACGGAAGGCGAGCGCGCGCTCCTCATCGGGAGCTTGCGGCCCCTGGCCACCGAAGTCACCGCGGCGGAGGCGAAGGCGACGACGCCGGTTCCGGGAAGCCCTTCCCAATCCGCCCTCGCCACCATGTGGGCGAATTTCGCCTTGGGCGTGGCGGCCGAAAAGACGCGCCCCGGAGCGGGCGAGCGGGACCTGGCCGCGGCCGCGCTACAGTCCAAGGGTAACCTGGGCGTCAACTACGAGCTGGCCCGCATCATGGGGGACCTGGGCATGTACCAGCGCGCGCACGCCCTGCAACTGGACGTGCACAGGAACATGCTCGAAAAGGGCTACGCGCGCATCCCCGACCTGGCCAAGATGGAATTGTGGAAGGTGCACGAGGCCATCAAGCAGGGCAAGTTCCAGAAGGCCCGCCAGGGGATCGAGTTCTCCCGGCGCCTGGACCCGTTCAGCCCCTGGGGACCGTTCCACAACCTGCTGCTCCACTTGCGGGAGCATTCGCCCGTGGGTTGGGATCTGGGATACGTATGGTCCACCCTGGGCGAAACCATCAGCCTTTCGCGCCATTACGATGTCCAGTCCCTGTTCCTGATCAATGTCTCGCGCTGCCTTCGCCTGGGGTTGGGCATCTTCGGCGCGCTCGGCCTTCTCAGCCTTTTCGGGCGCCATTTCCCGCGTATCGCCCATCCCTGGGCGGAGAAGCTGCCCCAGGCGGTGGAAATGCGCGTACGGTACCTGGCCATCGCCCTGATCCCCCTGAGCCTGGCGGTGGGCGGAGCGGGTTACGTTGTGTTGGGGCTGCTGCTCTCCATGCTTCTCTGGAAACATTGTTCCCCGGTCGAGAAATCGCTCCTCAAGGTGATCCTCATGGGCATGGCCCTGGTCCCGTTCCTGGTGATGTGGGAGCGCTCCATGTGCCGCCACCTGGACATCCGCCAAGGCGTGAATCTGTACCACCAGGCCTGGACGCGCGGTTACGAAAGGCCCGTTACCGAACATGCCCTCGCCTTTCCCGCCCATACCCACGAGGACAGCATCTTCCGCGCCCTCTCCCTGTCGCTCCAGTACAAGAAGCAGGGCAATTACCTGCGGGCGGCCGAGTACGGCCGCGAAGCCATCCGGATCGAGCCCGGGAACGCCTTCGCCATCCTGAACGCCGGCAACCTGGACATGTCCACCTTCGAATACGCCAAGGCCGTATCCGTCTACGAAAGGGCGCGCAGCGAGGCCCCCCACCTGGTGGAAACCTGGTTCAACTCCAGCCAAGCCGAACTTTACAGCAACAATTCGGACAAGCACAAGCGGTACCTCGACCAGGCCGCGGACCTCGATCCGCAATGGGTGACGCAGTGGCTCAAGGACAATGACGAGAATTTCCCGGTATACCCGGCCACCCGCAAATCCATGGACCCCATGCTGCGCACGGGCCAGGCCTGGTGGGCGTCCTGGCGATCCCTGATTGATCTGGATTTCCTGAGGGTCACCGTTCATGCGGGCATCCTGGATCTGCAGGGTTCCTGGGTCCTGATGGGCGTGATCCTGGTGTCGCTGGCCCTCTTCTTCCGCTTCCGCTCCTATTCCCTGCATACCCATGGCTGGGATCTTTTCGAATGCCGGATATGCGGCCGGATCATGTGCCGAACCTGCCGCAAGGGGGTGCACTGCCAGTATTGCTTCAAGACGGTGGCGGGGGTCCAGGAGAACCGGATCAAGGTCGAGCTGGTCTCGCGCCTGCGCAATCGCGCGGCCCTGTCCGCGGTAAGGACGGCGGCGACCCTGAATTCGCTTTTCCCGGGCAGCGGGAATCTCTACCTGGGCCGTGGAGGCGGACGATTCGCCTGGCCCTTGATGATCTCCCTCCTGATCGGGACCCTGTGGGGGGTCAACCATATGCTGATGGAATACCCCACCTTCGTGCTCGGTCCATTGCGGTGGTTTCCCGTGGTGCCCCTGGCGGCGGCCTATGGCATCTTCAACCTGAAACAATTGCGCACCCGCATCGATCTCAGCGACGTGCTGCCGGCGCATACCGCGCCGGAACGGGAGGCCGTGCGATGATCCTATCCGGCGATCTCAAGGATTTCTCCCTGGCGGACGTATTGCAACTCCTCTTGCAGCAACGGAAGACCGGCGTCCTGACCCTGGGCCGGGAAAAGGAGAAAGCGGAGCTTTTCATCGCCCAGGGCAACCTGACGGGCGTTCGGGTCAACGGGGACACCCCCGAGGGCAAGGTCAGGGAAATGCTGGTCGAGACCGGTCGGGTGCTTAGGCAGGAAATGACCGACCTTGAGGCCATTTCCCGGGATATGGGACGGCCGCTTTTGGCCACCTTGGCGGCCAAAGGGCACCTTACCGAGGAAGACCGCAAGGAATGGCTGCAAATCATCACCGAGGACATGGTCTGCGAGCTTTTCGGTTGGCTGCAGGGAACCTATGAGTTCGGATCCGGCCAAAAATCCACGGTAATGACCCTGCTCAACATTTCCACGGAATTCGCCTGCATGGAAGGCATGCGCCGGATTGACGAATGGCCGCGTTTACGGGAGGCCCTGCCGGACCTCAAGCAGGTATTCCGCCCCACCGGCAAGCTGTATGACGGGGACCAGTTGGGTTGGGATTACCTGGTTTTGGGATTGGTGGACGCCAAGAAGAACGTTTTGCAAATCGCGAAGCAAGTCCCATTTGGCACTTTCCGGCTGTCCGAATGCATCGTAAATTTATGGCACGGCGGATTTATCGCCCCGAACAAGATGGCGAGCGGGGACCCGGATGCCCCGGCCCTAGCCGACCCGCAATCCGAGAAGGATCGCAAGACCGCCATGGTGCTGGGGATCGCCGTTCTTTTCCTGGTTTTCGCCACGGCGGTGCGGTTGTTTTCTATCTGGATGGTAGGTGCGGTCGAGCAGACGGGCGCGGATTGGCAGGATCCGGACGACTATGAGGCCGGGATCTCCCATGCCATGGCGAGGGACAATATGGAGGCGTTCTTGATCGACCACGCGGCCCGTAAGGACAGTCTCCCCAAGAGCCTGCTGCCCTTGGCCGGCGAGGGCGTCCTGACCGCCAGGGAAATTTCGGGCTCCGGCAGCGGTAAGCCCTTCTATCGCAAGACCAGCGAGAAAGCCTTCGTCCTGAAATAGACCGGAACCACCCATGACCACCGCCCCCATGCATGAAGTCAAGTCCGCGGCCGCCGTCCTGGCGGACGATGTGATATGCCAGAGCTTTATCCAGAGCTCCAGCACCTTGGCTTATGCCTGCCTGCTCATCCGGCAGGGGAAATACGACCTCGCCTTGCATGTCCTCCACAGCCTGGAGGCCAAACAGGCATCGCGCTTCAAGGACATGGTCTTCTACCTCCAGGCCCAGATAGGGATCGAGACGGGGGAATTCGCCACCGTCAAGAAGCGCCTGGTGCCGCGCGTGCACCAGCATCCGAACGACATGGTGGCCCTCTCCCTGTTGGAGTGCGATATCTATCTCGAGTTCGTGGAATGGGAAAAATCCCATCCTCGCCCCGATGCCTCCGGAACCTTCGAAGTCGCGACCCCTTCCGGCTCCGGGCCCATTCTATCGGATTCCTACTTCGGCAATACCCAGGCCGCTTCCGCTTCGGCCTCGGCGGCCCGGTTCGAAGCCAGCCACCGGGACACGCCTCCGTCCATGCCTCAGGTGCAGCCGGAATCCCGGCCCCAGCCGCCAAGCGCCGTCGATCCCCGGCAAGCCGACACACCCTTATCCGGCCTGGCGAAGGTCAAAACCGCGCCGCCACTGGCCGGTCCCATGGCCGTGAAACCGGCCAAGACCGCCCCTCCCTCTTCCGCACCTGCCGCGCCCGCCGCACCGCGCGTCCCATATCCAGCCTCCCCGGGGGCCTCCCAGGAAGGCGCCTTCGGCATCTTCCAGGCTCTGTCCGAAGACAAGAACACCCAGGCCCTGGCCATCTGGAATCCCGAAAAGGGAAAGTTCAAATCCGAGTGCCGCGATCCGGTCCTGGAGACCCTGGTGGCCATGCTGCCCCATGAGGTTCCCATGCCCATCCAGGCGGCCTGCGCGTCCCTCGAAGGCGGGACCGTGAACAAGATCTGCTTCTCGTTCCAGAACATGACGGTGACGTCCTTCCATTCCGGCGGCGAGAACATGGGCCTCATCACCGGCAACATCAACCAGTCGCTCCTGACCATCGTGCGCGCCGAGAACACCTTCCGCAAGCATGCGGCCTCTCAGGCCCAATCCGCGGCCTCCGCCGCGGGCCGGCCCGCGGAGTACTCCCCGAATGAATAAGATCGAATCGGGGCCGGTGCATATCAACAAGCTGGTGGAGTCCCGGGATCTGGACGCCTGCCTGGGTTACCTGAGCCTGGTGAACGGCATCCAGGGGGCGATACTATATAATCGTGAGGGCCTGGTGGTCGGTTTCGGGGAGGAAACCCACGAAAGCCTGTTCATCGAGGCGCCCTATTTCCAGGCCGGGTTCGTGGAAAGCCTGGAGCGCTGCGCCATGATGGGCCTGGGTCCTTTGGATCACGTCGTCTCATTCACCGAAAACCGGTTTCATTTGATTATCAACGTAGAGCAATCCAACCTTTTCTTCCTGGTGGTGACGGGAACGAGAGGCAGCTACGAGTTGTTCAAATTCAGGATTGAACGTGGGGCGCAAGCCATCGCCCGACTGTTGCACGCACGCGGCTATATACGGGGTTGAACTGGATGTTAACTATATTGGAGAGGATAAATCAGATCAAGGGAGTCAAGGGCTCCAGCATCGTCAGTCCGGATGGGATTGAGATCGTTTCCCACTTCCGGACCCCGGTCCCCTCCGACTTCATAAGCGCCTTGATCGTGTCGGTTCAACAGGTGGCGAACAAGATCGTTTCGAATGCCCAGGCGGGTTACCTCATGCAGACCATGATTGAGGCGAGCGAGGGCAAGTTTTTCGTGCAAGTAGTAGAACTGGGGTATCTGGTCGTGCTGGCGGACAGCCAGGCCAATACCGGATTAATCAGGGTTGAAATCGCGCAAGTGAGCCCTTTAATCAAGTAACCAAGGAAAATCCCGTGGCATCCATCAATTACGCAACCAGGGAAATCAGCTGCAAGATCGTGTATTACGGTCCCGGGCTGAGCGGGAAGACGACCAACCTGCAGATCATCCACCGCAAGATCCCGGACAAGGACAAGAGCGAGATGGTATCGCTGGCGACGGAAACCGATCGCACCCTGTTCTTCGATTTCCTTCCTTTGGACCTGGGATCCATCAAGGGATTTTCCACAAAGTTCCAGCTCTATACGGTACCCGGCCAGGTCTATTACAATGCCACCCGCAAACTGGTGTTGCGCGGAGTGGACGGCGTCGTCTTCGTGGTGGATTCCCAAGTCGACAAGCTCCAGGAGAATCTGGAAAGCTTCGCCAACCTGCAGGAGAATCTGCGCGAGTACGGCCATTCGATCGAGAACATCCCGTTGGTCCTGCAATACAACAAGCGCGACCTTCCCAACGTGTACCCGATCGAGCAGCTGAACTCGCTCATCAACAAATACAACCTGCCGCATTATGAGGCCGTGGCCGCCACCGGCGTAGGCGTATTCACCACCCTCAAGGCCATCGGCAAATCCGTCATCGACAAGTTCAACGCCAAGTACGCGGGCTTCCAGGGTACGCGCCGGCCTGCCCGTCCGGATGCGCCGGCCGCCGCCGCTCCCGCCCCGGCCGCTCCCAAGCCCGCGGCTCCGGTTTCCCAGCCCGGGTTCGCCCAGATGCCCCCCAAGCCCGCGGCCCAGCCCTTCGCCGGCGGATTCGGCACGCCCGCCATCCCGCCGCGTCCGGCGGATGGTTCGCGCGCGCCGCTCAATGTCCCTTCCTCGCCCGGATCCTTCGGCGGTCCCGCCCCTGGCGGACCCGCTTCCGGAGGCTTCGGAAACCCCGCCTCAGGCGGCTTCGGGGGCGCGCCGGGCAATCCTTTCGCGGGCAACGCCTCGGGACTGCCCAGTTCGGCGGGCTTTCCCGGCGGACCCCAGGCTCCCAATGCTCCCTCCCAACCCGCACCCATCACGGGACCGGCTCCCAGCGGCGGTTTTGGCGGCCCCGGTTCCGGTTTCGGCAGCCCTGCTCCAGGCGGCTTTGGTGCTCCGGCCGGCGGTTTCGGCAGCCCGGCTTCCCCTGGCTTCGGCGGTCCTCCCACCCCGCCCGCGGGTTTCGGGCAAGGCGCCCCCAATCCCTTCTCCGCTCCCGGACAGGCTTCCGGCGCGCCCGCATTCGGTTCGCAACCCGGAGGCCCGGCCAAACCCGGATTCCCCGGGGCCAATCCCGGGTTTCCGGCAGGCGGCGCGACGCAAGGGGCCTTTCCTTTCCAGGCCAACAAACCGGGCTTCCCGCCAGCGGGTCCCGGAGCGGCCGCTCCGGGCGTCGGAGGCATTCCCCAGCAAGCCGGCAATATGGGGTTCAGCGCTCCTCCGGGCATACCCGTCTCACCCTTCGTGGATTCTTTCGCGGGCTCCAAGCCCGGTGCCTCACCGGCCGGCTCTTCACCGGCCGGCGCGCCGAATCCGCCCCAAGGCATTCCGGGCATGAACCCGCCCATGAACAATCCTTTCAGCGGAGGCACTCCTCCCGGCTTCGGCCAGAACAAACCGGGAATGCCCACAGGCGGCGGTTTCCCCGCGGCCTTTCCGGGCGCTGGCCCTTCCGGAAATCCTCCTGCGAACCCGTTGCAAGGCGGCTTTCCCGGACAAGGCTCCTCCGGGGGCCCGGCCGGCTTCGGTCAACCCGGCGGCTTCGGCGCCCCGCAGAATCCAATGGGCGGCGGTTTCGGCGGCCCGGCATCCCCGGGTTTCGGCACCCCTCCCGGCCAAGGTCCCGGTGCTTTCGGCACTCCACCCACCGGTTTCGGCGCGCCCAACAATCCCCCCCTTGGCGGTCAACCCGGCATGGGCCAGGGTTTCCAACCGCCTCCTGGAAAGGGCGGCCCGCCCTATCCCACCTTGTCTCCGCCCCAGCCCGACGAGCCGCCTCCCCAGGGACGCCAGATCGGCGGACTCGTGGACAATAGCGGTATCGTCACCACCTACGAGGACATGGCCAAGGACGATTCGTTCAAGACCAAGAAGCTGCCCCATCCCAACGACAAGAAGAAGGGATTCTTCGACGGACTCTTCAAAAAAGAGAAATAGCATGGGCGACTTCGTTCTGTACAAGGAAGACATCGATCGGATCAACAAGATCCTTTCGCATCTGATCACCGAGTCCGCCTCGGCGTACGTATTGCTCATCAACAAGGACGGCAACCTCATCTCCCAGGTGGGGTTCAGCCCCAACATCAATGTCACCAGCCTTGCGGCCCTGGCGGCCGGCAGCTTCGCCTCCACCAAGGCCATCGCGACCTTGATCGGGGAGACCGAATTCTCGGTCATGTTCCATCAGGGGGACAACCAGAACATCCACATCTCCCTCGTGGATGAGGACGTGATCATGGTTCTGATCTTCGATGACCGCACCAACCTCGGCCTCGTGAAGATGATCGCGAACCAGGCCAAGTCCAAGCTCGGCACGGTGCTGAACGACGTGAGGAACAACGGCATCCCGGACGTGATGCCGGACGTGGTGGGCGACGCCCAGGTCCAGGATCGCCTGGACATGCTGTTCCCCGGCGACAAATAACCGACGCGCCCGGCATACGGGCCCGACCACGAATACTCCCCCGTCGACCCCCCGGTAACCAAAGGGAAATCCACCATCCATGGGCGTTTTGACGCCTGCCCGGCACCCCATGTCAATTCGGTTGCCAGCATCGCCATACGGGTTTCGGGATCCCGTTTTTGTTATAATTCATCATAATACCCCCGGGAAAAATCCATGGATAAAATCAAGGCTGAACGCATCATCCAAGCCGGCCTGGACCGCAAGGCCGACTTCGTGGAAATCTTCGAGGAGGAGACCCGAAACGCATCGGTTTCCTTCCGGGACCGCAAGGTCGAATCGGCCACGGCCGGCACCGATTACGGGATGGGCATCCGTCTCGTCTACGGCACCGAGGTCCTCTACGCCCATACCAGCAACGACGACGAATCCCATATCATCAAGCTGATCGACAACCTGGCGCGGAGCCGGGGCATCATCCTGAGCCGTTCTTCGGAGCCCACGGTGAAACTGGTCGGCAAGATCTTCGAGAATCGCCACAAGATCACCAAGGATCCCAGGGAGATCGGGCAGGAAAAGAAGCTCGACCTCATCAAGCTGGCCGATCACGTGGCCAGGGCCTATTCCGACAAGATCATCCAGGTGAATTCCCGCGCCGGGGATGTCGTTTCCAACGTGGTCATCTGCAATAGCGAAGGGCTCTGGACCGAGGATACCCGCACGCGCTCGCGCTTCACGGT
This sequence comes from Fibrobacterota bacterium, assembly GCA_028287465.1. GTDB lineage: Bacteria > Fibrobacterota > Fibrobacteria > UBA11236 > UBA11236 > Chersky-265. Next base: position 11,242 of record JAQBPO010000011.1, read on the forward strand.
AAACGTGACGGCGGAATCCGGCGGCGAGATCTTCACCGCCAGCGAGGCGCCCGGGACCCATCGCGGTTTCGAATTCTTCGAGAGCCTGGACATCGCCCATTACGCCAAGATGGCTTCGGAACGCGCGGTCCTGATGCTGGGCGCCGGCTACGTCAAGGGCGGCAAGATGCCCGTGGTGATGGGCAATGGCTTCGGCGGCGTGATCTTCCACGAGGCTTGCGGCCATCTGCTCGAGACCGAGGCGGTAAGGCGCAAGGCCACGCCCTTCGCCGGCAAGATCGGCGAACTCATCGCCCATCCGTCCGTCACCGCCATCGACGACGGGACCATCCAGAACGCCTGGGGCTCCCAGAACATCGACGATGAGGGCAACCCGGTCCAGAAGACCACGCTCATCAAGGACGGCAAGCTGCAGGCCTACATGTCCGATCGCGTGGGAGGCAAGGAAACCGGGAACGGCATCACGGGAAGCTCGCGCCGCGAATCCTACCAGTACGCTCCCGTCTCGCGCATGCGCAACACCTACATCGACCGCGGCTCCTCGACCGTGGGGGCCATGATCAACAGCATCGATCACGGCATCTACGCCAAGAAGATGGGCGGGGGCTCGGTCAATCCCGCCACCGGCGAATTCAACTTCGCGGTGGAGGAGGCGTACATCATCAAGAACGGCCAGATCGGCGAGCCGGTCCGCGGCGCGACCCTCATCGGCAAGGGCCCTGAGATCCTGCCCATGATTTCCATGGTCGGCGACGACCTGGAGATGGCGGCCGGCATGTGCGGCGCCGCTTCGGGCTCGATACCGGTCATGGTGGGCCAACCGACCATCAAGGTCGACAATATCCTGGTGGGGGGACGATGAGCTCCGAATCCCTCAATCCCAATGACGCCATCGATTACATGTGCGCGGAAGCGCGCCGCCTGGGCTCGGACATGTTCGACGCCGTGGCCGGGGAATCCGAGAGCATGGGCCTGGAGCTTTTCGAAGGCAAGGTCAAGAGCACCGAGATCTCCAACTCCCGCGGCATAGGCATCCGCCTCTTCAAGGACAAGCGCCCCGGGTTCGCCTTCACCGAGAAGATGTCCCGCGAGGCCATCTCCCAGACGGTCAAGGACGCCATCAGCCATACCCTCCTCACCGATGAAGTGGACATGGAACTGCCCTTCGCGGTGGAACTCCCCGCCATCGATCTCAAGTCTTTCAATCCGGAGCTGGAAGATGTGAGCCTCGATCGGATGAAAGCCCTGGGCCTGGAGCTCGAAGCCATCGCCCGCCAGGCGGACAAGCGCATCGACAATATCCCTTACCTGGGCGCGAGCCGCTCGTCGGGCATGTCCATGGTGCGGAACTCCAACGGCGTGGCCTACTCGTCCCGTTCCAACGTCATCAGCGCCGGCATCGGCGTGGTGGCCAAGGAAGGCGAGAACAAGAAGATGGGCGTGTATTCCAACGGCGGCCGCAGCTTCAATTTCGATCCGAAATTCATGTCCGGCAAGGCGGTGGAACGCGCGGTCGAACTCCTCGGCGCGGAGTCCATCCCCAGCGGGAGCTATCCCGTGGTCTTCTCCAACCGGGTCAGCACCTCCATCATGTCCATGTTCGGCTCGCCCTATTTCGCCGAGGCGGTCCAGAAGGGCCAGTCCCGCCTGGCGGGTAAGATCGGCCAGCAGATCGCCGTGCCCTTCCTCAACGTCACCAGCAGCCCCCATACGCCGGGCATGCCGGGCTCCCACCTTTTCGACGGGGAAGGCGTGGTGACGGCGAAGCTGGAAGTGATTAAGGACGGCGTGCTCCAATCCTACCTGTACAACCTGGAGTCGGCCAAGAAGGCCGGAGTGAAGCCCACGGGCAACGGGTCGCGCGGCTATTCGGGCAAGGCCGGCACCGGCTTCTCCAACTTCATCGTGGACAAGGGCGACAAGACCGTGGAGGAACTCCTCGCGGCGTACCCGCAATGCCTCTACGTGACCAAGCTCGAAGGCGGGTCGGGATGTTCGGCCATCTCCGGCGAGATCTCCATCGGCGCGCAGGGCTTCTGGTATGAACAGGGCAAGCGCATCAAGCCGGTCGACAAGATCACCCTCAATTCCAACTACTTCGAGCTGCTGATGGCCATCCGGGGTTTCTCGGGCGAATATTCCGATTCCTTCTCCTCGGTGAAGGTCCCGGACATGCTCGTGGAATCCATGCACGTGGCCGGCTAGGCGCGTCCTTGTCCGGCGTGATCTCGGCCCGCGGCCTGCGGGTGGAATTCCGTTCCAAGGGCTCCCCCGTGGAGGCGCTGCGCGGAGTGGATTTCGAACTCCCCAAAGGTTCCCTCTACGTTCTGCTCGGCCCCAACGGCGCGGGCAAGACCACCCTGATGCGTTGCATCACCGGCCTGGTGCGGCCCACCGGCGGGTCCATTTCCGTTTTCGGCGGCGAGGACGGCGGTTCGCGCGCGCGCCTGGCGCGGCTCGGCGTCCTGATCGAGAATCCCGGGGCCTACGGCCGCATGAATACGCGCGAGTACCTCGCCTTCTTCGGATCCTTCTTCGCCATCCCGGACCTGGACGCCCGCATCCGCGCGGTGTGCGGGGAAATGGGCTTAGAGCTCTCGCCCAAGCCCGTGGCCAAGCTGTCCCAGGGCAACCGCCAGAAACTGCAGCTCGCGCGCAGCATCCTGCACCGCCCCGAACTCCTGCTCTGGGATGAACCCACCGACCATCTCGATCCGGCCTCCCAGCAATACGTGCTGGCGTACCTCCGGAGTTACCTGGCCGAATCCGGCGCCACCGCCCTGGTGGCCACCCATCGCCTGGAGCAGATGGAGGCCGTGGCCAGCCATTTCGGGTTCCTCGCGCGCGGTAAGCTGCTGGCCTCGGGCGGCCGGAACGAAATCCTGGAAGCGGTCCAGGCCGGCGAAGGCGCCGGAACGGACGGGACCGGGACGGAACGGGCCCGCCTGGGGTTTTCCAGGCCGATGGAGCCGGACGAGCTTGCCTGGCTGCGCGGGGCGCCTACCGCCGGCAACGGGGCCGGTTCCCCTTTGCCCGGTTCCCCGATCCGGATCGAACCCGTTACGGGCGAAGAGGCGATGCTGGAGGTCAGCGCCCCGGACCTGCGCCGCCGCATGCCGGAGCTGATCAAGGCCCTGGTGGAACGGGGCCTGCCCCTGGCCTCCGCGGAGCCGCGCCGCGCCACCCTTGCCGAGGCCTACCAGCGCCTGGTGGGAGCCTGAATGCAAGGTCCGTTCATGCAAACCCTTAAAATCGCCCGCCATGAATGGCGCCTCATCTTCAAGGAGCCGCGCTTCCTGCTGCCCTTCCTGATCACGCCCGTCCTCCTGATGGGACTGCAGGCTTTCACGGTCTTTTTCCAGCCCTTGGGCTCCGTCGCGGAAACCCTCCAGTTGGCGCGCTCCCTGCTGCTGATGCTGTCGGTGCTGGCTCCCAGCGCGGCCGTCCCCTTGGGCGCGGACAGCTTCGCCGGGGAAAAGGAACGCAATACCCTGGAGATCCTCATGTGCCTGCCGGTGGAAATGGGCTCCCTCTTCTGGGGAAAGGTTCTGGGGATCTATCCCGTGCCGGTCCTGGTCGGGTGGCTGGGGCAAGGCGCGATGACCTCGATGCTTTTGTCGAAGGGATATTGGATGCCGGGTTTCGGCGTCGACGTGGCCAAGGCCATGCTCTTGACGCCGGTACTGGGCCTGTTCCTGTGCGCGGTCGCCACCCTGTTATCCCTCATCTCGGAATCCGTGCGGAGCGCGGCGCAGCTGACCAGCCTGGTCATGCTGGGGATCTTCTTCTCGGTGACGTCCTTCTCCACGTCGTTCTTCCATTCGGATACGGTCTACCTGGCCTTCACCGGGGTCCTTTTGACGGCGTCCCTGGGATGTTTCCTGGCGGCCCGGAGGCGGTTTCCGCGGCTGGCCTGATCCCTTACCGTCCGATATCCCACCGGATATCCCACAGGGTCGTTGGCCGGAAAGGCGGCAGCGCAACGCCGCCAAGGTTATATTAGGATCCAGAACGGAGAACGCATGGAAAACGGGATGATGGCCGGAAAAAGCGCGCGCGGGGCCCTAGCCTTCCGCCTGACCCTGGGATTCTGCCTTGGCCTGGCCGTGCTCGCCGAGGCCCAACCCGCGGGCGCTCCGCCCCAGGACCCCGCCCTCCTGAACAGCCTGGACTCCCTGAAACGCGTGATTACCAGGCGCATCCTGAGCGACGGGGAGAAGAAGGAAATCCGGTCCTGTGATCGGGAAAAGTCCCTGTTCCTCAAGGAATGCCGGGGCTCCGACTCCGCCTATGCCCAGGTCGACAGGCAGATCAGCGAGGCCAAGCTGCGCGGGGCCGATCCCAACGATCCGGCTGTCGCCTCCCTGATGGAGCGGAAATTCAGCTATGAGAAGTCCTGCGACGATCGCTATACGGCCACCCCGCGCGGCAAGCAATGCCTGGCGGGGGAGGGCAAGCGGCGGGTCGCCCTGGAAAAGGCCCTGAAGAAGGACAAGCAATACCAGGCCCTTCTCAAAAAGACCGAGGCCATGGGGCCCAAGCCCATATAGTCGGCCTCCCCGGCGCTCCCGGGACCATGGGGGAGCGCGACTCTTATTAGATTGAACCCCGCGAACCTGCGGGAAGTGGGTTGGATGGTCGCTGGAAGCAATCGGCTCGCGCCGGTCGCTTCTGGAGGAAAGTCCGGGCACCATAGGACAGGATGCTGGCTAACGGCCAGACCCGGGAACGGGATGGAAAGTGCCACAGAAAATATACCGCCCTCGAAGGGGAGACTTTTCGGTGGAGTCCGCGTAAGCGGACTCCAAGGAATGGCCGCAAGGCCATTCCCGGGTAAGGGTGAAATGGCGAGGTAAGAGCTCACCGCATTCCTGGCGACAGGGATGGCAGGGCAAACCCCATCCGGTGCAAGACCAAATAGGATGGCCAGACCGCCGCGCGAAAGCGCGGGCAGGTCCAGGAGCGGTCCGCTCCTGCGGTCATCGGGTAGGTCGCTCGAGGCGGCGGGTAACCGCCGTCCCAGATGGATGACCATCCCAGGCGTTCGGCTTGCCGAACGCATGAGACAGAACCCGGCTTACAGACCCACTTCCCCTTATTACGTCCCTCCGCCTGGTAGGCCATTACTGCGGAAAGAGCGACCGATCGCGAGGCGGGCGGGTTCCCTGAAAGGCCCTTGGCCTGTTGACTTCCAAGGGAAGGTTGTATCTTGGAACCGATGCTTTCCGGGCCGATCCGTTCCTGCTTCCGCGCCGTCCCCCAGGCATTCCCGATCCTTCTCCTCCTGATCCTCGCCGGCCTTTCCCCTGAAGGCCGGGCGCAAGCGGATCGCTTCTTCCGGCCGACGGAAGGCTTCACTCGCGCCAAGGATCTGCCCGAGGATTTCACCGGCCAGGTCCGCTCCGTCCAGCTGGACATCAAGGATGCCTTCGAAGGAAGCACCGCCCATAGCGATGGGGAGCAATGGCTTTTCGACATGGGCAACAAGCTCCATATCGAATCCCTGAATGGGACCATCCGCCGCCGCCTGCTTTTCCGGGAAGGCGATACCATCACCAAGAACCTTCTGCTGGAGACGGAAAAGACCCTGCGCCAGGAGGAGTTCCTGGCCGACGCCATCATCGAGGTGATGAAATGGCAGGACGGGACCGTGCACGTCAAGGTGACCACCTACGATCAATGGACCACGGTTCCCGGCTTCAGCCTGCAACGCCTGGGCGGGGAATGGATCTATTGGGTGGGCCCGGTGGAAAGCAATCTCCTGGGGACGGGCCAGCGCCTGGGGTTCTTCCTGGGCCACGATCAGTTCCGCGATACCCGCTGGCTGGACTACAACAACAATGCCCTGCTGCCCCAACGCCTTCACCTCGCCTCCCATGCCGCCTGGCTTTCGGACGGGTACTCCGTGCTCTTCTCCCTGTCCAAACCCCTCGAGTCCCGCACCAGCCGCTATGCCTTCTCTGCCTCCCTTTCCGCCGTTGAGCTGTCCGAGAACATCTACTTCGACGCCAACCGCCTGGATCAGCTTCCGGACAGCCTGGCCGAAGCCAAGAGCGGCATCCCGCATATCCTCCGGCAATTCGGCAGCGTCGCCACCCACGATCTGGATTTGAGCGTGACCCGCTCCTTCGGTTACCACACGAAGTTCAACGTCAGCCCCACCTTCAACCGCCGCGATCGATATAACCACGGCAACGAACTGTTCAACCGCGGCGAGACTTCCATCTTGCGCCTCATTCCCCTGGAGGGCTCCGCCCTGCATATCGATGAGCGTCTGGACTACCTGGTGGGCGTGAGCCTGAGCATGTACCAGTACGATTACAAGACCGTGGAGAACTTCAACAACCTGAAATGGAGCGAGACCCTGGAGACGGGATGGCGCCTGTCCACCAAGGTGGCCCGGAACCAGGAATGGATGGGCGCGCGCAACGATGACTTCCTCCTGAGCCATGCGGCCGTCTACAACAATGCCTGGTGGGACGCGGTCTTCTTCAACACCAACGCCTCCCTGAGGTATTTCGTCGCCCCGGACGGGGATTTCGACGACGGCTACGCTTCCGCCGGGAGCGAGATCCAATGGAAGCCCGTTTGGATCACCTCCACCTATCTCGCCGCCTCGTGGGCCAACCTGTTCGCCTCCGAGCAGAGCCAGCAATTGCTCCTGGGCGAGGACAATGGCCTGAACGGGTATCCCAACCTCTACTATGCCGGCCAGGCGCGTTTCCTCCTCGAAGCGGAACAACGCCTTTTCCCGCGCTTTGAAATCGGCACCGTGGTCCCGGCCTTCGCGCTTTTCCTGAACGCCGGCAACACCTTTCCGGGGTATTCCGATTTCGATCCGGACAAGCTGCATTACGCCCTCGGTTTCGGCTTGCGCCTGGGAGCCAGCAAGTCCGTCCAGAAGGTGGTCAACCACGTGAACCTGAGCTGGCCCGTAGGCGAAGAGCACCTGTCCGGCCCCGTCTTCAGCATCCGGGCCAAGAAGAGCCTGTAGCCTTCCCATGCGGGCCTTTACAGCACTTCACGCGCTCTACGCCGGTCTGGCCCTCACCGTCCTTCCCCTCATGGTACCCGGGAAGGCCTCCGCGGCCGGGGCCGCCAGCCGTTTCTTCCATGCGCCCGCCGGCCATCTGACCACCGCGGAACTGCCGCCGGATTTCCGCGCCGTGATCCGGTCCATCCGGTTCGATCGCAAGGACGCGTTCGACGGTTCCGTGGCCCATTCGGATCTCGAGCGCAAGGTGTTCCGCCTCGGCAACCGCATCCATATCGAATCGCGCGAAGCCACCGTGCGGCGCCGCCTATTGTTCCGCGAGGGCGATTCCATCGGCAAGGATCTCCTCTCCGAAACCGAGCGGACCCTGCGCGCGGAGGAATTCCTTTCCGACGCCATCGTCACGGTGAAGCCCCTGGACGGCGGCGCTTGCGAAGTGCTGGTGACCACCTATGACCAATGGACCACGGTGCTGGCCGCCGGGGCCAGGGCGCAGAACCTGGGGGCGGCGGACCTGCTGCTGGCCCGGTGGAGCCGGATCAAGCGGGACGAATGGTATTGGGTGCTGGGCGCCTTCGAAACCAACCTGATGGGGACGGGCACCAAGGTGGGCGCGTCCATCTCCCGCGATCCCGTGCGGTCCACGCGCGCCCTGACCTTCACGAACAACAATCTCACTTCCCAGCAGTTGCAGGTATCCGGCTACGCGGCTTGGCTCTCCGACGGGGACTCGGTGGTCTTCCGGATCAACAAGCCCCTCCTGTCCCGGACCGATCGCTATGCGTACGGCCTGACCTTGACCTCCCAGGAGAATTCCGAACGGATCTATTTCGACGCGAACGCCTTGGGCCGCCTGCCGGACCCCGTCGCCAAGGATCTGGCCGGCGCGGCCCAACTGGTGCGCGTTTTCGACCGCGTGGCCACCCAGCAGGTAGAAGCCTCGGCCCTGCGGTCCTTCGGGAAATCCCTCAAGTTCAACCTCGGCCCGGACTTCTATTACCGGGATCGCTACCCGAACGGCGGCCTGGGCAAGGCCGATAGCGCGGTCCTGCCTTATGCGGCCCTTCCCTCCTCGGCCCTGGCCCCGGAAACCCGGACCGATGCCGTGCTAGGCGCCGTCGCGAGCCTGTACCAATACGGGTACCGGACCTCGCGCAACTTCCGCAACCTCAAATGGAGCGAGTCGGTCGAGACGGGATGGCGCCTGACCACCAAGGCCGGCATCAACCAGGAATGGCTCGGCGCCGGGGACGCTGATTTCCGCCTGGTGCAGGAAGGCGCCTACGCGGGCTTCTGGGCGGACCGGGCCTACGTGAACACGGCCATCGCCTGGCAATCCTTCCTCTCGCCCTCCGGCGATTTCGCGGACGGCCAGGTCGATGCCCTGGGGGAGACCGCCCTGCGCGAACATCGCCTCACCGCCACCTGGCTCACGGCCTCCTGGACCCATCTCTTCGCCACGCCGCGCAGCGGGCAATTGACCCTGGGCGAATTGAACGGCCTCACGGGGTATCCCAGCTGGTACTATGCGGGCCAGGCGCGCTTCGTGGCCTCCGCGGAACAACGGCTGTTCCCGGAATGGGAATGGCTGACCATGGTGCCGGCCTTCGCCGCCTTCGTCAATGCGGGCAATGCCTTCCCGTCCGCGCGGGATTTCGATCCCGCCGATCTGCATTGGTCGGTGGGCCTGGGCCTGCGCCTGGGCCGCAGCAAGTCGACGACCAAGGCGGTCCAGCATATCAGCATCGCCCTCCCGCTGGGGGATGACTTCCTGACCGGGCCCACGCTCTCCATCCTCGCCAAGAAGACCCTCTAAAAGCAATGCCCCCGCGGGGCGCCGGGGGGAACGGAAAAGACCCCCGGGGCATGTTCCCGGGGGCCTTGATGCCCTGCGCCCGCGCGCAGGTATCTTCCATGGTTCCCTGGATCCGGACCGGTTCAGGGAACGGAAATAATCAGGGCGCGTAAACGATCAGGGAGCGGATCAAGGGGTCTCTACCGGATCCGACTCATTGTAATCCTTGTCCACCCACAGGATATGGATCTTGTGGTTCACCTTGTTGGTGATGGTCACCTTCGCCTTGCCGTCGCCCAGGAATTCCACCAGGAAGGAGAGTACGGGCCGGTCGAGCGTGATGGTGCCGGCTTCCGGGAAATGGAAGCGGCCGTCCTCCCAGACGCGGATCACCTTGGAGATGGAACCGCTCTTGAACTCCTGGCCGTTATACGTCCCGATCATGGTGCCGTTCCACTCGCCCTTGCGCACGCCCGCATCCGTCTTGATGTCCACGGTGAAGGCCAGGTGGATGTCCGCCTCCTTGCCGTTCTTGCTCTTCACCACATGGCGCTTGTGGATGATCTTGGAGACCCGGGCCTTCTGGAAACGGTCCATGGTCGCGCCGGAGGAATCCAGCAGGGTCACCGAATCCACCCGGTCGCGCTCGAAGCCTTCGATATTGCTGTAGGTGGCGTGGCGGATGAAGCACGTGCAGGCCGAATCGTACTTGAACGGTTCGATCACCTTTTCGCCGGTGATGGTGAGGCCTAGGGACGAGGTCTTGGCGGCGGGACCGTCCACGGATATCTGATCGTAGACCTGGCCCATCTGGTCCACTTCCGAGGCGACATAGGCGCTCTGGCCGTCGCTGTTGTAGGAGGCGTCCTCGTTCTTGGTGAGGCATCCGGCGAGGAGCAGGGAGGCGGCTCCGGCGAGGGTCAGGGAGACGAGACTGAGGGATGCTCTGGAGTGTTTCATGATTTCTTCCTTTCGTGGGCCCGACGGGGCCCGTGTTCTGGTGTCAGTCATAAGATATCCGATAACGGGGGCGTATTCAATGAGTCGTAATGGTATTGATAACGGGAATTGGGGATAAAATGCAAAAAAATGACCAAAAACGAAATATATAGAGGTAAATATGGCATTGAATGGAGTTAAAAACGATAACTAAGAATGGGCGGATTGGGGGTGATAATGGATGCTGTTCCATCAACATCCATTTCAATGATAACGAAAAAGGGTTATCCAATATGCCTGCTGCGATCCCGGAAGACCGCGCTTTACCCTACCTTTCTCCCATGGCGGCCAGGAAGGGATTGGGTAGGGATGGATTCGAAAGGCTACTTGAGGAACCCGGGGAAAAATTGGACCGGCCTTAAGGAACTGTAAGTCAAGAGGAAGGCCGAAGATCCCGCTTCAATGCACCCATCGATGCCCCATTCGAAATCGGAAGGAAGATTCTGCTTCGATTTCCATGCATTCGAAGCAAAGTTATACTCCTCGACCCTAAAGGGGTTGGCTGCGTTTTTGCCTCCGAATAGGAAAAGCCGGTCCTTGACTCCGCACAATGCGAAATCATAGGCCTCGGTCGGAGTGGCCGATAGGCCGGTCCAGGCATCGAGTGCGGGGTCGTAGGCTTTGACAAGGAGGAACCTCTTGGAGTCGGCCCCCTGTCCATCGGAGCTGTCTCCGATAACGAGGATTTTTCCTCCCACCACCGTGCTGCGGCAGAAGGGGCAGGTCCAAGGCATCGGTTGCTTGCGGTTCCACGTATTGGTGCCCGGTTCATAGGCCTCTACGGCTCTGGACAAGGCGCCGGAAGAGTCCTTGCCGCCAAAAACGTATATCTTCCCGCCGAATACCGAACTCGTGATTCGCGCCCGGGCCGTCGGCATCGGAGCGCGGGCCGCCCACTTTTTGGTCGCGATGGTGAACGCCCAGGAGGAGTTCTGGATGAGAGTCGGGGCGTCGGTGGGGACGGGTGCTTCCGAACCAAAGGAGTAAAGCACTCCATTGATGACTTGCAGGGTGGACTTATTTAGGTTCTTGGGTGAAGTCGCCGCATTGCCCCAGGTGTTGGTCAAAGTGTCGAACGCAAACAACTCGGTTTCGCCGTTCCAGTTCCCCATCAGCGAGTACATAACGCCATCCACGAAGACGGAGGCATTATGGATACCCATACCCTGGTCGGTGGGAAAAAAGTTCTTCGGTATCCACGGCGTCCCCTCCACGACGAGGTCAAACGCAGGCAGTTCGGTGCTCCGCCTGCCGTCGGAAACCCGGATCCGGATTCCCTCGTATTTCCCGACATCGGAATTTCTGGGAGACCCTGCCAAGGCGCCCGTCGAGACGTCGGCCCACCGGGGGCCATTTACAATGGAAAATACCAGATTGTCGCCATCGCGATCGAAGACGGTCGGGCGGAAGTTGAAATACTCCATCGCCGTGACCTTGGTTGGAGGGGTGCCGCTGATGAGGGGAGCGGAATTGCCTGCTACCCGGAGGCTATCCCACCATGCCTTGCCGGTTTCATCCAGGGCTTTGACATAGAGCGTAAAAGCGCCTTCCTCGGCCCAGGCGAAGTCCCCCGAATCCCGCACCACGGATTGCGGCGTGAAGCTCCGGGTGGAAACGAGGCGGCCGGTGTCCCCGGCGTACCAATCCAACCGGGTGAGCCTATGGAGGGAATTCGACGCGGTCACTGTCATGTTTACCTTATCCGCGGATCGGGCGGCATCCCACCGAAGGATGGGCGTGCTGAATTGGAACCAGGTCCACGCCGAAATCGGAGACCGGGCCGTGAGGGAAACGGCGCCATAGCTCAATCCAACCTGGTCCGATTTGTTCTTGGCGCGCACCCGGTAATGGATGTCGAGATCATTGTCCCCCGGATTGAAGACCCCCCTCGGATACGGCAGGAACAGGCTGTCCGTATAGGCCGTGTCGGCGGTACCGGCGATAGGCACGAGGGAAAGGTTGAGTCCGGAACCCTCTTCCCGGAAAATGAGATACCCGGATAATGCCCGGAATTTGACCGGGTTCCAGGACAGGCGCACCAGGCCGTTTACGGTGTCATAGGCGGCGGAAAGCCCGGTCACCACGGGAATGCCGGTAAAGGGAATGACCAGCGGCTGCGGCAAGCTGTCGCTCCTGCCGCTGCCGATCGTGACGGAGGCGAACAGGACCGTGTACTCCGGCAAGGTGGTCTGCACGCGGAGACGGTAACGTCCCGCCGCCAGGCCGGACAGTTTGAAAGCGCCTTCCTCTTCCACATTGGCGTAGGTATTGGTGCCCAGGACCTGCACGGTGACGGTGCGGGGGTCATGGTTGGGTTGCAGGGCCACCACGCCGGCCAAAGACCCGGGGTCTTCCAGGGTGTCGGCGGGGATGGAGTCCAGGTTGGACGTGAAGTAGACGGAGTCCTGGAAGGAGACCTCGCCGTCGAGTTCGCCCAGGATATTGTATTCGCCCCGGGGGAGGAGGGAGTCTATGGCATAGCGGCCCTTGGAATCCGTGCGGGTGGAGAAGGCGGGCCCGTCCACGGCGCGCTTGGGCAAGGCCGAGGAGTCGGGGACATGGTTCACGGGGAAGACCCGCACCCGGGCGTTGGCGGCGGGCTTGCCGTCGGCCAGGAACAGGATGCCGGTGCGGAGCTCGTTGTCCACGACGGAGCCGCGCTTGGCCTCCTTGTCGTCGAACACGCACGAAGCGAGCGCCAGGCAAAGGGCGAGAACCAGGTTTCTTTTGACGGGAAAATGCATACGCTTCCTCAACGGGTGACGGGAAAGAACTGGATATTGAATTGGAATACCTTGGCCGGATCGGCATCGTCTTCCATCAGGGCGACCAATTTCCGCCTCAAGGCGTCGATTTCCGCCACGGCCTTTTCGAAACCCGGCGCCGAATAGGACAGGGTCATCGCGGAAACGTGCCGCTCGTCCTTTTGGAACTTGTCCAGGGCCTGCATACCCAGCTCCATATTGATGCGCAGCAGGTTGAGGGCGAGTATGGATTTCAGGGACGGATCCTTTTTCAAGGTCATCTCCCGGGGACGGTACAATCCCTGGGCGTCCTTGCGGATGAAGTCGAGCTTCTCGAGCAGGCGGATGGCCTCCTTGGCCTGGGCGGGCTTGATGGGCGGATCCATCTTCTTGGCGAGGGCGACATAGTCGTCCCGGAAGGGGTGGAAGAAAAGCAGCTCGCGGACCGCGGCGTAATACCAATGGCTGTAGAACTCGAACTTGCCTTCTCCGACCAGGTCCACCCGCATTTCCTTGAAGGTGAGCATCTTCCGGAGATGTCGGTTCTTCTCCTCCAGGGAACCGGCCTGATTGTACTGGACCAGGATCTCGAAATAATCGGTCTCGTTCTCCTTGAGTTTCAGGAGCTCGGCCAGCCGCACGAGTTGGGTTCCCGCCAGATTGATGCGGCCCTTGATGAGATCCGAAAACCACCCGGTGGACGAGGCCCCCACCTTATCGCTGATGAACCGGTGCGAGAATTTGCGATCCTTGGCGCTGGCCGCTTCGTGATAGTCCTTCAGGTACTGCCGGTAGTCGGAATAGGCGAATACAGAGGGAAAGACGGAGTTCAGGGCGGGCATGACTCAATAGTACCAACCCCATTCGGTAAAGCGCATGGCGGGATGGGAGGAAGCGCTCTATTTTTTCGAGCGGGAGGCGGCGGGTTTGGGGCGATGGCGTTTGCCGGCCTATTCCAGGACGGTCTGCTTCAGCACCTTTCCCAGGGCGTCCCAATCGATGCGGAACCTACGCTTCTTCCCATCGGGCCGGAAATCGTTCAACACCACGTCGATGACCTTGTTCTCATAACGCCCCATGGCCTCGGCCGTGTGGCCCGACCCGAAGTCCGCCGTGAGCTCCAGGCCGCCCGTGATCGAGAGCTCCCGGGAAGCCACCGGCGCATCCGGCGTGAATACGAACTTCGTGGTCGCCAAATCCTTGCGCCATACCGCGTCCAGGGAATATCGGAGCAACGCGTTGTCGGAGAACTTCTTGGGCGCATCGCCCAGGATGACCCGGTAGCGCGCCGTCTTCTCCACCAGCCTGGCGGCCTCGGGGAATTCCACATGATGGGCCACCACCACCGTATCCCCGGGGGCGAAGGTGGAATCGATGCCGTTGCGGAAGCCGCGTACGGACCATGCCACCTTGCGGCCGTCCTTTTCAATGCGCGTTTCCCGGAAGGAGATGGGATAGGTCTTCCCTTCCTCCTTGAACAGCACGGCCCGCATCCTCTGGGTTACGGACTCGACCGATGGGCGCAAGGCCGGTGTCGGGGTCTGCTGCCGGAAGTCCACCACGCCGGAATCCCCGGCGCCCCACAGTGTCCCGTCGCCGTCGGCATCGACGATGTCGAAGGACTCCAAGGTGTCCGGGCTCGCGCCCGCCACGGTGCGGGTGCGAATGAAAGCGTAATGGACGGGAAGGTTGTCGCCTTTGGCCGCGATATCGTCGTCCGGCCCGGCTAGGCTCACGTAATGGCGGACGCGGAATCCGGCCGGCGCGAATGCGGGGAGGCGTTCATGGAAGGTGCCGCGATCGAACCCGCCCGCGGAATCCGTATTCTCATAGCGCCAGGCCAGGCGCCGCTCTGAAGCTTTCCAGAGCTCCGCGCCCTTGGCCTCGAGGATCAATTCGTTCCCGATGACGCTGTCCTTGGCCTTGTCGTCATAGCGGAAGGTGAGGGTATCGCCTTTGATCCTGAGGAGGGTCTCCTGTTCGTGGATGCGGCGCGCCACCTTCAGGGCGGCGGTATCGGAGAGATCCCAATAGACCGTGTCCGAGAGCGCGGCGGCCGCGGCTCCCGATTTTCCTGCCCCGAAGCCCGAGACAGCACCCCCGACCCCTCCCGCTCCCGCGCCGGTTTTGGGCTTTGCAGACAGGCTTTCCGGAGCGACGATCAAGGAGTCCGCGCCCGAGAAACCGGGCAGGGCGGACGGGATGGCCGAGAACTGATCCCATTCCACGTGATCGGAAATATGGGACGAGGCCGCCATGCCCAAGGCGACGGTGTTCGGGAAATCCTGCGCGCCGCCGGCGACCTTGGTTTCGGTCCCGAAAAGGCATCCGGAGAGGAACAGGCCCGCGGCGGATGAAAGTGCCGCGGCCAAGAGCGGGAAGAAGCGATGGGATCCGGGATGGCGCATAAGGCTATTTCCGCTTTTTGGTTTTGGGAAAATACTGCAGGCTCAGCTGCATCAGCCCCGTGGGCTTGCCGCCGTCCTTGGCCACGAGGTCCAGCACCTCCCGTCGGAAGCGTTCGATCTCCTCGCGCAACCTGGCGCGCGTCTCGTCGCTCACGGAGAGCAGCAAGGTGGATACGTGCCTGTCCTCGGGGCCATGGCGGAACAGGGATTCCGCGGCCTGCAGGATCCATTCCCGATTGAGGCGGCGCACCAGGGCGCCCATGGTTTCCGGCGGTTCCACGAAAGCCTGGGTGACGGCATAGCGGCCGTCCGGACCTTGCTTCACCAGCTCCCACTCACACAGGTCCCGGATGAATTTCTTCAGCGCGGCCGGGGCGATGGGCGGATCGAAGGCGCCTCCGAAGGCTTCGTAATCGCCGCGGAAGTCCAGGGCATGCAGGGCGCTGTAGACGAGCGGATAGTGGAAGTCCTGGTAGTATTTCACCAGGGACGGGCTGAGGCGCGCGAAGCGGCTGCGGTTGCGCCGGTACAGGATCTCCTTGTAAATCCCCTGGCGCTCCGCGTCCTTCTTGGATTGGCCGAAGTCCACCAGCAGCCGGAAGAATTCCGTTTCCGCCTCGTTGAGATCGAAAGCCGCCGCCGTCTTCTTCACGGCATTGTCGCTCAAGGTGCGCTTGCCCGCGATCACGTCGAGCAGATAGCCGGGATTGGCGATGCCGGCATCCTTGGCGAACTTGCGATAGGAATACTCGCCGTCCTTATCCTTCCGGTACTGGAAGACCTCCTTCAGGAAGACCCGGAAGTCGTCGTAACGGTAGATGTTCGGCGCCGGCGATTCCTCAGGGGCATCGGGACGCGGCTCGGACTTGGCGGCCATGGACGGGATTTCCTCTTTCCCTTAAAGATGCCCCGGAATGCAAATAAAGTCAATCAAAACCTAAAAATGGAATAACAAAAAAAAGAAAAAAGGTTAATAAAAAGGCCAAAATAGCCTTAAATTAGATATTGCAGGCCAAAGAGGGTTTGGAAAATGATAACGCGAAAAAGCCTACCTTCTTATCCCCACGCGCCAAAAGCATAAAGAAGTACGCCCAAACCGACGCGACCCTCCCGACGCCGTGGTCATCCGTGGCTTTCACCGAGCCGTCGCTGCGTGCCCGGGCGGGGGCGCGGGGGTCCGGCGTATTACAAGCGGATGACATCCTGGAAATGGGGATTTGAACCTGCGAATCGAACGACTGCGCGCCCGGCGAGAGCCCCTGAAATAAGGTGCGCAGGCATCCCATTTCCAGGATGTCCATCGCCAACACAGCCAAGTCCAGCGCCGTTCACGCCGGACCCCCGCGCCCCCGCCCGGGCACCCCACCGCCCCCTGGAAGCGGCACCGGATCGCCCCGCCGCGAGACCGCGCCGCCAAAAATCAGAAGTACTTCTTAAGCACTTTCTTATTCGCGATGAAGTAGTCCACCCCCGAAAGCAAGGTCACCAAGGTCACGAAGCTCATCAGGGAGTAGGGGATATAGGCCCAGATTTCCGGCCAGTACCGGGTATGCGGCGCGAAGCGCTGCAACAGGGTGTCCACGGTTTCCAGGACCAGGATGGTGATGATGGCCGTGCCCTGGAGGGCGGTCTTCCATTTGCCGCTCCGGCGCGCGTCGATGGTCACGCCCGAGGCCGCTCCCAAGGTGCGCAAGGTTTCCACCGTGGATTCGCGGAAGAAGATCACGGCGACCATCCACACCGCCGCGTAGCCCGAAGCGAGGAAGCAGAGGAAGATGGCCATGTTGGAGATCTTGTCGGAGTAGGGATCCAGGAACTTGCCCAGGGTGCTCACCTCGCCTCGCTTTCGGGCCAGGTAGCCGTCCAGGCCGTCGCTGGCCACGAAGAAGATGGCGAGGAGGGCGGCCAGGATCTTGAAGGTCAGGTGGTTGTCCTGGTAGACCAGGTTGTTGTCGTAGAAGAAGACCCAGATGAAAACGGGAGCGAGGAGGATGCGGCTGAAGGTGACCTGGGTGGCCAGGGATACGGGTTTGCGGGATTCCTCGTCCCGGTAGTAGAAGTAGAGGTACCCGATGCTGGTGGCGATGATCATCAGGATGGTGGTCACCATCATGATGCCGGACCAATGCTCGGAGTTCCACACGTAGAGCATCATGGTGATGTTGAGGGACAGGGTCGTGAACTTGCCCCAGATCGTCTTGAGGGGCAGTTCCCGGTGATCCTTGAGCAGGGCGATGGAGAAGATCAGGTAGAAGATGTTCCGCAGGGTCAGGGTGATCAGGCCGGCGCAGAGCATGGTGGGGAAATCCTCGTTGGGATCCCAGAGCAGGCGCAGGAACAGCACGAGGAAGATCAGGTTGCCGAGGAGCTTCTCCCCGAGTTCCAGCCAGAACAGGGCGATGGGGCGTTCGATGTCCTCGTGCTGGAGCTTGAAGGAAGCCCAGAAGCCCATCAGGAGGGACGCGGAAAGGAAGACGGTGGCCCAAAGGGGGCGCTCCAGGAACAGGCAGGCCAGGGCGGCGATGAAGGTGCCCAGCTTGGTGAGGACCCAGACCCGGCCCGCGATGCGTTTGGGTTCCAGGCTTTCCCCGGCGGGCGTGGTGCTCGCGGCCGCTCCGGCGGGTAGGTCATCCATGTCCATAAGTATAGGAAAATCCGTTCCTTGGGCCAGGGACGCAACGGAAAGCGGTCCGGAACCGCAGGTCCTTTAAAGGGGAATGGGGGCGGTAACCCTGAAAGTGGAAGCGGTTCCATCGGATCGGCGCGTCGTCAGGGCCTGGGCCGTGAAGATGACGGCGTCCCACCAGGTATGCACGAAGATGGATTCGGACAGGGTCCACCCGTTCTTGCGCGTCAGGTAGCCGAAATAATACCCCAACAGGAACTGGGGCCAGGGGACGCGGTTGTCCCGGCCGTAGTGGGCCGCGCCGAAAAGCAGGGCCTGGGCGCCATTGGCGAGCCACCACCTTTGGCCCGTGTACTCATAGGCCATGGGAAGCAGCCAACCGCGGAAGACCGCTTCCTCGGAAAGGCCGGCATTGTAGGACAAGGCCCCGCTGAAGGCGAGGTCATCCGCGGTGAAGGTCCAATCCGCGTCGGAACGCCGGGAACGTTCGTCCACGACCAGGTACCCCATGGCCCCGGCCAGCAGGCCGAGGGGGATTGCGGAAGTGAGCTTGGCCAGGTGGCCGAAGCGGGCGGGGGAAACGGCCATGTCACCGAGGGATTCATCCTCCGTGAGGAAAAGGTAGCGGCCGTTCTCATCCTGGAACCGGGGCACGGAGGAGCGGAAGGCGGAATACGCGCTCAGGAAACCGCTGCCCTGATAGGCCATGGATCCCAGCGCCATCTTCCGGTAGGACCAGGATTCGGTGTCGAAGAGGGTGGCCGGATCGTCGCTGAGGCCCTGCTCGGGGATTTCCGAGGCGCCGCTCTGGTAGAGCAGGACCCCGCCGAGCGCGGCCCCGGTATACAGGGCGCCGGACCATTCGCCCTGGAAATACTGCCCGAAACCGGGAATCAGGACGCTGGGGAAGGGGAGGAGCAGATCCGATTTGAAACGGGAATGGGCGCATTCCTCGGCGCCTGCCCGAAGGGGGAGGAGAGCGATCAGGACGACCGGCAGAACGATGCCGGGTTTGAGGATGCGATGGAGGACGCCGTTGAAGGCGCGGAAGGGGGCGGATCCCATTCGGTCCCGCCTAGTCCTGCGCCAACAGTTCCCGGGCATGCTTCAGGGTGGCCTGCGAGCTTTCGTCGCCCATCATGCGCGCCAGCTCCTGCACGCGTTCCTTGGGGGACAAGGGAATCACGCGCGTTACCGTGCGGCCGCCTTCTAGCTCCTTGACCACCCTTTGCTGATGCGCGGCCTGGGCCGCCACCTGGTGCAGGTGGGTGATGACGATGAGCTGGTGGTGGCCCGCCAGTTCCTTCAGGGACTCGCCGACCCGGTTGGCCGTCACGCCGCCGATGCCGGTGTCGAGTTCGTCGAAGACCAGCAGGGGCCGGGGATCGCTTTGCGCCAAGGCGGATTTGATGGAAAGCATGATGCGGGAGATTTCGCCGCCGGAAGCGATTTGCTTCAGGGGTTTGGCCGGCTCCCCGGGATTGGAGGCCAGGAAGAATTCCAATTGATCGTAGCCCGTTGGGCCCAGCCCGGCGGGGCCCGCGGCCGTGGGGGCTTCCGATTTGATGCGGGTCTGGAAGGACGCGCCTTCCATGCCCAGGCCCTTGAGCTTGGCGTTCACCTCCTTGTCGAAGGCGCGGCTGGCGTCATGGCGCTTCTTGCTCAGGGCGTTGGCCAGGGCGATGGCCTTGGCGAAGCTGGCGCCGAGCCTTTCCTTGAGGTCGCCGATATCGGCTTCCGAATTCTCGAAGCTTTCCAGATCCTTGATGCGCCGCTCACGCAGTTCCACCAGGCCGGCCATGTCGGTATGGTACTTGGCCTTGAGCTTCTGGATCAGGGCCAGCTTGGCGTTCAGTTCGTCCAGGCGGGCGGCATCGGCGCTGTGCGGCAGGCGGAAGCCGCGCAGGGCCCCGCGCAGGTCGGAAAGGCCGTCCTTGGCGGACTCCAGCGCCTGCATGTGCGCCTCGAAGGGATTGGGGGATACGAGCTTGCCCAGGCCCAGCAAGTCCCGCTGCAAGCGGGTGAGGTTGCCGAGCACGTCGCCCTCTTCGCCTTCCAGCACGGACAGGGATGATTGGAGGCAGGATGTGATCTTCTCCAGGGAGCTCTGGATCTTGAGCTCGGATTCGATGCGCTCCTCCTCGCCCGGGGACAGGGGGGCCTTTTCGAGCTCCTTGGCCTGGAATTTCAGGAAGTCGTACTGCTCGCGCACGCGCCGGGCCTTCTCTTCGGCCTCGCGCAGGCGATCCCCGATCTCCTTCCACTCGCGGTAACTCTTGTGGTACGTCTCCCCCTGGGCTTCCAGCTTCGCGAAGCCGTCCAGGAACTCCAGGTGGGTGGACGGATCGATGAGGGATTGCTGATGGTGCTGGCCGTGCAGGTCGACCAGGTGGGAGCCTATCTCCTCCAGGGCGGCCTGGGTAACGACGGAACCGTTCACGCGGCAGCGGTTCTTGCCCGCCGGAGTCAGCTCGCGCTCCAGGACGATGTCCCCGCTCTCCGGATCGACCTCCAGGCGTTCGAGCACGGCGCGCAGTCCCTTGGAGGGCGGCACGTCGAAAACGGCCTCCACCTTGAGCTTGTCGGCGCCCTGGCGGATCAGGTCCGCCTTGACCTTGGCGCCCAGGATGAATTTGAGGGCGTTCAGGAGGATGGATTTTCCCGCCCCGGTCTCGCCGGTCAAGGCCGTGAACCCCGGGGCCCATTGCAGGTCGGCGGATTCGATGATGGCCAGATTGCGGATCTTCAGCTCACGCAGCATGCTTGCCTCCGGTGGCGGTGGATACCCTTTGCGGACGGACGGCGGGCCTCATGCGGTCCCCACGGTCGCGTCCCGGGAGCGGCGGGAGCCCGTCCAGCCCAGCTTGGAGCGCAAAGATTCAAAATACGAACTGCCCTTGGGCCGCACCAGCCGCACGCCGTCCTTGTGCTTGCGGATGAGGACGGTATGCTCCGGCTTGAGCTTGAACTGGTTCCGGCCGTCCACGAACATGTTGACCTCCTGGTCCCGGCCCAGGTTGCTGCGCACGCTCACCAACATGTAGTCCGGCAGGATCAGGGGACGCACGGAAAGCGAGGTCGGGTTCATGGGCGTCAACAGGAGGGAGTCGGCGGAAGGATGGATGATCGGGCCGCCGGCCGATAGGGCGTAGGCGGTGGAGCCCGTAGGGGTGGAGACCAGCAGGCCGTCCACCCAGTAGTCCGTGAGGAACCGTCCCTGGGCCGTTACCTTGAGGTCGACCATCTGATGGCCCATCTGCCCGGTGAAGGCCACGTCGTTCAGGGCGATGTCCTCCAGCAGGCGGTCGCTTCCCTTGAAGACCTCCACTTGCAGCAGCATGCGCCTGCGATAGCTGTATTCGCGCCGCTGGATCTCGTCCAGGATCCGGCCCAGATCGTCGAGCGACGCGTCCGCCAGGAATCCCACCCGGCCCAGGTTCACGCCCAGGATGGGCGTGGAAGCGCCCCGCACCATCCGCGCCGCGGACAGGAAGGTGCCGTCCCCGCCCAGGGAAAGCAGCAGGTCCACCTTAGTGCACAGGAAGGCGTCCGGCTTGGTGGTGATGCCGTTGCGGGCGAAGGATTTCAGGTAACCGTTGATGTACACCTTGATCCCGGGATTCGCTTCCGCCCAGTGCTGCAGGATATCCATCGCCGGCCCCATATTGCCCGAGAATGCCACGACGCCGATGGTGCGCACGTCCTTTTCCGGATACGTGATATGCAGGTCATGGGCCGAAATGGGATCGTGGGCCTCTTTCTCGGAGGCGTCGAGCTTGCGGCCGCGTTTCGCGAGGATGCTCTTGGGGGTCATGTCTTGTCTCCGGCCCCCAACAGGGCCATCTGGTCCAGCAATCCGGGATAGCGTCCGTCCAGGCAGCCCGCCCCGCGCAGGGTGGAAGCGCCATGGGACT
This sequence comes from Fibrobacterota bacterium, assembly GCA_028287465.1. Taxonomy (GTDB): domain Bacteria; phylum Fibrobacterota; class Fibrobacteria; order UBA11236; family UBA11236; genus Chersky-265. Next base: position 32,722 of record JAQBPO010000011.1, read on the forward strand.
TGAGCCCCATCACCATGCCGGCCAGGGCCAGGCCCGGATGCCCCATGCAATCGTACGCGCTGCCGTCGTAATCGGGGCGGCCGCGGATCACCACGCCGTCCTCGATCTCGCCGATTTCCACGCCCGCGGACTTGAGCGCGGCGGTGAAGCCCTTGAGCAGATCCACGTCGTGCTTCCGCAGGTAGGTCACGTCCCGGAGTACGGTCTCGCCTTCCGCGTAAGACGCCGCCACCATCAGGAGGAAGATCTCGTCGCGCATGCCGGAATGGTTGTCCGCGGCGAAGCGTTTGCCGAACAGTTCCGCCGAGCGCACGCGCAGGAGGCCGAGGCCTTCCCCGTTCCGCTCGCGGCGGCTCACCACTTCGATGTCCGCGCCCATGCGGCGCAGGGCGGAGATGAAACCGGCGCGGGAGGGGTTGAGGGGCACGTTCTCCAGGGTCACGTCCGAACCCTTGATGAGGGTGGCGGCCAGGCAATAGGCCGAGGCCAAGGCGATGTCGGCGGGGATGGTGTAGGTCTGGGGCTTGAGCTTGGCGCCTGCGCCCAGGCGGATGCGCGTCTGCGGCTCCGTCTTTCCGGCGGCCCGCATCTGGCGGGCGATGCGGCGCGCGAGCTCATCGCCCTCGGGGGCTTCGTTCTTTTCCACGCGGACGGGGCCGCCGAACTGGGCGGCCAGGGTTTCCAGCCAATCGGGGCCGCTCTTGGAGAGGGACAGATCGAGGGATTGCCCGGAAGCGAGATGGAAGGAGAGGAGGGCGAGCTTGGCCTGGTATTCGTCCCAGCCGAATTCGGCGGGCTTGCAGACGGCCGCGGCGGCGCCGCCCGGATGCAGTTGGGCCGCCGTCTTGTAAGTGAGCCCGGTAGGCGACTTCATCAGGAGGAATTCCTGGTCCGGGGCCGGGCCCGAATAGGCCTGGGCTGGAGAGGGCCGCGCCGCGGCGGCTTCCCTTTCAGCGTCCCGGGCCGCCTTGGCGGCCTTTGCGCGTTTCCTGCGCATGGCGTCTTCGTCGTCGGCGTCCAACAGATCCATGGCCATGGCCGAGGCGCTGACGGATCCCTCGTCCCCGACGATACGGGCGTTCTCCTCCGCGTACGGATCCGGATCCGATCCGGTCTCTTCGCCTGACGAAGGGGCCTCATCCGACCCATGCGCCGCTCCTGGCGCGGAAGCAGATATAGGCGCCGCCTCGGCCAGGCCGATATCGGAAGCTTTGACGAGCTCCGGCGCGGATTCCAGTTTCAGGATCCGCCCGAGCAACTCCATGGCCTCGCCGGATACGCAGGCCGGATCGATGGCGAGGGAACGGCGGCATTCCTTCGCGGCCAGGAATCCGGCCAAGGTGAGCAGTTCGGCCTCGTGGCGCACGCGCAAAGGCTCGGGGCCGGATACCGGCGCGTTACCCCCGTGGATGGTCCAGTGCCCGTCCAGGGACTGTTGGGCGTAGCCCATGCGGATGAAGTCCTGCATGATGTCCCGGAACCAGGGGGAATCGGGAAGGTTCTCGAGCTTGGTCGGCCCTTCGGCCAACGCGCCCATCAACAGGGCCTGGAAGCCGGTCAGGCCGTCCCCTTGCAGGGTCGGCTGCCCCTTGAGCCGTTTGCTCCTCTTGATCTCCACCGCATTCTCCAACAAGACCTCCATCACCTCAACCTCGCCCTGAATCCCGCCACCGCCAGCTTATCTATGGCCGCGCCCGCCGCTTCGCTATCGTGGAATCCCATCATCAGCACGCCGCCCTCGCCTTCGCGGACCTTGAGGATCTCCACGTCCAATACGTTGATGCCCGCGTCCGCCAGGGGGCCGAAGACCTTGACCAGGGTGCCCGGCTTGTCTTCCAGATCCACCAGGATTTCCGCCAAGGGCAGGGCGAATCCCTTTTTGGAATTGGATAGCTGGGACCTGAGGCGGTTGCCCTCGCGGAAGAAATCCTTGCCGAGGTCCCATTCCAGGCCCGCTTCCAGGGCGGCCAGGTGGTCGCGGAACCCGGAGGTCACTTCGCGCACGGCGGCCAGATTGGAACGCAGGATGGGCTCCCATACCGAAAAAGAGGAAGCGGCCAGGCGCGTCATGTCCCGGAAGCCGCCGCCCGCGATCTGCAGGCAGTTCTCCACCACCGCGCGGCGCTCGCCGATATAGCTGGCCAGGGCCGTGCTCAAGAGCTGGGGCAGGTGGGAAACGTGCGCCGCCACCTTGTCGTGCAGTTCCGCCGGCATGCGCGTGGTGCGCGCGCCCAAGGCCTGGGCGAAGCTTTCCAGCCGATCCGCCGCGTCGGAAATCCGGGCGGCGGCTTTCGCGTCCACGGCGGCCGGGCCGGGCGCGGCCGTTCCGCTCTCGCGCCAGTCCGCATCCGGCGCTTCGCCCGCGCAGATCACCCAGGAAGCGTTCTGGAACAGGAGCGGATCGCGCGCTTCGAGACCGGTCTTCTCGCTGCCGGCCATGGGATGGGATCCGATGAAGACCGCTCCCGCGCCGGATTGCGCCGCTGCCTGGGGAAAGGCGGGAAAGGCCTTCCGGCCCAAGGCGCAGATCTCGGCCTTGGTGCTGCCCACATCGGTGATGATGCAATCCGCTTTGAAGGCCGGAGGGCGCTCGGCCCAATTGCCCAGGATGGCCTTGATATTGTCGATGGGGGTGCAGAGCACGACCAGATCCGCGTCCGCGACGGCCTTGTCTATCTGGTCGTAGGGGAAGGCCGCGTCCGCGAGGCCGGCGGCGCGCGCCTTTTCCAGGGTGGCCGGGGAGGAAACCGCCGTGATACCCACGGAAGGCCAGCGCCTGCGCGCCGCTTCGGCCAGGGAGGCGCCCAACAGCCCCATGCCCACCACGGCGATGCGTCCGGGTCGCCAATCCCGGGCGGCGGGCGGCCGGGCCATCAGGTGTTCTCCTCCAGGCGCCGGTGCTCGAGGATGATGCATTCGAAGATGCGCCGGATGGCTTCGTCCGGAAGGGGGCCCTTGTTCTGGCCCAGGACGGCTTCGAAAACCTGCTTCTCGCGCAGGGGATCGTAGATGGGGAGCATCTTCTTCTTCTTGAGCTCGGCGATGGCCTGGGCGCATTTGGCCCGCTCGTTGAGGAGCTCCAGGAGCTGGAGGTTGAGGGCGTCGATGCGCTTGCGCCAGTCGCCTAGTTCCATGTTTCCTTGGTGGGAGCGGCCAGGGGCGCGATCAAGGTGCGGATATCCGCGAGCATGTCGGCGAACGGTTTCTTTTCCAGGGTGCGGCGCACCAGGGCGCTGCCGACCACGACCCCGTCGGTGAGGCCGCATACGGTGCGGACCTGATCCGGCTTGGAGATCCCGAAGCCTACGACCACGGGAAGCCGGGATCCCTTCTTGATGGCCGCGACCTTGGATTCGAAATCCTTCTGGAACGCGTCCTGCTCGCCGGTGATGCCGGTGCGCGAGATGTAGTACAGGAACCCGGTGCCGCCCGCGAGCACCTTGTCCAGGCGCTCCCGCGTGGTGGTGGGCGCGACCAGGAAGATGAGGGAGAGGTCTTCCCGCTTGCAGATGGCCTGGGTATCTTCGCTTTCCTCGACCGGCATGTCCACCAGCAGCATGCCGTCCATCCCCGCGGCCTTGGCCCGCCGGGCGAAGGCGTCGATGCCCAGCTTGAAGATGGGGTTGAGGTAGGAGAAGACGATGAGCGGGACCTGGGAACGCTTGCGGATGGCCGCGACCATGGCGAAGTACGCGTCCGCGTCCACCCCGAGATCGAGGGCGCGGTTGGCGGCGGTCTGGTTCACCACGCCGTCCGCCATGGGATCGGAAAAGGGATATCCCAGTTCGATGATGTCCGCGCCCAGCCGTTCCAGCTCCAGCACGATTTCCACGGTCTCGTCCCGGCCCGGCACGCCCGCGGCGATATAGGGGATGAAGGCCTTCTTTTTCGATTCCTTCAGGCGCGCGAACGCGGCGTCGATGCGGTTCATGCGCAGGCCCCCGGGGATCCGGAAGGGCCTTTGCCGCTGGCCGGCTTCGCGGCCTCGGCCGCTTTCGCGGCAGCGACTTCCGCCATGGCGGCCTGGACCGTGCTCATATCCTTGTCACCGCGGCCGGAAAGGTTCACCACCAACAAGGTGTCCTTCGGAAGGGTGGGCGCCAGGCGCATGGCCTCGGAAATGGCATGGGAGCTTTCCAGGGCCGGGATGATGCCTTCCAGGCGGCTGAGCTGGCCGAAGGCCTCGAGGGCTTCCGCATCCGTGGCGGAAGTGTAGGTGATGCGCCCGGAATCGCGGTACATCGCATGCTCGGGTCCGACATTGGCGTAATCGAGCCCGGCGGAGATGGAATGGGTCTCGGCGATCTGGCCTTGCGGGGTCTGCAGCACGTAGCTCTTGGCCCCGTGGAGCACGCCCAGGGTGCCGCCCGCGAAGCGCGCCGCATGCATTCCGGTGAGCACGCCATGGCCGCCCGCCTCGACGCCGATCATCTTCACCGAAGGCTTGTCCAGGAAGTTGTAGAACATGCCGATGGCATTGCTGCCTCCGCCTACGCAGGCGACGAGATAATCGGGCAGGCGCTTCTCCTTCTCCATCATCTGGCGTTCCGTCTCCTCGCCGATGATCTTCTGGAAGTCCCGCACGATGCGGGGGTAGGGATGCGGGCCCAAGGCCGATCCGAATACGTAATGGGTCCTGTCGATGTTGGTGACCCAATCGCGGATGGCCTCGTTGATGGCGTCCTTGAGGGTACGGCTGCCGGATTCCACCGGGACCACGGTGGCGCCGAGCAGGAGCATGCGCTGCACGTTGGGGGCCTGGCGTTCCATGTCCACGCGTCCCATGTAGATGACGCACTCCATGTCGAACTTGGCGGCCGCGGCGGCGGTGGCCACTCCATGCTGCCCCGCTCCGGTCTCCGCGATGATCCGCTTCTTGCCCATGTGCCGGGCGATGAGAACCTGGCCCAGGGAATTATTGATCTTATGGGCACCGGTATGATTCAGGTCTTCCCGCTTGAGGTAGATCTTCGCTCCGCCGAATTTCCGGGTCATGCGTTCGGCGAAGTAGAGAGGCGAGGGCCGTCCCACGAATTCCTTGAGATGGAGATCCAGCTCCGCGAGGAAGGCGGGATTTTCCCGCAAGGCGAGATAGTGGGTCTCCAGCTCTTCGAGGGCGGGCATCAAGACTTCGGGGGCATACTTACCGCCGAATTGGCCGAAACGGCCCCATTTATCGGGAAATTGCCGGGGATCCATGGCGCTCCTGAGGGGCGGAACAACCGCTCCCGTAAGGTCCGAAAGGTAGCTTTTCCGGCTTTTCTTGGCTTTTCCAAGGGGGATTTCCCGGGTCCCGCGGAGGCGGAAAAAATATGCTGAAAACAAAGTGAAATACTAAACTCGTGTCCGATTTTGCTTTATAAAAAGAAGCATAAAAATCGCCTAAAAATCGTATAAAAATGGGATTAGGTGAGGAAGTGCCAAAATAAAACGCAGGAATATGTCAAATGAATTTACAGACATGACTAAACAAAAATGGAGGGTGTGAATGGGATTCCGCGCATACATTTAGAGCCGGATCCGTCCTTGGTGGGAGGGTTCCCGAAAGGATGGATCTCGCAATGAAGCTTTTTTCCGTGATAACGGTTTTGGCCTTGGGAATCGGGTCGGCTTGGGCCCAGCAAGAGCGGACCGTGCGCATCCCCCTTCTTGCCGATGCCCGCTCCCCTGGGCAGACGCAATGGAAGTACACCACAACCGATCCGGGTACGCCCGACTGGTCTTCCGCGGCTTATGATGCGGCCGCCTGGGGCTCGGGCTTCGGCGGCTTCGGCACGGGAGTCGTCACGGGCTCCAACATGGCCACCGAATGGGCCGGCACCGACATCTGGTTGCGCAAGACCTTCGACCTGCCCGACCTCAATCCGGAATTCCTGATCCTGAGCCACCATCATGACGAAGAGGCCGAGTTCTTCCTCAATGGCGTAATGGTCTACCAGGAGTCCGGCTGGATCGAGGCTTATGCGGAAGTGTACCTGTCCGATGAATTCAAATCCGCCCTGAAACCGGAAGGCAACGTCTTCGCCGTCCATTGCAGGAATACCGATGGCGCCGGCTACATCGATGCAGGCCTCGCCTATACCGTGACCTTCAAGACCGCTTCCCTGATCGCGGATGCGCGCACCTTCCCGGAGGAATGGCGGTACACGACTTCGGATCCCGGTTTCGACTGGCAATTGCCCGCTTTTTCCGACGCGGATTGGACCGCCGGCCGCGCGGGTTTCGGGACCCCGGATTTGTACTCGGCGACGTCGGCTACGGAATGGCTCGGAAGCGATCTTTGGATGCGCAAAACCTTCACCTTGGACAATGCCTTTCCCCACTATCTGGCCAGCTTCATGCATGACGACGACATGGAGGTCTATATCAACGGGACCCTGGTGCTCCAGGACGCATCGTTCACCCAGGGATACCGGGATCTGGTGCTGGAACCGGTGGCCCAAGCCCTCCGGCAGGGGGTGAATTCCGTGGCCGTGCATTGCCATAACAATGACGGTCCCGGATACATCGATTTCGGGCTGCTGGGCCTGGAAAAACCCGCCCCGACCGCGGTGGGAAGGGCCCGGAGGCAGGCCTCCGGACGGGGGTCGGAGCGCTTGTACGCGTCCCAGGGACGATTGGTCCTTGGAGGCCTGGCCGCCGCGTCCGGAGGCCGCCTGGAGCTCTTCGGTCCGGACGGGCATTTCCGGGCAAGCCTGTCCGCGGGGAAAGGGCAGGCCTCCCTGGCCCTTCCCGCGGCCCTGGGAACCGGCATGTTCCGGTATCGTTGGGATTCCCCCTCAGGTATGCGCCAAGGTACCCTGGTCCGCCAGCCCTGACCCGGGGGTAACAACCCCGCTCCAACCCCTCATGGCGTGAAAAAACGCCGAGGGGGGACGTTTCTTGCATGATACCCGCCCGGAACAGCGAAAGTTTCCCCGTTTCCATATACAGAATCCTGCCTTCTAGATATCTTTTCGGGGTACCGTGAACGGTTCCACAAGGGAATGGAAGGACGGGGCCGACCGAAGGGTCGGGGCCGGAACTTCATCACATCTCAAAAGCAGGTCGATTTTATGCTGGCTACCCAGGTCCGACAGAAAGACGCCATCTTCTATTTCGCCGCCTATCCGGCGAAAGCGCTTCTCGAGAAGGTGCGTTTCAGCAGCCGTTTCTACGACGAGGGTACGCCCATCGCCGCCGAAGCCGCTCCTGAAGGGGATGAAATCGCCAAATTCATCGGCCGCATCGAAAAATCGGATAAGGCCTTCCAGCGCACCATGGCCCGGGATAAAGTCCGTTCCATCCGCAATTTCTACGAAACGGCCAGCAACCAGCCCCCCATCCCGGGTACGGTCCTGCTTTTCACCGCCGAAAAGCTGCGTTTCCGCGGCATAGGGGACAATGAAGGCGTCGGGCACCTCTCGGATCCGGACGGCAAATACCTGATCATCGATGGGCAGCACCGCCTGGCCGCCCTGCATTTCTACTTCCGCGAGCGTCCGGACGAAGCCGCCAGCATCAACGTGCCATGCATCATCTTCGACGGCCGCAGCGAGGACTTCGCCACGGAAATGTTCGTCATCATCAACTCCACGCCCACGCGCATCAACAAGAGCCATCTGGTGGACTTGTACGAGCGCGTTTCCTTCGCCTCGCCGGACAAGCGTTGCGCCGCGCGCGTGGTCGAGCACCTGTACGGCCGGGACGACAGCCCCCTGCAATACCGCATCAACCGCCTGGGCGGCAAGAGCAAGCAGGAGAAGTGGATCCTGCAGGCGGAACTGTTCAACGAAGTCAACCGTTGGGTCAAGTCCGAATGGGATCCCAAGGAGGACCTCAGCCCGACCCATCAGGCGGAACGCTTCTACGAGCAACTGCGCGACTTCCTCAAGGCGTCCGCCCAGGTCTGGGGCGAAACCTGGGGAAAGAACACGACTCATATGGTCACCAAGCCCGTGACCCTCAAGGCACTCATCCGCGTCTGCGCGGACCTGTCCGAAAAGGACGGCGAACCCACCGCCGGGCGCGTGAAGCGTTGGGTGGAACGGTTGCAGCCGTGGACGGAGATGAAGAGCGCCTTCAAGTCCGAGGGTTTCTATGAACGCTTTCCGGCCAAGGGCCAGGTGGAGCGCGTGGGCCGCATCTACAAGGATCTGTGCAAGGTCATCGACCTTTAGGTCAATGACCCGTCATCGACCTTTAGGTCAAGGTCCCGTAATCGGCCCTTAGGCCAATAACCCTTCCCCTTGGGTTTGACCTTATTGGGTCTATGCCACCGGGTCGAGGGTTCATCCCCAATCGAATCAAGGCGCCCCCAAAGGGCGCCTTTTCCAAAAAGCGTTGCCAAAAGCGTTGTCAACCGGACGGTTGACCGCCCCCCTTTCCCGGGCGGATTATATTAGACCCCATGGGGGGACTATGCGATTTGCGTTCGCGATTGTACTGGCGGCGGCCTTGGGCGCACGGGCCGGCGTTGCCGTTACCGACGTGGTGGTCTATGGCGGGACCGCCGCGGGCGTGGTGGCTGCGGTCGCGGCGGCGCGTGAAGGCGCGACGGTAACCTTGGTGGAGCCCGGCATGCACCTCGGCGGCATGGCGTCGGGAGGCCTGGGTTGGACCGACTTCGGCAAGAAGGAATGCATCGGGGGCATGTCCCTGGAGTTCTTCGAGCGCCTGGGGAAGAAATACAATACGACCATCGCCTGGACGTTCGAACCGCACGTGGCGGAGTCCGTTTTCAACGAGATGGCGCGGGAGGCCGGGGTGAAGATCCGCCTGGCCACGAGGCTCAAGGAGTCGGGAGGCGTGGCCAAGAACGGCGCAACCATCACCCAGATCACGGCCGAGAACGGGGACGTTTTCCAGGGGAAGGTATTCCTGGACGCCACCTATGAAGGCGATCTGATGGCCCAGGCCGGCGTATCGTATGCCATCGGGCGCGAAGCCTCGTCCCAATACGGCGAATCCCTGGCCGGGGTCCGTCCCCGCACCACGGCGCATCAATTCCCGGCGGGACTCTCGCCGAGGGGCAAGGACGGGAACCCGTTCCCGGAAATCCTCGCCACCGCGCGAGGCGAGACCGGCGCTGGGGACAAGAAGATCCAGGCCTACAACTACCGTCTGTGCATGACCGACAGCGCCGCGGGCCGCACCGCCTGGGTGAAACCGGCGAATTACGACCCGGCGCGTTATGCCTTGCTGGCCCATTACGTGGACACCTTGACCGCCATCGGGGGCGGGGTCCCGCCAATCCTCGACAAGCTCGCCAAGCTGAGCAGGGTGCGCGGGAAGAAGACGGACACGAACAACAACGGCGGGTTCTCCACGGATTTCATCGGGCGCAATTGGGACTATCCCGAGGCGACCTATGCGCGCAGGGCCGAGATCTGGAAGGAGCACAAGGAGTATATCCAGGGCTTCTTCTGGTTCCTGGCGAACGATCCTTCCATCCCCCAGGGCGTCCGGGACGAAACCTCGAAGTGGGGGCTCGCCAAGGACGAATTCACGGACAACGGGAACTGGCCGCACCAGTTGTACGTGCGCGAGGCCCGGCGCATGGTCGGCGAATACGTGATGGTGCAGAAGGACATCCAGACCGAAATGACCAAGTCCGAAGGCGTGGGAATGGGCTCGTACAATAGCGACTCCCACCATGTCCAGCGGATCGTCAACGCCGCGGGAGCGGTCGAGAACGAGGGCGACATGCAGGTTCCGGTGCAGCCGTACGAGATCCCGTACCGGATCCTCACGCCCAAGCGCGCCCAGGCCTCCAACCTGCTGGTGCCGGTCTGCTTCTCGGCCAGCCACGTGACCTATTCCACCTTGCGCATGGAGCCGCAGTACATGATCCTGGGCCAGGCCGCGGGCCTGGCCGCGGTAAGGGCGATCGCATCGGGAAAAGCGGTGCAGGAGATCGACGTGCAGGCCCTGCGCTCGCGCCTGAAGGTCCTGAAGGCGGAGCTGGGGGCGTCGCCGGTAGCCCTCGCGGGCTTGTTGCTCCCGCTCCCGTCGCGGGGTTCCCATCGCCTGCGGATCGCCCTGGACGGCCCCATGACGGGATCGGACGGGCGGTCCGGGACGGCGTGGGTCGGCCCTTATTTCGGGATATCCGGGCGGACCATCCCCAACGGGTCGCGCGGCGTTTCCATCGCGCCTTGACGCGTTTCCATCGCGCCTTGACGGCCGGGTACCGGGCCGTTAACCCGGGAGTTACCCCAGCTTGAGCGAACCGGCGGGCGGGGCGGCCTCCGCCGGGGCGTCCAGGAAACCGCCTTGCAGCCGCCGGCCGAACGTTTCCAGCGCCATCGCGTAGCAGATGTCCGCCAACTCCGCATCGTAGCGCGGCCCTTCATCCCGGATGAAGGCGTGCTGGGCGTTGAACTCATGCCAGGTGAAAACCACGCCGGCCTTGGTCATGGCCCGGTAGACGGCGTCCCGGCCTTCCTGCGGCACATGGGGATCCTGGCGTCCCCAGATCATGAGCATTTCCCCCTTGAGTTCCCCGATGCGTTCCAGGGAGTCGTCCCGCATGCCTTTGCCCAGGCCGCGCTTGTGGATGTCGGTGGCGTAAAGGCACGCCGCGGCCAGGATTTCCGGGTTCATGGCGCAACGGAAGCTCAGGTGCCCGCCGAGGCATATGCCGATGGAGCCCAAGCGACCGTTGCATTGGGGCAGGGACAGGAGATGGGCGATGGCGGCGCGCGCGTCCGCATCATAGGAAGCGAGTTCCTTCTCCACCTTGTAGCGGTTGCCCTTGTCGGTCCCATCCTTGTCATAGGACAGGGCGCAACCCGCGGGCTCGAATTCGTGATAGACCTCGGGTACGGCCACGATATAGCCGTGGGAGGCCAGTCTCCGCGCGGTGCGTTGGATGGGGCCCGTGACCTGGTAGATTTCCGAGAACAGGATGAGGCCCGGGTAAGGTCCGCCGGCGGCGGGCCGGAAGCGGTGGATGCGCATGGCGCCGTTCGGCGTCGCGACATCGGTGGATTCCTCTTTGATGATCATGTTCCCTCCGGCCCGCTCGATGGATGGGCAAACACGGGAAACGTAGAAATCGGGGGGATCAAAAAAACCCGGACCCGCCGGATGGTTTTCAGGCGGATCCGGGTTCCAACGGACCCGGCCTCATCGCATGGATGATGCCGGGCCCAGGGTCAAAGGCGGGACATCAAATCGTCGTGCCTCGTCTTCCGGTCAGGAACGAGATCAGGGCAAGGACCAGGAACACGAAGAACAGGATTTTGGCGATGCCGGCCGCCGTTCCGGCGATACCGCCGAATCCGAGAACGGCTGCAACCAGGGCGATGATGAGAAATAGTACCGCGGCATTCAACATGTTCAACCACCTTTCCGTAGTTCGCTTCTAAGTTGAAGATATGTTTTGAACGGGCCGGAGCAATGGAAAATTTCCCTCGACGGGTAGGGCGTATTAAGGCCGGAAAAACGGCATATCGCCCGGGACCGGCGGAAACCGAATCAGAATCGCAGCAGGTGATCGGCGAAGGCGCGGAACTCTTCCGCCTGGATGCGCATCAGGACGCGCGCGGTTTCCCCGGATCCGGCGCGATGCTTCCGCACCAGAGAGAGGAATTCCGCCGGGGACCATGGATCGTTCCCGAGGATTGCGATGAGGGGCTCCCTTTCGGCGGAAGCCGCGATCCTGCGCTCGAGAAGCCGGTAACTTGGGTGATTCCCTACGGCGCGGAACCAATATCCGGCATTCGCGAAATCGCCTTCCCGACGGTGGAGTATGGCGTGGAGGAGATCCGGATCCGGTTCGCCTTCCAAATCCTGGGCGATGGCGTGGGCGGCGCCCCAATGATCGTGCCAGAGGAGCGACAGGCCCTCCAGGACGCGGAGGGTTTCCGTGGATGGCCTTTTCCCCAGGTTTACCAGATGGGCGGCCACCGCGGAGCGGACCGCATGGGCATCCAATAGGCCCGGACGCGGATCTTCCGAGGACGTCCTTCCCATTCCCCCCGTACCCGAGGGGGAAGGAAGCACCAGGGAAGGGAGTCCCGCGGTAAAAACCGTGTCCGAAAACGCGCCCATTCCGGAAATATAACCCTGCGTATCCGTAAGGCCTCGGGGTTAGTCCTGATCGGCGCGGCTTGTTACGTTATGGTCTCCATCCGAAATCAGGAGTTCCCGGAAGATCATGGAAAATCCGCGTTTGCCGTTCTTTGCCGCCTGCCTATCGCTTCTGTTTGCCGCGTCCTCCATTCCCGCGGCCCCTTTGGAGGAGGATATGGTCCATCCGGGATACGACCTCACGGTAATCCGGCCGAAGGGTTTCGAACCCGGGGTGACGGGAATGGAATTCCTGCCGGGAGGGCGCATGGCCCTGAGCACCTGGCGCCCCAGCGAGGTTTACATCCTTTCCGGTTACGATGGCCCGGCCAAGGCGATCAAGGTCCGCAAGGCCGCCGGTGGATTCCAGGAAATCATGGGCCTGGCTTCGTCCGGCGATACCCTTTTCGCCGTCGATCAGGTGGGGATCCATTCCCTGGTCGACAAGGACGGGGACGGCCTGCCTGAAACCAGGAAAACGATCGGGAAGGTGCCGTATTCCGGCTCCTTCCATGAATGGTCCTTCGGCCTGGTGCGCAAGGGAGGCCTCTTCTATACCGGTCTTTCCGTCGCCGCCTCGGCCACGGGCAAGACCCTGGTGCCCCAAAAGGAGCCCCATCGCGGAGCCATGATCTCGATGGACATGGACGGCAAGGTGGAGGTGGTGGCCACGGGCCTGCGGGCCCCCGACGGCCTTTGCCTGGGGCCTGACAGCGGCCTGTTCGCCACCGACAACCAGGGAAGCTGGCTGCCGGCCAACAAGCTGATAAACGTGAGGGCCGGGCACACCTACGGCCACCGGACCTCTCCTCCCGGCGCGTTCGATCAGGAATATCCCGCGCCTCCCGCCGTCTGGATCCCTTACGGCACGGTGATGAAATCGCCGACCCAGCCGATCCTGATGGGTGCGGGCCCCTATGCGGGACAATTCCTGATCGGCGACATCGCGTTCGGCGTGGTCCGCCGGGCCTTCGTGGAAAAGGTGAACGGGGAATGGCAGGGTTGCGTGCTGCGCTTTTCCGGAGGCTTCGAGGCGGCGGTCCATCGGATGCTCGCGGGTCCGGACGGCTCGGTGTACCTTGGAGGATTGGGGAACGGGGATTTGCAGAATTGGGGATGGCGCGAAAAACGTTTCGGATTGCAACGCATGAAGCCGAACGGAAAACCGGTATTCGAAATCATCGCGGTGCGATCGCGGCGCGGCGGATTCGAGTTGGCGTTCTCCTCGCCGCCGGGACCGGAGGCGGCGCAACCTTCGAGTTACCAGGCCAGGCAATGGTGGTACGAGCCCACGGACGCATACGGCGGGCCGCAGAAGGACGTCGCTCCCGTGCCCGTGAAATCGGCCCGGATCTCCAAGGACGGCTTGCGCGTTTACCTGGAAATGGAAGGGTTGCGCCCACAACAAGTGGCGCATGTCCACCTGGGAGGAATCAAATCCAGGGACGGGCGCGGAATCTGGACTCCCGACTTCTGGTATACCATGAACGCGCTTTCCGCCCGGGAATTCGAACCATGAAGTATTCGATTGCTTTTCCCGACTAATAATTTTGCTAACATCCTTTCGTTTATTTAATTTGAAGTTTTATTAGTTTTGCGGTCTCTCCGGAGAGACGGTACACCCTCGGAAAAGGATGCGGCATTGGTCAAGACCAGGAAAAAGGGCAATACGGGCAAGCGCTACACGGATGAGCAGAAAGCCAAGATCCTCGAGTTCGTGAACGGTCAGGGCCGGGGAGGCATTTCCGCCGCGGGGAAGAAATTCGGCGTTTCCTATATCGCCTTGCGCCGTTGGATGAATGGGGAAACCGGAGGCCGCAAGGCGGGCCGGGCCTCGGTCAAGGGCCTTGACGGACGTAAGCTCAAGAGCGTGCACGCCGCGATGGCCGCCTTGAAATCCTTCAAAAAGCAAATCACCGTTCTGCAAAAGACCCTGAAGCAGCTGAGCCGCTGAAAAGCGGCCGGTCGGCCAACGATCGGCTAACGATCGGCTAACGACCGGCGAGGAAGGTCCCTTCCTGCCACCGCGGGGGAGTGATGGATGCGTTCGCCGGGTTCACGTACTCACGATAAAGATTGTTCGCCAAAGAGAAGCGGAACCAGCCCTGGTCGCCCGGGCCGAAAGCTTCCGCGCTCAGCACGGGCAGATCCTGCTGGACGCCTCCCGCGGCCGTAGTCGTCACGGTGAACCGTCCCCAGTCCCTTTTGCGGGTCATGTAATATCCCGAGGCCCCTTCCGACCTCCGGACGCCGGGCGTCCCCAGTTCCGCGCCCATCTCGATCTCCAGGTTCTCGCAAAGCGGGTAATAATCGCCCGAGGCTTTCTGGAGCAGCTCCAATCTTATGCCCCACAATTCCCCTTGCCCATTGAAGGAAAGCCTGATCTTCGCCCGGGTTGCGCGCCGATCGGGAAAGGCGATCATGTCGGCCGCGATTTCCCCGCTGTCCGCGCGGACGTTCGCGGCCTGGTAAAGGCCCAGGTTGGCGCGGCATTCCTTGGCGCCCATTCCCCAATAGAATCCCATGAGCCCCACCGGCACGCGCAATTGATCGGCGCCGAGCAGGTCCAATAGCTCTTTGGCCTTTGAGTCGAACGCCACCGCGCCGTCGCGGAACTCCTTCATGGCCATGGGAATGCCCTCGGCGCTCCAGGTCCGATAGGAGCCGTTCAGGCGTCCGCCATGGTAATAGGCGAGCTCCTGCAAACCGCCCTTCGGGTACCAGACTCGGCTGGGCCCTTCCTTTTTCCCGTCCGCGAACCGGCAATGCAGGCGCAGCTTTCCGCCCGGATGCCATTGGAAGAATTCCCCCTCCAACCGTCCCGCGGCGTAACGCGCCGCATAAAGGCGATCGCCGTCCGGGTACCAGGCCGTCTCTACGCCTTCCCGTTTCCCGGCGCGGAACTGCCCGCGCAACCTCGGCTTCCCGTTGGGGTACCATTCCTGATACCCCCCGTCGGCCTTCCCCAGGCGGTAGCTCGATCGGGACTTCCGCTGGCCGTCGGGGAACCATTCCTCCCATGCGCCTTGCTTTTCGCCCTTGACGTAGGCGGCGGACCACATGAGGTTGCCGCTGCGTCCAAAGGTGCGCCATTTGCCGGTGGGAACGTCATTCGAGTAGGCGCCTTCCAGCCACGGGGTTCCGTCGGGATACCATGCCTTGACCGGACCCGTGAGGCGGCCGGATTGGTAATAGCGGGTGGCCATGGTCCTGCCGTCGTCGTAAATCATGGTGCAAAGGCCGTGTTTCGCGGGCTTTCCGCCCGCGGCTTCGGACCAGGCGCAGGTCTCCTTCGCCATCATGGAGTCGCCGGCCGATCCGATGGCCTTCACGATTTCCGTTTTGACCGAGTAACGTTTTTCGGCCGATGCGGCTTCCGACCCGTCGAACCGGGTCTCGCGCACGAGGAAGTCATCCCGGTATTCGCCTTGGAAGGAGAGTCTACCCCGCGGGTCCCAGGCGCGCGCTTCCCCGTTCTTCCTTCCTCCGCGGTATTCCACCGAACTTTCCTTGCTGCCGTCGGAATAGAAGGATTGGAAGAGGCCTTCGCGCACCGTCGGTTTGCCTTCAGGGCCTTTCTCCTTCCACATTTCGCGGATTTTGCCGGAAGGAAAGCGGACGACGTGGATCGTGCCGTCATCGCATGCGCATAACGCCAGCGCGAAAAGGAATGCGATACGGAATCTTGAAGGCATTTGCAATCCCCTCCGCGTGCCCGCGCGGAATCCCATGAGGGGCGCCGGGTTCATCCAGAAGTTGTCGGTATATGATGCGCGGAACTTTAAGTTTTTTTCAAGCTTTGTCCTTTCGGGCGCAAACGTAAAATTCGTAGTCTCCGCAAATGCCGGGTTGTATAATCACGTTTGCCATGCCCAAGACCCTAAAAATCCCAACTATCGCCCTCGTTCTCGGAGCCGCCATTTGGGCTTCCGCGCAGCAGCCGCCGGCCGGCGCCAGGGCTCCCCAGGATCAGTCGGCCAAACTGGCCCAATACTACGAAAACATCGCGGCCAGGACCCTGTCCCGGTATTACGAGGAATCGACCTACCTCGTGAAGGCCAAGATCGAGATGGAACCCCCTCCCGAGATCGAACTCGGCGGCGATGATCCCTCGTCCCTGCCCGGCGAAGCGCCCCAGCAGCTGCCCGGGCTTCCTTTCCTGCCCGAGAGCATGCAGCCGGCCGCTCCGGCCCCGCCCTCGGCCGAGGCCGGGAAACAGAATCCCGGGGGTATCCAGTCGGTTACCCTGGACATCCTGGTGGACACGGGGTATTCGGAAAAGGATGTGGATTTCATCCGCAACCTCCTCGTCATGGCCACGCGCATCGACGAACTTCGCGGCGATCGGGTCTCCGTCCATGAGGGCGTGTTCCCCAGGGACAATCGCGCCCTCACCAGCTACCGCAAGCCCGTGGAACCCCCGCCCATGCCCGCCCCCCAGGGACAGGCCAGGAACGACTCGGCCTCGAAGAAGGAAGATCCGAAGGATAAGGACAAGGATGCGTCCGCGAATCCCTTCAGCTCCTACACCGATCACCTGCCCTCCCTGATCCCGCTCCTGCTGATCTGCCTGCTCATCCTCGCCTGCGTCTGGATGGTATCCAGGGCCATAATCGGATCCTCGGCCAACCGCAATCAGGACAGGAACCCGCAGCCCCCGGCGCCCGCGCCCGAACCGCCCAAGGCCGTCGCGGCCGCCCCCCGGCAGGAGAACGGCAAAGGCCAACCCGGTGAACTGGGCGCCTTCCGCCCCTTCCTCCTGAACTGCTTCGTGGGCAGTCCAAAGCATTGCGGCCAGATCATCAAGAGTTGGATCCAACGCGAACCCGACAAGGGCCTGCGCGACTCCGGCGCCATGATCGCCAGCCTGGACGTGCGTCTCATGGCCGTGGTCGCGCCCGAACTGGGCCGGGAACTTTC
Organism: Fibrobacterota bacterium; assembly: GCA_028287465.1. GTDB lineage: Bacteria > Fibrobacterota > Fibrobacteria > UBA11236 > UBA11236 > Chersky-265. Next base: position 49,696 of record JAQBPO010000011.1, read on the forward strand.
GCAGAAGCTGGAAGGCTACGTGAACATCGGCGAGGCCATGCCCCCGGAAGAACTGCTGACGGTCTACAAGGAATTCAAACGCGAATACCAGAACCTGGCCAACGGCCACATGGACGACGATCAGTACAAGGACCTCTTCGGGTTCCTGTTGCAGATGAACGAACAGCAGATCATGCATATCCTGCGCGACGAGTCCCTGGGAATCGTTGGCCTCGTGCTAGCGCAGCTGCCCGGCGAGATGTCGAGCGGCATCCTGCAGAAGACGGACCCGGACAACAGGGCCAAACTGCTCATAGGCATGGGGAACATCGACCATATCCCGCTCAACGTCTACAAGGAGATAGCCGACAGGCTCTCCCTGAAGGCGCTTGAGGTCGGCAACATGCGCTTCGTGGCCGCGGACGGCGTGGACAGCATCCTCGAGCTGATCGACAGCCTGCCCCTGAACCTGCAGTTCCAATACATCCATTCCATATCGGAGATGGATCTGGGCCTGGGCGAGAAGCTCCGTAACAGGTATGTCACCCTGCCGGAACTGGCCGGCCTGCCCGACAAATTCCTGGCCAATGTGCTGCAGGGGCTGGACCAGGAGACCCTGATCCTCGCTTTGCTCCACGTGGAAGACGCCATACGCGCCAAGATCCTCTCCCTGCTGCCGGAGCGCATGCAGATGATGGTATCGGGCGGCCTGGAAGGTTCCAGGGACGCCACACCCAAGGATTCGGAAGTCGCGCAACGGCGCCTCTTGCACCGCATCCGCGACGAGATAAGGCATTCGGGGAGGCCTGCATGAGATTCGCCTCCGTTTCCGGGGCCGGTCCGCTGCCGGCCCTGCTCCTGGCCGCATCCCTACTCTGCAATCCGCCCGCCTCGGCGGCTCCCGCCCCCGCTGCCGATCCCTTCGCCCCCAGTTCCACCGGCATCCGGCAGATCGGCGAGATCATGGGCCGCCTCACCAAGACCATGGGAGACTTGCCTCCCAATATCGAGCGCCTCGCCCTCTCCCAGATCAAGACCGATCCCAGGGAATTCAACCCGGGCATGTCACGTTATATCCAGGCGCAGATCGAAGAGATCTTCCGCAAGGAAGGCCGCCGCACCGTCGTCACCTCCCCGGAGCTCCGCACCTTCCGCGTCGTGGCGACCGATAGTTCCTTCAAATTCTCGAACACCCTCCCGTCGATGGAAGACCTTTGGAAACTGGGCGATAAGTTGCGCGTGGACGGGTACATCGAAGGGTCCTGCTCCAAGAGCGCGGACAATGACGTAATCCTGAACCTCAAGGTATTCCGCCACCGCACGGGGGAAATCGTCTGGTCCGGGAGCTTCGTGGCCGGCCCCAACGAGAAGAAGCCCGATATCTGGAACCTGGACTGGAGCGCTTCCGCCAACGTACGCCTCTTCCCGATCAAGCAAGGGATCCTGGACCGCCCAGACACCCTGACCTCGGCCAACCTCCCCGTCACCGATACCCTTTCCGATCTGGCCCTGACCATGTACGGCGTCGAAGGCACGGTCAGCGAAGTGGTCACTCCGGACAAGTTCCTGCTCTTCTCCGTCTCGCTGGGTTACGGACTCGCTTCCGGGGGCGGCGGACCGGACAGCCTCGCCGTCAATTTCAACATCCAGATGGCCAAGTTCGGCATCGAGATGCTCGGGATCTTCTTCCGCAAGTCCAATCCCGATCTCGGTTATTGGCTGGGCACCTACGTGGGCTACCAGGAATTCATCCCGTTCTTGAACCGGGGGCATGTCAGCGCGCTCACCGTCGGATACAAATCCCGCGTCAGCCGCCATTTCACCTTGGGCGGGGGCATCATGTTCCTCCCCCTCAACCGAAACCTGAAAGGGTTGGGCGCGGATGAAGATCGCTTCCTCACCCTGGAACCCGTAGCCTATGAACTCACCTACCTCCATTACACGTTCTAAGCCCATGCTCCGCGCGGGAACCCTGGCAAGCATGGCCGCCGCCCTGTTCATGGGTTGCGGCGGAAGCGCGCCCGATCCCCGGGACCGCGGATCCGATCCCGCGCCCGCGGCCCAATCCCAGGAAGGGGAGAACGGCGAAGGCACCATCAGCTTCCACTATTCCAACAAGAGCACGGACGCCAACCTGGCCATCGACCTGGGCAATACCGATCTCTACATGGAGATGACGGGCCTGCCCAAGGCCCCGGCCGAGGAAGCCCGCCCCCCCGAGCGCAAGCCGGACGAAGCGCGCCCGGCCCCCCGCCCGCAACCGCAAGCCCAGGCGGAGAAGGAACCGGACCCGGGCGAGGAGGAACCGGCTCCCTCCAAGGCGGCCAAGCGCAAGCCCGCGCCGAAAAAGGACAAGGAAGAGGAAAAGGACGCCGGTTCCAAACTGGAATTGCCCAAGGATGAGGAGCAGCCCGATTACGAGGACGTAACGGCCAAGGTACTGACCGGGATCCGCAAGGCGCAGGAGCTTTTCTACCAGAAGCGGTATCCCGAAGCCATGCTGGCCGTCAAATCCTCCCTGGACGCGCGCCCCACCGCGGAAGGCTACGCCCTGGCCGGCAGCATCCACTATATGATGGGGCAGAACGGCATGGCCCGCCGCCAATGGAGCGAGGCGCTCCGCCTCAACCCGGACATGCCTTCCGTGGTCAATATGCTCGAGAAGACGCGCACCCCCGGGGGCCGCGGTTCGCCTTCCCCGCGCCCCATACAGTCCCGACCGGCCGCGGTCCGTCAGGTGCCTTCCCTGCCGGAAGCGGACAACCCGCCCTTCCCCGAGGAATACTCCGGGCCATCCGTAGGCGTGCCAATGGCCGCTCCCGCCGCTCCGCAGGCACCCGCCTCGGGTCCCGGAACCCGCCCCTCGCCGGTTCCGGAACCCGAACCGGCCTCCGAAGAGGCCGTGACCGCTCCAGCAGCCGCGCCCGCCGGTGAAGCCGCCGCAACCCCCGCTCCCGAAGCCGCACCCGCCGAGCCCGCCGTAAGGCCTTCGGCCAAGCACGCCGCCGCCAAACCCCCGGCTCCCGTCCCGGCCAAGCCTCAGGCTCCCGCGCCCTCCAAGGCCGCGGATAGCGTCAAGACCAAGGAGAAGAAGGCCAAATGATTTCCCTATCCACGGTCTGCGGCGTCATTTTCGGATTCCTCGTCATCGCTGCGGGCATCCTGCATGAAACCAAGGATTGGAAAGTCTTCATCAGCCTGGCCAGTTTCCTGATCGTCTTCGGAGGCACGGTCACGGTCACCTTCATCGGCTTCCGTTTCCAATACGTCTGGAACGCCTTCACCGCAACCCTGCGCATCTTCCTCAAGCAGACCATTTCCGCCAAAAGCCTGGTGAACGACGTGAAGACCGCCATCGAGTGGCAGAAGAAGGTCCAGGCCGAAGGCCAGACCGCCTACGATTCCATTTCCAAGAACAGCAAGGACGAGTTCACCAGGTACATCTTCAACCTGGCCAGCACGGGTTATAAGCCCGACGATATACGCGAGTTCGGCACCACGAATCTGGAAGAGCATTATTTCCGCCATCTGCAGGAATCCAGCATCCTCAATACCATGGCCTCCATGACCCCGGCCTTCGGCCTGGTGGGGACCCTGTTGGGCCTCATCGTGATGTTGGGCAAGCTGGAAGACCCGTCCAAGCTGGGCCCGGGCCTCTCCCTGGCCCTGACCGCCACCCTCTACGGACTGCTCTTCGCCCGCTTCGTCTTCATGCCCGCTTCCACCAAGGTGAAACAGACCCTGAGCATCGAGCGTTTCCGCAACTTCCTGATCCTGGAAGCCGTAGTGCTCATCATGGAAAAGAAACCCGCCATGTACATCCAGGACAAACTCAACTCCTACCTCGACCGCAAGGAACAGTATTCCATGTTCGGCGGCAACGCCGGTTCCGCGAAGGGCAAGTAGGCGCCAGCATGGCCGTCAGCAAGCATCATAACCGCTATCGTTCGAACGAGCACGAGGCCGCCGAAGAGGACTGGCTCATGAGCTACGCCGACATGGTGACGCTCCTGATGGCCTTTTTCCTGTCCATGCTTTCCGTCTCCCATATCGATCCCGTGCTCTTCGAGCAGATGAAGAAGGGGCTGCGCAGCGATATCGGCAAGGACAAGGACGTCAAGACCCCCCTGGGCGAGATCAAGCATGACCTGGATTCGCTCCTGGAGAAGGAACGCGAGCGCGGGGACGTGACCATCGACATGGGACGCGAGGGAATCATCCTGGAGTTCTCCAGTTCGGCCGTTTTCGATCCGGGCAAGGCCGAAGTGGGGGCGTCCGCGCGGGCGAACATGGACAAGGTCACGAGCGCCATGAAGGGTATCGAGTATTACAAGTTCGCCGTCGACATCGAAGGCCATACCGACAATGTCCCCATCAAGACCCTGCAGTTCCCGTCCAACTGGGAACTGTCGGTGAACCGGGCCACCAACATCGTGAAATACATGATCGAGAAGGGCATCCCCTCGGAACGCCTGAAGGCGGCGGGCTACGCCGACACCAAGCCCAAGGCCCCCAACGTGGACGGGGACGGGAAACCGCTCCCCGAAAACCAGGCCAGGAACCGCCGTATCGTGCTAAAGATCCATTAAGCGGATCCTCACAACCCGCCCGCCTGCTTGATCAATCCCTGGCTGATTCCCTGCGGGGGAGCCGGGTCGTAGAAGATCGACTTCACCGCCCCCAGTTCCGAACGCACGCCGCCCCGGATTACCGCCAGCCGGTAATGGTAGAACACCGCCGCGTTCCCGACGGTATTGTCGTTGTAGGAACCCGCGTACCCGGTGCCGTTCACCGCGGCCAGCAAGGCGAAGGATTTAAGGTCGTCGGGCGCGCCGGCGCTCCGGTAGATTTCCACGGTATCCGATACGCTTTGGCCGGGATAGGCGATTTGTACGCTCCCGGATCCCTTGGTCAGGCCGGTGATCTCCGGGGATCCGGTGAATTCGATCTTCACCGGTTGGGAACGGTAGATAGGGCCGTCCTGCCCCTGGATTTCCGGTTCCCGTTGCACCCAATAGTAATAGACGCCTTTCGCGGGGGTGTCGTTGAGGATTTCGGCGTAAGGGTACCGCAAACTGTCCACCCTGGATCCATCGGCCCAGCCGGGCTTGGCGCTCCGCATCAGGTAGAGGACGCTGTAATAGACGCTGTTCATCGCGCATTCCACCCGCGTTCCCCGGTTCTCGATGGTGGCGTTCAGGGTGTTCGCGTATTGGGTGCCGAAGGTGAAAGCGGTCGAAGTGCGCAGGGAGGTTCCCGGTTCGGTCACGGACATGTCCTTCCGCACCGTGCGGGCCCGGTAGTTCCAGAATCCGTCCGTCGGCGGGCGATCCCGGAGTATGCCGTAGTTGGGGATCGCCGAGGAGACCGTATCCGCCGCGGTCCAATCCTTTCCGTCCGCGCTCCGCTCCAAAATGACGGCCAGTCCGTCCGGATCAGGGATGATGCCGATATCGATGCGCATGGCATAGACGGTGAGGGAGACCACGGAGGGACCGACCGGCTTGCCGGTGAATTCGATCCGGGTCGAGACGGAGCGGTAGACGGTGCCGTTGTCATAGGGCGCGGTCAGGTATCGGACCACCCGGTAGTACCAGATTCCAGGCGGGGGGATATCCTCCAGGTCCGAAGAAGGATTGGAGAATTCCAGGGTATCCACCGCCAGGGTATCCAATCCTCCCGGTGACTTGCTTCTATAGAGGACATGGAAGTAATCGGGGGAGCGGTTGATATTGGACTGCACGCGATCCCCGCGGTTCACGATGACGGCGTCCAAGGTGATGTACAGGGGATTGAAATGGAAGAAATCGGATCGGCGCCATCTCCCGGGATCGGTGCGCTCTCCGCTGATGCGAAGGCTGGCGATCCGGTAGTAATAGAACCCATCGGGGATGGGGCGATCGGTGAAATAGGTATTGAAAGGATAGGCCTGGGCGACGGGGAGGGTATCCACCACCTTCACGTCCTTGGCCGTGTCCTGGGCGCGTTCCAGGATATAGAAGCGCGCTTCGGGGTCGGGAACGGGTTGGATGGTGATCAAGCTGGTATTGACCTGGATGTTGCCGATATCGGGCCCCATCGGGTGCCCGGAGAAATGCACGGCCTTGGGCGCGGAACGCGCGCTGACGCGGCCCCAGGGGTCCCGGGCATCGACCCAATAGAAATAGTCCCCCGAATCGGGCTGATCCCGCAGGGCCGAAAGGGCGTACTGGCCGGCGATGGTCATGGAATCGACGCGGATCGCTCCGGCCTTCGCGCTGGTGGAGTTCCGGTACAGGAAATACCGGGAGATGCCGTTGCCGGTATAGGAGAGCGGATTGGCGAGGGTGGCCTGGACCTCCCGGTCCGCGATCCGCAGGTCGACGGAGGGCAGGTACTTCCAGACCGAATTCTTCAACTGGATGGAATCCCAAGGGCTGGCCGGAAGCGGGGTTTCCGAAATGGCGTCCACTCCCCTGACCCGGTAAAACACCCAGGAATCCTCGGCAACCAGGCTGGTGTCCAGGAAGGCCGGGAATCCCGAAGAGGCGAGTTCGACGGTATCCAGGGCGGTTTCCTTCCCTCGCGATCCCACCTTTCTTTCGACCACGAAAAACGAGATGACCTCGTCCCGGGGCGGGTAGATGCCGACCATGACCAGTTGCTCCTGGGTCAAGGAAAGGCGCACCTGGCCGGAGCGGGAATGCCCCGCATAGGCGTAGGCGTAGTCCGGCGATTTGTCGCTCAGGGAATCCAGGTTCCTGCCGTATTGCACGTCATAGGTATGGGTCCCGGCCTCGGTCAGGCTGTCCCGGAGGACGTAGACATGGGTACCGGTATCCGTGACCCGGTGGTTCGGCGCTTCCAGGAGCTTCCCGTCCCGATGGATCCAATACTGGTTCTCTTCGCCGGGCCCGGATCCCAGGATGGTGATATAGACAAGGGAATCGAAGGCGGTATAGGCGACCTTGGGCGTCCGCGGCTTGCGCGCCCCGGTCGCGGTCACCTGGGTCGAGTCGTTCCGGGCGGCATCGCCCGTCTTGGTATCCATGACGCAGCCGTCCAGGGTCCAGAACGCGAAAGCGAACAGCAGGGACGTGAGAATCCGTTTCATTGAGGGCTCCAGGGGATGTCGGATGAAAACGCGCCCCAATAAATGCATAAAGCCGCCCATTCGGTCAATCGCGCGACGGGGTTTACAAGTGGATTCCAGGGTATGGAAGACCCCGGCCGGGAGAGGGAGGGGAAAGCACCACGGACCTTGGTGATCCCATCCGGTTTACGAGCGGCCGCGTCAACGGGCGAACGGAATCATTCCCGCCCGGTCCCGAAGCGCGCGCCGGCCCGAAGCATCCACCCGGGGCCCCTGGAAGGGTCGCGCCCGGATGCGTTTCGTTGGGGTTCCCTCCACAGGGTCGATACCGGTGACCGCCGCCGGCAGGATCTGGATGGCGGAGATCTTGGCATGATGCGCCACGTTCTCGAAGGAGATCTCGATCTTCCCCCCGACCGCCTTCACCACCTTGGTCTCGGAGGTGGCCCGATCGGATCCGGCTTTGGCGAAGATATCGTAGTGGTGGAGCATCTCGATCCCGTTGACCCTTACGTTGAACACGCGCATGCCCACCGCCGCTTCTTCAGGGGAGATCTCCGCGAAGTACAAGGTGAGAGCGTAGGATCCGGCCGGGACCGGGAAGCTGTACTTGGCGCCTTCGGCGCCGTCCGGGGTCCAGCGTTCGGTCTGGAACAAGGGCTGACTGCCCGTATTGGCTATGGAATGGGGTTGCGAGTAAGTGCCGCCCCCCGTGAAAAAGCCGTCCGCCTCCCAGTGGTAACGCGCGGTATCGGTCGGCTTTCCCGGTTCCGGTACGGTGTCGACCCAGCGCGGACCGTCGAATGCAGGGCCGCCGCAATTGATGCGGTAGGTCGTGCGATCTACGGCATGGACCGGGATTGATGCGGTCCAACCGGCCATGGCGCAGAAAACGAGGACGGAAAAGCCGGGGATGTTCAGGACGGGAAAAAGCATATCGGACCCCTTTGTGCAGCCCTGTAAATCTAGAGCATGCGGAGGAGAGGGTCTTGGCCGTTTAAGGAGGATATGAGGGGGAAGCCGTCATTCCGGATCCCATCTGAACGTCTCCATGCGCAGGGCGCCGGCTTCGCTCACCTTCACTCCCTCCTTCCGGAGCAGGGCCGCCTGCAATCCGCCCGCCCCGTCCATGGGGAGGGAAATATGCCCGTTACGGTCGACCACGCGGTGCCAGGGAAGCTTTTCCCGTTCGGAGAGGGAGTGCAGCAGCCGTACCACCTGGCGCGCGCCGCGGGGATGGCCCGCCAGGGCCGCGACCTGTCCATAGGAGGCCACCTTGCCCTTGGGGATCCTACGGAGGACGGAGAGGAGGACGATGGTGAAGGGCGATAGGCCAGGCTTGGCCCGTGAATCGCTTTTCAAGCCAGGCATGTCCGCGAAGCGATCTCAGGAGATGTGAGCCGGGATGCCATTTAAAGCGAACTCAGGAGCGATGAGCCATCCTAAGCTTTATCCATGGAAAGCACCGCCAGGAAGGCCTCCTGCGGGATCTCCACGTTGCCCACGGCCTTCATGCGCTTCTTGCCCTCTTTCTGCTTGTCCAGCAGCTTGCGCTTGCGCGAGATATCGCCGCCGTAGCACTTGGCGGTAACGTTCTTGCGCAGGGCCTTCACCGTCGAGCGCGAGATCACGCGGCTGCCCACGGCCGCCTGGATGATCACTTCGAACATCTGCTGCGGGATCAGCTCCTTCAGCTTTTCGCAAAGGGCATTGCCCCAGTTATAGGCCTTGTCCTTGTGGATGATCACGGAGAAGGCGTCCACGGGATCCCCGTTGAGGAGGATGTCCAGCTTGACCAGGGCGCCGGGCCGGTAGCCGATGAGCTCGTAGTCGAAAGAGGCGTAGCCCTTGGATACGGACTTCAGCTTGTCGAAGAAGTCGAACATGATCTCGCCCATGGGGAACTCGTACTTGAGATCCACCTTGTCCGGGGTGAGGTATTCCATGTTCTGGTAGATGCCGCGCTTCTCTTCCGCCAGCTTCATCACCGCGCCCACGTATTCCTTGGGCAGGATGAGCTGGGACTTGACGTAAGGCTCGTTGATGCCCTCGTACTTGCCGGCGTCCGGCAGCTTGCTGGGATTCTCGACCGTGAACTCGGTGCCGTCGGTCATCTGCACGTGGTATTCCACGTTGGGGACGGTGGAGATGACGGTCATGTTGAATTCGCGGTCCAGGCGCTCGCGCACCACTTCCATGTGCAACAGGCCCAGGAAACCGACGCGGTACCCGAAGCCCAGGGCCAGGGATGTTTCCGGCTGCCAGGACAGGGCGGAATCGTTCAAGGCCAGCTTCTCGAGCGCCTCGCGAAGGTCCTCGAAGTCGTCCGTGTCCATGGGGTAGATCCCGGCGAACACCATGGGGACGATGTCCTTGTAGCCCTTCAGGGCTTCGGTGGCGGGATTGCGGCGATCGATGACGGTATCGCCGATCTTGGTATCCTTCACGTTCTTGATATTGGCCACCATGTAGCCCACCTCGCCCGCGGCCAGGGAATCCTGGGGCTCGCGCGTCATGGTGAGGGTGCCGATCTCGTTGATCTCGAACTCCTTGTCGTTCGCCATCAGCCGGATGGGGGCCTTGAGGTTGAGCACCCCGTCGAAGACGCGGATGAAGGCGATGGCGCCGCGGTAGGGATCGAACTTCGAATCGAAGATCAGGGCGCGCGCAGGCAGGTCCCGGTTCGCCTTGGGCGCGGGGATTTCCTCGATGACCCGGTCCAGCAGTTCCTTGATGCCGATGCCTTCCTTGGCGGACACGCGCAGGATGCGATCGGGTTCGTAACCGAGCAGTTCCCCGACGGATTCGGCGATATCGTCCGGATGGGCGGAGGGCAGGTCGATCTTGTTCAGGATCGGGACCAAGGTCAGGTTCGCGTCCATGGCCAGGTACAGATTGCTGAGGGTCTGGGCCTCGACGCCCTGGGTCGCGTCCACGACCAGGATGGCGCCCTCGCAAGCGGCCAGGGAACGGGAGACCTCATAGGTGAAATCCACGTGCCCGGGGGTATCGATGAGATTCAGGAAGTACTGCTCTCCCTTATAGGTATAGAGCATCCGTATAGCATGGGACTTGATCGTGATCCCGCGCTCCCGTTCCAGATCCATATCGTCCAGCACCTGGGCCTGCATGTCCTGTTTGGTGATGGTCTTGGTTACTTCCAGCATCCGGTCCGCGAGGGTGGACTTCCCATGATCGATATGGGCAATGATGCAGAAATTGCGAATTTTTGAGGGGTCTGGGCGCATGGGTTTCCGTCAGAAAGAGGGGTGAAAGGTACGAAAATAAGGGGGTTACGTCAGGGCGGAAGGTCCGGGGTTTACCCCCTTCTGACGGGTTTTCGGCCCGAACATTTACTAAATTCACTTTTCGGTTAGAATCATCCCTTTCAATTCGGGTCCAATACCATGATGGCAACGAACTTCTTGAAGCGGTCATTCCTCCCCTTGATCCTCCTGTCCTTGTCCCTGACGCAGGCTCAGCCCGCCGGTCGCCAGTACAACCGGGATTATTCCAAAACCAAGCAGATTTTCGCTGAAATCAAGACCCATGAGGGCACCATGAAGGTCGAGCTGTTCTTCAAACAAGCTCCCAATACGGTTTCCAACTTCCTCCATCTGGTCGATTCCGGCTTCTATAAAGGATTGCCCTTCCACCGCATCATCGAAGGCTTCATGGCCCAGGGTGGGGATCCCAACGGGGACGGCACGGGCGGTCCAGGCTGGAAAATCGACGATGAACACAATGATTTGAAGCATGAGGCCGGAACCTTGTCCATGGCCAATGCCGGACCCAATACGGCCGGCTCGCAGTTTTTCCTATGCCATATGCCCCAACCCCATCTGGATGGGCGGCATACCATTTTCGGGAAATTGGTCTCCGGCTTCGACGTCTTGACCCGTTTGGAGCGGGGAGACCCGATGTTGGATATCAAAATCACCGAGGTGAAGTAGTTTTTTCCCGTTTCGGGGCCGCTGATTGCGCAAACGCCTGAAAAGCGTGTTTGCATTACTACCTTTTTGACCGTTTCGCGACCTAAAAGCGATGGTGCATGGTAAAGGGAGTAGGTCCTTATGGCCTCGGCGAATAAAAGTGCAAAATCCGGAAAGCCTGCGCAGAAGCCTGCGAAGGGTAGTGCGCCAAAAGCCGGCAAAAAGGAAGATGTGAAGCAGGGATCCCCCAAAAACAACTCCAAGCAGAAGACGGCCAAG
>JAQBPO010000018.1 GCA_028287465.1 Fibrobacterota bacterium
ACGACGATGAGGTAGATGACGGTCTCGTTGCCCACGAACTGATCGGTGGGGGCGCCGTTGGCCGTGAGGGAGAAATAGGCCTGGGCCTGCTTGGGGGCGGGACGCACCAGCACCCGCTTCTCGGCGACATCCTTGGCGTCCTTGGGGTTGACCCAGGTCACGATGAGGCTGTCGTATGCGGCGGCTTCGGTCTTGTTGTTCGCCTTGGTCGCGGCCGCGATCTGGAACGCGGAGGCGCCGCTGAAAACGATATTGTCCCCCAGGATTTGCGGCGACCCGATGGTAAGGGTTTCCTGGTCTCCCCGGACCTCGGTTGTCGCGATCGGGGAAATGGAGGCGAGGCCGGCCTGGGTGGTGGTGACCTTCACGGTGTAATCGGTGTTGAGTTCGGTGAGGTAGCCGCCGGTGAGGGGATTGCCGTTCTGGTCCAGGACGTCCAGGGTGGAGGCCACGAAATTCTTGGCATAGGCCGCGGTCAGGACATCGCTTTTCTGCCACCCCGCCTTGTATCCGATGGCCTTGATGACGGTGGCCGCCGTGATCAGGATAGGCTTGGTGGGGTCATAGACCGCGCTGGTGCTGTCCGGGACCGAACCGTTCAGGGTATAGTGGATGGTGGCCCCGGGAGTGGGGGTGGAAAGGGAGACGGATACCTGGGAGTTGAAGCTGGAGGCGCCCGGGGTGGCGATGGGCGTGGCCACCTTGGGGGGATCCGTGGTCAACTGCAGGCTGGTGGTTATCCGGCAATTGGACGCGTCCGTATGGCGCTCCGCGAAGAAGAAGTCGAGCTTGTAATTCTCGTTGTTCACCAGGCCGAGGCCCGCGGCCGCGGCATCCAGGTTGACGGACGCGGAACCGGCGGGATGCAGGCCGCCCAGATCGATGACCAATTGCCCGTTGATGAACACCCAGACATCGTCGTCGCCGGTGAAGCTGAAGACCTGGTTGGTTCCCTTGAGGTAGGCGAAATTGGCGTGGAACTCCATGGTGAAGCCGAAATTGTGCTTGCTCATGTCCCCGCCCCAAGGGCTCGTGAGGTTCAGGTGTCCGTAGGGCACGGCTTCCGCCCCGGTGAAGACGGGAACGGGCTTGGGACTGGCGTTATTGTCCAGGGGGAAGAAGCTGGTATTGCTGTACTGGTAGAGGCCGCCGCCGATCGAGTTGAACGTCAGGGAGGTCGTGAAGGGCCGGTTGGTACTGTGGATATCGTTGAACCAATCCGGGAAATGCGCGCCGCCGTCGGCGAAGCAGACGATGTTCGGATCGGTTACGCGATCCCGGAGGAAGCTCGGTCCGCGATTGTCATCCGGGAAGAGTGGATCCTTTTGTCCGTTGGTATCGATCACCGTTTTGATATAACCGGGTACGCCGTTCACGCCCGCCTTGGTCACGCCGCAATTGACGTGCGCATTGTTGTTGAAATCAGGGTGCACGGGAGTGAACCCGCGATCATTCACTTCCAGGAAATCCCGCAACTTCACGTCGAGGTTCAAGGTTGTCGGCGGAGCCTGCCCCCATCCGACGGCGGCGGAAAAAAGGCATGCGATCGACAAGGAACGGAATCTGGATTTCACGGCGGATCCTTTGCGTAGCCTCAACGGGCCAAAGTCATTGAGACGGTGCGAATGGGTGTAATCGGGTCTTAGCGAAAAAAATATACGTACGCGATACAGCCGGCGTACCCTGGTAAAAGTGCCCTGGATGGGGAAACCGCTTTTTTTGAGCGAGCGGGCGGGGTGAAGGGGCACAAGCCGCGATTTTGGGAACGGATGCGGTGCATGGGGGCGGGGTCATAATGACCCCTTGGCTACACTACAACCAGGTCGGGCGGCGCCGGCCCCGAATAAAAAACGCGGCGCCCGGGAAGGCGCCGCGTTAGGCTCGCCGAGGGGAATCCGCCCTAATTCCTGAGCACGCCCGTGCGGGTGTACATGACTTCCGACTTCTTGTTCTTCTCCAGGAAGGTGAAAGCCACCTTCCACACGTATACGCCCTGTCCGACCTTGTTGCCGGTCGCATCCTTCATGTCCCAAACCAGGAAGCTGACCTGGCCCTTGTCGGTGGCGCGCCAGGGATTCTTGTCCTCCCCGTTGAACCCGTAAGCCTGATCCATGGTCCGGACGAAATGGCCCAGGTTGTCGAAGATGCGGATTTGGGCCTTGTAGGCGCCCGAAGCGATGATCTGCACCGTGCTGATGCCGGGGGGCATGGGTTGCGGGTTGGAGACTTCGGGACGGCGTTCGCCGGTCTGGGGATTGTTGAAGTCCTTGGCGATGTCCCGAAGGGATCCGACCGGGTCCTTGGCATTGAAACCATAAGGAGGAATCCAGACCACTTCCCAGGTCCCATCGTTCCCGGTAGGCTGGCTCCAAACGCCGCCCTGGTCATTGCGCTTGTCATTGGTGCTGATCAGGAAGCCGGCGCTGCCCGCATCCAGCCCCGCCACCGGAGGATAGCCGCGGAACTCCCGTATGGTGAGCTTGGGGTTCTCGCCCGTGAGGGGCACGCCCAGGCGGCCGGGGCGGTTGTCGACGAGATCCGTATACCGGCCGTCCGTCTCCAGGAAGATGCAATCGCCGACCAAGGGAGCCTGGGCGCTCGGGGAATTGTCGATGATGATCAGCCAGGTCAGGCCATCGGCCGAAACGGAAGGCGGGCTGTAGAGGCGCAGGGGGGACGATTCCTTGTAGTCCGAACAACCCTTGGAAAACCGCAGCATGTCCTCGAAGGTCGTCGACGTCTTGATCTTCTCCGAGACGGTGATCAGCAAGGTATCCGGGTTGAAGCGTTTCTCCGTATTGGTCACGTTGTAGCTTTGCAGGTTGGACGGGCGCTTCAAGGCGGTCACGGGCACCGGCCCGATCGAATCGGCGAGCATGGCCTTTTGACCGCCGAAAAGGTTGTCGTCCTGGAACCGCCCGAAGGGGCCGGGTTTGCCGGCGGGGATGTCCGTCAGGTTGGCGCCGAATTGCGACTTGGAGAAGTCGGCCACGACGATGGCGGAGTCAGAGCCCGCGAGGAAGGACAGCATGGATGCCTCGGCCTTGCGCTTGAAATCGGATCCTTCCAGGTTCCAGTACACCTCGTCGAGGCCGGTGGGCAAACGGGCCAGCTTATGGTCGAATACGAAGTAGGCATGGTCCGCGCGCCCATCCTCATCGAGGTCTTTCATGTAGGCGCGGGCGATGAGGTCGTAGCTGGACAGGAGGGAGATGTCCGCGGCCACGTTCGCGCCGTAGATGGATGCCGTGCCGCTCACCAGGACCTGATTGACCCGGTTGGCCAGGGTGATGCGGGCCTGGAGCTTCTTGTCGGATTTGACCGGGTCGGAGCTCAGGAAGACGTAGTCCACCTTCACGATGAACTTTCCCGTGAAGACGCCCGTCTCGATGGCCCGGTAGACTTCCTTTTCCCCCTGGGCCGTCATCAGGGTGACCTCGATGGTGTCCACCTTGTCCAAGGTGGGGCTCTTGCCCTCGACGACGATCAGGAAATCGTTGCCGGCGCCGTCCGCGGCGGAGGTGATCACGGAATTGTCCTTGGCCGAGGCGTAGTACATCCTGGCCACGGTCTCATCGCTCCACCTCACTTCGGCCGTCCTGGGCTGCAGGTAGACGGGATCATTGTAGGTCACGCTGAGCACGTCGGAATCGCGGCACAGGAGGAGCGCGTCCGACTTGTCCACGGTCGAACCGGTCACCTCACCTTTGTCCAGGGGAGGCACGGAAACGTAGGCCGTTCCGTTCCATACCAGGGTGACCTTGGCCACCTTGTCGCCCGACGCGGCGCAGCTGACGGAGGCGATGATTGAGGACTCTCCGGATTTCGTGAAGAGCTGATCCCGGATGATGATCTCGACCTTGTCGGTCTTGCGGTCCACGCCCTTTCCCGAGGTGTCGCGGATGACGATTTCCCCAGGCTGATCGGGATAGGCGATTTTCAGGTCGTCGAAGGCGTTCGGGCTGGACGGCAGGCCCGCATTGTTATGGGCGACGACGACGGCATGCAGTTCGCCGCGGTAATAGGTCTCGATGGTATCGTTCGAATTCCCGCTTTTCGCCGGCGTCTTGTCGGCCAGTACCAAGGAGCCCTCCCAGGTACCGCGGGATCCGGTATGGGACTTGAGCGCAAGTGAGACGGACTCGGCGTCCGCCCCAACGGAGTCCGTGGCGATGTAGTTGATGATTTTCAGGCTCGCGGACTTGGTCTGGATCAAAAGATCGATGCCGGGATTCCAGTCATCCGAGTAGCGCAGGAAGACCTTGCCCTTGGCCGGGCTCCACATGTCCCCGGGCGCGATAACGTTCCCGTTCTCGTCGATGAATTCCAGGCTCGCGGATTCCTGCACCTGCTGGGCGAAGCCCGCGTCCCCGCGGTAATCGTTCTTATACACCGGGTCGGTGAATACGGCGGTCAATTGATCGCCCGCGGCGGCCACCTGGATGATGTTGTCCGCGGCATTCTTGGCCCCGGTCCCGACCGGTGCCTTCGCGGAGAAGACCCCGGGCGTCAGTTCGGTCAGGTTGAGAACCAGTTTGTCCCCGCTGCCGTCGCTCGAGGTCACGGTCACGGTATAGGGGAGGGCAGGGTCGCGCGGGCGCGTCTTCACGACGATGTAGATGCTGTCCTGTCCCACCGGGTATTCCGTGATCTTGGGACCGTTTTCGGAACCCGAGAAATAGACATCCGCGGCGACGAAGGCGGGCTTGATGATGAGGGTGTCGGCGGCCACGTCGTTGGGATTGAAGGGATTGACCCAGCGGACAATGAGGGTATCCGTGCCGATGGCCTCTATCGTGTCATTGCCCGCGGACTTCGCGGAAGGATGGACCAGGGGAACCTGCCGCCAGAGTTCGAAGGCGTTGCCAAGAGAACCCAGGTTGCCCAGGTTCACCGTTTCCGCATCCCCTGCCGATTTGGTGGTTGCGAGCGCCTCGGCGGAATTCAGGTTGTCCTGGGTGGTGATAAGCTTGATACGGACCGCGGTGGCCGAACCCGTGATGACGCCGCCGGGCACGGAGTTCCCGTTCTCATCCAGGATCTCCAGGCGCGAGACCGTGAATTCCTTGGTATAGGTCTCGCTCATCACCTTGCTGTCCTTGAATCCGGGCTTGACCGCTACGGCCATGATGGTCGTGGTCACGCTCACGCGGATGGGATCGGTATAGACCGGGCTCACCCCGGGCCTGGGCTTGGTGCCATCGATCGTATAGTAGATGACGGCGCCGGGGGTCGCCGAGGTCAAGGTCACCAGTTCGCTGGTGATGAACTTCCTGCCGGCCGGAGCGGCTTCCGGCTTGGCGACCTCGTCGATGAGGAGTTCGGTGAGGGTGCCGTAGACCGGATCCACGTAGCGGATGCGGATCTGGTCGGTGGTGAGGCAGGAGAGGATCCTGTCGGAAAGGTTGGGGACCCCTTCGACCTTGGTCAGGGTTCCGCTGGTATAGGTTCCGGAGGTGGGCGTGCCCTCGATGGCCGGGAACGCGGACACGCTGTCCCCGGATTTGGTGCAGGCGACGGAAACCAGGGCGGTGTCCTTGAGGGTGGGGGTATAGGTCTGGTCGTTGACGGTGATGATCAATCCTTCATTCGAGGATACCGTGGTATCCATCTTCCATTGGATGGATGCGGTGGAATCGGGATAGGCGATGACAAGGAAGTCCGTGGCCGTCGTCGCCTGCTGCACTCCGAGGTTGTCATGGGCGAAGACGGAGACCGTGGCTTCCCCGCGGAACCGGGTTTCGGCCTTGCCGTTGGAATCCGCCGCCGGAAATACGTCTCCGAGGTCTATGGATCCGGTCCAGGTCTGCCGCGTGCCCTTGATCCCGGATTGCATGTTCACCGTGATGCGTTCATGATCGGTTCCGATGGCGGCGCCGAACTTGCGGTTCGCCAAGGTGAGGGAGACCTGCTTCGAAGGGACGCGGCCATAGGCGGAATCGTCGCTGTAGGTCAGGTACAGCTTTCCCTTGGCCGGTGACCAGATGGCTCCGGGGGCCAGGGGGACCCCTGCCGCGTCGGTGAATTCCAGTATGGCCGCTTCCTGCACGTTTTCATCGAAGCCGGCCGTGGCCACCGCCGAATCCCCATCGATCTGGTCCTTGTAGACGACGCGCAATTGGTCGCCGCCCGTCGATACCTGGAGGTTGCCGTCGCCGATGGCCTTGCTTTGGAATTGCTTGATGGGAATCGCCCCGAGCAGGATGCCGGAACCCAGAGGGGATTCGGTAAGGGTCACGGTCTCGCGGTCGAGGCCGAACTTCTCCGCGGTCACGATGGCGGTATAGGTGCGGCGCGGATCGGCCGGCTGGTCGGTGACCACGATATAGGCCGTGGTCGCATCTATCAAGTATTGGTTCGTGATCGGTCCCCCGTTGGTCTGGGAGAACCAGACCGTGGCCCCTTTGGCCAAGGCCCGGACCGGCATGGTATCCGCGGCCACGTCCTGGGCATCCCGCGGATGCACCCAGGAGACAATCAGGGAATCGTAAAGGCTCGATTCCGTAACGCCGTTCCCGGCGGTCTTGCCCGCGGACAAAGAGGCCAGAAAGGAGAAGGGATTCCCGAACACCAGGCTGTCGGCGTTGGAAACCAGCTTCGTCTTGAGTTTCGGGTTTTCGGCATCCGCTTTGACGCGTGTCTTGGCATCGGTCACCGCGGAGTCCAGCGGAGTGGGGGCCGTGCGGATGCGGACCTGGTAGACGGTATTCGTGTCCGAGAAGTACGGCGGATTGCCGCCGGCCGCGTTGAAGATGGCCAGGTTCGAGCGATCATAGCAGGTCACCCCGAATTGCGTGGTGCCGATCTTCTGGGTGGTCCCGGCCGCGGGAAGGGTGGTGCTCACCGTAAAGGAGATGTTCTTGGTTTCCAGGGTCCCCTTGGTCTTCTCCTTGAAGGTGGTTGCGACCGTGATGACGTTGGACGCGGAAGCCTTCAGGCCGATGATGTCGTTCAGCTTCATGAGCCAGCTGCCGTCGGGTTGCGGGATGAAATCGGCCGGGGCGCTCACGGCGGATTGGGCCGGAGTCAGGCTGGTATTGGTGACGGTGGCGCTCTGGGGCGAATATTCCAGTAGGACGATATTCAGGATTTGCGCGATGACGGATTTCAGGCTGTCGGGATCCCCCGGCGGGATGAGGAAGAACTTCCCGTTGGTGCGGACCGACATGTTGTAGAGCGCGAGAGTGTCGGCGCGGGGCCTTCCCAGGAAGATCCCATAGATGGGGGGGGCGGTGGCCAACCGCGGGGTGTAGGTGGTATCGCTGGGTTTGCCGTCCGACAGGAAGATGATGGCTTTGTTGGGATTCGAGGTGATGGCGGAGTTGGACAGCCAGTTCTTGGCCGTGTCCAGGGGCGGTCCGTAATTGGTACCCCCGTTCGCGACGGAATTGATTCCGTCTCGGATGAAGTTGATGTTCGTCTGGGAGTTGAGGACCCGGGGCAACCGGATATTGCCGACCGCGGTTTCGAAGGACATGATTCCCGCGGAAGATTGGGGCGCACGCGAAGCCTGGTTGGTGATGGCCTGGTAGAAGGCCCGGCCCCGCGTATTGTAGGGGTCGCCGGAAAGGTTGGTGCATCCCGTATTCGATACCAGCCTCGGGACCGTCAAAGTGACGTTCTGGGCCGTACCCGCGGAATTCCATTGCAGGTAGGTCGCGTTGGAGGCATGGCGCGTTTTGTCGGCGCAGTTGCCGTCGTTCTCGTAGAAGACGGTATCGTTCGTCGAGGTGTTCACGTAGGCCAGGGTCGACTTCATGCTTCCCGAATTGTCGTAGACGTAGGCCAGGTCCACGTCCCCGCCGGTCTGGATGGAGCTCTTGCAGAGCGAGAGTCCGTCATTGTCGATGCGCGTTACGTTGGACGGGATGTTCACCGTGCCGTTGTTCAAGGCGGTGAGATCCAGGCACCGCTTGAAGGTCGCGGGGTTGCCGGATATCGTGGTGTCGCGTCCGACCAGATCGCATCGCTTGGCCTGCGCACCGGCTTCCATCGCCGCAGCCAGGAAAACCAGGGTAACCGCTAAGTTACCGAAGCGGCCCGGTTTCCCGGGAAGGCCGCGTTTTTCCGCGGCGGCTCGGGAGGTCGAGAGGAGGCGGGATTGGCGGGAGGGTGCATTGGTATGCATTGCGGACTCCAAATGGTTCGATCCGGATTCGGCTGCGGAAAAAAGACACCCTAGAAGAACGGCCGGACACCGTCCCCCCCAAATTATATCATTCCCAAACGAGCCGGGTAAGAATGTTGATTTCCCCAATGCCATTATGGGCGGAAGGTTTTTCCAAGTAAAGAAGAATCAGGGCCTAAGCCGTTGCGGTATGGCCGGATTTTGGGAAGGGCGTCAAAAAGAAATGGGGTTGGACGATGGAAAAATGGAGCTTCGACGGCTGCAGGCAGGCATAACCCCATGCGCTTAGGCGGTTTCCGGCGTCCGAGCCCTCCGGCCGGACGTTGCGGACGCGCCATGCCTGGGGCGGACCGGTTTCCTCGGAGTCAGGGACCTTGCATAGGACCGCCGGAGCGCCGCCCCCTCCCGGAGTAAAAAAAGGGGTCGAGAAGGTTCCCGGGCGTCGCGGCGAAATCGGAACGGAACCGACCATGTAAATTGGTTTTCCGGACCCGGTCCCTTCCCGGATCCGCATCCCCGCATTTCCGTTCCGGAAGGGAGTCCGCCCGGACCGCCGCTTCATCGCGGGGCAATCCGCCGATAGGGCCCGCGCAAAGAAAGAATACCGCGGAGGAGGCTCCGCAACCCGGCCTCCCGCCGGGGGTAACGACGACCATACCAAACCTTTCCCGCCGGACAAGCCGGGGCCCGGAAATTGTCGTGTCGGGATCAACTTTCCTATCTTTTCAATTGAAGCCCTCCACGGCGACCGCGGCGTTGAACCCGGTCGCGGGGAGGCTGATCCCGGCCGGAGGAGATCCATGCGGAATGCCTGGTTTTCCGTTTCAGAAATAGGATAATGGCTTGAAAGGGGATATATAGGCATGCCGGACTACATCATCATAGGCGTATTCGCCGTGGTGGGTATCCTCTTCGCGGGGGCCGCCATGGTCTTTTCCCGCATCGTCGCTCCCCGATTCCCCAATGCCGGCAAAAAGCTGGAACCCTATGAATCCGGGGAAGATACCATCGGGTCCGCGCGCATCCAGTTCAAAATCGGTTATTACCTGTTCGCCCTGGTCTTCCTGGTCTTCGACGTGGAAGCCGTTTTCCTCTTTCCCGTCCTCGGTGTCCTGCGGTCCGCGGGCGAGGGGGCCCTGCCGGTATCGGCCCTGTTCGTCTGGATCGAATTGCTGGTCTTCATCGCCATCCTGGGGTTCGCCCTCTTTTACGCGTGGCGGAAAAAGGTGTTGGAATGGGAATGAACAAGGCCAACCCGGGCGGAGAGCCCGGACACCATGATCCGGCGGCCCAATATCTGGCCGATTTGACAGGCGGTTCCGGAATGCCGGGCGGCCTGCCGGCGATTCCCGGGGTCGAAGGCTCCGGCGGCCTGACCAATGCCGTCGATTGGGTGGTCGGCTGGGCGCGGGCGAATTCCCTATGGCCCCTGGTTTTCGGGACCTCCTGCTGCGCCATCGAAATGATGGCCACAGGCGCGTCCCATAACGATTGGGCCCGGTTCGGGCTGGAAGTGGCCCGGGCCTCCCCCCGTCAGGCGGATTTGATCATCCTGGCAGGCACCATCGTGGAAAAGATGGGATCGCGGCTCATCACCTTGTACGAGCAGATGCCGGGGCCGAAATACGTGATTGCCATGGGCGCCTGCACCATCAGCGGCGGGCCCTTCTATTACGACAGTTATTCCGTGGTCAAAGGGGCGGATCGCCTGATTCCCGTGGACGTTTACGTTCCCGGTTGCCCGCCGCGCCCGGAAGCCCTGCTTTTCGGCGTCATGAAACTCCAGGAACTCATCCGCAAAGGCGGTTGGCGCAATTCCCTGACCCCGCGTCCCATCAACCATTCGCCCATCAAGGACGAGATGAGCGAGACGGCGCGGCTTTGGGAGGAGAAGGAAAAGGCCAAACAGGAGGGGATGAAGGAGGCGCAGGAACGCTTTAAGGCAGAGAACCCGGATTTCAAGGGCGTGGTCATCAAGCGCGTAGCCGCCCCCAAGTTCGATGAAGTGCCCCGGGTAGTGCGGTCCCAACGCGGCCTCCCGGCCCCGGAAACCTTCGCCATCCTCGCGGAGCGTTTCCCGGGCCTTATGGTACAGGGTCTGTCCGAACCGACGCCGGAAAAGCTGGCGGCCTTGGGTCCGGAATACATCCTCGACGTCATCGTGGGCCGGGAGGATTACCTGGGTCTCGTCGGCTTCCTCAAGTCGGATGCGCGCCTGAAGCTGGATTTCCTGATCGAATTGACGGCCGTTGATTGGAAGGACCGTTTCGACGTGGTCGTGCACCTGCAATCCCTCGAGAAGGGCCATAAGGTTTTCCTCCGTTGCGCCCTGCCCCGCGAGGAGCATCCGGAAATCCCTTCCCTGACCGGGATTTTCTCCGGGGCCGATTGGCATGAGCGCGAGGCGTACGATTTCTTCGGCATCCGATTCGCCGGCCATCCGGACCTCCGACGCCTTTTCCTGGACGATGATTTCCCCGGACACCCGCTGCGCAAGGATTTCGAGGATCCCTCGCGCATCGTGAAGAGGCCCTACTGATGGGCAACGGAATGCAGGCCGGAATGGCCGGGGCATCCGACGCCCTGCATGCCGAGCAAGGACGTCCGGGATCGGAATCCTTCCGGTTGCCTCCCGG
The DNA here is from genome assembly GCA_028287465.1 of Fibrobacterota bacterium. Classification (GTDB taxonomy): domain Bacteria; phylum Fibrobacterota; class Fibrobacteria; order UBA11236; family UBA11236; genus Chersky-265. Next base: position 10,765 of record JAQBPO010000018.1, read on the forward strand.
CTTCACCTTGCGGGAAACGCGCGCGGACGGCAGCCAGGAATACTTCCTCAATATGGGCCCGCAGCATCCCAGCACCCATGGCGTGCTGAAGCTGGTGGTGCGCCTGGACGGCGAGACCGTGATCGAGGTGGTGCCGCATCTGGGGTTCATCCACCGCGCCATCGAGAAGATGGGGGAGAACGAGACCTTCGTGCAGTACATCCATCTGACCGATCGGATGGACTACCTGAGCAGCCATATCAACAACCTCTGCGTCTGCATGGCCATCGAGAAGGCAATGGGCATCGGCGTCCCGGAGCGCGGGGAATACATCCGCGTGATGGTTTCCGAATTGCAGCGCATCCAGTCCCACCTGCTTTGGTGGGGCGCCTTCGGCATGGACATGGGGGCGGTCAGCGCCTTCCTGTACGGATTCAAGGAACGCGAGAAGATCACGGCCTTGTTCGAGGAGCTCTGCGGCGCGCGCCTGACCATGAATTACTTCCGCCCGGGTGGGTCCAACGCGGATGTGCCCGCGGACTTCCTGCCCCGCATCAAAGAGGTCCTGGAGGACTTGAAGTTCTCGCTGGACGAATTCGAGGTGCTCCTCACCAAGAACCCCATCATCCGCGAACGGACGGTGGGCGTGGGCGCGCTTTCGAAGGATCGGGCCATCAGCTATGGCTGCTCCGGGCCCGTGGGCCGGGCATCGGGAGTCGACTTCGACGTGCGCAAGCACGATCCCTATTCCGTGTACGATCGCTTCACCTTCGACGTCCCCCTGGGCAAGAACGGGGATTGCTACGATCGTTACATGGTGCGCATGCAGGAGATGCGGGAATCCATCCGCATCCTGGAGCAGGCCATGGCGGGATTCCCGGAAGGCCAGTACCGGTCCAAGGAAAAACCGAACTACAAGGTCCCCGCGGGCAGCTATTATGCCAACGTGGAGACGGCGCGCGGCCTCTACGCCACCTACATGGTATCGGACAATTCCTTCAAGCCCTATCGCATCAAGAGCCGTTCGCCCAACCTGTCCAACCTGGCCGCCATCGGGGAGATGGCCAGGGGCGGCAAGATCGCGGATCTGGTGGCCGTCCTGTCCACCCTGGATCTCATCATCCCGGATATCGACCGATGACGGCCCTCCGCGAATATCCCCTGAACCATCCCGTAGGCGATTTCATCCGCGGGCTGCTGCCCTCGCCGTGGTCCGCCATCGCCAACGGCGCTTTGGCGGTAGCCTTGATGTGCGGACTGGTGACCGTGGCCGCCATCGGCCTCATCTGGCTGGAGCGCAAGGTCTGCGCCCATTTCCAAGCGCGCCTGGGCCCCACGCGGGTCGGACCGTTCGGCCTATTGCAACCCATCGCCGACGCCATCAAACTCCTGATGAAGGAGAACATCCGGCCGCGCACGGTGGATGGGCTCGCCTATTTCCTGGCTCCCCTCCTGCCCATCACGGGTTCGTTCCTGGTCCTGGCGGTGATGCCCTTCGATCACGATATCCAGGCCATGGACCTGCCCGCGGGGGTGGTTTACGTCGTGGCGGTTTCCGGCCTCGGCATCCTGGGCATCCTCATCGGGGGCTGGGGTTCGAACAACAAATACTCCATGCTCGGCTCGATGCGTTCCGGCGCGCAACTCTTCTCCTATGAACTGTCCATGGTCCTTTGCATGTTGCTGGTGGTGATGGCGAGCGGAACCGCGTCCTTGCGGGAAATCGTGCTTTCCCAGCAAGGCATGGTTTGGGACTGGTGGATCATCAAGATGCCCGGGGCCGGATTGCTGGCCTTCCTGCTGTTCATGATTTCCTCCACCGCCGAACTGAACCGCGGACCCCTGGACCTTTCCGAAGCGGAGTCCGAACTCACCGGCGGATTCCATACCGAATACACCGGCATCTCCTTCTCCATGTTCTTCCTGGCGGAGTTCGTGAACATGTTCGCGTCCGCGGGCCTCGGGGCGACGTTCTTCCTGGGCGGATTCCTGGCGCCCCAGTTCGGCTTCGCGCCCCTGGACAATGCCCTGTTCGCCATTCCCGGCGTCCTATGGTTCTTCGCCAAGGTGCTTGGGCTCATCTTCCTGTATATGTGGTTCCGATGGACCTTTCCGCGCCTGCGCATCGATCATCTGCTCTCCCTGGAGTGGAAGTTCCTGCTGCCCGTCTCGATGGCGAACCTGTTGCTCGGCGCCACCTTGGTCACCTTCAAACTCATGATTCCCTGAGATAGGAGCGGCCATGTCAGAAGAACTCCCATCCCCGGCGAACAACCCGGAACCGGCCAAACCCGCCGCCCCGGTTGGGGCCAAGCCGGCGGAACCGGTCTCCGCCAAGCCGGCCGAACCCTCCGCCGCGAAGCCTGTCGCCGCACCTTCGGAACCTGGTGAGGCGAAGTCCGCTGCTCCCGCCGCCGCGCCTGCCTCCGCTCCCCCCTCTCCCCCTGCCGCGGCGAAACCGGCCGAACCGCCGGCAGCCAAGGCGCCGCCCGCGCCCCCGCCCCCTCCTCTCAAGGCCGTCGATCCAGGCCGCGGCAAATCCGTCGAAGCCGCGGACGAGAAGCCGAGCCTGCGCCGTTTCCTCGGGGACGCCTTCAGCCTGATCAAAGGCATGAACGTCACCTTCCGGTATATCCGCAAGCCCAGCCGCACGGTCACAAGGGAATACCCGGAGAACCGGGACACCCTGAAATTCCCGGAACGCTTCCGCGGCCAGGTGGTGATGCCCCATGATGATAATGGCGACCATACCTGCACGGCCTGCACCTTGTGCGAAAAGGCCTGCCCGAACGGGAGCATCTCCATCCTTACCACCAAGAACATCGCGAGCAAGCGCGTCCTGGGGGCGTTCGTCTACCGGCTTTCCTCCTGCACCTTGTGCAACCTCTGCATCGAGGCCTGCCCGTTCGACGCCATCCGCATGGGACATGGGTTCGAAATGGCGACCTACTCCCGCGAGCCGCTGGACCTGATCCTGAACAAGACGGAAGGGCGCTGAGTGCGGGATCTCTTCTTCTACGCGCTTTGCGCCGTCATGCTGGGCCTGGCCATCACCACCGTCCTGGCGCGTAACCTTTTCCGCGCCGCCCTCGCCTTGCTCGGGGTGCTCTTATGCACGGCCATTCTGTTCCTCTTGCTGCGGGCCGAGATGGTGGCCCTGGTGCAGGTGATGGTCTATATCGGCGGGATCATGATCTTCGTGCTTTACGCCGTGCTGCTGACCTCCGAACTGGGCGGCCGGATGGCTTCGCCTTCCCCTTTGAAAATCGGCGCCTCCGTGGTGGTGGCCGCCATCGCGTTCGGTTCCCTAGGCGTCCTCGCCAAACGGGCGGGAGCTTCCATCGAACCGGCATCGGTTTCCGCGCCGACCGCCTCCGGGTCATCCGCGCCTGCGGATGGGGAGGCCAATATCGCTTCCTTGAAAAACCTCGGAGCCCGCTTGCTCGATCCGCATGGTTTCCTGATCCCGTTCGAACTGGTATCCGTCCTTTTGCTGGCCGCCATGGTGGGCGCGATCGCCGTGGCCAGGGAAGGGAAGGGGGACGCGGCATGAACCTGACCGCATGCCTGGCGCTCTCCGCCGCCTTGTTCGCCATCGGCGCGTACGGCCTGGTGACCCGCCGCAACATGATCGCGGCCCTGATGTCCCTGGAACTGATGGTGAACGCTGCCTTGATCAATTTCGTCGCGTTCGCCCGATTCGGCGGACCCCATCATGGTCACGGCGACCCCGAATCGGGCAGCCTGTTCGCCCTATTCGCCGTGGCCGTAACCGCGGCGGAAATGGCCTTGGCCCTGGCCATCGTGATCGCGGTGCATCGCCAAAGAAGGCATCTGGATATCCGGGAGCTGGACGGCCTTCATGGGTGACCCTGCCATGACGGGCGCTTCAGCCTGGGAGACCCTGGGCCGGGTCGGATACGGCATCCTGGCCTTGCCCTTCCTTTCCTTCCTGATCAACGGCCTGTGGCTGGGGCGCAAGAGCCCGCGGGCATCCGCCTGGACCGCCACGGCGCTGATGGGTTTGAACCTGGCCTTGGCGGTAATCCTCGCGATGGGTTATCGCGCCATGGTTCTCGGGGACCCCCAAGGCTTTCCGCAGCGCACGGCACTGCTTTGGAACCATACCTGGATGGACTTCACCCTGGAACCGGGGACGGCCCTCGCCGCCCGTTTCGGGTTCTACCTGGATCCCATTTCCGTCATGATGGTCCTGGTCATCAGTTTCATTTCCTTCCTGGTGAACGTGTACTCCATCGGATACATGCAGGGGGACAAGGGCGCGGGCCGCTTTTTCCCCCTGCTTTCCTTCTTCAGCTTCACCATGCTCGGTCTGGTGGTTTCCAGCAACCTGGTGCAGACCTTTTTCTTCTGGGAACTGGTGGGCGCGGCTTCCTACCTGCTTATCGGATTCTGGTATACCAAGCCCTCGGCGGTCGCGGCCAGCAAGAAGGCTTTCGTTCTGACCCGATTCGCGGACGCGTTCTTCCTGATGGGCATGCTGGTGACCGGCATCGTCGCGGGCGGTTTCGATTTCGCCCATCTGAACGGCCCCGAAGCCGCGGCGGCCCTCAACCATACGCTTACGGCGGGAATGTTCACCTGCAACCTGCTGACCTTGGGTACCCTGGGCATCTATATGGGCGCCTGGGGCAAATCGGCCATGTTCCCGTTCCACGTCTGGCTGCCGGACGCAATGGAAGGGCCGACGCCGGTCTCCTCGCTCATCCATTCCGCCACCATGGTGGTGGCCGGCGTTTACCTGACGGCCCGCCTCTTCCCGCTCTTCTCCGCCGCCGAGCATACCCTCCGGGTGGTGGAATTCACGGGCGCCTTCACCGCCGTCTTCGCGGCCGCCATCGCCTGCACCCAGACGGATTTGAAACGCATCCTCGCCTTCTCCACCTTGTCCCAGCTGGGCCTGATGATGTTCGCCTTGGGCACGGGAGGCTCGGCCTATCCGGCCTCCATGTTCCATATCTTCACCCATGCCTTCTTCAAATGCCTGCTCTTCCTCTCCGCGGGAGTGGTCATCCACGCCATCCACAGCAACGATGTGCGCGATGCGGGCGGCCTGCGAAAATCCCTGCCCCGGACGTATTGGGCCACCCTGATCGCGGTCCTGGCCATCGCCGGCATCTTTCCCTTCTCGGGATTCTTCTCCAAAGAGGAAATCCTGCACGCGGCCCTGGCGAACGGACGCTACGGGGCCTTCCTCGCCGGCCTGGCCACCAGCGCGCTCACGGCCTTCTACATGTCGCGGTATTTCTTCCTGGTCTTCCATGGGCCGCGCCGCGGATCCCCCGCCCACCATGCGCATGGGGACGGGCACAAACCCATCCGTGAAGGCCTCTTGATGACCCTGCCCATCCTCGTACTGGCCGTACCGAGCGCGTTCATCGGTTGGTTGAGCAAGGGGTTCTTCCTTGATCATGTGAAGCCGCCCGTTCCCGGATTCGCGGAAGGCGCCTCGGCCGCCGGCGAATCGCATGGAGCGGGCTTGGGCGGTACGATAGGCGGCGGCGCCGAATGGCTCCCGATCGTCGCGACCGTCCTGGCCCTGACCGGCGTAGCGGTAAGTTGGTATTGGTACGGTCTGAAAAAGAACGGGCCCGGATTCCCCGGACGCGCGGCGCCCCTCTGGTACCGGGTCCTGGCGGACAAGTTCTATATCGATGAAGCCTACCTGTTCCTAGCCAAGCGGGTGGGCGGCCGCTTGATCGCCGCGCCCGCGGCCTGGGTCGAACGCAATATCGTCAATGGCGCTTTCGACCTTGTGACGGGCGCCGTGCGCAAGCTGGCCTTCCTGCAGGGCCTTTTCCATAACGGCCAGGTCCAGGTGTACATCGCCGTGGCCCTGGTCGGACTCTGGCTGCTCGCCCGTTTCGGAAGCGTCGGTTACTGATGGCGTCCTCATGGATCCTGACCTGCACCTGGGTGCTGCCCCTGGTTTCGGCCCTCGCATTGATGGCCTTTCCGGCGAACGCGACCTCCGGCGTGAAACGCTTCAGCCTGTTCGCGAACGCGTTGAACCTGGTTTTGATCGCCTGGCTCTGCTACCTCTTTTTCCGGAATCCGCCCCAGGCCGTCGCCGGTTCCACCCAACCCATATTGGCGTTCGCCACGGATGTCGCCTGGTTCCGCGATTGGGGTATCCGCTACCACGTGGGCGTCGACGCCATTTCCATGTCCCTGATGCTGCTGGCGGGCATCGTGGTCTTTTGCGGCACCCTGGCCAGCTGGAACATCGAGTCGCGCGCCAAGGAATTCTTCGTGCTCCTGCAGGTGCTGGCCGCGGGCGTATTCGGGAGCTTCATCGCTTTCGATCTGTTCGCGTTCTTCGTGTTCAACGAACTGACCCTCATCCCGACCTATCTCCTGATCGGCATGTTCGGAAGCGGTCGCAAGGAATTCGCGGCCATGAAGCTGAACCTCATGCTGATGGGGGGATCGGCCCTGATCCTGCTCGGCATCCTGGGCATGTACCTGGAATCCGGCAAGCATACCTTCGATATCGTCGAGCTCTCCCAGGTCCGTTTCGAGCAGGGTTTCCAGATGTGGGCCTTCCCGGCCGTATTCCTGGGCTTCGGCATCCTCGGCAACATGTTCCCGTTCCATATCTGGTCCCCGGACGGGCACGCATCGGCGCCCACGGCCATCTCCATGTTCCTGGCCGGCGTGCACATGAAGCTCGGCAGTTACGGATGCCTGCGCATCGCCATGTACCTCATGCCCGAGGGGGCCCGCGCCTGGATGGATGTGTTCCTCGTCCTGGCCACCGCCGGAGTGGTATGGGGCGCCATCGTGGCCGTCAGGCAGAAGGATCTCAAATACCTGAACGCCTATTCCTCCGTTTCCCATTGCGGCCTGGTCTTCTTGGGGCTGGCCGCCCTGAACGCGACCGCCCTACGAGGCGCGGTGATGCAGATGCTGGCCCATGGATTCATCACCTCCGCGGTATTCTGCCTGATCGGGATGATCTACGCACGTACCCATACCCGTCTCATCCCGGAGATGTCCGGGCTCATGACCCGGATGCCCTTCCTTTCCGTTTCCTTCATCATCGCCGGGTTCGCCGCGCTCGGGCTTCCCGGGCTTGCCGGCTTCGCCGCCGAGCTCAACGTGTTCCTGGGGGGATTCGCCGCGGGTAGCCCTCTGGCCGTCGTCTGCACCGCATTGGCGGTCCTCTCCATCATCGTGACGGCCATCTACGTCCTCCGGGCCACCAACGCCATCCTGCATGGCCCGCCCAATGCCGCCGCAGCGCAAGTGACGGACGCGACCTGGCTGGAACGGGTCCCGCTCCTGCTGCTGCTGGCCTGCATCATCCTGATGGGTCTCTTTCCGGGCCGTATCGCCGGATTGGTGGACCAGGCCCTGATTCCCATCCTCAACAACCTGAACCGATAGGGCGGACCGTGACTTCGTTGTTACCCTTCCTGCCCGACCTGGCCTTGCTGGCCCTGGCATTCATGGTCCTGACCATAGACATGCGCCGCCGGGAGGATGAAGCGGCGTTCCATCTTTCCTGGATCGGATTGGCCGCGATCGGGTTCCTGCTGGCATTCACGCCCTTGGAAAACCTGGAAGCGTCCTTCGGCGGTTATGCCATGACGCGTTCGGGCCAGGTATGGAAATTGATTTTCATCTTGGCCGCGTTCGGTACCGTGCTCCTCTCCCGGCCCTATTTCCGGAAGGGCGGGAACGCCCGCGGCAGGCTGGAGAAACCTGCGGCCTTCTTCGGATTGTCGATCCTCTGCGTCCAAGGCATGTTCGCCCTGGTTTCCGCCACCGACCTGCTCGTCTTCTACCTGGGCTTGGAGCTGGCCACCTTGCCTTTCTTCGCCTTGGCTGCCTTCCAGCCCCGGGACGTCGATTCGGCGGAAGCGGGCTCGAAGTACGTGCTGATGGGCGGATTCTCCTCGGCCTTGCTGCTCTTCGGGATTTCCTTCTTGTACGGCGCCACCGGTTCCCTTGATTTCGCCTCCCTGGCCTTGGCGGCGCGGGAAGCGCCGGGCGAACCCGTCCTGTGGGGCGGCATCGTGTTCCTCCTGGGCGGCCTGGGCTTCAAGCTCGCCATGTTCCCCCTGCATATGTGGGCTCCGGACGTCTACGAAGGGTCGCCCACGCCCGTGATGGCCTTCCTTTCGGTAGGCTCCAAGGCCGCCGCCGTGGCCGCCCTCTCGGTGATCTTCCTGGGTCCCTTGGAGGGCATGCGTCCCGCCTTGGCGGGCTTCTTTTCGATCGCGGCGGTGCTTTCCATGGCCGCCGGCAATCTGGGCGCCATGCGCCAATCCAACCTGAGGCGCTTCGTGGCCTATTCCTCGATAGCCCAGGTCGGTTATATGCTGGTGGGCCTGCTGGGGGACGCCTCCGCGGGCAGGTCGGCCCTGCAATACAACCTGCTCGTCTACGGAGTCACCAGTTTCGCGCTCTATTTCATCATGGGCGTGGTGGGCAGGGAAGGGCCGGAAACCCTCCGGTCCTTGCGCGGCCTGAGCCGGCGCAGCCCCGGATTGGCGGCCTTGCTGGTCCTTTGCATGTTCTCCCTGGCCGGCATACCGCCCTTGGCGGGCTTCCTTGGCAAATTCATGCTGTTCACCACGGCCGCGTCCCAGGGCCATTACATCCTGGTGGGGATCGCCTTGGCCAATGCCGTGGTTTCCTTCTACTACTATATGCTGGTGGTCAAGGAGGCCTATATCGTCCCGCAAGGCGAGGGCGGCCTGATCGACTTGGGTGCGATGCGGACCGCATGGGTCTGGATCCTGGCGGCCTTGCTGGTAATCCTGGGTTTGTTCCCCGCGGCCGGCGCGTGGCTGGCCGGGCGCGGCGGGCTGTGAAGCGGGTCGGCTAGACCTTCCCCAAATCGGAAAGGCGCACGAATCCGCCTTTGCCGTTGGCCAGCTTCACGGAAACCCAATCCCCTCGGGTCTCCACGATCTCGAACTTGGTCCCCTCATGCACCTGGGTCAGCACCTGGAAGTTCTCCCCGGGGCCGCTGAACATCTCCACCGCCGGCTTCAGGACGATGCCGTATTGGAGGGTTTCCTGTTCCCGGATCTTGATCGCCAGGGAAGGCGTCATGGCCAAGAGGGCCAGGGCGGCCAGCACCATGGCCGTGATGAGCGCGCCGCGGGCGGCCGCTCCGGCATAAAGGGCGAGGATGGCCGACAGGAAGATCAGGCTGAACAGTCCCAGGGTGATCCAGAGTCCCTCGTTGATGGAAAAGGCCGAATGGGCGAACGTGATGGCCTTGGTCAAGGCGTTGGTCTCCGGGGCGGGACTCTTGTCGACGATGTTCGCGTTCACGAAGCGCAGGTTATAGGCGATGTCCTGATCGTTGGGGTCGAGCTTCCTGGCCTTTTCGTAGTAAAGGATGGCCATGCCCGGCTGGTTCAGGCGGAACAGGCTGTTGGCGTAATTGAAATACAACCTTGAGTCCGCCACGCCTTCGTCCAGGGCGCGGCGGTACAGGTCCGCGGCCTTGGCATAGTCGTTCTTCTCGTAGGCGGCGTTGGCCTGCTGGTAGGCCTTGGTCGCGCGGGCCAGGGCCTGTTGCGAAACGGCGGCCGGGGAAAGAGAGGCAAGGGCAAGCACGAGGAAGGCGAAGCGGATCGCGCGGATCCTCAACCATTTTCCGGCCATCATCATAACTCCCTATCCAGCATGCGCAACAGGTTATCCGTGGCGTCCAGGGATTCCTTCCAGGCCTTCTCGTCCCGCTCGCCGCCGCCGAACTGGCCGAAATCGCACATGTTCAGGACTTTTTCGTATTCGGCCACCGATGCGGCGGAAATGCCGCGCTTGCGCAATTGCGCCTTCGCGTCCTCCAGGGTGAGGCCGCGGAATTCGACGTTGAGCTTGTCGCTGGCGAAGCCCACCACCGCCTGGGAAAGCGCCTTGTAGAATTCCCGGGAGTTGCGCTGCTTCAAGGATTCATTGGCTTCCTTCAGGCGGCGCTTCAGTTGGGCGCCCGCCAGGGTCTTGCGCTTGAGGGTGGCGTCCGTGGCCAGCTTCCGGCTCCGGGTCCGGACCATGAACAGCATGGCGAAGGCCACCGGGGTAGGGGAGAAGAGCAGCCAGAACCAGGGATGCTTATAGAGGAAATCATTCTCGCTGCGCAGGGGGGCGGACCCGCTCTTGATATGGCGGATGTCCGATCCGATATCGGCGATTTCCCGCTGGCTCATGACCCGGTTGGGCGAGGCGGCGATTTCCTTGCCCTGGGTCACCGAGATGGTGAGGGGCTGGGATTTCGCTTCCGCATAGGCTTTGCGGGCGGGATCGAAATAGCTGAAGGCGACGGGGCCCAAGGTGTATTCGCCGCGGCGATGGGGGACGATGACGTACTTGAAGGTTTTGGTCGTAATCAGGGTCGATCCCTGGACGGCGGATCCGGTCGTGACTTCCGGGTCGAAGACCTCGAACTGCCCGAGGTCCGGGAGCCTGGGCTTGGTGATGGTCTTGGGCTCGCCATCCCCGCGGATGGTGACGGTCATGGTGAGCGCGTCGCCCGAGGCGAGGGAGGTCTTGTCCAGGTTGGCGCTGATGCTGTATTCGCCCACGGAACCGGTGAAGTCGGCGGGGGCCTCGGGCGGGAGTTGCTTGACCTCCATGGAGATGGGGCTCGCCATTGCGGTCATCTGGACCACGTTGCCGGCGCCGCCGAAGAACTGATCGTCGAACATGTCGAATACGGATCCGGTCCGTCGGCGTTGGGTGCGGCTCACCTGCTGGTATTCCACCGGGATCCCGGACAGGTCCGCGGTCCCGGCGATAAGGGGGAACAGGACGATGCGCACGTCGAAGACGCGGGTATCCTGGCCGTTCACCTTGACCGTCTTGGCCTCCACGTTCTTGTCCAATCGTTGGAACCAGAATTTCTCCCCGATGAGTTTCTGCAGGTCCTGGGGAAGGTTGATCTGCTGCACGCCCTGGGACGGGATGATGCGCAGGTTGTAAAGCAGTTGTTCCCCCACATAGGCGGAGCGCTTGGTCAGGGAGGGCTGGCTGGTGAGGCCGGCTTCCTGTTTGACCACGGTGATGTTCGCGCTTCCCAGGTTCCGGTCGTAGGTCTTGTGGGCATAACGGATGGGGCCCACCTGGAATACCCCGGGTTTCTGGGCCGTCAGGGTATAGGTGAAGTTGACGATGAACAGGGTTCGATTGGAAATCTTCCCGTTCATGATGGTGGTCTGCGTGCTGTGGGTGGTGCCGGTATTCTTGGCCACCGTGAACTTGTCCAGGCCTTCCACCTGGGGCCAAGGCAGGCCTTCCGTCTTTTCGTCCGAGGTGACCTGCACCGTGACCTGGAAAGGCTCTCCTACGCCTACCTGGGTAGCGGAGATGGAAGCTTCCGCCGAGACGTCCGCCTGGGAAAGAGAGAAGGCAAAAGCCAAAATGAAAAGCGAAAAGTGAAAAATGGAAATCCGGGGAAAGCGCATCGGCTTGGACCGGCATCCCTTCTTGCACATTCGGATTTCGAGAGTTGAATTTTTCATTTTGGATTCTATCCCGCGGATCGCGGCTACCAGTCCTCTTCGACTTCAATCGGGCGGCGATTGCGCTTCTGCATGTTCTTCTGCTCGCGCTTTTCGTCGTCCTGGTAGGAATTTAGCAATCGTTCCGCTTCTTCCTTGCTCATCTGGCCCGGCTTGGCCGGGGCGGCGGCCTGGCCGGAGGAATCGCCCTGCTTTGCCTCCTCGGGTTGGGGCTTTTGACCCTCCTGGTCCTTGCCGTCCTTCCCCTTGTCCTTCTCTTTTTCCTTATCCTTGGCTTCCTGCTCCTTTTCCTTCTCCTTTTGCAGGTCCTTGTCCTTCTGATCCTGCTTCCCGTCCTTGTTCCCCTTGCCGGTGGAATCCTGCTTATCCTGCTTGTCCTTGTTCTGGTCCCCGCCCGGGGAATCCTGGGATCCTTGATCCTTCTTCTGCTGATCCTTCATGGTCTTGAGCTGGCCGGCCAAGGCTTTCAGCCTCGCGTCATCGGGGAAATGATGGAGGCCTTCCTCCACCTCCACGCCGGCTTCCTGCAGGCGCCCCTGGATGTATTTTCCCGCGGCCCCATGGGTATACTCATCCGCGGACTTGGCGGCAATCGCCGCCGGGATCAGGAGGGATGCCAGGATAAGGGCCTGTAGGCTTCGCATGCGGCCGGGCCTCCTCATATGACCCCGACTCCGGGTTGCGACGCGCGGGGATCCTGGCTCCGGGGCGGCGTTGGGGCTTCACCCCGCAGGATCTTCAGGACATCGTCGATGCGCTGTACGAAGGATTGGTAGGTCACGGCCGTCTTGTCCTTCTGCAGCAAATCCTCGAGCAGGGCCTTGGCTTCGGCGTATCGGCGCTCCTGCACCAACTGCATCGCGCGCGCCAGGATTTCCTTGGCCTTCTCGCTCGGCTCGGGCGGCTTCTGGGGCTTTCCCTGCTGTTGTTGGTCGTCCTGTTTCTGCTTTTCCAGCAGCTCCTTGATGCGCGCCTGGACCACCTCGATATTGCGTTTGGCGTCCTTGTTGTCCGGCCGTATCTCCAGGGACTTCTTGTACTGGGCCATGGCTTCCCGGTAGTCCTCTATTCCCTCCTGCTTCCCGTTCTGCACGGCGAATTCGCCTTTGCGGAAATGGGCGTTGCCGAGATTGTAATAGGCGGCCGAGGCAAGACCGGCATCATCCCCATGCAAGGCCTTCTTATAGGCCTGGATGGCATCGTCGTATTTCTTTTTCCGGTACTCGGCGTTGCCGATATTGTAGGCCAGGGCCTGGTTTTCGGGATTGTCCAGGCGCGCTTCGGCGAACTTCTGCAGGGCCTTGTCGTAATCGCCGTCCGCGTAGGCCTTGGCCCCCTGCTTGGAAGGCGCGCCGCCCGCGCCCAGGAGCCCGAGCAGTTTCGAGACCCAGCGGGGCTTCCCGCCGGCGGATTTCTCGTATTGGGAAAGGAGGTCGGGTGAGGAAGCCTGATCGGCATTGCCGGCATCACCAGAGCCGGCAGGGTCGGCGGGATCGGCCGCGCCGGGATTCGCGCCCGGGCCGGCGGCGGGTTGCGCGCCAGCGTTCGATCCGTCGCGGGCCGGATCGATGGAAACCGGGCCGCCGGATTGCCCGGAGGGCGGCGTGAGTTTGATTTGCGCCTGGGACTCCGGGACGGCGCAAATGAGGGCCAACGCGGCCAAGATGGCGATGCCATGGGCGGCGAAAGCGGGACTCCGGATTGGGTTCCGCGGCGATGGGCGCATCATGTGAAACGTCCCTCCCATTCCTTACGGCGCTTCCGGCGATCGGAAATCAGCATTTCCGCGATCAGCAGGAAGAGCGCGATGCCGAGGGGGATCTGGAATCGATCCTCGTATTGGCTCATGCGTTCGGACTCCAGTTCCCGCTTCTCCATCTTGTTGATTTCCTTCAAGACGTCCTCGAGTTCGAAACGGCCCGGCTCGGCATGGTAATATTTGCCGTTGGTGGCGAGGGCGATCTTCTGCAAGAGGACCTCATCGAGCCTGGTCGTGACCACGTTTCCGCGGGAGTCCTTCTTATAGGACACGTTCCCCTGCTCATCCTTCAAGGGTATGGGTACGCCCGAGGGCAGGCCGATGCCTACGGTATAGATGGCCACGCCCATCTTGGCCGCCTCTTCCGCCATCTTTTCCGCGCGGCCGCTATGGTCCTCGCCGTCGGTCAGGAGGACCAGCACCCGGTATTTCCGATCCTTGGGATCGAAGGCCTTCAAGGAAGCCTCGATGGCCCCGGCGATGTCCGTGCCCGGGGTGGGAAGGAGGTCCGGGCCGAGCACGTCGAGGAAGATCTTGAAGGCCGCGTAGTCCATGGTGAGGGGGCATTGCAGGAAGGCCTCTCCGGCGAATGCCACCAGGGCCACGCGATCGCCCGCCAAGCGGTCCACGAACTTGCCGATCTCCTGTCTCGATCGGGCCATGCGGTTGGGCTTGATGTCCTCGGCGTACATGGAAAGGGAGACGTCCACGGCCATCACCACGTCCAGGCCCTTGCGGCGCATCAGCTCCATCTTGGTGCCGAACTGCGGGCGCGCGAGGGCCAGCACGGAAAAGAAGGCCACCAGCAGCAAAAGAATGGATTTGAAGATCTGGCGCCCGCGGGAGATCCCCACGGTCATGCGCTTCAGCATGTCCACCTGGGCGAAACGCGCCAGGGTCCTGGCCTTCTTCCGGAACGCGTAGATGAAGAATCCCGCCAGGAGGGGGACCAGCCAGAAAAGCCAGAACATGTCGGGGGAGGCGAATCTCATGGGATTTTCATGAACCTCGTATTTGCCAACGCCGTCTCCAGGAGGAGGATCAGCAAGGCGATGATGAGGAGGTTGCGGAACAATTCATGGTAACGGTAGTAGCTCGTGGTCTTGACCTCGGTCTTCTCCAGTTTGTCGATGTCCTCGTAGATGCCCTCCAGGGCCTTGGCGTCCTGGGCCCGGTAGGACTTGCCCCCGGTCAGGTTGGCGATGGTCTGAAGCATGGGCAGATCCACGTCCGTCTTGACGCTGACGATGCGCTTGCCGAACATGGGGTCGTCTATCTCCAAGGGCTGCTCGCCTTCCTTGCCTACGCCGATGGCGTATATCTTGATCCCCAGGGCCTTGGCCGCCTTGGCGGAAGTGATAGGATCCACTTCGCCGGCATTGTTCGCTCCGTCGGTCAGGAGGATGATCACCTTGCTTTTGGCCCCGGACAGGCGCAGGCGGTTGGTCGAATTGAGCAGGGCGGTGCCGATGGCCGTACCGTCCTCGACCATGCCGAAGTTGACCGACCTCAGGAATTGCACCAGGATGCCATAGTCGAGGGTCAGGGGGCATTGGGTGAAGCTCTTGCCCGCGAATACGACCAGGCCGATGCGATCATGCTGGCGTCCCAGCACGAAGTTCTCGATCACCTTCTTGGCCACGAAGAGGCGGTTCTGGGGCCGGAAATCCATGGTCCGCATGGAACCCGAAATGTCCAGGACGAGCATGATATCCACGCCGTTGGTGGTCACGTCCTCCATGGCCTCGCCGTATTGCGGCCTCGCCAGGGCGATGCACATCAGGGCTATGGCGATCAGGCGCAGGGCCAGCAGCATGTGCCTGGCGCGATAGGCCCAGCTATGCGGCACCCGCTTGATGATGGCGAGGGAAGGGAAGCGGATGCTGGCCGTACGCTTCCGGTTCTTGCGGAAATAATCCCAGGCCAGGAAGGGGATGATCGCCATGCCCGCCAGGAAATAGGGATTCTGGAAATGGGGGACGTTCATGCCGTCCATCCCTTGCCGTTATTGTCCGGGTCGTGGCCGTGACCGCCCTGGGTATAGCCGGGACCGGGTCCAGGGCCTTTCGGCTTGGCGGGCGGGCGTACGCCGGGCTTGGAGGTCGGATTGACGGAAGGCCGGTTCTGGGGCGTGCCCGCCGTGCCGCCGGGGGCGGGTTTCCCCGTCAATGGCCTTTTCGCAGGAGCGGTCGGAGCGCCGGATCCCGTATTTCCGGCCTGCTCGTCTTCCTTGGGCCTGGTCTGCTTGAGGAATTCCTCCACGGACGCGAGCATGGCGGCGGCCTCGCTTTCCAGCAGGAGCGCATTGGCGAATTTGACCAGGTCCGCCTCTTCGGAGGATTTGGCCAGCCATTGCTTCTGGGCGCCGGTAACCGGTAAGGTACGCACCTTCTCGATGAATTCGGAGGTGGTGGATTCCAGGGCGTCGATGCCGTAGCGGCGCGAGATGTACCGCCGCAGGGCCTCGGAGAGGGCGAAGCAGAATTCCCGGGCGCGGTTCTGGCGGATGAGGGCGAGGTCCTTGAGCCCGGCGATCGCGGCCATGGCTTCTTCGAAAGGCGGGAGCGCGGGCTTTACCGCCGTTGCCGCGGTCTTACGGCGGAACTTCCGCCACAGGAAGAATGCGAGAGCCATCAGGACGGCGGCGCCCAATCCGATGGCGAGCCAGGGAGGGGGGGAAGGGACCTCGGCCAAGGTGGCGATATCGGCGATGTCCTTGACCGTTTCCGGCGAGGTGCGGACCACGTTTATTTCGATGGGCTGGGTGAAGTAGACGGCGGCTGAGGTATCCGCCCCGCGCCGGAACAGGATCTGTTGGGGCGGAATGGTGTACTTGCCGACCGTGAAGGTGGAAAGGTCGAAATGCCAGGTCTGGATCTTCAGCTTTCCCGCGTCCTTGGGTTCGGAGGCCTGGTACTCCTTGACCTCGAAAGACCCCAGGTTGCCCAGCACGGACGGGAGCTCCACCCGGCCGCCATTGGGGTAGACCACCTTGATTTCATATTGGATGCGGTCGCCGATGGTTATTTCGGAGCGGTCCACCTGGGAGGATATGTCCAAGGATGCGGATGCCGTGGTCAGGGCGGATCCGGAAGCCGAACCCGCCGGTGCATCCGACCCTGTCCCGGGAGCCGCGGCGGCCGGAACCGCTCTAGCGGCCGGAACCGCCGTAGCGGCATCGTCCGCGGCCAGGCCGGAACGCGCTCCGAAGGCCAGGCCCGCGGCCAGAAGTCCCATAGCTAACCGCAATCGCGGTGGATAGGGTTTCCCGGATCCTGGATTCATCGTACGGCCGAGGCTCCCGCATTCGCGCTGTAGAACCGCACCTTGGCCGTCTGCAGCAGGCGTTCCACGTACTTCTGGTACTCCGCACCCTGTTTTTCCCGGGCCCAGTCCGCCTGGACGCGCGGAGCCAGTTTTTCGAAGGTGGCGTTGGAGTCCGATCCGGTCAGGTACCGGGACTTGTTGGCTTCGAAGTAGTACTTCAGGTCGTTTCCCGTGGGAGGCTGGATCTTGATTTCATCCATCAGTCCCGCCTGGGTCAGGATCTGGTTCTCCACCTGGCCGATGCGCTGCTTGACTTCGGGACGGTCCGCGATGCCCTTGCGCCGCGCCGCGTCCGCGATCAGGATTTGCGCCACGTATTCCCTAACCAATTGGTTCACCTCAAGGGGCGCCTCGGGCAATTTGCCGACCATGGCGGCGATCTCGCCCAAGGTGATTTTGCGCCCGTCCAATTCGGCCACGACCGAGGCGCCGTCCGCGGTTTTCGCGGTGTCAGGATTCAAATCCGTGATGCGGGAGCGGGCCTGGGTCGCGTCCACGCTGCGGCCCATGGACTCGAGGCAGGCCACCATGCGCTTGCCCAGCTGGTTCTCGAAGGTCTTGTCCGGGTAGAGGGCCTTGATGACCGCGTACTTGGCCAAGGCGCCCTTTGGATCCATCAGGTTCTCCTGGTAGATCACGCCCATCTGGTAAAGCACGTTGGGGACGTCCTCGGGAACTATGGACGGGGAACGGAGGTATTCCTGATAGGTATCGAGGGCTTCCCGGTAGAGCTGGCGTTCATACAGGGCCGTGGCGGCCGCGCGGTATTGCTCGCGGGAGAAGGCCGAGCGGGATGAGTCGCAGGCGGAGAGAATCACCGCCAAGAGAAGGGAGATTGCAAATTGGAAATTGCAAAATGAAAATCGCAAAATGGGCTTCCCACCTGGGTCAGCGGAAAGCATTCCAGATGCCGTTTTACCGGAGGAAAGTCCGGGCAAGGTCCATCCCATTTTCAATTCGCGATTTTCAATCTGCATTTTGCAATCCGGTTTCGCTCTTTTCGTCATCTCAGCTTAGCCGCCCTCTTGCGGAAAAATTCCAACAATGGATGGATGGTGTCATCATACTTGGGTCGGATTATGATTTCCACGAAATCGATCTGGAGCTTACGGAAGAGGCGTTTCAGCTGGGAGCTCTCCCGCTGGGCTTCTTTCTTGAAGGTCTTCCGGAAATCCTCATCGCTGGTATCGACCAGGATGACCTCGCCCGTTTCTGCGTCTTCCAGCTCGATGAAGCCCACGTCCGGGATTTCCCGCTCGCGGGGGTCCCAGACCGTTATGGCCACGCCTTCATGCCGGCGCTGCAGCAACTTGATGGGCTTCTCGAAATCGCCCGTGGCGAAATCCGAGACCACGAAGACCACGGCGCGGCGGGTGAGGATGCGGTTCAGGTATTCCAGGGCAAGGGAAAGGTTGGTGCCCCGTTCCTTGGGCTTGAAATACAGGAGCTCCCGGATCACGCGGAGCACGTGTTTTCGGCCCTTCTTGGGCGGGATGAACATTTCCACCTGGGAGGTGAAGATGAGGAGCCCGACCCGATCATTGTTGCTGGTCGCGGAAAAGGCCAGCAGGGCGCTGATGGTCGCCATGACCTCGCCCTTCATTTCCGATTGGCTGCCGAATTCTCCCGAAGAACTGGCGTCCACCACGAGGATTACCGTCTGTTCGCGCTCCTCGATGAACTTCTTGATGTAGGGGGTTCCGTGGCGCGCGGTCACGTTCCAGTCGATGGAACGGATCTCGTCGCCCGGGACGTACTCCCGGACTTCGGCGAACTCCATGCCCTGGCCCTTGAACGAGGAGGAATACGCGCCGGACAACACCGAGTTCACGATGCCGGTCGTGCGGATCTCGATCTGCTTGACCTTTTTTAGGACTTCCTTCGGGATCATTCTTTCAGTCTGCGCTTCGTTAGGTTATGGGGGGCTGGTATGAACCCTTACGGGACCTCGATGGAATCGAATATCCTCTGCACCACGTTCTCGGCCTTCACTTCCTCGGCTTCCGCCTCATAGCTCAGGATCAGGCGGTGCTTCATGACGTCCATCCCGATCGATTTCACGTCTTCCGGGGTGACATAGCCCCGACCCCGGATCAAGGCATGGGCCTTGGAAGCCTTGGCCAGGCTGATGCTCGTGCGCGGCGAAGCGCCGTATTCGATGAGGCCGGCGACGTCCTTGATGCCGTGCCCGGCGGGATCGCGGGTGGCAGCCACCAGGTTGATGATGTAGTCCATGATCTTATCGTCCATGAACACCTCGCCCACGGTCTTGCGCGCGCGGAGGATGTCCTCTTCCGTGGCCATCTTCTGGGCCGTATGCAGGCCCTGGCCCGAGACCAGGTTCACGATGGCCTTCTCCTCCTCCTTGGTGGGATAGGTCAAGGTGACCTTGAGCATGAAACGGTCGACCTGGGCTTCCGGCAGGGGATAGGTGCCTTCCTGCTCGACCGGGTTCTGGGTGGCGAGCACCAGGAAGAGGGGCGAGAGCTGGTAGGTGGTATCCCCGATGGTCACGCACTTTTCCTGCATGGCTTCCAGCAGGGCCGATTGGACCTTGGACGGCGCGCGGTTGATTTCGTCCGCCAGGATGATGTTCGAGAAGATGGGGCCGCGCTTCACGTGGAAGTCGCCGGACTTGGGGTTGAAGATGAGGGTTCCGATCAGATCCGCCGGCAGCAGGTCGGGCGTGAACTGGATGCGGTTGAACTGGCAGTTGATGGCATTGGCCAGGGCCTTGACCGCCGTGGTCTTGGCGAGGCCGGGCACGCCCTCCAACAGCACGTGCCCGTCGGCCAACACGCCGATGAGCAGCTTTTCCAGCATGTTCTTCTGGCCGATGACGCTGCGCCCGACTTCGTCCAGAATCCTCTGGATGAAGGCGCCTTCACGCTTCACCTTATCCGTAATGGCCTGGATATCCACCTTGGTCGCGCTATTCATGCTCGTCTTCTCCCGTTATCTTGAGGCATTTCCTGAAAGTCCGGAACGCATCCTGGAGCTCATGCGGCTCCTTGTACCCGCCCGCGAACCGGGCATGCCGGAACAATTCCCCGAGCCTGGCCCATTCCTGATCCGAACCGGACGGGCCTGAACCGTTGGAGCCGTTGCGGCCGGCCAGATAGGCCGACAGCATGGATTCGAACCGGGCCGGGGCCAAGGCCGGAGCCGTCGCCGGCGCGCCTGGAGCGCTCGCCTTTCCCGTACCCGCGGCCATCCCTTTGGAAAGGGGTGATATCCCCGTGGCCGATAATTCGTCCCGTAGGAACCGGGTCGCGAGGTTTTCCATTTCGAGGAGGATTTCCTTGCTCGCGTCCGGCGAGTTCTGGGCCGAGCGCAGGCGGTTCTTCAGGGTGGCGACCGCGGGCCGCAAATCCTCCCGCGGGGGAGTCTTCGCCGCCTTTTTGCGGGAGGCGAGCTTGAAACTGATCCTACCAAGGGCGCCGGCGCCGCCCAGGATGATCAGTCCGAGCAGGATTTTGAACCAGGCCATGTCCAGCAACCGGGTCGGCGCCGGGAGGATATCCGTGTGGGCGGTGGGGATGAAAACCGCTTCCTCCTGGCGGGACAGGCCGGTCAGGTAGCGGAGCTTCATGGACGCGGCTTTGCCCGGACCCTGGGCCTGGGCGCGTAGTCGGAAGATGAATTCGGTATGGTTCCGCACCGATTGCCCGGAGGCCAGCTTCTTGTGCACGGTCGCCTGGCCGATGATCTTGAAACCGGGGAAGTCGAGGCTGTCCGGAGCGAGCACGATCACGGGTACCTGGGTATCCTCCCATTCCACCTGCACCACGTAGTCGAGGGAATCCCCGACGCGGGGGGATGCCAAGGTGAAGGCGCCTTGGGTGGAAAGCTTGACGGCCTCCTGCATGGGAGCCTGCGCCTGGGCCGCGGAATCCGGAAGGGGGGCCGACGGTGGAGCCATGAAGGGATCCCGCGGGGCGGAGGCGCCGCTTGCGGAATTGGAGTCCTGACCGGCCCGGCCTTGGGCGGAAAGGGAGGTCGGAAGGATGACGGAAGCCAGCAGGGCAAAGGCCAGGATTGCCGCCGGAAAGCGTGCTATCGCAGGGGAATTCGATGGAACCGAAGCGGTGAGCATGGGCCTGGTAACGGAAACCTCCACTAATCCGGAGTGCGGTAAATCGTGGGTTAATTTAGCAAATTCACCGAACGGAAAAAACAGATCGACGTGATTTCTTGGTCCTTTTCCCGTTGTTTTCCGGATTATAGAATATGGCCCCGACACGATTCAATTAGTCGCATATATCCAGGCAGGGATACCTCCCGGGGTACCCGTACCGCGGATAATGAGTATTTTGTTGCAATGCTGGATGCGGACATCAAGGAAACCCTGATCGAGAACCTGATCGGCCAATTGGCCGGGCTGCCTTCCATCGGAAGGAAGACCGCCCAGCGGCTGGCCTACCATATCCTTGCCCAGGATTCCTCGGCCGTGAACGAGCTGGCGCGCACCCTTACGGACGCCAAGTCGCGCATCCACGCCTGCGCCTCTTGCGGGAATTACACGGAACGGGAGACATGCCGGATCTGCGGCAACGGTCGCCGCCAGCAGAACATGATCTGCGTCGTGGAGAAGCCCGCGGACATCCTGGCCTTCGAGCGCTCCGGCAGCTACCTTGGCGTCTATCACGTCCTGGGCGGGACCATCTCGCCCCTGGACGGAATCGGGCCCGGCGACCTGAATTTCGCCAGGCTATGGGAGCGGAGCCGGCAGTCCCAGGTCGAACTGATCCTGGCGCTGAATACCAATGCCGAAGGGGAGGCGACCGCTTCCTACATCGTGCAGAAGCTGCAGGGCATGCCTGTCCGCATTTCGCGCCTAGCCCGCGGCATTCCCGTCGGTTCCGAACTTGAATACGTGGATGAACTAACGGTGCAACGCGCCCTGGAAAGCCGGGTCGAGATGGGTTGAGCCTTCCGGCCGCCCGCTCGCACCCAACAAACAACCCATGCAGATCAAATCCGCCGAATTCGTGAAGTCCGCCCAGCACCCGGACGATTACCCCAATGACGGTCGGCCGCATATCGCCGTGGCCGGCCGATCCAACGTCGGCAAATCCTCCCTGCTCAACATGCTGGTGCAACGCAAGAACCTGGTGAAGACGAGCCAGATGCCCGGCAAGACCCGGCTCATCAATTTCTTCCTCATCAACGACGCCTTTTACCTCGTGGACATTCCCGGCTTCGGCTACGCCAAGGTGGGCCGCGAGGAAAAGCGCCAGATGGAGGACGCCATCGAGACCTATTTCCGGAAGTCCGGCCTGGTCGCGGGGATGATGTACCTCGTGGACATCCGCATGCCCGACAGCCCGGTCGACAAGGAAGCGATCCAATGGCTGAATGATTTCGGGGTGCCCATGCTGGTCGTCGCGACCAAGGGCGACAAGCTGAAAACCGAACAGACGCGCAAGGCCCTGGCCGAAATCACCAAGTTCCACGCCCTGCCCGAGCCCCCCCTGGTCACCAGCGCGGATAAGAAGACCGGCCGCGAGGCGGTCCTGGAGCAGTTGGCGATGGTCCTGGAAAGCGCCGCCTCCGGATCCTCCGGCGCGAAGGGCTGACCCGGCCTTCGGAGGGTGCAGGCTCCCGATCGGGCCCGCAAACTTAAAGTAGATCCATAAATCCTCCAATTGCCCACCGACCCCAAACTCCCAATCATTCCCTTGGGACGGGGCCACGTGTACAATAAACCCAATGACCCAGATGTTAGTCTGGATCGGGCAGCAGTACCGCCGATCCTACGTAGGCCAATTGATGGAATTGGGGCTCCAGGCCTCCTGGTGCGCCGTCCATAAGGAAGGCAACCGGAAGCAGAGCCTGGATCAATTGATCCAGCAGATCTATTACACCGGGGTGGAAGCCATCCCCTTGGTGGCCTTCCTGGCCCTCGTCATCGGCAGCGCCACCATCCTGCAGGCCTCGACCGTCATGCCCAAGATCGGCGCAGGCGATTATTTCGGCAATGTCATGGTGCTGGTCGTGGTGCGCGAAGTGGGCCCGCTGTTCACGGCCTTCCTGGTGGCCGGCCGTACCGGATCCGCTTTGTCCACCTACCTGGGGAACATGAAGGTGCAGCAGGAGATCGATGCCCTCAAGACCATGGGCATAGACCCCGTACGCTACCTCGTGTATCCCAGCTTCGCCGCGACGGTGATCTCGATGTTCTGCCTGACCGTGATCTTCAACCTGGTCGCCATCTTCGGGGGATACCTCGTCGTGAAATCCCTGTCCCTTTTCGTTTCCGATTTCTCGGAGTTGCAGCTTTCCCTGTCCCTTTTCCTCGAGCGCATCCTGGCCTCCATGGGCATCATGGACGGGGTCCTGGGCATCGTGAAGCCGGTGTTCTTCGGTATCCTGGTATCGGTCATCGCCTGTTACCATGGCATAAACGTTTCCAACGATATCCGCGAGGTGCCCAAGGCTACCACCAACGGCGTGGTGAACTCCTTCGTCTGCATCACCCTGTTCGACACCCTTTTCGCCCTGCCCTTCCTGGCCAAGCTGGGGTTCCTGTGAAGCCCGCGGTCCTTAGTCTCAAGGGAGGCCGCCCATGAGCGTGATCGCGTCCGTGCACAACCTGCGCTTCACCTACCCCGGCCAGGAGACCGTCCTCAGGCGCGTGAACTTCCACGTGCTTCCCGGCCAGATCCTCGTCATCTGCGGGCTTTCCGGCCAGGGCAAGAGCACCTTGCTGAGGTTGCTGATCGGCCTTGAGAAGCCCGACGCGGGGGTGATACGCCTGCTCGGCAAGGATATCTCCACCCTGGGCTTCGAGGAGTTCAACGAACTCAAGCGCAGCGTCGGTTTCGTCTTCCAGTCCCCGGCCCTGCTCTCCACCAAGACCATTTTCGAGAACGTGGCCCTCCCGCTCATCTACCATAACGTCGGGGACGAGGACGAAATCCGTTCCCGCGTGGACAATGCCCTGGAAATGCTCCTCATCAAGGATTTCCAGCACCAGTACCCGGCTTCCGTCAGCCTTGGCATCCTCAAGCGCGCCGCGGTGGCCCGCGCCATGATCATGCGCCCCAAGCTCATCCTCATGGATGAGCCGACCGCCGGCCTGGATCGCATCAGCCGCGCGGTTCTGCTTGCCTTGATCGCCAATATCCGGCGCATCAACCACGTCTCCATGGTGCTGGTGACCCATGATCTGCTCGCCGCGCGCGAACTGGGCGGGGAAATCGGCGTGCTCAAGGAAGGCGAACTCTTGCAGCCCATGAACTTCGAACAATTGAAGAATTGCCAGGATTCGTTCGTCGAATACCTCTTCCGCCAGTTGGAAGAAGAAGCGAACATGACCGGGGAGAAGGCGGCATGAAGCTCCAGTTGCACAAGCACCGGAACCTGCTCGCCGGTTTCTTCGTTTCCACGGCCATCGTCACCTTCGTGGTGTCCCTGATCGTGCTCTTCCACAAGAAGGGCGTGTTCGAGATGCAATACACCCTGAGCGCCGTCTTCGAGAACGGAGTGGGGCTGCGCCCCGGTGCGGACGTTCTTTTCAACGGCGTGAAAATAGGACGGGTGGAATCCGTGAACCTTCTGGGCAAGGGAGGCATCGACATCTCATCGGGAAAGGTGGTGCTCGACCTGCTCATCGATCGCAAGTTCCAGGATTTCATCACCAGCCGCTCGGTGGCCTTCGCCTTGCGCGACAAGAACCTGGTTTCGGATCGCGTCGTCAACATCGAGACCCTGGGCCTCGGCGGCAAGATCCTCGAGGGAGGGGATACCGTCATGGTCTCGAACTCCCGCGACATCGAATCCGTCCTGAGCGGGCTGACCAAGCTGATGGGGAAGATGGACATGCTCATCAACAGCATCGACGAGATAGTGGTCAAAAGCAAGGATCCCAACACCACCGTGGGGGCCATGCTCGGTTCCCGCGAGCTCTATGACCGCCTGCTGGCGGGAGTGAACAACGTGGATACCGCCGTCACCGAGGGCCGCCAGGTGATGGGGCGCGTCCAGATGCTCACCGATACCATGCACACCGCCCTGGGCGGCCTGTTGGCCCGCGCGGACACGACCTCCGCGAAGCTGGTCCGGACGGCCGATCAGGCCGAGCGCCTGGCCGTCCACGCCAACGTACTGGCCGGCCAGGGGGAAACCATCCTCCGGCGCATGGATCAAATCATGCTCCAGGGAGCGGGCAAGATCGATCAGGCCGGGGACGTGATGGACGCCGTCTCGCAACTGTGGTTCATCCGCGGCAAGATGGCCAAGAAGGGGGATTACCCGGTTTTGCTCAATGAGGCCGGGCCATGAGCCGAGCCTCATTCATCGCGGGCCTCTCGCTCTGGGCCGCATTATCCTTGTGCCCGCGCGCGGCGCGCGCGGACGACTCGCCCAAATACGCCGAGCGCGGCCTAACCGCCTATTACGCCGGCAAATACGATCTGGCGCGCATGTTCTTCGCCAAGGCGATGCAGGACGCCGTGCTCAAGGGCAAGGACGAATGGATCGCCAAGGCCACCTTGAACCTCGTGGACGTGGAGTTGGAGGCCAATGATGAACGCGAGGCCCAGCGTCTGCTGGAGGGCATGAACACCCGGGATAAGGGCATCCGGTCCCTGTGGCTTTGGAAGCGCTCCCAGCTCGCCAACCTGCAAAGGCTATATCCCCTCGCGTTGGAACTGGTCGATTCCGCCTTGGATCTGGCCAAGGGCGATCCCGCGAAAACGGCATCGATGGGCCTGGACCGGATGCGTTACCTGATCCAATCGAAAGAACCTTCCGTATGGTCTTCGCAGTACGAAAGCTTCAGGAAGGGACTCGGCCGCATGCGGTCCGCTCCCCTGGACGCGATGGCGGCCATGGCCCGCAAGGATTACGGCAAGGCGGACACCTTATGGCGCGAGGCCATGGGTTATTACCGGGACCAGGGCCGCCTGGCCAAGGTGGCCGGATGCCTGAACCAGTCCGCGATCTGCCTTTTTTCCATGGGACGCCGGAGCGAGGCCCTGGAAACCAATGCCCGCGCCGTCGCCATCTTCGGCGAATTGGGCCTGGAGATGCCCGGCCTGAAGGCCCAGGCGCTCCGGCTTTTGCTCGTGGACGACGGTCCTGAGCTTGCCAAATTGCGGCAGGATATGGATCTTGTCGGACAACGGTTCAGCGGCTTCGACCTGCAAGGGATCCTGGATGAGTATTCGCACAATCTGCGTGACGGCCGCCCTGGCGTGGGGAATTAGCTCAGCCGCGAATCTCCAGCCCCAGGATCTCCTTTTCGTTTCCACCCATAAATACCCGACCCAGGTGGTCGGGGATTCGAAAAACGCCTTCCTCCTCACCGAGGGCGGCATCCTCATGTACGATTACCGGAAGTCCGCGTGGCTGGACAACCTTGTCCCGGGCGGACCGGTTTCGGGAATCCGGTTTTCCCAGACTCGATCCAAGCTTTACGTGCTGATGGCGGGGGGGCGCACCCTGGAATACAACCCCGTATTCCGCCGCTTCACGGACGCGTCCCTCGAGGATTACCAGGCGGCCACCGATGCGGGCACCCAGCCGGACCTGACCGGCCTGACCCTGGACGGAGACAACTTTTTCCTCGGGGACGCCTTGCGGGACAAATACATGCGTCGCGCCCCGATCAAATCGGCCAAGGTATTCGACTACGACAATCTGTGGATCCTGACCGACGGCCTGGGGCCATTCTACGGTTCCGTGCGCCGCAAGCAGGCCTCCTCGTTCTGGTTCGGCCTCGACTATCCCGCCACCTCGGTCATCTATCCGGAAGGAAACAACCTCTGGTTCGGTTCCTGCCGCAGCGATTTTCCCGGCGCCAACGTCGGAACCGGGATCGCGTCGCAGAGCAACGGAGCGCTGGTCAAGGCCAAGGCCGATCTGAACGGATGGAAGGCCTACCCCGCCCAGTTGGAATACGGCTTCGGGGACGGATGCGTGCGCGACATCAAGGCCTGGCGGGACTTCATCTGGCTGGCCACGGACAAAGGGCTGGTGCGCCATGACCCCCGTACCGGGCTCTTCAAGACCGTCCGGCACATGATGGGCAGCACGGACGTGCGCGTCAACTTCCTGCACGTGCATGAGAACCTGCTCTACCTTGGGACCGAGCGCGGCGTATGCTTCCTGGACGACGTGAACAAGGACGACCTGCCGACCCTGGGCGAGCTTCCGGTGCCGGGAGGCGTGCAGGTCTTCGATCTCGTCTCAAAGGACAAGGACCTATGGGCGGCCACGCGTTACGGCCTCCATGTCTTCCAGGGCGGCGCCTGGAAAAGCCTGAACAAGGTATCCGCCAAGGACGTGCCGGAGGCGACCAATGTGCTCAACCTTTCCATGGCCTACCACGATACTTCCATGTATTGGATCTACGAGAACAAGGTCATGGTCAAGCCGCGCAGGCATGAGCAGAAGGTGTTGCTGGAGCGGGATCATCCCACCAAACTGGCCTTCGACGGCGAGATCCTCTACGTGGCATTCCGGAGCGGCGTGACCGCCTACGATACCCGCAAAGGTTTATGGACCGACTTCCGCCTGGAGGACGGCATACCCGGGTCGCGCGTCGTAAGCATGGCCCTGTCCGCCGGGAAGCTCTGGATCGGAACGGACGCCGGAGTGCAGCGGGTCAACCTCAGGTCGTACCTTCCCTGAGCCCGGCGGCCCGGAAGTCAAAGCCGTAATGCGGGTTTTCCGGCACCAACCAGCGCGGCCGGCCACCTGATCAGCCTCTCGAGGCCGAGGTTTGAGGTTGTTTAGGATCCCCATCCTCCATTCAGCCTTCCTTTTTCCGCTCGGCTTCCCAGACTTTCCTTTACGTATTTTGCGGCCAGCCTGTACTCTCTAGGTACCCCGCCGCCGCGTCGATTCCGAAAGGCCGGGAAGAGGATTGGACCCGTGAAGCGCAAGTACAAATTCCCCGTCTCCCAACAAGCGAACCTCCTGGGCCTCGAATGGCAGAAGCTATGCACCTTCGGCCTCTCGCAACCCGAGCGGTTCGAGGAAAAGAAGCATCGCGCCACCTTCCTGGGGCCCTTGGACAGCCGCGGCTACCATTGGTCCTATCCGGCCAACGATTACCCGTCCACCTTCGGCCGGTTCATGTCGTATTTCCTGCACGAGGTTCCCCAGCCCGATGGCAGCATCTACGAGATCTACATGAAGGAAACGGAATTCCCGACCCAGCTCGAGGAAGTCCTCGCCCTGCGCCTCGGCGAAGCCGAAACCGCCCTGGTCGAGTTCATGGGCATGCACGAGGACCGCGTACGGTTCTACGGGCGCGACCTCGGGAGCGGAAAGGAAATCCTCTACAGCCCCAACGATTACCTGGCCTGGTGGACCTCGCCCCTGAAGCCGTCCAAGGACGCCTGCTTCATGCAGGTCCATCGCGCTCCGCTCCGTTCCATCAACGTGAACGTCTCCGAGGCCGTCCTGCTCACCGCGCCAACGTACTACACGGGCAATGAATTGCGCGCCCGCAGCCTCACCTGCCTGCGCCTCTGCCCCAACGGCCTCTCCGCCTTCACCCTCGAGAAGAAAATCTGGGCGCACGCGCATTGGATGGACTTCTGCGTGGACATGCCCATCCCCAGCGAGAACTACCTCCAGGCCCTGGTGCGGTGGGAAGAGTATCTCGACAAGGAACTCGAGGATTCCTGGTCATTCCCGGCCCTTCTTCACGACTGGGAGTTGAGCGGCAGCCTGGTCACGCGCATGGTGCAGGATCTGGCCGGCGCGACCATCGCCATCCCCGAATTGGAATGGGTGATCGAAAGCATCTGGAACGAGCAACCGCGCGTCAGCCTTTGGGGCAAAACGCCCAGGCAGACGGGCAAATGCCTGTGCAGCCAGGACATGCTCGACGAGGTCATCCGCGCCATCAAGCTCAAGGGCAAGGCCAACCTGCTGCCCCGGCACGTCCTGATGGCCCGCGCCATCGAATTGCCGGAACCGGCACGATAGGAATCGTGTTCGCCCGTTAGGAGTCGGGTTCGCACGATAGGAATCGGGTCGACCGGAAATCAAGACATGAAAAAAGCCGCGGGTCCAGGGACCCGCGGCTTTTTATTTGCATCCTATCCGGGTAGGCTCAGAACGCCAGGGCGCCGCCCAATTCGAAGGTCATGCTGTTGGCGTCGACGGCCGAAGGCATGGATCCGAGGAAGTGGTATTTGGCATCGGCATAGATGGCGATGGGGATGATGGGAGCCTTGGCCTTGGCGCCCAGTTCCAGGTGGAAACCAAAGCCGCTCTTGAGGCCCTCGTCCTTGATCGCTTCTACGAGGATCTTGGAAACCTCTTCGGGGGAATCGGCGGCGGTGGAACCGCCCGTTGCGACGGCCTTGTCCACGGCGGACTTGGCGAACTTGGCGTTCAGGACTTCCGTGGCCACCACCTGGGTGATGCCGGCGCCGGCATACAGCTTGACGATGCTCACCAGGGGGGGCAGCTTGAGGAACGGATAAAGGATGGTCGCGTCGCTGACGATGCGGGCGAAGCCGGGCTTATCGACCGTGGGAATTCCCAGGTCGAACTTGAGGGGGGTCGTGGTCGTGCCCGGGCCGATGATGCTGACATCGTACATGCCGTACTGGATATTGCTGCCGGCTTCGATATCGATGAACGGGAGGAAGTCGATCCACAGTTTCAGGCCGAACCCGTTCAGGCCGGAGACCGCGTTCTGCTTGATCGAGATGCTTTCCGATCCGCTGGTGGCTATCTGCCCATTGGAAGATTTGACTTCCAGGCTGGGCGCGGGGGCCCAGTGGCCTCCGATCCCGAAAATCGCGTGGGAATACACCACCGAGCATGCGGCGACGGCCAAGGTTCTGGTCCACAAGGTATTCATGTATCCTCCGGAAAATGTGAATCGCTGATGCCTTTTACAATAAATAAAAGGGGGGCCTTTTGCAACGCATTCCGGAGCCTGTCCGCGATTTGCCATTACTCAAACGAGGGAAATGAAGGCCGCCATCCGTCCGGAAGCCTGTCCGTCGCGGCGATACGAGAAGTACCTCTCCGGTTCACGCAGGGTATCGCCGCCGCAATCGCGGATATTGCCGGAAGGTATCCCGGCGGCCAATGCCTGGGCGCGATTGCTTGCGGGCATATCGAAATGGAACCGCCCATCCTTGCGGACCACGAACTCCGGCTCGAGGCGGCACGCCAATTCCGCTCCCACTTCCAGGGATTCGACGCGCAGGCAAGGGCCGAAGGCGACCAAGGTACGATCGGGGCAGATGCGCCCGGATGCCGCCAGGGCGCGCAGGGCCTTTTCCAGGATATGCGCATGGGTTCCCCGCCATCCCGCATGCACGGCGGCGATGGTTCCCGCCTGGGGATCGAATACGAGAGCGGTGAGGCAATCCGCCATGGTGACTGCGAGCGCTCGGGCGGAAGAGCCGGAACAGAGCGCATCCGCCTCCGCAGGCTCCAGGCGCACCGGCGAAGGGGTTTTCCTTTCCTTTCCCCATGTTTCCGCGGGATCGGGAAACAGGTCGGCATCCGCCATGGAATCGCCGTGGACCATGCGGGGAAGAACCAGGGTTTTTCCGGCGAGCCCGGCCGCGGCCAGGGTCAGGTTCCAGTTGCTGGAAACGCTTTCCGGATCATCGCCGGCGCGGAATCCGAGGTTCAGATCGGAATAGGCCCCTGTGCTCGCGCCCCCGGCATGGCGCGTGGTGAAGGCCGCGCGGACTCGTCCCTCCCATTCCGGGAAAGGACGGATCAAAAACGGGGGGAAGGGACTCACACGTCAAGGATAACAAGGGTGGCGTCGTCCGCCAATTCGCCCGTGGCCTGGGTCGATCCGCCCAGGAAGTCCGATCGCAATCGCATCAGGGAATCGATCAAGGCCGCTGGGTGGTCGGGCCCGGAGCCAAGGGCCAATTCCTTGAGCGGCTCAATGCCGAACATCTTTCCGTTGATGCCATGGGCCTCGGTAATGCCGTCGGTGAATAGGAAGATGCGCGCTTCCGGCGCCAGTTCGAGAGTCGCCTCGGAAAGGAAGGTGTTGGCGAACATTCCCAGGACGAGCCCTTGGGAGGACATCTCCAACAGGCTTTCCCCGGTCGGCTCGCTTTCCGGGCTCTGACGCACCATTTGCGCCACGTGGCCGGCATTGCAATAGGTGAGCCGCCGGCTCCGCTTGTCGAAAATGGCGTAGAAAGCGGTCACGAACTGGGCCGCGCCGAGTTGCTGGGTCATGAAGGTGGCGTTGATCCTGTTGAGAACGCTGCAAGGCGAGGGATCCGGGTCTCCCGCGGAGTCCATGGCGGAGAACGTCCGGAGCAGGACCTTGAACATGGACATGACCAGGGCCGCTCCGATTCCATGGCCCGAAACATCGGCCACCACCAGGCCCAGGTTCCCGGAGGGCAATTCGAAGCAATCGTAGTAGTCGCCTCCGACCATGCCGGCCGGGATGTATTTGGAGGCGATGCGCTTCAGCAGGTGGTCCGGAAAGGCGGTCGGGAGCAGGTTGTTCTGGATGGCCCGCGCACGGTCCAGATCCTTTTCGATGGTCTTCTGGGCCTTGCTCAGGGCGGCATAGGCCTCATTGAGCTTGGTATTGATCTGCTTCAATTCCGTATTCGCGGCGGCCAGTTCGCGCTGGGCCCGCCACGTCTCCATCATCAGTCCCGCCTGATTGGCGAGGCTGGAGAGATGGGAGATCGTCTGACCGGTGAGTTCTGGGCCGGGAGGCGTGGTATCCAACCACAATGCGCCAAGGGGCAGGATGCAGGAAGGGGTTTCCGGAGCCATTTCCGCCACCCGGGTGGTGATGGGCATGATGAGGTAGCTTCCGGCGCCGGTCACGAAGAATGGATCGTCCTTTGGGATGGTTTCCACAAGCAGATGGCGGTGGGTCATCAAGCAGGCATGTATGGTTCCCGTGGCGGGGGAAACCCGGATGGCCTCCATGATTTCCGGCGACAAGCCCAATCCATGGGTGGGGGAGAGGTAGGCCTGTCCCGGTTTCAGGCCGAGCAAGGCCATGTTCTGCACCCCGGTCAGTTCGGTGATGCCTAATAGGAAGGCATCCAGGGCCTGATCCAAGGTGGCCGCCGAATGCATCACCCGCGTGACTTCCTGGACCAGGGAGCTCAGCACCAGTTCCTTGGATAGGAGTTCCTGGTTCTGATTGTCTTCCGTTTCTTGCGGCTCCATGGGCATTTCGGTGGCTTTCTCCTGATTGGTGGCCGGTCCGATTATACCACAACCGAGGGACCAGACCAAAGCCGGTTGACCGGGCAGGGGGGGATAGCTAAGTTTTATAGCCGTTTTCAAGGGGTGGATGCCCCTTCCGAACAGCGTTCCATAGTTCCCTCATAGTTCCTTAAGAGGCCCGGATGAATCTCATGAATCAAAACCCCGCCGCCAAAGCCCCCGAGAAGGAAGCCGGCCTCGTCGAATGGTTCCTCATCGATTTCTGGCCGCGTTTCGGGAAGCAGTTCTCCATCTTCCTCGTGGCCCTGGCCGCGCTGGTGCTTGGAGTCGTGTGGTTCAAGGGGCACCAGGAGGCCCAGGCCGCGAAGGAGAACAAGGAACTCGGACTGGCCTATGTCTATTACAGCGAGGACAAGAACGATTCCGCTCTCGCCTTCTTGACTTCCTTCCTGAAAACCAACCATTCCCGCCTGGTGCAGGACAAGGCCAATCTGATGCTCGGCCAAATCCAATATTCCAATGGCAAATATGATGACGCCATCAAGGCTTTCAGCCAGGTCGATCTTTCCAATACCAAGCAGCCTTTGATCTCTTCCGGGGCCATGCATGGCCTGGCCTCGGCCTATATCCAGAACAAGAACTACCCCCTGGCCGTTGAAACCCTGGAGAAGTTCGTTTCCCGTTTCGGCCGCAGGACCGGTAAGCCCTCGGAGAAGGTGGCCGGAAACGAGGTCGCCGACCTGAGCCCGGCCGTGCCTAACGCCTTGTGGAAACTGGCCTTGAGCTATCATGAGCTGAAGAACGACGAGAAGGCCAAGGCGACCGCCAAAAAGCTGGCGAATCTCTATCCCGAATCCCGCGAAGCCTTCGACGCCACGCGCCTTCTGGCCCAACTTCCCTGAGTCCCGGGCCCCGTTCCCGGGGCCCTCCTTCCGGTCCATAATCCACCCTTGATGGACCCTACTGCCATTTTCCGGCAGACCCGATTCGTATATTCTTAGCATGTCCATATTCAAGCTCGAATCCCCCTTCGCCCCCGCAGGCGATCAGCCGGCAGCCATTGAACAATTGATCGGCGGATTCAAGGCCGGGGAGAAGTTCCAGACCCTGATGGGGGTGACCGGATCCGGCAAGACCTTCACCATGGCCAACCTGATCCAGGAACTGGGCAAACCCACCCTGATCATCTCCCATAACAAGACCCTGGCCGCCCAGCTTTACCAGGAGTTCAGGGCCTTCTTCCCCAAGAACGCGGTGGAATACTTCGTCAGCTATTACGATTACTACCAGCCGGAGGCGTACGTTCCTTCCAGCGATACCTACATCGAAAAGGATTCGAGCCAGAACGATGAGATCGACAAGCTCCGGCTGAGGGCCACGGCCTCCCTGGTCTCGCGAAAGGACGTCATCGTGGTCTCTTCGGTTTCCTGCATCTATGGCCTGGGCACCCCTACGGAATTCCGTAAGATGATGATCGAGATCAAGGTCGGTGATTCCATTGAACGCAACGACTTGCTGAGGAAGTTCATCGACATCTATTACAGCCGCAACGATTTCGATTTCCGGCGCGGCACCTTCCGGGTGCGCGGGGACGTGGTGGAGCTCCATCCCGCCTATGACGACTTCGCCTATCGCTTCGAGTTCTTCGGCGATGAAGTCGAGAAAATAAGGCGCATCAACCTGATTACCGGCGAGGAAGAGGCCCAGCTTGACCAGGTCCTGATCTATCCCGCCCGGCATTACGTGACCAGCGAACAGGGGATGGATCGCGTGCTCCGGGACATGCGCAACGAATTGGATGAATCCCTGCGCACCTTCACGGCCCAGAACAAGCTCCTGGAGGCCCAACGCCTGAGCCAGCGCACCATGTACGACATGGAAATGCTCAAGGAGGTCGGCCACTGCCCCGGAGTCGAGAACTACTCCCGCATCATCGAAAACCGGGCCGTCGGGACCCCGCCATCCACCTTGATGGACTTTTTCGGGGACGACTACCTGCTCATCCTGGATGAATCCCATGTGACCATCCCCCAGATCGGGGCCATGTACAATGGGGACCGTTCCCGTAAGGAGAACCTGGTCAATTACGGGTTCCGCCTCCCATGCGCCCTGGACAACCGTCCCCTGAAGTTCAATGAATTCGAGGCCAAGATCCCAGCCACCCTTTTCGTCTCGGCCACGCCCGCGGATTATGAATTGCGGAAATCAGGCGGCGTGGTGGTCGAACAGATCATCCGTCCCACCGGTCTCCTCGACCCGGAAATCGAAGTGCGGCCCACCAAGGGACAGATCGACGAAATCCTGAACGAAATATCCATGCGCAACGCCAAGAACGAACGCACCCTGATAACCACCCTTACGAAGCGGAGCGCCGAGGATCTGACCGATTACCTGCAGCAGGCCGGTCTTAAGGTGAGCTATATGCACTCCGATACCACCACCCTGGCGCGCAGCGCGATCGTCAAGGATCTTCGCGAGGGGAACATAGATATCCTTGTGGGAATCAATCTCTTGCGCGAGGGCCTGGATCTTCCCGAAGTGTCCCTGGTCGTCATCCTGGATGCGGACAAGGAAGGGTTCCTCCGCAGCAATCGATCCCTGATCCAGACCATCGGCCGCGCGGCCCGCCACCTCCACGGAAAGGTCATCCTGTTCGCGGACAAGATGACGGACAGCATGCGGTACGCCATCGATGAGACGAACAAGCGCCGGGCCAGGCAGGAAGAATCGAACCGGCGCACGGGCATGGTCCCAAGGGGCGTACAGAGGGAAATCCACAAGCATCTGCAACTCGTCCCGGACGTCGATTACAGCATCGACCTCAAGGCCCTGATGGTCGCGGAAGAAGATGCGGCCTACCAGGCCGCCGAACGGGATGGGGTCGCGAAGGGCGGAAACCCGACCGTGGAGGCCCTTCGCAAGGAGATGCGCGAGGCCGCCGCGAATCTGGAATTCGAAAAGGCCGCCCACTTCCGCGACCGGATCCGAAAACTCGAAGGGGGCTGAGCCGACAGCCCGGTTACAGGAGACGAAGACCGATGATGGTTACGGTCTTCCATTTGCTTTTTGTTTTATTCCCGTTCGATTCGGAAGTAATCGATTTGCCATTCATCCCGCTGCTCGATTAGCACGTTTCCGCCCTAACCTCCCGGACGGTAACTGTGAAGTATTTATCCATTCAGAGGGATCTAATTGAACGGTAATGGGACAATAATTCCCAATACTCGACCCTTGATTGGACGGGATCCCTTAATCATCCGCATATATCAAAATTACCTTGCTCTTTGTTTTTTATTTTTATTTTTTGCATACTTATCCGGTTGATCCGAGAATCAACTGAAAACCTTAAGGAGTAATTCATGAACGTTTGGGGCAATGTTAAGAAGATTTCGGTCGGTGGCATGTTCATCGGCGCAATGGTGGTTGTCGGCTCGCTCTCCCTCACCGGTTGCTTGACCGATGACAAGAAAGACGATACGACCCCGGTCGCCAAAGACAGCGTCAGCACCAAGAGCGTGACCGTCGGCGCCCAGGCGAACAACACCTTGGGTTCCTTCATCGACCTCGACACCTACTCGGTGCTCAAGCAGTCCGCCGCCGAAGCCGCTTCCGCGACCGTCGACATCGTATTCGCCTTTTCCGGTTCCGCCAGCTCCTCCGCCGTGTACTCGCCTGATTCCGCCAAGGGCGGCATCGCCGGCGGCCCCGGTCTGGATATCGCCAAGAACCTGACCACGGTCAACCACACCGAGCTGAAGACCGTTGATGCCGCCAAGTTCGACGCCGCCGCGACGGTTGAGGACTTGAACGCCTTGTACGCAGCCGGCACCGTCGCCGCCAACGGCCGCCTCCTCGTCTCCAAGGGTTTCGCGTTCGGCGCGAAGACCGCCGGCGGCAAGATTGTCGGACTGAAGATCACGGATGTGACCACCTCCGCCACCGGCGAGGCCACCATCCAGGCCAAGGCCAAGTGGTAAGCTAAGCCCCAAAGGCCCGGCTTTCATTTTCGAAAAGCACTCCCTCACCGGAGTGCTTTTCTTTTTTCCCCTCCAGGTACTAGATTTACACCTTTCCATACCACGGGAGCCCGTCCATGAAGGTCTTGAAGCGTATCATCCTGGCAGGCATAGTCCTCCTGCTTCTCCTGAGCCTGGGCGCCTATTTCGCCATCAAAATCGCCTTCCCCCCCGCCAAGATAAAGGAGCTCGTGCACAAGCACGGTTCCGAGGCCCTCAACCGGGACGTCAGCGTTCAGGACGTTTCCATCCGCGTTTTCCCGAATCTGAAGCTGTCCGTAAGCGAAATCAACGTGGCCAATGCCAAGGGGTTCTCGGCCGACCCGTGCATCAAGCTCCGGGAGCTCGCCCTTTCCATCAACTTCCTTTCGCTATTGAGATTCTCTCCCGTCGTGAACGAGATCAAGCTTGTGGATCCGGAGATCCTCTACGAGGTTTCCAAGGACGGGCACAACAACCTCGAGGGAATCGGGAAGACGGATACCGTACAGGCGGTAAAGGATTCGGCCAAGACCATCGAAAGCCCCGCCGCGGTCGCACTCAAATCCTTTACGATCGAAAACGGCCGCGTCCGGTACCGGGACCTGCAGACCGGCCGGGAGCTCATCCTCGGCAAGATCAACCAGAACGTCTCCCTGGATTTGGATCAGCGCCTCGAGGACGTCCAGACCAAGGGCAAGCTCGAGATCCTGGAAATCAAGGTTTCGGATTCGGCCTCCGGCCTGCGCAAGGGTGACATCAAGGTTACTGTCCGCCACGATATCCACCTGAACCTGCCCGCTGAACGCCTCCAGATCCGCAGCCTCGAGATCGGATTCCAGGACATCCGGGCCACGGTCAAAGGCGAGGCGACGCGATTCATGACCAAACCGCCGGTCCTGGATCTGAGCCTTTCGGCCCAGGACATCAAGCTCGCCTCCGTGCTCAAGGAGGTCCCCGCCAGCCTTTCCCCGGACATCCCCAAGCTCAGCGCCAAGGGCATCGCGGCCCTTGAAGCCCATATCAAAGGGGTTTTGGACACGGGTAAAATCCCGGACATCCTCGCCCACTTCACCATCCGCGACGGCGGCATTTCCCATAAGGACCTTCCGGCGGGCATCGGGAACATGAACCTGGATCTCGACATGGTCGGCGACAGCCTGAAGCTCGGCCGCTTCGCTTTCGATCTCGGCGGCAACCCCGTGAAGATGGACGCCTTGGTCACCTCCTTGCGCGCACCCATCCCCATGCTCCAGGAATTCAATCTGAACGCCTTGCTGGATATCGGGAAACTGGTCCCATTGCTTCAGAAGCTGGCCTTGGCGGATAAGTCCCTCAAGGCGGAAGGAATGGTCCAGGCGAATATCAAGGCCGCCGGTCCCATGGATCCCAATGCGCCGCAGAACCTCAAGGCCAATGGGCTGGTGGAGCTCAAGAACGTCGCCGCCGAAGGAAAGCCCCTACCGCAGCCGGTCCGGCTGAGCGGACAGGTCAAGATCGACAATGAGAAGATAGGGGAGAATCTGAACGTCCATATCGGACAATCGGATCTGGCGGTGAACGGAACGGTATCGAATTACCTGGCCATGATCATGCCCAAGGCGGCGAAGGGCCAGACCACCAAGGCCAAGATCACCGTCCAGTCCGGCTTTCTCAATCTGGATGAGCTGATGCCCGCGGGTGAGAAGAAGCCTGAAGCCGAAAGCGCGCCCGCGACCTCCTGGCCCAAGCTTCCGAACCTGGACGCGGAAGTGGACGTGAAGCTGGCCAAGACGCAATTGATGAACCTGGCCATGACGGACTATTCCTCCAAGACCACCTTGCTCGGGGGCGTGGCGAATACGGCCTTGAAGGGCACCCTTTATTCAGGCGGCTTCAGCTCCGTGGTCAAGGCGGATCTGCGGGACACCAGCGACGCCAAGGTCGCGCTCAAGCTGGACGTCAACCATGTCGAAGCCAACGATTTCATCTCGCGGCTCAATGATCGCCTGCCCGGCACCAACCGCCTTCTCAAGAGCCTTTCCCGGGCGGACAGCACCATCTTCGGCAAGTTCAACCTGAACATGGACGTGGTCACCCATGGAACCCCCAAGGAGGTCGCGGACAATCTGATCGGGAAGATAGCGTTCGCCCTGAACGACGGGAAGCTGATGGAAACCGGCCTCGTGAAAGGCCTTTCCGACGCCCTTTCCAAGATCAACAAGTCCCTGGCCTTCCGCGAGTTCACCTTCTCCAACTTCAAGTCCGATCTTGAGGCCGTAAACGGCAAACTGCTCGTCAAGCATGTCGATATCGCCGAATCCGTCATCGGCGCCCTCAATGCTACGGGCACCATCGGCTTCGACAATTCCCTGGACCTTTCCCTGGAAAGCCATCTGCCCCCGGGTCTCAGTTCTTCCGTGGCCGGCGCGAGCGGGGCCCTGGCTTCGGAAGTCGCGAAGCTCAGCAAGATCCCGGCGCTCGGCAATGCAAGCTTGGTCCCGGTCGATAAGGCCGGGAGGGCCGTGGTCTATTTCCTGGTGGGCGGGACCCTCGCCAAGCCAAGCTTCGCCTTGGATGCCAAGCGAATGGCCGGAGAGGCCGCCTCAGGGGCCAAGAGCGCCGTGGGAGACGCCTTGAAGAAGAAGACGGATGAACTGAAGGCCCAGGCCAACGCCGAAAAGGACAAGCTGGAGGCCCAGGCACGCGCCCGCGCCGATGAAGAGAAGAAGAAAATCGATGCCGCGGCCGAGGAACAGAAAAAGAAGGCCACGGAAGAAGGCAAGAAGCAGGGCAAGAAAGTGCTAAAGGGGCTTGGCCTCTGATTTGACCAGGCGGATGCCGTTCAAATGGTCCAGGAGTTTCCGGGCCAGGTCTTCGGACTCCGCGACGCGGCCCTTGACCTCCTCAAGGGAAACGATTTCCGCATCCTGGTCCGTATCCTCGGGACGATAATTCAGGATCCCGGAAATCGCCGGCGCATCCTTTCCGTTCCCGTCCGCCATCGCAAGGCCGATGGCCCCATTGGCGACAACGTTCCGGAAGAAGGACAACTGGCGGATCTCCTCGAGGGTTTCGTGGATGGCCTCAACGGTTTCCGGCGGCGCATCCGAACATTCCGCCAGGTTCTCGATGATCCAGGTCAGCTTTTGGCTGAGGAACTTCTTCTTGATGGATTTGTACTTGTACCCATCCGCCATCTTCACGATGAATTCCATGGCCAGGAACTCGATCATCCCCAGATTGAGGAAGAACCTGCCGGTGACTTCCGCCCATTCGCGGGTCAGGGGATCATCCGCCGCTATCTTTATCGTTTTGGTATCCATAACTCAGGCCCGGTGGTTATCCGGCCTCCATTCCTTGATGTTCTTTTTGATCGCTTCTCCGGAAAGCCTTTCCGCGGCGGCTTGCAGGGCCAAGGCCGGGAATTCGCCATCCGAGGCGAATCGCAGGCTGATGATCTGGCGCAAGGTCAGGCCCGTCGGCAGGGGCTTCCCGGTCAGGGCATAGTGCCGGAATCCCTCTTCGGCCCGGATGGCGCGATCCTGGACCCGGTTCACCATAACTCGGGTGTAGAACCACTGCAGCAACATGCCGAAACCGATCATGGCCGGAAGCATTCCCCGGATTCCGTCGCCGAGGGTCTCAGGCAATTTCCAGGCGAAGATGGCGCCGCCGAAGATGAGGAACAGTACCGTAGGCAGGACATAGCGCTGCAACGGGTATCGGCGGTGATTGGCGTAGCTTTGGGCGTTCATTCTACCTCGGTTCCGGGTCGATCGGACGGTGAAATATACTTCAAAGCCATGGGGAGTCCCGGTCTTGCGGCAAGCCGCGGTCCCGAGGTCACATCACCGCGTCGAGCAAGGCCAGGAACCGGTCCACGGCGGAACCTCCGGCCGCCTTGGCGTTCACCGAGCCTTTGGCCACGTTCAAGGTCACCGCCTTGGTCGAGTCCGGAAGTCCAAGCGCTCCGCCCAGGAGATGGATGCGCATCTCCGCATCGACCTTGTAAGGCACGTCCTGGCCCCGTACGATGGCTTTCCAGGCCGCCTTGGCGAAAACGGGATTGTCCAGGCGCAAGGGGAAGGTGATCCTCACCACCGTATCCGCGTTGGGGGCCACGGAAAACGCAGGGATGACGCCGGAGGCCGATGGGGCCGAGGAAGAGGTTTCCTTCACCCTCAGGTGACCCGTGCCCCCGTCGAAGACGGCCCGCATGGCGTGGGTATTGGATGCCTTGATATCGCAATCGATGTCCACGCCGATGCGTCCAAGCAAGGAACGGTTGGGGGAGATGAGGCTGATGGAGGCGCTCAGGAGGTCGGAAGGATAGACAAGATGGGAAACGTCCACCTGTTGCAGGGAAAACCCGAGGCCGAATACCCCCAGCCTTTGCTTCAGGGACTCCAAGACCGCGCAGCCGCCCAGGGTAAGGCTGGTGGCAAGGCCAAGAACCACGGCGGTAGCAAGCCCGATCCATGTTCCGGCCCGTAGCGGCCTGGAGCCGGCCGGTGGGGGGGCCGGCATGGATTCCGAAGCGGAGGAAACCGGGAAGGAACTTTCGCCGTGCCAACCGTTTCCAGTCATTTCAAGCCTCCTGGTCAGCTCCGGATGCGCGGTTGCGGCGGCGGGGGTGGACCGGGTTGGAATTTGAAGAAACAAGCCGCAAGGGGCGGCGCGGTCAATTCCAGGGAATAGGGCATGCCGTGCATGGGAATGGCCTCCGTATGCTTGCCGCCCATATTGCCGAGGTTGCCCCCGGCGTAGACCTGGGAATCGCTGTTGAAGACTTCCGCATAGAAGCCTTCGAGCGGCGCACCCAGCCGGTAGTTGTGCTGGGGGATGGGGCTGAAATTGAACAGGCAAAGGATCAATTCCTGCGGCCCGCCTCCCTCGCGCGGACGTCCCTTTCGGATGAAGGAAACGATATTGTTGTCCTGGTCGTGGAAATCGACCCATTGGAAGCCGGTATAAGAGGAGTCGAGCTCGTAGAGAGATGGTTCCTGCTTGTAGATGACATTCAGGTCCCGCACCAGCATCTGCAAGCCCTTGTGGCGCTCCGACTGCAGGAGATGCCAGTCCAGGGAGACTCCGGGATTCCATTCCAGCCATTGCCCGATTTCCAGGCCCATGAAATGGAGTTTCTTGCCCGGATGGGCGAACAGGTAGGCGAAGGCCGTCCTCACATTGGCGAACTTCTGCCATTCGTCCCCGGGCATCTTGTTGGGAAGCGAACCCTTGCCGTGCACCACCTCATCATGGGAGAGCACGAGGCAGAACCGTTCCGAGAAGGCATAGGACATTTCGAAGGTGAGCAGTCCCTGGTGGTAGCGGCGGAACAACGGGTCTTTGGAGAGATAGGTCAGGAAATCGTTCATCCACCCCAGATTCCATTTGTAATGGAATCCCAGCCCGCCGTGATCGAGGGGATGGGTGACGCCCGGAAAGGCCGAGCTCTCTTCCGCGATCATCAACCGGTTGGGCACGTGTTGGGCGACCACGGAATTCAGATGCTTCAGGAACTCCACGGCCTCATGGTTCGTATTGCTCCCGTCCGGATTCGGGATCCAGGCGCCGTTTTCCCGGGCATAGTCCAGGTAGAGCATGGAGGCGACCGCGTCCACCCGCAGGCCGTCGATATGGAACTCTTCCATCCAATAGATGGCGTTGGCGATCAGGAAATTGCTCACCTCATGGCGGCTGTAATTGAAGATCCGCGTGCCCCATTGGGGGTGGCTGCCCTTGCGGGGATCTTCGTGGGCATAGAGCGAGGTCCCGTCGAAAAAATCGAGGCCATGCAGATCGGACGGGAAATGCGCCGGTACCCAATCCAACAGGACTCCGAGCCCCGCCTGATGGCATTTGTCGACGAAGGATTTGAATTGGGAAGGCGTGCCGAAGCGCTTGGTGGGCGCGTAATACCCGATGACATGGTATCCCCAGGATTCATCCAGGGGATGCTCTTGGACGGGCATCAGTTCCAGATGGGTGTATCCCATACCCTTCACATAGGGGATGAGGCGTTCCGCCAGCTCATCATACGAGAGGAATCCGGATTCCCGCCCGCTCGACTTCTGCCAGGAACCGAGATGGACCTCATAGATCGAAATCGGCTTGTCGTCCCTTTGCACCTGGGGCCGGATATCGTTCCAGGCATGGTCATTCCAGGAATAGGGAGCGGGATCGGTGATGATGGACGCGGTCCGGGGCCGCAATTCGGCCTCCTTGGCGTACGGATCCATTTTCTCCACCTTGGCGCCGCCTTCGGCGTGGATCAGGAACTTGTAGGCCTGCCCGTGATCGAGGCCCGGTATGAAGGTTTCCCAGATCCCGGAGAAGGAGAGCCTGCGCATCATATGGCTGCGCCCGTTCCATCCGTTGAAATCGCC
This sequence comes from Fibrobacterota bacterium, assembly GCA_028287465.1. Classification (GTDB taxonomy): domain Bacteria; phylum Fibrobacterota; class Fibrobacteria; order UBA11236; family UBA11236; genus Chersky-265. The sequence continues at coordinate 52,853 of JAQBPO010000018.1, forward strand.
GATGACCGCCACGCCCTTGGCGTTGGGGGCCCAGACCGCGAAATGCACGCCCTGGTAACCTTGGTGGTCGATGCGGTTCGCGCCCAGTTTCCGCCAAATCTGGTAGTGGGTGCCTTTCCCGAAGAGGAACATGTCATAGTCGCTCAGAACGGGCAGGATGGAGTACGGATCCTCGTATTCCGTGACCTGGCCCGAATGGTAGGTGGCGCGGATGCGGTATGGGAAGAACTCCAACCGGTCCGGGAACAGGCATTCGAAGCACCCGGTTCCGGATCGGTATTCGCATTCGGCAAGGCCACCTTGCGGCGCGCCGTCATCCCAAAGGATTTCGACCTTCTTGAATTGCGGGTTGAAAACGCGGATGATCCCGCAAGTCTGGCGGTTCACCGTGATGTGGTGATAGCCGAGCTTGGAGAAGGGATCGATGCTTTCAAGGTTTTCCAGGAAATGCAATTCCTGGGGCGGGATCAGGCATTTTTTCATGTCCCTGCTAAATTAGTTATTCAATCCGGCCAATGCCGGAAATTGGTGCAGATTGGAGGATGAGGGTCGGATGGTTACGGAGGAGGGAAACGCGTTTTAGCGGCGGCGGAACTGGATCGACGCGATGATGCGAAGTAATGCGATGGGGAAGATGGAAACCCTATCCCCCGGTCCGGAATCCTCCACGAGGGAGGCTCCGGACCGGGGCGGGTTGATGGCGGAATGGACGGGACTTGAACCCGCAACCCCTAGCGTGACAGGCTAGTACTCTAACCAATTGAGCTACCACTCCGAGTATGTTGGTGGGCGTTGAGGGACTTGAACCCCCGACCCTCTGCGTGTAAAGCAGATGCTCTAAACCAACTGAGCTAAACGCCCGAAACCCTACTTCTTTTCTTCCTTATCCTTTCCCATCAGGATGCTGATGGGCAGAACCACCGCAAAGGCGAGAATCAGGATGAAAGGCGCAACGTTCAAGGCGAGCTTGTTATCTGCCGGACCTCTCCCCAAGAGATAGAAACCGATGACCAGCAAGACGGCGCCCGCGAGGAGCCCCAGATAATTCTTCGATGAGAAAAAGTCCTGCATCTTGCCTTCTGACGTCGATCCCGTTTTTCTTGGGATGAGGAAAAATAAGATAGAAAGGCGGATAAATCAAGGTAGGGCGCCCCAAAAAAGCCGGTAAATGCTCAGGTGGGGAAGCCCGACTTCTCGTATGCCTTGATGATGTCCCGTACCAGGCGGTGGCGGACCACGTCTTCCACGGTAAGCTCGATCTGGCCGATGCCTTCGATGCCCGCCAGGATCTTCCTCGCATGGGCGAATCCGGACTTTTCGAACTTGTCCAGATCCACCTGGGTCTCATCGCCCGTAAGTACGGCCTTGCTGTTGATGCCGATGCGGGTGAGGAACATCTTCATCTGCGAGATGGAGGTGTTCTGGGCTTCATCCAGGATGATGAAGCTCTTGCCCAGGGTGCGTCCCCGCATGTAGGCCAGCGGAGCGATCTCGATGGAGTTCCCATCCCAGTATTCTTTCAGCTTTTCCGTAGATAACATCAAGCTCAGGGAGTCGTAGAGCGGGCGCATGTAAGGGCCGATCTTGTCGCCGATGGCTCCGGGAAGGAAGCCAAGGCTTTCCCCGGACTCGACCGCGGGACGGACCAGGATGATGCGGTCGACAAGTTTCTTTTCCAAGGCCTGCACGGCCATGGCCACCGCGAGGAAGGTCTTTCCGGTACCGGCGGGACCGCCCGCGAGGACGATATCATGTTGCTTGATGACATTGATGAACCGAGCCTGGCCGCGCGTCTTGGGCTGCACGGGATGGCCGAAGCGGTCAATGAGGATGGGCTTTTCCAGATGGGGGGCGAAATCGCCCGTCGCTCCGCCGTCCACGGTCGCCGCGCCGCTGGTTGAACCGCCTGCGAGGATTTCCTGGACGTAGAAGTCGGTGAGCTGATGGCCGGTGCGGAGCGCGTCCCTCATCCGTTCCACGGCCGCGCGTGCATTGCGGACCTGGAGTTCCTCTCCGGCCTGGATGGTGATGCCGGGGTTGCGGGTCAGGAGCTTTACGTGGAAGGTCCGCTCCAGGCGGATGAAGTTTTTTTCACCTTCCCCCGCCAGCTGTATTTTTTCGTCGTCTGTGGCGGCAAGATTAAAGGAGAACAATAATTCCCCTTAATTCCCGGCTTTGGCGGTGTTCCGATTCTTTTCTTCGCGAAGCTGATGCGCCTTCGCCTCGGCATCCTCGGCGGAACGGCGTGCGTCCTCGAGCTTCTGGTTCTTGGAAGGCTCGGACATGGCCGAATCCATCGAAGAGGAGGATGAGGATTTGCTCCCGGCGCATCCGGTCATGACCGCCATGGAAGCCAAAACAGCGGCCAATGAAACGGGCCCTACAAAGCTCTTAAACCTTGAAACCATTCGATTCTCCCTGATTTTCCCTTAACTTAGGGCTAAGGACCCGGTTAGTCAATAAGCAAAGGGAGAAATCTACTCGAATTGGGCGAGGAAACCAATCCCGCCCGGGCCCGCCTTTGACCTTTCCCATCCCCATCCAGCCGCCTCGGCCCAGCCTGGGGCCGCCGATACCTCCCTACCCACCCCGCCAGGCGCCCAGATGCCTCCGACCTGCCTTGTTCTCCCTGAAAAACCCGGCCGAGGGGGGGCTTGCCCTCTCAAATCACCCCCTAGGGGAATCCCGCAACCCCTCCCGGTCCGACTGATTTCAAATCCGCATCAAATCACCTTGCTATTTTGCTCCGCCTGTTAATACTTTTTGATTCGATCGGCGGATAGCCCAAAGACTGAAAGGTTTATGCAAGCGGATTTGCGTTCAATGATCGAAACCATCAAGGGAACCTTGGTGAATGCTGAATTGATCCACGACTCCGTGGACCTCGTATACGTAGGCTCGGACCTCAACGAGCTCACGGATGATCTCACAAACATCATGCTCGCCACGAATCTGGTCCACATAAGGCTGATGGAAGTCGCCGAAGAAGTGGACATCGTGGCCATCGTGTTCTGCCACGGGCATCTTCCCAAGCCCAAGGAAATCTCCCGCGCCAAGGAACTGGAGATCGACCTGATCACCACCCCCCTGTCGCTCGAAGAAGTCCATCGCCAGCTCAAGGCGGAATACGGAACGACCTTGGATATCAAAGCCAAGATCGCCCCGACCGTCTAAGCCCGGCTTTACACCTTCCTCAAGAAAATCCCGGAGTAGGAAACGCGCGCCCAACCAAGGGACGCGTAACCCTTTTCCACTAATCCTGGACCAATCCCCATCCCATCTCCCCCTATCATCCCATATCTCATCTCCTCCTTCTCCCTGGAAGCAATGACATCCTCGACTCAGGCGCCAGTGAATAAGGCCCGACCCTATTAGCCGATGAACGCCGCGCAAACCCCATCGCCCCACCACGCCGCCCAACCCGGGAAGCCAAAACTCCCCGAGGTCCTGTCCACCGCCAGCTACCGTAACCTTTAAGCTACAGCGGGGCCCACGCGCCGGTGAAGGCCGCCGAACCCCAGGCGGCCGAATGGACGCCGCGCGTGCTCAAAGCCCGAAACGGCAAGCCATAACAACCACCCTGAACCCAACCACCCTGAACCGGATTGACCAACCTCTTAGCGACCCACCGACCACGCGGGACACCAGGGCGCGGGCGTGCGGAGGCCGGGGCATATCAGTCGGAGGCGTAAAACCGGGGCGGCCGGCATCGCATCCGCACGCGCTCTTCCTGAAGCCTGATTGTACTGACGGGGTAATGCGCGAGCGGATGCCGGGACCGCAGGGGAAAGGAACGCCGGCCGCCCAAAGGACCACGGAGCGCAGCGGTTTTCCGCCGGAGTCGCTCGCCCCGGCCCCCGCGCGCCCGCGCCCAAGGCTACTCGATGTTTTGGATCTGTTCCCGGACGATTTCAAGCTCCTCTTTCCATCCCACGCACAGGTGCTGCATATCGGGAAACTGGCTCTTCGTCCCCAAGGTATTCACTTCCCGGAGCATCTCTTGCAGCAGGAACCCCAAACGCTTCCCAGGGCCCTTATGGGAGGCCATGGTTTCCAGGAAATGATGGAGATGCGCTTCCAATCGTACGATCTCCTCCGTTACGTCCTGTCTCTCGGCCATGATGCTGATCTCCGTTATCATCCGGTCCTCGGAAATGGTCGCATCACCTACGAGCTCCTGCACGCGGGCGCGCATTTTCGCGATGTATTCCTGTTGGCGCACGGGCACCAGGCCCTTCACCTTTTCCAGGCCCGGGAAGAACCCGCGGATGCGCGCTTCCAGGTCGGCGGCAAGGACCCGCCCTTCGTTTTCACGCATGGCGACTAGCTCGAGGCAGGCTCGATCGAAAACGGGCAGGATGCGCGCCATGGCCGTTTCCGCCGATTCCGAAGCCTCCGAGGACGTGACCATGTCGGGGATCTTCAGGAGATCGGCGATATCGAGGGTTGTGGGCATTCCGAGCCTCGCCTGGGCATCTTTGATGACCGCGGTGTAGGCGCGGAAGACCGGTTCATTGAGAGCCAGGCCGGCCCCACCCGGTCCTTCGCTGTCGTATTGCACGTGACAGGTCACGCTTCCCCGGGTAACGTGTTTCCCCAGCTCCTGTTTGAGCTTGGACTCAAGGTGCATGATGCTTTTGGGTGCGCGGATCTGGAATTCGAGGAACCGGTTGTTCACGGTCTTCAGTTCCACGTTGACGGAATATCCCGAGCCCATCGCCTCGGCCTTGCCGTATCCGGTCATGCTCTGTATAGCCACGAATCCTCCTGGGTTTATGGGCGATACGGCCCCAACCGGGGTGGGTATCCGCCTCAAAAAGTGCAAGTCAGAACTTAGAAAATAGTGGCCATTCTCCCGCAAACGGGTACGAGACCGTCGATATGGACCCAGCGGGGATGGCACGGGAGAAGTCAAGGAGGATCCGCCTCGGCGGGAAATTCCTGGCGCGCGGACCTTGAACCGCCGTGCCGGGATCACACACTTGGCCGCTTGCCGACAAAATTTCTTGCCGTAAGATTCCCCACCCTCTAAAATCGATTTGATCAAATGTCAAATCCCGGTCAAGTAACACCAGCATGGAGAGCTCGGCAATGAATCTTCCCAACGGCTTCTACAAAGGAGGAGGCGCCCAAAACCGCGGCGTACGTATCCTCGGAAAATCCATCGTGGCGGGGCTTTGCGTCCTGTCCATCGCCTTCACCGGCTGCTCGCAGAAATCGGGCAAGTCGACGCCTAAGGTGGTTACCAACCCGGAGGAGCCGGGAACGAAGAAGATCGTGACCGCGCTCGACTCCTTGGTCAAGGCCAACTCCGGCAAAGGCAAAGGCGTCGTAACCGGATTCCTGACCGGGGAAGGCAAATCCCTGGCCCAAGGCCTCCTGAAGCAGGCCAGCAACGCGGGCGGCGAACGCCGTTTCCTGCAGAAGTCGGAAATTCCCCTGACGGGCGCGACCATCCTCATCTTCGATGCCTTGAAGCCCACGACCTCCGCCGACACCACCCTCAAGACCGACACCGCGGGCAATTATACCTGCGTGCTTAAAGAGGGAAAATATTTCGGATTCGCCGTCTACCTGGATCTCGAGACCTTCCAGCTGGTGACCACCTCCATACCTAACATGAATCCAAAGGCGGATTCCGTCATCCACATGGATACGGCCACGGCCATTGAAGACGTGACCGCGCCGACGGTCGCCGGCGTCTACGATGCCAACACCGCCAATAGCGACGGCATCTTCCTGGTCGGCTCCGTGCCGGACAAGAACGCCAAGATCAACATCACCTTCTCGGAACCCATGAACCGGGAATCCGCCAAGAACGTTATCCTGGGCCGCATCGATACGACCAACACCTCCACCTCCATGGTGCTCGCCGATACCGTCAAGGACGCCAAGCTGAGCTGGAACGGCGATAGCAAGGAATTGACCATCTTCGCCCCGTCCCTGGTCCTGGGCGCCCAGTACGGGCTGATCATCCCGACCACGATGAAGGACCTGGCCAAGAACCCGCTTGAGAAGGAATACAAGGCCACCTTCGTGACCGTCCTCTCGGCCGACCTCGCAGCCATCAAGTTCGCCGTCGCCGCGACCTTCCCGGCCGACAAGGAAACCATCAAGCCCATCCAGAACCCCGGCGTGAGCTTCAACCGCCCCGTCGAAGTGTTCTCCATACTCAAGAATGCGACCATCTCGCCCGCCATCAATGGCTATTGGGAGGTTTCCGGCGCGCGCGCCGTATTCATCCATAAGGAACCCCTGGTCGTCGGTCAGACCTACACCATAACCTTGCCCACGACCGTGGCCGACCTGGCCGCCGCGGGCCTCGAAACCGCTTTCACCTATTCGTTCACGGTCAAGGACTTCGAGGGCGCGGCCAAGGAAAGCTCGGGCAAGGCCCAGCAAGTCGCCCTCGCGGTGGAAGCCGCGTTCGACGCATACCTGTCCGGCGATGTCGGCCGTTTCGCGGCCGCCTTCCACCAGAACTTCCGCCTCTACAACGAGGACGGCGGAATCAAGTCCAAGACCCAGTTCCTCGACATGATCCGCGCGGACGTGGGCGAGAAGCAGGCCATGATCGCCGGCTTCATGGGACCGGTATTCGACAATACCGCCGATGCCTGCAAGGATCGTCTGGCCCGTTGGAAGGTCGGCGCCGAAGGCGGCACCGCCGACGACGAGATCTGGGTGGACGCCTACGTCAATCCCGGCCAATCCCCGCGCGCCTATGACAAGGACAAGGTGGCCATTCCCGCCTCCAGCCTGACCTGGGATCCCACCGGCCCCCGGTTCACCTACAAGGGCAAAAAATACGGATTCGGACCGGACATGTCCAAGTTCTCCGGCCCGGTCAACATGGATGCCGCCAAGGGCGACATGCGCTTCATGGCCGATATGCTGAAACAGACCTCCACCGTGGTCCTGCAGCTCGTGAAGTACGAAGGCAAGGAGGAATTCCGCGTTGATCCTTCCGTGACCCTTTCGGGGGACACAGCCCGTCTCGCCGTGAAGATGATCAATTACGAGAAATACAACCGCGTCAATTTCGGCGACATCAACCGTGCCTGCGAAGCCAAGTTGGTTGATACCACCTACGAAGTCCTGAAATTCACCCTTGTTTTCGACGGGTCCAAATGGCTCGTCACTTCCATCGTTTCGCCCTCCAAGGAGACGAACAGGGAGGACTTCAACAAGGCCGTGGACACCAAGGATTTCCAGATTAAGCAAATCCTGCCCATCACCCTTGTCTCGCCCCTCAAGGAAGGCGCCCAGGCGGCTGACGGTACGGTGACCTTCAAGTTCAAGGGACCGGTTCTGGACAGCGTCGGCGGCTACCTGGTCGGCATTTCGGAAGATCCGAAGTTCTGCTTCGGCCGTCCTCCGTACGGCGCCCTGGTTTACGTTAAGGCCTCCAACCATTCTGGCGCGGAGGAAACCTTCGTGCTCGGATCGAACGGTATCCCCACCAGTTCCAACGCCGCTTCCATCCTCCGTCGCGTGCAGGATCTCAGGCTGCCCGGTTGGGAACGCTGCATGTTCGAGAACGCCTTGACAACGCTCTACAAGACCGAAAGCGGTTTCGGCGGCGTGTACAACTGGAAGGTCATCGCCATCAAGGACACCTCCGCGGTCTCCTTCCTGGCCAACGGCTTCAGCGGGGAGCGTTTCTACGGCGAATCCGATTTCGGACCCACCCGCGGCTACTTCGCCTGCAAGGCCTTCCCCCAAGGAACCGCCTTCGCGGCCCTCGAGACCAACCAGCAGAACTTCGTCAATACCCAGCCGGTGATTAATAACGGCAGCTTCAACGACATGGATCAGGACGGCGTGCCGGACGGAATGGAAGGCAAGTACAAGACGGATCCCCGGGATCGCAACTCCTTCCCCAACTTCCGCGTGGACACCGATGGTGACGGCCTGGCCGATTTCCTGGAAGCCATGCTGGACCCCAAAGGAACCGACAGCCTCATCACCAAGAAGGCGGACGCAGCCGGGGTGAAGGGCGAAATCGAGAAGCTCAGGGCCCTCGGTCTCGTGTGGCAGGATTCGGATGCGGACGGATTCCCGGACGACATCGAAATGATGTACGGCTTCAATCCGAATGACCCCAGGAACAATCCGGGCACCACGGTGCGCGCCAATGCGCCCATCGGCGTGTTCTCCGGCAAGTTCCAGATGGGCTCCATGACCAACACCATCACCTTCAAGGTGTATACCGATAGCCTCAAGGCCTTGTGGGTCGCCTACTCCGCCGTCATCGGCAGGGACACCCTGGTCGACACCCTGAAGACGGCCTTCAACGAGATGGCCGGCGAGTTGTATATCGCCGTCAAGCTGCCCATGAACGGACCGGACGCCGGCAAGGCCCTCCTGCTGCGCGGCCACTTCGATGCCAATGCCTCCCTGTTGATGGGCCCTATCGACATGATCACGGCTCCGGTCAAGGGCGCGACCAATTTCGGCGGAGGCCCCTACGTCGGCCAGTTCGCCGCTTCCGGCCGCGGAGAGGACGTGTCCCGCTACCTGCCGGGCGCGAATGGAACCACGGTCATCAACAATCCCATCAACCAACCGGTGAATGCGGTGTTCGGCTATCGTGCTCCCCCGGCGGGCACGACCGAAGGCGCCCAGATCATCTTCAAGGGCAATACCCTCATCCTGGTAAATGATTTCGGGGATACCCTCGCCACCATTCCGAACCTGGTCTTCCGCACCCAGCCCGACGGCAGCTTCGATTTCAACGGGGAGACCCGTTCCGTTGGAGCCAACAATAGCTGGAAGCGGTCCGAAGCGGGCGCACACATCGCCTATGACGGAAACGGCAACTGGATAGTGGACGGCCATTTCTTCCAGGAATCCGATTCCGTCGGCGTCCACAAGACCATTCCCGGACAGTTCTGCGCCAAGGCCGAAAAGGCCGCCATGACTCCGTCGCCCGACAAGATCGAAGGCAGCATGAGGGGTTGGATCGCCCAGGACAAGACCGGAGGGGGCTTCGTGGTCCAACCGGTGAACACTTGCGATCCGACCCGCGGCCCCTGCACCAACAACCCCCCCGCCTGCGACCCGGCCAAGGGTCCTTGCAATACCGATCCCAATGCCTGCCCGGCCGGCCAGGTATGCAATACCAACCCGGTCAACTCCTTCAACCAGCCCTGGATGGCCGGCGGAGTCGCCAACTTCAGGACCTTCCTGGAACGCGCCGGGTACAAGGTCGACCAGTACGTCTTCGTCTCGATGGGCGGCCGCGTCTATCGCGTATTGAACGACTCGAACCATGTCAAGAACGCCAAGGCTCCCTGGTGCGGTCAGGTGGTCCTTTCGCTGGAAGCCGTTCCGGCCAAGGATGAGACGGACGTGGCAAGGGCCGCGTTCAAGAACGACTCCATGAGCCTGGCGACCATGTTTACCGGCGCCCTGGTCATCGCCATCGAGGACCAGTTCATGAAAGGCCAGCCCGCACTCATGGACAAGGCCCGCGACAACCAGGGTGAAATCCGCGCCAACGTATTCGTGGTGGAAAACCGCCCCGCGCCGATGGAGTACGGAGCCGCCACCATGGTCTGCAACAATGGCCCCGTCAATCCGGTTTGCGACCCGGCCAAGGGCGCTTGCCCGCAGCCGGTTTGCGATCCCGCCAAGGGCCCCTGCCCGATCGATACCAACAAGGTGGTTTGCGACCCGACCCGTGGCTCTTGCCCCCAGCCGGTCTGCGACCCCGCGAAAGGTCCTTGCCCGGTTCCCTGTGACCCTGCCAAGGGCCCCTGCCCGATCGATACCAACAAGGTGGTCTGCGACCCGACCCGGGGCACCTGCCCGCAACCGGTCTGCGACCCCGCCAAGGGTCCCTGCGGTCCCCAGATGCCTCCTGCCTACATGGGAACGCTCGATGTCCTGAAGGCAGCCTTGGCGGTTTCCCAGAACACGGTCGGCATCGTGAAGGACAGCCTTGGGAACATCTCCGGCAAGGTGACGGTCAACCCCGGCTCCATGTTCGTCGATGCGAATACCCGGATCGTGATGATTGCCGATATCGCCGGCACCACCAAGTTCGTGGTGCTCTCGATTCCCGGTGATCCCATGAAACTGGCCATCAAGGACGGCCTCCCCCTGGTCTTCCCCCGTCAAAATGATTCCGGCGTCGTGAACAATCCTCCCAAAGACACGAACGTGGTGGTCAACAATCCCCCGGTCGTGGATACCACCAAGCCCCCGGTCTATAAGGGAGGCATCGAGACCCTTCGGTCGGTCCTTTCCAGCACCGGCGGTGAAGTCCGGGTGATGGATCCCAAGGGCGGCTTCCTGGCCAATGTGAACCAGGAAACCCTCAAGACCGACGGCGTCATCACCACCATCCTGGATGCCAACAGCGGCGCCGTCTATGTCTTCATGGGCGCCAAGGAAGACCCGACCAAGCCCGCCCTCGCCGCCGATGGCAGCCTGGTCGTAACGGTCAAGCCGACGGTCGCCGGCCCATAAGGCCGTTCGGAGTCCTTTTCTTCAGGCCCCGGGGTTCCATCCCCGGGGCCTTTTCTTTTCCCCGGAAAATATCCCCGTCCAGGCGGGAAAAACCGGCCTATGGCTTCCCCGCGGCCTGCAATGGTATCCTGGAAGACAGGTCGATACCATGGAAGTCCCGGAATTCCGCATGCAGGATCACGATTTGGAGGCCCGCCTCGCCCGTTTGGAGCGGGCGCAGGCCCTCGCCTTGGAAGAAGCCCTGGAAAGGCTTTCAGGGGCCCCGGGTAAAGGGGAAAGGGAAGGCCTTCCCCTGTTCCTCTTGCCGTTGGCGGAGTCCGGACTGACCGCCACCCAGATGGTTCGCCTCGCGGGCAAGGTTCCGGATGGTTTTCCGCTCGATCATCGGGAAATCTATTTTGACTTCCGGTTGGCGCGATGGATGCGTCATATCGAACCGCCCACCATTTCCCAATGCCTGGATGAATACATGGAGAACGCCGAGTCGCCCGCGGCCGGGATGGCGTATCTCAAGGCCCAGTGGCTGGGTTTCCTGCGACGGTACGGAGCGGGGTAGGGGATCGGCCTCGAGGGCCGGGCGAAGCCTATTCTCAGAACGGCAGGGACAGGCTCGCGGCGAGGGTCCCGTCGGGATGGGCCTCGAAAGCGAAATGGCTGGGAGCGTCGAAGTCCGACAAGGACGCGTCCACCATCCCATCCAAGACCGCATACACGTAGAACAGGGCCATGCCCCAGAAGTATTGGTTGCGCCTCTTCCGGTAAAGGGTCCGATCCTTTTCCAATTCGGTTATCGTCGAGGAACCGGCGGGCAACTCCTCCCTCGCTACCGCGAGTCGGGCATTGAGCAGATCCACCATCTGCTGGCGGGAATAGGCCGAGATCGCGCTCGCGCCTATCGTCATCCACAACAACCCGAACTTACCGTATCGCCGGTTGTAAATCTGGCCGGCCCCGGGGAATGCCATTCCATAGAGCATGGCCCGCCGTACCGAACGGGTCCGGGTATCCTTGTGCCGGCTCAGGTAGGCGATTTCCGCAGCATCCAGGATGCCGTAAAGATGCAGGCCTACGGCCCAGGCGAATTGGGAATGGACCAGGTCTTCCTGCTGGGAAGCCAACTGGGTGCGCCCCCGGGCGAAGGAGATCTGTTCCCTGCGGCGGGCATCGAAAAAATCCGCGCTGTCCGGGGATCGGCCCTGCTTGATGAAATAGGCGTCCGCCGAATCAAGGGCCTCCCCGGCCTGTTCGCGCCAGTGGGGGATATCCACAAGTTCGGAATACAGGGCCAACCCGCCCAACAAGGTTTCCAGGCCGATCAGAAAGCCCCCGCGAACGGGGTGATGCCCGTAAATCTGCCCGGCCCCTGGAAGCAGGGCGGATAGGGTAACGGTCTTGGCATAGGAAAGCGGATGAGGCGGTCCTGTCCAATCCCGCAAGGGCAAGGAGTCGATTTCCGCGATACCGCTATGGCCTTGGGAGGCGGAGGGGCGGTAGAGAGCCAGGAAGATTAGGATAAGGAGGGTGTGGCCCACGCGCATTGACAGGAAAAAGTACAAAGAACTGGGCCAAAGCCGGAATCGGTCCCTGTCAAGCGGGACAATTCCTGTCCCCGGGGAGGTGGTATATTTTTAAATATGAAAGTCGGCATCATCAATATCGGGGACGAGCTGCTCGGCGGCAAAATCCTGAACTCGAACCAGTTCGATTTGGCCCGCATCCTCGCCCCTCTCGGCCATGACATCCCCTTCAACCTTGTCGTCGGGGATGACGAAAGCGCGCTCGCACGCTCCCTCTCCTGGGTCACCGGACCCCTGACCCCGTTCAAACCGGACCTTCTGATCCTTACGGGGGGCTTGGGGCCCACCAAGGATGACCTTACCCGGCAGGCCGTAGCCGGATTCCTGGGGCGGCCCATGGTTGAAAGCGCGGAGGCCCTTGACTGGCTCGCCGAATTCCTCGGTCGGCCAGCGGGGGAGATGCCGTGGGGCCAGCGCCTCCAGGCTTCCGTTCCCGAGGGAACCCGGCCGCTACGTAACCCAGCGGGTACTGCCTGCGGGTTCCGGTTCGAAGCGGGCGGCATTCCTGCGTACGCTTTTCCCGGAGTACCGGCCGAGCTGGATGCCATGGCGCGCCTGCACCTGCTTCCCGGCCTGAAAGGGGATGGCGTACTTCTGGAACGCAGCCTGTATACCTGGGGTTGGTCGGAAAGCGCCCAACGTCAAGCCTTCGGGGCCATCGAACTGTCCCCCCATTTCCGGTTCTCCAGCCTTCCCGGCGAGCGGGGCGTGCGCATCACCCTTTCCAGCCTGTGCGCCCCGTCCCAGCAGGCCGGACGCGCTGAGGAACTCGATGTACTTTGGCGGGAAATGCTGAAGTCCATTCCCAAGGAATCCATCGTCGACACCGAAGGTTCCGCCTTGCCCCAGGCCGTGGTCAAACTCCTCCTTTCCAGAGGAGCCACGGTTTCCGTAGCGGAGTCCTGCACCGGAGGCGGCCTCGGATTTCTCCTGACCGAAACGGCCGGAAGTTCCGCGGTCTTCCATAAGGGTTTTCTGACCTATTCCAACCAGGCGAAGACGGATCTGCTCGGCGTGGATCCGGATATCCTGAAATCCCATGGAGCCGTATCCGAGGAAACCGCCTTGGCCATGGTACGCGGCTGCCTGGATCGATCCGGAGCCACCTACGCGGCCGCCATTACCGGTATCGCCGGACCGGACGGCGGTACCCATGATAAGCCCGTGGGGACCGTTTGGATCGCCGTGGCGGCCCATGGCATCGCCCATGCGCGGGTTTTCAAATTCCGCGGCGATAGGAACGTCATCCGGTGGCGGTCGGCACAATCGGCCTTGAACCAGCTTAGGTTATTGATTTCAGGGCAAATGGAGTCATGATAAACTTATCCATAAATGCCCTTGCACATTTGAGCAGTAATTAGTATTCTTATTCAAACCCCTCCCTCCTGAAGGAGTCTTTCATGTCCGTCAAGAACAAACCCCAAGTCGTTTCCGAGGAAACCGCCAACAAGAAAAGGGCTATCGATGCTGCCGTTGCGCAGATCGAGAAGAACCACGGTAAAGGCTCGATCATGACCTTGGGAAGCCAGGAAATCATGGATATCCCCGTCATCAGCACGGGTTGCATCCAGCTGGATATGTCCCTCGGCATCGGCGGATTGCCCAAGGGGAGAATCGTCGAGATTTTTGGACCGGAATCCTCCGGTAAGACCACCTTGACCTTGCATGCCATCGCCGAGTGTCAGAAGGCCGGCGGAGTCGCCGCCTTCATCGATGCCGAGCATGCCTTCGATGCCCTCTATGCCCGCAAACTGGGCGTGGACATCGACAATCTCCTGGTCTCCCAGCCGGATACCGGCGAGCAGGCCCTGGACATCTGCGAGACCCTGGTCCGCAGCGGCGCCATCGACCTTATCGTCGTGGATTCCGTTGCCGCCCTGGTTCCCCAGGCCGAAATCAATGGTGAGATGGGGGATTCCCACATGGGTCTGCAGGCCCGCCTGATGAGCCAGGCCCTGCGCAAGCTTACGGGCATCCTGAACCGGTCCCATTGCTGCCTCATCTTCATCAACCAGCTGCGCATGAAGATCGGCGTCATGTTCGGGAATCCGGAAACCACCACGGGCGGCAATGCCTTGAAGTTCTATTCCTCCGTTCGCCTGGACATCCGTAAGATCGCTTCCCTGAAGGAAGGCGACGATGTCATCGGAAACCGGACCAAGGTGAAGGTCGTCAAAAACAAGGTGGCCGCTCCGTTCAAGCAATGCGAGTTCGACATCCTATACGGTACCGGCATTTCCCGCGAAGGAAGTCTGCTGGATATGGCGACCGAAATGGAAATCGTCCAGAAGAGCGGAACCTGGTTTTCCTACGGTAAGGAACGCATCGGCCAAGGCCGTGAAAAGGCTCGGGACTTCCTCAAGGAAAACAAGGCCATGGCCGCGGAAATCGAGGCCAAGATCCGTCAGACCCATGCCGCAGCCCAAGCCGATTCCAAGGCCGTAAAGGCTGCCGCAACCGGAGGGGGCGAAGAGTCCTGGGACAATATCGAAATCACGGCTCAAGGCGATACCTGAAGCGAATTCGTACTACGGTAGAACCTGAAGTGAATTGAATGGGCATCACCCGTCCTTCCCGGAGGACAGGTGACCGGTCCCTCAAAAGCCGAAGGGGTGGCGCCTCACTGCTCGACCGCCATTCCTCGTCCAGACGGCAGCCCTGCACCCGTAGGGCTGCCGTCCATTTTTATCCGGTAAAATCATTCCGGGTACCCAAACCGGAAAAATCCAGGTTGATAACGTTTCCGACAAGGTAAAAAAGCCGTAAATCTCGCTCTTTTCGGGCGATTTCCCAAAAGGATATCGGGTTACGGCGAGGCGCCGAATTATATAATTTACTCGAACGTCTTTCCGATACCATCCGAACCCGGCTGAGCAGCATGAGACCCTTTCCAAATCGAATCCAAAGCCTCTTTTGCGGTCTGATTTTGTCCGCTGCGGCCTTCGCAATCGGCGCGACGGATGACGATCTGGCGCGACCCCTTCTGATGCAGGCCATGGACAATCAGTACCACGGACGTTACCAGGCCACCATGGAGATCGTCAATGAGACCTTCGCGGACGGAAAGGACTCCCTCGCCGGTTGGGCCGAGTTCGCCGATGATGTGGGGGAGCGGAGGATGTGCCTGGCCGGTTCCAAGAAGGCCTTCGAATACAAGAGCCTGAATTTCGGAAAGGAACAGTGGATTACCGACGATAATTCCCAACGGGTCCGCCGTATCGCGAACCGCCAGTGGAAGAAAGGGGTTTTCGGCACCCTCCTTACTTATGAGGACATGCTCAAATTGCCCGTGGATTTCTTCCTGGAATACTCTTCATGCAAGGGCGTGAAGACCACGGACAGCACCTATCAGATTTGCATGACCCTGAAGCCGCTGTTCCAATCCTTTTACAGCCGTATCGATGTCACCTTGGACAAGAATCCGGTACTCTTGCGCGGCATGACCTTCTACGGTACCCATGGCGAGAAGCTCAAGACCCTGCAGGTCAAAAGCTACAAGCAGATGGAAGGCAAATGGCTGATGACTCAGATGTCCTTGGCCGACAATGATTCCCTGGCCAGCCTGCAGATGTGCTTCAAGAATTTCTCGTTCACCGGGACGCCTCTGGCCCAGAAGGAAAGGGCCAAGAACCTGAGCCTGATATCCAGCCGTCCCTTGGTGATTCCGTCGCCTTCTGAAGGCGGCGGAAGCCAGGATTCCGACGTGGAAGGCGTGGAAGAAATCAGCAATTAGGCCGATACCGGCTTAACCCTTTTCTACATGCTCAGGAAGTGGATGTTCCACTTCCAGTCCGCCTCGAGGAGGAAGGACTTGGCGACGTCCCCCTTGGGAATCTGGTCATGCAGGGTCCAGTACCCGACGCTCAGATCCAGGCCGCGCCTTTGGCGTTCCGGATTCGTTCCGATCCGCAATCCCGTGATGCCGAAGGAAACGAGGTTCCGATTGATCTCGGTTTGGGTCGTATGCCAATACTGGTTCTTAAGGGCGTATCCCATGTAGGTCATGTGCGGGAAGTGGGACCAAGGCCGCAAGTCGAGATTCAACTGAGCCAGGAAGGTATTCACGCGATCGCGGGGCTTGATGAGCATGCCGTCCCTGTATTCGTAGACGTAATACTTGCCTTTGGCGTCGATGTCCCAAAGCGCGCGTGACGCGAAGAAGTAGAATTGGGTGCGGCCGACATCGAAGGTCAGGTTCCCCTGATAGGTGAAGATATCCGCTCCTCCCAAATCCGGTTCTTCGGAAAAGAGTCCTCCAGGGGAATACCGATGCGGGGAGGGACGTAGGCTGTCCGAGAAGGAAACCATGGAGTTATGGAACATCAGGCGGTTATAGCTCAGTCCGAATTCCAGATACCGGAAGGGCTTCAGGTTGAATGTCGTCCCGATGTCCGAAGTGAAGGGCGATATGTTCAGGTTACCGTTGGTTTCGAAATAGGTCTCTCCGAAAAATCCCTTTGAGCTTTCGGCCAGAGGCTCTATCCAGCCAACCTGGAAGTGGTAGAACCCATTGGTCAGTACGTAATCGTACCCGGCCGGGCTGGCCGCCACGTTGATTTGGTTCATGAAGAAGGGACCGAACATCAGGGGTTTGATGCTATCGGCCCTTGAGGCCGGGTTCAGCAATGCCATGGCCAAAGCGGCCAAGGGAAGGCGATGGAGGAAAGGAAGCCGGGAAAGCAAGTGCGTCTACCCCTGGTGATACGTATCTCGGCTAAATCTAAAATATTCGCCGGGCTTCGTGGCCGGAAGGCGGTTTACCCTCGTACGTTGCGCTTCTATTCTTATATTTTAGCCCGTCGAAAGCCATCATTCCTGGAGGGTCAACATGAACACCAAGCTATCCGGCCAATCGGAACCGCAACGGCGGCGCCCAGTAAGGAACCCCGCCCGCGGATTGCGCGCTTCCTTACGTCCGGCATTCCTGGCCGCCGGTTGCCTGGCCGTCCTGTTGGCATGCGCTCCCTCCTATACCCGGCCCCTGGTCTCTCGCGGCCTTCCGGCCGAGGAGCGTAAGGATTACATCATTCAGAATGGTTATGGCATCCCGGAAAACATCAAACAGGCGTTCCTCGAAGGGTACATCGAGGTGGGTATGGCCCGTGAACTGGTATTCCAGCTTTATGGTGCTCCGGATCGGACGACCGGCGGGGATACCAATTGGGAATACGTGAACAATAAGGGCAATCTCATCACCGGAATCACCTTCAAGGCCGATAAGGTCGAGAAGTTGTACGGGGACCCCAAGGGTGGGAACACGGCGGAGACCAAGACCGTCAACTGACCCGTCCCGGGCCTATCCGCCTCAGCACCTGGTTCCCGCCCCCGGCTTTCCGCCTTCACCATCAAGGATGCGCCATGGCTGAATCCAAGTCCCCGGATTGGGACAAGATCCATTCGGATTTCCCCGTAAACGACCAGCTTATCTGGCTGAACAATTGCGGGACCACGCCCTTGGGCGATCCCATCCGGGCGACCGTGAACCGTTGGCTCGAGGAATACGGGCGCCGGGGCGTCGATGCTGAGGGCTTCTCCTATGCCGGTGTAAAAGCCTCTATTTACCAACGCCTTGGATCCCTGCTCAATGCCCGTCCCGGGGAACTGGCCCTGGTGCATAATACCTCGGAAGGCATGAATTTCATTTCCCACGGCCTCTCCCTGGAGCCGGGCGACGAGATCCTGCTGCTGGAGAACGAGTACCCCAGCAATGTATACCCCTGGGAACATTGGCGGGAAAAAGGCGTTCACATCCGCGCCATACCCATGACCGGCCGCCCGGAGGATTTCCCCGCGACATTCGCCGATCTTGCCGGACCCCGTACCCGCCTGGCATCGCTCTCCGCCGTCCACTGGTGCACGGGAATGCCCTTTCCCCTGGATGCCATCGGAAAGGTTTGCGCGGAGCGCGGGATTACTTGGGTGGTGGATGGATCCCAGGGCGTGGGCCTGGTGGACATGGACGTGCAGGCGGCGGGGATCCATTACATGGCCTTTTCGGCGTGGAAGTGGCTGCTCGGCCCCTTGGGACTTGGGGTTTTGTATATCGCCCGGAACCGCCTGGAAGACTTGCGGCCCATTTTCAAGGGAACCGAATCGGTGCCGCAGGACAACGAATACCTGCCTTACAAACAGGCTTGGAAGCCTACCGCGGATCGTTTCGCGGTATCCACCGGCAGCATGACCGATTGGGTCTATTTCGACGCGAGCCTGGCCTATCTGGAGGAGATTGGATTCCAGCACGTCAAGGAACGCATCCGCTTTCTCGCCAAGCGTCTTGAGGATGGCCTTCGCGGCGCCGGATTCTCGGTATTGTCCGACGGTTGGGGCGCGACCTCGGGCATCGTGGCGGTCTCGCGCGAAGGCCTGGACGCTTCCGAGGCCGTCAAGTCCCTCAAGGGCGGGAAAATCATCGCGGCGGAGCGCTTGGGGCGCATCCGGCTCGCTCCCCACGTGTATAACTCCGAGAAGCAGATCGATAAGGTCGTAGCGGTAATGGCGGCCTTGGGATGAAGGCCGGGGGCTTAGGAGAGCCCTCCCGTGCCCTGACGGAATGGTTCGCCGCCAACCGGAGGGAGCTTCCCTGGCGCGTGGACGCGGCCGGATCCGGGTCGGTGACGGAGGGGACGCAAGGCGTGGTCAGGGAAGGACCCTCCATGGGAAATCCGGAATCGGCGGATCCGGCTCCAAGGCGAGACCCCTATGGAACCTGGATTTCGGAAATCATGCTCCAGCAGACCCAAGTGGCCACGGTCATGGACTATTACCGGCGATGGATGGCCCGCTTCCCGGACGTGGCGTCCCTCGCCCGGGCCGAGGAATCCGAGGTGTTGGAGGCTTGGGCGGGACTGGGTTATTATTCGCGTGCCCGTAACGTTCTGGCCACGGCCCGTCAGGTGATGGCGGATTTCGGCGGCCGATTCCCATCCGGGCGCGATGAACTGCTCGGCCTCAAGGGAATCGGCGAGTATACGGCCGGCGCGATCGCCAGCCTTGCCTTCAACCGGCCCGAACCCATCTTGGACGGCAATATCGTGCGGGTCTTCAGCCGCCTGGAAGGATTGGATTTCCTGCCGGATACCAAGGAAGGGAAGCGGACCTATTGGGATCTGGCCCGGTCCTGGGCGGAGTCGAGGGACCCGGCCCTGGTCAACGAGGGACTGATGGAACTCGGGGCCTTGGTATGCACCCCCAGGAATCCCGACTGCGCGCGATGCCCGCTCACCCGGTTCTGCCGGGCCTACGCCATGGGCGACCAGGACCGGTTTCCGCCGGCGCGTTCCCGCAAGGACGCGGTGGAGGTGGCCGGTTATGCGGTAGCGGCTTTCACTGGAGCGCTGGAAGACCGGAAGGTCTTGTTGTACACGCCTAAAAAACCGGAAAGGCTGGCGGGCCTGCTTACCTTCCCGGTATTCGCGGTTTCAGATCTGCGGTCCCTCCGCGAGGCCTGGAAGTCGGCCTTGCCGGCATTGGCCGGCGCAGCCATCCGCCCCAGGACCGGGATGGTAACCCACAGCATCACCCATCACCGATACCGCTTGCGTCTTGTAGAGGCGATCATTGAAGAGGGTTGCCTGCCGGAGGACGGCCCGATGCCCGAAGGGTATGCCTGGGAGCCTGCCGGGGATTTGGATCGGATCCTGGTGAGTTCCCTGCCCAGGAAAATCTGGAAAGCGCTCGCGGGTCAATGACCCGCTACCAGGGCGGTATCGGGAAGGGCCACGCGCGACTTCGCTAGGCTGCAGCAGCGGAAGCCGATGACCCGGCTGGAGTAGAAGGGTCGCGCCGGCTTGGTGCCGAACACGGTGTAGGCGTATAGGTATTTGATCTGGTATGCGCCCCCGGACTTGCGGACCGTCCATTCAGGATTCCCCGCTTCCCTTTTGAAAATCCTTTCCAACCCCGCCTGCGACGTATCGCGCATCTCCTTGGCGTCCAGGGTGTCCTCGATGGCCGGGCGTCCCTGGGAGCTCTCGAAGGTGACCACGGCGAGCGACCGTGCGGTCAGGACGGCGGAGATAGGCTTTTTCTTGCTGAATGCGGTATCTTCCGGCTGGATCTTGACCGGTACGGAATTCAAGGCGCCGGCCGTGAAGGCCCGCAGGTAGGTACTGTCGGCGGGATCGGGAATCAGATCCGTGATGGTCGCGGATTTGAGGTTGTCCGGGATGTCTATGCAGCGATGCCCGGCGGTTCCCGGTCCATAGATCACGGCTATCTTCTGGATGGATTCGTCCATGCAGTCCTTCCTGTACACGGGCCGGACCTGCTCCACGAAATCCCGATTCGAGCATCTTGCCAGGCTCTGGGTCAGGGACTGCTGCGGGAAATTCGTCTTGAGGTAGTTCCCGCCGCGGATGCCATGCCGGACATTTCTCCCGGTGGTGTCCGTTTTCCCGGCGGAGTCCGTAAAGGCGAATTCATGGCCTATCGTATCCTTCGCCTGGGCGGCATAGGCGTTCGCTACGTATGGATCCCGCACCCATTCGGACAGGTTTCCCGCCATATCATAGACGCCTTCGGTGGTAAGGCATACGGCATTCCGCAACTCGAAGGACATGGCCATGGCGGAGTCATTGGTGGCCTGGTTGCAGCTGGCCTGGAGGATGGAGGGATTGTTCCCCTCGGATTGGATGCCGTGGGCCAGCGCCAGGGAATCCGGCCCTTCGCAAGCCCGTTCCCATTCGGCCTCCGAACAGAGCTGGGTGGCAAAGGCCGGATCGGGATCCATGGCCTTGCATATCGCGTCCGCTTGATCGAAGGTGACGTTGGAAACGAAGCGCTTTCCCGTCGAGTCCCGGTGTTCATAGGGTTCAATGCAATAGGAACCGATGGTCACGGATTTCGCCGGCTTCTCGTCCAAGGTGGAAGAGGCATTATCGCCGAGCTGGAATTTCCCGCGGGGCACGGGGATGAATCCCTTCGGGCATTCGAGGACGCTGTCCGTTCCCGCGAACCGGACCGAATCGGTCCTGACCGTCAGGGTATCCGTCACCGATTCATAACCCGAGCTGTCGAAAGCGGCGAGGCGCAGGTGGAACGGGGTCCCGGGGGGGAGGAAGCGCATGGCGATGGTGAAGCTGTCCGCCTTCGAACGCTCCGCATCCATCTGGATGACCGTATCCACCCGATCCAGGCTGGTGGTCTTGGCGGTGGAATCGCGCAAGAGAATGCGGGTCAGGATGTATTTCTGGATATTGAAGTTGGGCTTGGGAGAGGGGGCGAGACCCCCGCCGACCGTGTCCAGATCCCGGGATGCACCCCATTTCACCGAGAAGCCGTTGCGGGTGATCGATTTCGGATCCACGATTATGACCGGCTTGGTCGGCTGGGTGGTATCGGTCGTCAAAAGGGAGATCCGCTCCATGGCGTTGATATTGCGGTTTCCGCTGCTGTCGATGGCGTAAAGGAAAAGCTTGAGGGTATCCTGGGGCCTGAGATTGCTGATCAGCAGGTGCAGGCTGTCTGACTAGACCGGTTTGGTTTGCTTGGCCGAACGGTTCGAGTGCGGGAGCCAGAAGAAGATCTTCTCGGGCAAGGTGTCGTTGTCCAGGGAATCGCTGGTGGCCGTGGCCATTTCCCTGTCCCCGATCCGATAGGAGGAAACGCGGGGATGGTAGGTCTTGCGCCTTTCCAGGATGCGTCCCGCGAGCTGCACTTCCAGGGAGTAGCCCAGGATGAGCCCCGTGTCCTGGGACGGATTGAAAAAGCTCACCCGATCGGTGGGCCGCTCCCAAGCGATTTCGATCGAAGTATCGCGCGGGATGAATTCGGGATGGAATACGTCCGGGAAGAATTTGTCCTTGGTCTGGAAGGTTGCGAATTGCGGCTGCCCCGGCGTGGCATCCCCTTTATAGACCGGTACCAGGCCGAAGTCGAGGTTTCCCGTCACTTCGTCTTCGCGCCGGTTCGAATCCAGGACGAAGATCTTTCCGCTTCCCATGTACAAGGTATCCTGCTTGAATCCCTTCGATCCGAAAGTGAAAATGAGGCTGTCCTTGGTGCCATGCGACAGGACGATGACGCTGGCCAGTTCCGGATGGGTCCGGGTATACGTCCAAGCGTCCTTGGTGGGAGCGGCGGGATCCGCGGTGTCCAGGTAGATCCGGTATCCGATCAGGCCTGTGGTGTCCTCCGGCCTCACCCAGGAGAGGCGGTACTTCTTTGCCTTGACGCAATCCTCCAGGGCGGCGGGATCGGTATTGGTATGGCAAAAGGAATGGTCGGAGACCGTCGTATCCGCGCGGAAAAAACTGGGGCTTCTCAGATAGGCGAAGTTGACGCGTTCCGGTTCGGGGGAGCATGCAAGCAGCAGAAAGCATGCGGGCATGAGAGCGGCAAGGCTGAAACGGAAACGGGACCAGGCTTTGGAAAAGCGCATCGCCGAGGTAAGATATAAAGAATCGGGAATCGAAAACCGCATGGCCATCCGCCATTGTCCTAAAAAAACCGCCTTTTTCCCGCAAAGGAATGTTGTGGGGTTAGTGCCGTGCCCGCGCCTGGGCAAAAAAAAGGACCTCCGCGAGGAGGTCCTTTGCATGTTTCCAGGCTGCCGACCCTTGAAGGCTGGCGCAAGGAACCTTAGGCGGCTACGGCAGCTTCAACCGAAACCGGATAGACACTGACCTTCTGGCGGTCCTTGCCATGACGCTCGAACTTGACCACGCCTTCCACGAGGGAGAAGATGGTATAGTCGCGGCCCAGGCCCACGTTCAGGCCGGGATGCCAGCGCGTGCCGGTCTGACGGAGGATGATGTTGCCGGGGATGACTTTTTCCCCGCCGAACTTCTTGATGCCGCGATATTTCGGATTGGAATCGCGTCCGTTACGAGTGCTGCCAAGACCTTTTTTGTGTGCCATGTCTTACTTTCCTTTGGCCGCAGCGGCCACTTTCTGGGCCCTGGTGAGAGGGACGTTTTGGACTTTCTGGGCGGCCAGCGCGGTGATGCGGGCGCGGGCGCGAAGCTTGGCTTTTTCATCAACGCTGGACTTGTCGCTACCGACGCCGATCGAAGTGACCAGCACCTCGGTGAAGAGCTGGCGATGGCCGATGGTCTTGCGATAACGCTTGCGGGCCTTGCGCTTGAAGGAGATGACCTTGTCGCCCTTGCCTTGGTTCAATACTTCCAAGGTCACGGCGGCGCCGGAAACCAGGGGGGCGCCGATTTGTACGGAATCGCCGCTCGCGAACAGAAGCACATTGGAAATGGTCACGACGTCGCCGACCTTGGCGTCCATCTTCGGAACCTTGAGCGTTTCCCCGACGGTGATTTTATGCTGGAACCCACCGCATTCGATGACTGAGTACATGATCGTCCTTTATCTCTATCTGCTAAATGACATGGGAAACCGATTGGCTGGGATCCCGTAAATCAGGGGCATTAATTTATCAAAAGTATCCGGAATTTTAAAGGGAACCGCTCCATTTCACCGGATTCAATGCGGAAGGCGCTCCTGGATGGCCTTGACCTTTTGCTGGTAGGCCGCATTGGGCTGGAATTCGGAAATATAGACATTGGCCGATTTCACCATATTGATGCGGCTGGCTGGGGTTTTTTGGGCTTCGAACGTGGCCGCATCGGTTTTCCAGAGCAGGAACAGGACCTGTTCATGGAAAAGATTGGGATGCATGAATTCCGGGCGCACACCTTGTAAGGCGACCAGGTCCCGGCGGATTTCCGGAGAAGCGGGATTCCGCATCAGCACCAACTGGGCTTTAAGAAGCCGTAAGTCGGGTGATTCCGGATTCTTGGCAAGATATCCTGAAATGCGTTCGAAGGCGGAGGCGTCCTCCTCCCTTACCATGGTCTGGACTTGCACGAAGGCCTCTTGATTCCAGACATCGCCCGCCTGGATGGTTTCCGAGGCCAGGGTCGCCAAGGCGGCCACCTTGACGGTACCGCCGGGCTGGCCGGATCCCCGGGCGGCCATGGCCGGAGTGTTCCTGGCCGCAGCCGCGTCCCGGTCCGTCTTCCTGCCCGCGCCGGAGCGGGACTTGCCAGGGGCCTGAGCCGGTCCGTCCAGGTTCTCGAGGGCCTCCCCGCCCGATCCCGGATGGCCCGCATCCTTGGCACCGGCTCCATTCACCCCGGCCTGCGCCGGGATTCCGGAGTGGGACGATTTGGAGTCATTCGGTACCAGGGCTCCCTCCGCGAGATGGGAATGCCGTGGGGACAACCACCATGCGGCCCCGAGCGCCAGCATGAGCCCTCCAGCGATCGCCGATGCGTAGAGGGCTGGTGGGCGGCGACGATGGGGGAAGGGGAGTCCCAGGCTGGTGACATATCCCCCGGGCGCCGCTATGGCCGGGATCTCCGCGCTGGAAGCCTGGCCGGTAGATTGCCGTCCATCGATGGGCACCATGAGCTCGGGATGGGCGAGCTTCTTTCCAAGGGCTATAAGCACGTCGTTCACGGTCTTGCCGCCGGAAAGGGAATGGAAAACCTCTTCCATGTCCGGTCGCATCGAGGCCGCGTCCGGATACTGGTAGGGCTGGTCCCCGAGGGGTACGGAGAAATCGTGGTACACGATGCATTTGCGCAGGACGCCCGAGGCGAAGGAATGCGCGGACGCGATCTCAAGGTGGCATTGCGAATAGACTTCCGGATCCAGGATCTTCACGATGATCTGGGGCGAGGTTTCGCCGTAGAAAGGGAGCCGGCCGGTGAGCAATTGGTAGTAGAGTACGCCGATGGCGTGGATATCGTGCTGGGTCTCGCGGAAGTCCTTCCAGAAATCCTGGTATTGAGCCTTCTGCTCGGCGCTATTGGCCTTTTGCAAGCGCGCTTTGCCCATATAGGGAATGGTGCCCACCAGGTTCTGATCCACGGTGACGTTCTCGGTGAGCGCCGTCTTGGCGGTGCCGAAATCGATCAATACAAGTCGGCCCTTCTCATTGCCCTTCACGCCCAGGATCAGATTGCCGGGCGAGATGTCGCGATGGGCCACGCCGAAAATCTCCCGATCGGGAAGATGCACGTTGGCGCGATGGGCGTATTCCATGGGATAGAGGGCGGAAAGGATGAGGGCCGAGGCGGTGACCGGATCCAGCAGATCCTGCCAGGCGCAGCCGAGTTCGGCCTGGCGTTGCCCCACGATGTCGAGGACGTTGCGGAGGCTGTAGCCCTGGATGTAGTCCAGGATCATGTACCGATGCCCATGCTTGTCGCCCTGGCCGCGGAGGGTCACTATCTGCGGATGCTTGAGGCGGCTCAGGATCAGGCCTTCCTCGAGGAAGGTCTTGAGATGGCGCCGGCGGGAGACCTCGTCCATGCCCGAGTCCTGGGAAATCTTGATGACGCGGTGTTCCTGGAGTTCCTCATCGAAGGCGAGGAAGGTCAGGCCGTATCCGCCGCGGCCGATCAGCCGCTCCACGATGCACTTCTCGAAGCGCGAGCCTATGAGCTGGTCTTGGGCGATCATGGATTCTGGGGTACGCTCAGGGCTCGTACACTCCGGCCAGGGAAGTGTCCCGGTAGTCGTTCTCGAGGTAGTTCACCTTGTACCGGTCGGCGAGGGTCTGGAGGTACTTCTTCAGGTTCTTGCCGGCCTTGGCGGCCTTCTCCTGGACCAGGGCCCTCTGGATCTGGAGCTGGTAGCTTTCGTATTTGCCGTCATTGCGTTCCGTCAGGAGGACCAGATGCCATCCCAGGGGCGTGCGGAAGACCGGGGACAGTTGCCCGACCTTGAGGCCGCTCACCTGCTTCTTGAATTCCGGAGCGAAGTCACCGGGCAGGAAGCGCTGCAAATCCCCGCCATCCTTCTTTTCGGGACCGTCCGAAACGTCCCGCGCCTTCATGACGAAGCGGGTCAGCAGCAAATCGACCTGGGCGGAATCCTTCGCGAGTTGCGAACGCAGGTTTTCCAGATCGGCTTTCCTTTTCTGGATGTCGGCGGAGCCCGCGTTCTTGTCGACCATGAAAAGGATTTGGCAGGCGCGCAGGGAATCATTCAAGGGGAAGGCGGATTTATGGGCGGCGAAGAAATCCTGCATTTCCTTGGGAGTGGGGCGTCCGACCGGGGTCATCTGGGTGTTGAGGAGCTTGTCTGCCTTTATCTGCCTCGCCATCTTCTCCCTCAGCCCCTGTTCCGAATCCCCTGCCTGCTTGAGCGCCTTGCGGAAGGCCTCGTCATTGGGAAAGTTCGCCTTGAATGCCTTTCCCAGGGAATCGATGGCCTTGTCGTCCGCGATCACGTTGAGGCGTTTGGCTTCCAGGTCCAGGAGCTCCTGGCCGATGAGGTTGGTGGCGACCATGCGTTCCAGATACTGCTTTTCCCGGGGGTCCATGTTCGCGGGGGCTTGCTTGACCTTGACCATGAGGTCGACGAGGGTGTCTATCTGGCGTTTGCGGATCTTGTTCGGCCCGACGGTGATGACCACGGAGGCCGGGGTTTTCGGGCCCTTGGAGGCTTTCGCCTTGGCGGCCTTGGGGGCGGTCGAAGCGGCGGGAGCCGCGGCTTGCGCGGGCGCGACCGCATCCTTGGCTTCCGCCGACGGGACGGCCGGTTTCGCCTCAGGAGCCGGAGCCTGCGCCACGGGAGCCGTCTGGGCCGGGGAAGGTTGCGACGAAGGCGCATCGGTCGCGGAACCCAGGGAAAGGGCCAAAGCGAATACGGAAAGGAATCTCATGAATGGGAGCATGTAGGGTTGGGCCTGGTCAAAAGGTGGAAATATCTGTTTTTTAAATGATAAGTTAGAGTTGAAAAATAGGAAAATCAGGGCGGAAGGACCGGGCCCCCAAGGTGGATTACGACCTGATCATCGTCGGCGGCGGCATCAATGGAGCCGCCTTGGCCCGTCTTGCGGCATTCCAAGGCCTATCCACGGCCCTGTTCGAAGCCGGGGATTTCGGCCGGGGAGCCAGTACCAATACCTCAAAACTGCTCCATGGCGGACTCCGCTACCTGGAAACCTTCGATTTCGGCCTGGTGCGCGACTCGGTGCGCGAAAGGGCCCAGTTGCTTTCCATCGCCCCCCATCTGGTCGAGGCCAGGCGTTTCCTCTTTCCGCGCACCCGTCTCGGCCGTCACGGTCGACCCGGCATCAAGGCGGGAATGGTGCTGTACGATTTCCTGGCGGGATCCCGGAGGCTCGATCCCCATCGTTGGGTGGCCCCGGCGGAACTCCGGGAAAAAGAACCGCATTTCCTTCCCGGGGAGGACTGCGGCGCCTACGAATATTCCGATTGCGTCATGGATGATGCGCGCATGGTGATGGAGAACCTGGTGGATGCCGCGGCCATGGGTGCCTCAATCCATAACTACCAGGCATTCCAGGGAGTGGAGCGTAACGCGGACGGCGTCCTGGAAGCGACCGTCCTGGATAGGTTGACCGGCAGGGACGTGGTCCATCGCGGCCGCAAGGTCGCCTTGGCGCTCGGCCCCTGGACCGATCAAGTGGCCAAGTCCGCCTTCCCGGGAACCGCCCCCCAGGTCAGGCTTTCCCAGGGGATCCACCTCATCGCGGACGGACTGCCCTCGCGATCTTGTTTCATCCTGCCCGTGCCCGGCAGCAAGCGGTATTTCTTCATCGTGCCCTGGAAAGGGAAGCACCTCATCGGGACCACCGAGACCGAGGTGGGCCTCTATCCGCCCGAGCCGGCGGTTCCGCAGGGGCGGGAGGTGGAAGAGTTGCTCCGGCTGGCCGGGACGTATTTCCCCGAGTGGAAGCCGGACGTCATCTGCACCATAACGGGATTGCGTCCGCTGGCGCGCAGCGCCAAAGGCTCCACGATAACCTTGAGCCGAGAGCACGAATTCCACCGCATCCAGGAAAACGTCTATTCCGCCGTGGGCGGCAAGTATACGACCCACCGTTCCTTCGCGGAAGGCTTCCTGGAATTCGTGCTGGAGGGCAAGGCCGAAGTGAAGGACATCAAATCCCGCCCCCTGCCCGGCGCCTGGGCGGACGACGCCGAGCGCGACCGCATCCGCCGGGATTTGCGCGCCTTTGCCTTCGTGGACGATCCGGTCGAGGGGGCATGGATGCGCCGGTACGGAAAACGCGCCCTGGAACTGGCCGGATACGTAGCGGCCTCGGCCGCCCGCAAGGGACGCCTTCCGGGTCCCTATGGGATGCTGCTGGGCGAGGTCGAGTTCTCCGCGGAGAAGGAATGGGCAAGGACGCCCGAGGATTTCTTCCGTCGCCGTACGGATGCCTATTTCACCCGCGGCGGCGGAGCGGAATGCCTGGCGGGGGTTGAGGCCTTGTTGCGTAATCGCACGCCCAACCTGGCGAAGAGCCTTGGCCCCGACGCGGACTATCAGGTCTTCCTGGCGAGGAACCGGCATGTGGCGGCGGAGGGCCCGGCGTGAAACCGTTCTGGAAAATCGCCCATCGCGGCTGGCATAAGATCCACATCGAGAACACCCTCGAGGCATTCCGCGCGGCCTATGCGGCGGGCTGCCACATGGTCGAGTTCGACGTGCAACTCAGCCGGGACGGGGTTCCCCTGGTCTTCCATGACGACGATTGCAAGCGCCTGGCCGGCAGGCGCGAAAACATATTCGATATGGAATGGAAGGATATCCGGGCCTTGAACATGAAGGGGACGGGAAAGGCCGGCGGCCTGCCCTCCTACCGGATCCCGAGCCTGGAGGAATTCCTTCAAGAGTTCGGCCGTAAACCGTTCTACCTGGAATTGAAGATCCCGAAAGCGGTGGAGAAGAATCGCAACTACGTGGAAATGCTCGGCGACAAGTGCGCGAAGATGGTTCTGGACTCCGGGGCCCATCCGGATACCTTCCTGGCCAGTTTCCACGGGGGCATATTGCGCTACTTGGCCGGGGAAAAGGCTTTCCCCGTCCTGGGCGGCATCTTCGAAAGATACGATCGCTTCGAAGAGGTCCACTCCGGCAAGGATGCGGAGACGGCCGTCGCCATCCGGCATTTTTCCGTTTCCTGGGACATCTTCCGGAAATACGTGCGCGAAAGCGCGGCCGCTTCCGAACGCATCGCCCGCCATGCCCCGATCAAGCCTTCGGAACTGGATCTTCTGACCCGGAAGGCGACCGGGGTTCCGGGCGCCGAATTGTTCCTGATCTGGGACATCAACGGCGAAAAGGAATTCCGCGCGGCCCTCACCCACGAGGTGCGGGGATTGGTCTCCGACGACGTGGAAACCCTGGTCAGGATCCAGTCAGAAAAGGCTGAAGAACGCCCGCCGCAGGTCCAGCAATAGCACTTGGCGCGAGGGCCGGATCACCAGCCGTCCGGTTTCCTGCAGGAATCCGGTGATGTCCTCGCCGTCCACCTGGCAGAACTCTCCGGCTCCGCCGGTGATTTCCACGCTGCGCGCCCGGTAAAGCCGCAGGTAACGCCCCATGAATTTCGCGAAGCGAGGCACCAGGCGGGTCACCCCGACCAGCAGGGAGAATTTCCACAGGCGATCGAAAACGGCGACTTCCAGGGTGCGGTCGTCGAACCGGGCGGTGGGGAAGACCCTGGCCCCCGCGGCGTAGGAATTGATATTGCCGATCACGCAGCAAAGGTTGCCGTCGAGATCGATACGCTCCCTTTCCTTTCCCTTGCCCACATCGATCACCAGGCTGCATTTCCCGGAGATGCGGTGAGCCGAACGGCTGGTGAACGCCTTGACGTAGAAGAGCTTGTTGAAAAGGGAGCCGGTGGGGATTTTCCCCGCCTTGCGGGCCACGTCGAAATCGTGAAGCACGGCCGCGTCCATCCCCAGGCTCACGTACGAGGCCATGGTGAGCTTGCCGTTCAGATCCCAAAGGTCGAAGCGCGCGCAGTTGGCCCTGAGAAGCCGCTTCACGCAGGCCAGCAGGCCGCGTTCGTTGTAAATGCGGAAGATGCCCAGGGCGCGGCCCAGATCGTTGCCCGTGCCGAGGGGGATAAGTCCGATTTCGGTGTCGCGCCGCAGTTCCTGCTGGCGCAGGCGGTTGAGGACGAAGCCGATGGTCCCGTCCCCGCCCACGGCGATCACCTTTCGGGCCGAGGCCAGCAGGGAATCCGTCTGTTGTTCCAATCGCGACGCTTCGGTGAGTTCGGCTTTCCATTCGCCCCGCTCGAAGCCGAAGGAGTCCATGATCTCGGGCAATTGGTGGAAGACGCGCTTGCCGACCCCGCCGCCGGAAATGGGATTGATCAGGAAGGCGATGGAGAGCCTCGTCGCCGTCGCGGGCGCTCCCGGCGGGGAGAGCATGGCTTCAGTCGGCATTGAACCAACGGGATATGCGGAGCAGGATGAAATCCTTAAGGCGGGTGAAATACTCGCGGGAAGGGATGCTGTCCGGGCCCGGATCCTCGGTCGCGACGAGACCCGAGGCATCGAAACCCATGGTCTGCGCGATATACAGGGCGCGGGGGAGATGGTATTCCTGGCTCACGATCAGGATCCTGCGCATGCCGGAACCCCGCCGGAAGTTCAGCAGGGTAACGTAGGTGGAACGGCCCTTCTCGTCCACCAGGATGTCCGCGACGGGAATGGCGTTGCGCTTCGCGAATTCGAGCATGGCCACGGTCTCGTTGTACCCTCCCGGGATGGCATGCCCGGAAAGGAAGAGCTTGACGCCGGCATGGAGCGCCAGGTATTTCAAGGCGCCGTCCATTCTCTGTTGCAGGACCGGAGACAGCTTTCCCGAACGATAGACGCTGGCCCCGGGGACGATGACCGCGTCCACCAGGGGGACGGCGGCCGGGTCCACGAACATGCGCGACTTTGCCTTGACCACGACATAGGCGTTTATGATCCAGGCGCACAGGATCAGGACGAGCGCCAGGACCCCCGCTGTTTTCAGCCAGGCCATGTGCGGGCATCCAGGTAGACGTCCTTGACGTGGACGTACTTCTCCGCCAATTTCGCAAGGCCGGAGATTTCCTCCGCGGTGAGCCTGCGCGTCACCCGGGCGGGATTCCCCATGATCAGGGAACCGGCCTCGAAGGACTTCCCCTTGGGAAGCAGGCTGCCGGCCGCGATCAGGCAATCTTCCCCGACGCGGGTCCCGTCCATGATGATGCTGCCCATGCCGACGAGGACACGATCGCCGATGGAACAGGCGTGGATGGTGCATCCATGGCCGATGGAAACGTCGGCGCCGATGGTGGTGCCGAGATCGCTCGCCACGTGGACCGTGGTATGGTCCTGGATATTGGAGCGGGCACCGACGGTGATGGTATTGATGTCCGCGCGGAGGACGCATTGGAAGAAAACGGAGGAATCCTCTTCCAGGCGGACCTGGCCGATGATGTCCGCGCTGGGGGCCAGGAAGACCCTTGGCCCCAGATCGGGTCGCTTATCGCCGAATGACAGTATCAAGGCGCCCCGTTCGGAATCCGCCCCGACCGGGGCGGCGCTCGGTTTTACTTCCGGTCTCCGCTTTTCCGGAGGGCCGTTACTTCAGGTAGGAGAAGGCAGGATAGGAAACGAGTTCGGTCTTTTCGAACCAGTACGCGATTTCACGGGCGGCGCTTTCGGCCGAATCCGACGAATGGACGATGTTCTCGCCGGTATTCGGCGCGAAATCGTGGCGGATGGTGCCGGGTGAGGCGTTCGCCGGGTTGGTGGCGCCATTGATGGTGCGGACCTTTTCCACGGCCTTTTCGCCGGAAAGGGCGATCAGGATGACGGGGCCGGAGGTCATGAAGCCGACGAGCTCCCCGAAAAAGCCCCGTTCCTTGTGTTCCGCGTAGAAGCCTTCGGCTTCCGCCTTCGTGAGGGATTTGGCCTTGAGACCGGAAACGGAGAGGCGGGACATCTCGAATCGGGAGATGATTTCCCCGATGATGCCGCCTTTTACGCCGTTGGGTTTGATGATGACGAGGGTTGATTCCATGATGATACCGGATTCCTTGGTTTGGCAACAAAGTAATAAATCCCCGTGAAATTGGAAATTTCGGCTTTCCCGGTGGATGGCGGCGGGGACCATCGAGGCATGGTGGTGCGCGGCGGCACGT
Source organism: Fibrobacterota bacterium (assembly GCA_028287465.1). Lineage (GTDB taxonomy): Bacteria > Fibrobacterota > Fibrobacteria > UBA11236 > UBA11236 > Chersky-265. Next base: position 84,818 of record JAQBPO010000018.1, read on the forward strand.
CACCCAAAGGTTTCCCGTAAGCTTTTAAATAGCGGAGGATGTCACTATATTAGAGCTGCCCCGGATGCTTTGGTCCTGGGCATGCGGATTTAGCTCAGTTGGTAGAGCTTTTGCTTCCCAAGCAAAGGGTCGCGGGTTCGAGTCCCGCAATCCGCTCCATTCTTCCTCTCCCCAAACCCCTGATTTCATTGAGTAAATCAGGGGTTTGCGGGGGACTTCGAAATTCCCAGCCTCTTCGATAATACCCCTGAATACCCCCGCGTACACCGGGGGGTGCGTACGCTCCGCGTACACTTGGATCCTTCCTTCCCATTAACCCGGGCGGCTTGGGCAGGCTCCCGAATGATTTCCAGCACTGCGGACTTCCTGTCCGTCGCCTGTCCAGCTATTGCCCAAAGGGGATAGTGTCCAAATTTGACTCAATGGGCTTTAGATTTAGCCTTCGGACTCAGAAACGATTGCAGACTGGACCGCTTTTCAGTGCAAGCCCACAGGCGGCAATTCTAAGATGGTAAAGTTCCGGGCGTACTTGCCATCCTCTCCGTCTGCATGGCTCCAGGCGTTGTATTTCTTGACTTAGGGATGCGCTTGCAATCCAAGTCATACATTTCCTAATCCATGATCTTTGTGCAAGACTCGCCAACCCGGCCGCCCAGGCGCATGGTGGTATCCAGATGAATCCCCGTCATGCGCTCGATGGAGCGGATTAAGCATCCTTCAGCCAGGAATGCGATGGCGGTAATTTACTTGCCTTTCGGGAGAACGTTGGACATGAGTAATCTCTTGTGTATGGACTTAGTGCAATACAATAAGTATGGTGCTGCAAGGAGTTTATGTATTACATTTACTTTATGGACAAGCCGATAAAGATGGGTCGCCCTAAACTTCCAAAGACCAGATCGGATATTTATCCAATTAGGCTCTTGCCGGAGGAAAGGGAGAAATACGAGGGGAAAGCAGCAAAGGCCAGCCTCTCTCTAGCTGAATGGATTCGGAATGCATTGCGAAATGCATCGAAATGAGGTATATTCTGTATTACGAAAAGTGTGGACGCGGCGGGGATCAGACCCGCGAATCCCGGTGTAAATCCGAGGAAGCCTACGCCAATAGCGCACCCATACGATTCGTCTGACAGAAACGGAAGCCCCGAGCAATCGGAGCCTCCTGGATAGTTTGAGCGTCGGACCCGGGATAGCAGCAGTTCGCGAGACGATAGCTACCCGGGTCCGTTCCATTGGTTTCCTTCTTTACTTGCCCTTCAGGTTCGCTCACCCTGAAGCCCCTGCTTTAATATCATCCCACACCTCCCTTCTGATTGAATAGCCTTCGACACCCACCCGATCAATAGTTTGAGTCCTATTTTTCAAGTGGGAAATTTTGTTCTCCAGGCGTTTTTTAAACCTAAGGTCATCTTTTTTAACCCAGCCTTTTTTAGCAAACTCCTCGGCAAAATCCTTTGGAGTCATGGGCTTGTTTTTCTTCACCCAAAGCAGCCAGTAGATTCTACCGCGATCCGTAGTGGGAGGCTCATTTTCGATCAGCATCACACCGTCGATGCAGGGGTTTGCGGCAATGGCTGAGAGGAAATCCACTTGCGGCTTGATGGGTGTATACGATGTGTCGAAGATTCGATTCACTTCGATCAGTTTTTGCAGCTTAGGCAAAACGCGAGGCATCAATTCAGACAGCGCCTTCATGTGATAAAAGGCTCTTTCGATATCCGATGTTCCTGATTGGCTCATGCTTTTTCCTTGCACTCAAATATACTTTAAAACCCCACCCCCATGGGGGTGATTCGTGTGCAGTACCCAAGCAGGCGGTAATTTGCCTTAAAAGTCATATTTAGGTCTTTTTCGGGGAGCGTGGCACCCCTTTCTGGATTGGGGGTGCCCATAGGATTTCCCTCCAAAAACTCAATTTCGCGCCCCCGCTTTGGGGGAAACTCTTGTGTTACTTACAAGCATCCGGACGGATGCCATTGAAATCCTGATATTTCGGCAATTTGAAATCAGGACACTACCCCAAAGGGTATCGTGGATTGGGTGGGGCTGGAAAAAACGTATTTTTGGGAAGGGATAGGCTCCTACTCGCTGGCCAGCGAGAACGGACGCCGAAAGGCCGCACTCCGAGCGGCCTTCCCTTTCCCCATCTCGGAGACGAAACCTCGGAGGGTTTTATGGGCGAAGAAACCGAATTCTATGGAGAGCCAAAACCATGGCTGGATAAGTTTCCGGCCGAAGAGGCAATTCCCGCATCCGTTTTATGGGACCTTCTGCCGTATAACCGCGAAATAGGTCCCGCTTTGCGCGGGGATCCGATGCCCTCTGGAAAGTTGGAAAAAGCGTTATGGGAGGCGAAGCGAGAAAAGGACTTCCAGGAACTTTTAAAGCTCCGGGATCAAGGCACTCACGTTGAATCGGAGCGAATGCCAAAAATTCTTCAAGAAGATTCCAAAAGCAACAATGTCAGCGTATCATTCGGGGTGCGTCTCAAGGAAGTTAGAGCCAAGCATTCTCTTTCGAGGGAAGAACTCGTCCGAAAGATGAGGTTAGAATTCGGATCCAAGGCACCGAGCATAGGAGCCTTAAAAAAGATTGAAGCAGGAAGCGAACCATTGGAAAAAAATCGGCGTATGTATGAATGGGTTTTTGCGCTCCCCATAGCGAATAGATCAAATCGAATTCAGCAGGGTAGCCCAAAGTAACCCGACATAGCCCATTGCTTTCTCCCAACTCCTAGATTCACCGTGACGGTATGCCTATCATAGGGGCATGACACCCACCCGCATCAGCCAGCCACTCCCAAGATTGGAATCGCCGCCTCGCTACCATGCGGGTCGGGTTGTCAGCTTCACCATTGTGGTGGCGGCGGCGGTTCCATTCTTAGGGGTCGGCTATGATTCCTAATTCAGGACAATATCCCCTAGACCCAGAAAACGCCAACTTCCCCGATGGCCCGGCCGAATTTATGCGCGGTTACAATGCCGCAGCGGAAGCCCAGGCGGCCCAAACAAAACCATTACGGCAGGCCATTACGCGGCCTTCAGGATTCTATCGACTCAATAGCGCGGAGTTTTCCGTGCATATCTACGATGCTTTGGCTGCGGGCGGCGTGGAAGCCGTTGGCCGGTTTGCGCTAAGCCTTGCGCGCGCCCTGGCTTTGGGAGACGCAACGGGATGTCCTCTGGCTGCATCAATGATTTCCGAGGCTGCGGACTTTTCGGAAAAAGCACGCAGGGCTGCAAACAAGCGTTGGGAAGCGGAAGAAGTGCGGGCGCAAAGTACTGCAATGCCCGGGCATACGAACGCATTGCCCACTCAATCCGAACCCAATGCTCAAGATATGCCATACAAGCAATCAGCCACCCAAGCACCCAAGCAAAAATCAATACTGCCTTTAGGTGAAAAGGATTCTCTCTCCGGTCTATCCAATGGTGGAACTAGAGACAGCGTTCCCGCCCAAGGCTCAAAAACTCACCCGCCCAACTTGCGGGCATTGGCTTCACTTTTCGACCCGCGAGCCCGCCACGCAGGCCGAGATTCAACCTCGGCGGAAAAGGAATAGAAATGCACGTTAAAAACCTTCTTAGAGTCCTCGATGCAGGAGGCCAAAGAAACTTGGCCGCTGAGATCCGGGGTAAACTGGAATCCTGGGGATTCGATGAAAACGACTATGGCGGGCCTTTTACAAATGACGGCATTTTGATTGATCCCGAAAAGCAATTCGAAGTAAAGGAAAGCCAGATCGCGGCGATCCCCTCAAATCCAGATCCTGATTTGTTACCGAGTCCGGAATCTATTCTAGACGGTGGAAGCCCGACTCATTATCAGGACCGTGAATAACCATTTAACATTTTTGGAGGTTTTCAAATGACAATAATCGATTTTTTGGCTCTAATGCTCCTCGATAGAAATCTCTCCATCGGCGTTGGAACCGTCTCATTTCAGCGCCACCTCCCCGGGGGCTCTCTTGCTGCCTGCCCTCCCAAAGAAGGCATGGCTGATTTCCTCACCCGAAACCCGGGTTTTACCCCGCCAGAGGAAATCACGGCCATCCTAGAAGGGGCCGACTGATGGACCTAAGGGAACCGCGCCTTATGCGCATCTTCGCGGCAATGATAAATATGGGCTGGACTCGCCACCGGGAAGGCGCTTGGTGTCCTGGCATCCTTTCCAGAGACGGTAAGCGCTGGAAGTGCGCCAGGACCGATGGAGAAAAACAAGATGCAATAAACACGTTTCTAAATCGCTACCCGCACTTCTTGGTGAAGGGTTCCTGACCTATGCCCCGCGCACTTTCAGGCCGCCGAGCCGCGTTTGTTGAAGCCTATACAGCTTCCGGCAATGCCTCGGTTGCTGCGCGGGCCGCTGGCTACAGCATGCGGAGCGCTTATTCCACCGGATCGCGTTTGCTGAGAAATGCTGAGATTCGAAACGCGATTGCTGAAATCCGAGAGAGGGTGCTTGGGTCGATAGTGGCGGATGCAAAAATGGTATTGGCCGAACTATCCGCCTTGGCCCTGGCCGGGGAGGTTGCGGCCGATCCGCTAGCTGGGGCTCGCTTACGGGCTAAAGTACAGGCCCTAACGGTTCTAGCAAAACACCATGGGTTATTAGACGGCCCTAAAGGGGGTTCGATGGATCAGGAGCGTATCAACGCCAAGTTGGCCGAGGTTGCGGACCTTATCCAAGGGAGGGATGGAAGCAGCCGAATCGATGGAGGCTTAGGCGAGGTGGGCTACAATGTCGCAGAGTAATATGAGTGGTATTGACTCTTTGCCTAGCGAACAAAAGGGCTTGCCCCAAGGCGCAAAGGAAACGGGCGTTTTCTCACCTTTGCAGGCCGGGAGTACGCAGGATCGTACGCATGAGGCTGCTTATTTCACGGTTGAATCCCTGGCCGCCTATCTGGACGTTCCACGGCGTACCATCGAAAAATGGGCCATCGCGCGGCGTTTGCCGGGAATGGTAAAGGCGGGCCGCTTGCTTCGTTTCGAGCGAACGGCGATTGATCGGGCCGCGCTCTCCGGTGCCCTGCTATTGCCCGCCACGCATAACCGTCGCGTTGCGCCCTCGGTGTTACAACGTTCCGGAAATCGATAGACAATGCACCCCGGCTCGCTTAGATTTATCCCTACCTGCCCGGGCCGTCCATTTGAGAAGGAATCTTCCAGATGGATACTTTAAACATTCGACCACTCGATCCCACTCCCGAACATCCCTATCCACGCTTTTACCTGGACGTGCGCATACGTCGTCCGGGTGGGGGTGAAAACCGTATTCGGGAAACCCTCAATACGGGCAGCTATGCGAAGGCCAAGGCCCGTTACCTTGAGCTTCAGGCGCAACTAAGAAACGGATCGCGCGTGCCCATCACGGCACCTCCCGGCACTTTCGGCGACGTGCTAGAACGCTATCGCGCACGCCGGGGAGAAATCCGGGGGGGCCAGCTTACCACGTTCCAAACCCTCGTCAAAGACCTTGGGCAAACGCCTTTGGGGGCTTTGGAAGGTGCATTTGAGCGGTATGCTTCCATTATTCGGAATACAATCTCTCCCAGGACTGGCCGCCGGTACTCGAATGCGACAGTGAACCGCTTGCGCTCCATGGCGACAGCGGCGATCAACTTGGCGATTGATCTCCGAATCCTGGAACGGAACCCGCTCACCCGGGCCGTATGGCCCAAAGCCAAGGAATTTTCACGGGATCGCATCCTTTCATCCGATGAAACCATTCGACTTTTGAACGTGATCGATCGGGAAGCCCCGCATCTTGGCCCCTTGGCGCGGTTTTCCATGGCCGTGCCTGCAAGGAAAGGCGAGCTAGTGAATGCTAGGCGCGAATGGCTTGATGAAATCGCCGGGGTGATCCGCGTTCCCGGCAAGGCTGGGAAGGGCGGGCGCGGGTCGGTCAAACCCATCCCGCCCGATCTTCTCCCGTACTTTCGCTCCCTGCCCTCGGAAACGCCCTTCCTTTTCTTCCGGCGGCATGGGGGGCGGTTTCTCCCCCTCGGAGACTTTAAGCGGTCCTGGCACCGTTGCTTGGCCCTGGCGGGCATCGGGGATTTCCGGTTCCATGACCTTCGGCACGTCGCATGCACGAACCTTTTGGCGGCGGGTTCGAACCTAAAGGCCGTTCAGATGGTGGGGGGCTGGGCGGATTCGAAGATGGTGGACAAGTATCACTCTTTCTCGGGGATTTCCCTTCGGGATGGAATTAGATTTCCCATTGGGATTGAAGGGTCCCGCGTACGATCTGCGTACACTTCGGGTGAGGAGATCGAAAAAGGCAGCGAATTTCGAGAGGTTATGGCGGTTTCATAAGAAATCCTTTTGCTTCCCAAGCAAAGGGTCGCGGGTTCGAGTCCCGCAATCCGCTCCATAAGCCCCTTCGTGTTGCCGGATTCCCTGAGGAATCGGCGGACACCGGAGGGGCTTTTTCATTTTGGTTCCACCCTGATCCTTTGAAGGTCCTCGCCTGCACCCCGGGAAATCCCGGAAAAGCCGGGCTATACCATTCCGGAGGCGCGGGAGGGGAAGTCGGTACGGGATGTCCTTAATTGCGAGACCTGGCCCGGGAGCCTTTTCGCGGGGCTCAGGCGGCTTCGGAGAAGCGCGTTTCGTCCGGCTTGGGCATCGCGGCATCGGCATTCCCGGGCTTCACGGCCGACGCGGGAACATGGGTCCAATCCGGGTTTCCCGGGACCGCGGCCTTGGCCGGTTGGTCCTCCAACAGATGCTTGGGCACGGGTTTCAGATCCCAGACCAGCCCCAGCTTCGAGAATCCCCACAGGATGTAGAATGAAACATCGATTTCCCACCAGCGGAAACCCTGGCGCACCGTATTGGCGTAGTGGTGGTGGTTGTTGTGCCAGCCTTCCCCCAGGGTTATCAAGGCGAGCAGCAGGCTGTTCTTGCTGTCGTCCCCGGTCCGGTAGCGTTGGCGTCCCATGATATGGCCCAGGGAATTGATGAAGAAGGTTCCGTGGTACAAGGCGATGGTCGAGATGAAGAAACCCCAAACCAGCATTTGCATGCCGTTGGTGCGCAGGCCCGGGGCCATGCGGTTCAAAAGCCATCCGAGCGCCGCGGTCCCGAAGGCAAGGCAAAGCGGCGCGACGAAGTCGAACCGATCCAGGAACATGAGCTCCGGGTATTTGGCGAAGTCCTTCAGCTCGCGGCTCTTCGCCGTGGAATTCTCCCGCTTGCCGAACCAGAGCATATGGCTTACCCAGAAGCCGTGCCGCCGGGGAGAGTGGGGATCCGCTTGCTCATCCGAGAAGCGATGGTGGTCGCGGTGGTGGGCGCCCCAATGCAAGGCACCGCGCTGCGCCGAAGAGTTCCCGATGAAGGCGAAGATGAACTGCATGGCGCGGCCAGTCTTGAAGGTGCGATGGGAGAAGTACCGATGGTACCAGCCGGTGATGGCATGCATGCGCACGAAGTACAGGGCGGCGGCCACGGCGATTGCCACCGGGCTGGTTCCCACCCAGAAAACCGCCAGGCAAGCCAGATGCATCGCCCAGAACGGGGCCAGACGCAAATGGGATACCCGCTTGTCCTCCGGGCCGAAGGTGGCTCCTTGGGGCGTATCGTTATCGAGCCACCGGATGATGCTATGGAACGTTCTACCGATCTGAGAGATTATTGAAGGCATGGCATCCGTCCTGATTCACCCACGACATCGCGTAGTGTCTTCGTCGTCCTAGTTATAGGATACGTTCCGGATAGGGCCAGGGGCGGGTCCAATCGGCCCGTCTTACATCTTTTTACAAACATCTTTTCTGATGGAGGACTTTGGGTCCGACCGCAGTAACCGGACCGTTTCGGCCGGGATTTGCTTTCGGGCGCCTGGAACTTTTATTGACTCGTAGAGGGCCGGTGCTTCGGACCTAGAGGTCGGCCCGGTCAATCCATCATTCGGAGGTTTTCATGTTGCATTATTCCCTGGTTTTCCTGGTATTCGCCTTGGTCGCCGCCTTCCTCGGGTTCTGGGGAATCGCGGGAATGGCCGCTGGCATCGCCAAGGTCCTATTCTTCGTCTTCCTGGTCATCTGGCTCGTAACCTTCCTGTTGGGGCGCCGTAGCGCGCTTTGACCCTCCGCGTCCTGCAGGGCGGGGGCTCGCCCCGCCCTGCAGGCAGGCGGGTTTCCGACCGCCCTACCCAAAACATATTTTAGTGGGAAGGACCGCCGTGATCCGCGACGGCATATTGAGGAGCGTGTATGTTTCCAACGCGTAAAAAGAACCGCCACCTTTCCCGTAACCTAGGCCTTGCAATGGTTTCCGCCCTGGGGAGCGCCGGGGGCTATTGGATTTTCAAGAGGTATTCTTCGCGCCGTGGCCGGGAACGGTCCGGTCCCGAAGCCGCTTCGCGGCAGGGATCCGACGCCGCAAGCCTGGCGGGTCAGTGGCATAGCTTGGATAAGGAATCGAAACAGGGCCACATTCCCCGGGAATTGGATAGGACCCCGAAGAATCTCGACCAGACCATCCACACCGAACCCTTCGCGGAAGAAGTCTCCTACCTTGATTGAGGAGCCCAGGAACGGCTCCTGGAAGCGTCCCTGACGCCAATCCACAAACGAATGGGGCCCCTATCACAGGGGCCCCTTCTTCTGGAATCCATTGCGGACTCAACCGATCGACGGACGTCGCTCAGGCTCCGGCCCCGCGGACGCGGCCACCCATCTGACCGCCCATATCGACGCCCTTCCTTCGATAGACCAGATCGGCGGCTTTGTAGTCCGTCGTCAGCCACACGAGGAACAAGGCCACGCCCGCCACGATGTAGAAGTATCGGGCCGAATCGTCGTTTCTGAAGCCCGCGATCCAGGGCATGGCAATCAGGAGCGGGCTAAGGACCAGCTCGATGGCGCCATGGATGGTGAACGGAATGAGCTTGAAGACGCCCAATGGATAGGCCGTCAACAGCACCAATACGAGATAGAGCGCCGCCAGGGCGTAAGTGACCGTGGCCGCTTCTCCCACGAAGCGGAAAATCGAGGGCGCCAAAGCGAGAACCAGGATGACCGCATAGTCCAGATAACCGTGGATTTTCGGTGGGATGAATTTCATGGTGAAGCTCCTTTTGAGGGGTCAGGTTTCCTGAACGGACAACCCATATCCTTAAAAAAAACTTATTCATACCTGCGGCGATAGGGGGCCATTCCGGAAGGATTGCCTCGTCCAAGTCGGACCCGGGCTGGACGGTCCGTCCAGGCCCCAATAAAGAGGGTCGATGCAAAGCCGTCTTGCGGTCTTCCCGGCGTCCCAGGCATGGTAGACGATGAAGGTCGTCTTTCCGTCCGGGCCTTCGACCAGGGAATTGTGGCCGGGTCCCAACATCCTTCCCGGTTGGGTTTTCAGGATGCGCGGTCCCGTCTCTCCGCCGGTTTCGGCGTATGGGCCGAGCACGTGGTCGGCCACCACGTAGTCCACGCCGTATCCCTCGGTCTCCCAACGGCCGCCGCTATAAAAGCAATAATAACGCCCCAGGTGCTTGCGGACGCATGGGCCTTCCAAAGTGTGCCAATCGTAACGGCCGCCGTAGATCGGCCGATCGCTCTCGAATCGCTGCCAATCATGCCTCGCCCGGAGCACCACGTGGCTCCCTTCGGTAAGCTTGGTCATGCTTTCCAAGGGTTGGGCCACCAGGGCCGTTCCGGCCCGTATGGAACCTCGTCCCGGCGGTTCCGAATCGAGGAAGTCGGCCGCGAAAAAAAGGTACCAGCGGCCGTCCGTATCCCGGAAGGGATGGGGATCGATGGCGAAAAGCCATTCCGAGGAGCTGGTCAATGCCGACCCGGTATCGTGGTAGGGTCCGCCGGGGGACGTGCTGACGGCCACGCGGAGGTGATGGCCCTGGTCCCCGAGGCCAACCGAATAATAGAGGAAGAATCGTCCCTCGTGATAAGCCACCTCGGGCGCCCAGAATGAGTCGCCGTGGGCGGCTCCGAATTCCGGTTTCCGCATGGCCCTGCCAATGGGAAACCAATGGACCAGGTCCCGGGATTCAAGCATGGGGAATATCCCCTCTCCGGACTCGGCTGCATGTCCTGCGGCCTCCTGGGGTCCCGTGCCCACGGCGTAATATACGCCGTCGTGTTTCCAAACGAACGGATCGGCGAAATACGCGGGATGGACCGGGTTGACGTAGGAGGCGCCGCTCGCGAGCGCCTCAGTATTTGAATTCGACATAGGATTCCGTCCGGTCCGCCTCGGCGCGTTCGACCACCTTGCAGCGCAGGAGCGCGCGTTCCCTTTCGCCAAGGGATTGGTAGGCCTCCCTGGGGACCTCGAGGTCCACCTTGGCCGTGTGCAACCAATGCATGACGTAACCCATCACCACCATGGGCCTGGGCCGATCGGTCCGGTTGGGCGTTCCCCGATGCATGGCGTACGGTGAACGGATGGCCACGTCGCCCAGTTCCATCGGGAACGATTCGATGGGGTTTTCCCCGCTGGCAATGGCGGCCATGGCCTTCTCCTTGGTCATCCGGTGGGTGCCCCGCGCCATTTGCAAGGGGCCATTCTCTTCGGTGACCTCGCAAAGCGGGAAATTGACGGCGAGGGCGTAAAGAGGCGTCTGGAATTCCTCGGTGAAAAGGGGGCGGTGATCACGATGCACTTCCTGGTAATCCGATCCGAGCACGGGAGTATCGACGGCCAATTGGACCATGGCGTATTCCTGCGCGAAGACTCGATCCAGGACGGCGAGGATGCCCGGGTTGGCGAATACCACCGGATCCCCGAAGGGCTGAACCCATGGCAAGGTCACGTAGTAACGGCCCGGCCCGCGAGGCGCCAGGCCGCCCGGCAGCTTACGGCGGCGGTCCACAAGGGCTTCGAACTCGGAACCCCATTCCCGGAGGAGCGCCGGATCCAGAAGTCCCCTCAAGATGCAGATACCGTCCCGGTCCAGTTCGTCCGCCAACTTCTGCGATTCCTCCTCTACCCATTCCTTCCTAAACGTCATGCATGCCTCCCTTCCCTTCACCCAGGAATCAATCTACCAAGGCTTGAATATTCCCGGCCATGGCCATTGCCGAAGTGAGTTCGTCGAGGCAGCGGTCCAAGGAGCGTTCCAAGGGCGGCAGAATCCAACCCCGTTCGCTCCCGAGGACGCTATAGAGCGGCCTCGGCGCGCCTGGAAAAAGAACCTGATAGGGCATGGCTTCTATGGATGAAACCGGTGAACCGACGTATTCCGCGGTACGGCGGGCAAGGTCGGCCCAGGTGACGGCGCCGGGGTTGGCCAAATGCCAGACTCCCTTCTCGCCGTCCAGGAAAAGATCCAGGCAGGCATTGGCGAGATCGGGGACGTAGGTGGGGGAAACGGTCAGATTGTCGGCGGCCTTGACGCTTTCGCCTTTCGCCAACGAAGCCAGGCAATGGGCCAGGAAATTGTGGCCGTCCCATGGACCGAAAAAGGCGCTGGTGCGGATCACCAGGGCTTCGGGAAGCACCGTACGCAATGCCTCCTCGGCAATCGCCTTGCTCCGCCCGTAGATATTGAGCGGTGAAACCGGATCGGATTCCAGGTAAGGCCGCACGGATGAGCCGTCGAATACCAGGTCCGAGGAAAAAGTCAGCATGCGGACCTTCAAGCGGGCGCAAGCCTCCGCGAGTACGGCCGGACCGATTGCGTTTTCCCGCAGGCATCTTTCCGGTTCCGTTTCGGCCTGGTCCACCCGGACGTATCCGGCCGCATTGATCACGGCCCATGGGCGCAGGGCGATCAGGGCCCTTTCCACCGAAGCCTTGTCCGCGATGTCCATCTGGGAGCGGGAAAGGCGCGCATGGCGGATGCCCCGCCCCTGGCAGATCCGGGAAAGGGCGCGGGCCAAGGTTCCGTTGGCGCCGGTTATGAGGACCGGGCGTTGTCCGCTGCGCCGGAAATCCGATTTCTGCGGGGAACGGCTGGGGGTTTCCGTGGAGGAGTGCAGGAACCGCTCCGGGCGCCGCCACCAGCCGGGCGCGGCCGAAAGCGGATCTTCCGGCGTTCTGCCGGCGGCGAGCTGGGAAGCCAAGGCCGCCAAGGCGGTGGGCCTGGGCTTTGGGGCGCGTATATCGAAGGCACCGGGCTCATAATGCCCCTCTTCGCGGGTCACGAGGCTGTTCCATTCGCAGGCCCCGAAAAGGGACCAGAAGGTCATGGCCCGCATTGGGATGCCTTCGTCGCGCAGACCGTTCACGGCGTCCCAGACCTCGCGTACCCAGCGGACCTGATCCTCCCGCGTACATCCCAGGTGGGTTTCGGTCATCGCCAGAGGCGAGCGGTACCGTTCCCATGCCTCGCGCAGGAGGCCCCCCGGCCCGGAAATGCCCGTTTCGCTGGATCGCACGGCCTCGATATCCGCATAGGCATGCCTTCCGTTGCCTCCATGGAAGCCGGCGGGGTAGCGATCCAGGTTGTGATCCAGGTATCGCTCGCTGGTAAGGTAATAGTTGAATCCCAGGATATCGGGGGGGCATGGGGCCTCCTGGAATTCCGCGAGTTCCGCCTCCCGCGCTCCTGAGCCGAGCAGGTAGCCCCAAAGCGGATGGTTCCGGTCCACTTCCCCCCGTAACAGGTCGCAGGACAGCCAGCGCCTATCGTTGTCGAAGGCCGCCTGGTAGGCAAGGGGAGGCGTACTCTGGGTTTTGCCCAGATCCTCGGTTTGCACGAGGATGGCGTTCGGATTGACCTCGCGGATGGCGCGCATGCACAGGATGATGGCCCTGCATTGCGCGAGGAGCGCCCGCACGAATTCGCGATCGGATCGGCCATGGGGATGCCAGTGCCCGTAAAGCCCGCAAAACCGGGCCGTGGTCAGGGGTTCGTTCACGGGGGTATAAGCCTCAATCCAGGGATAGCGGCGGGCCACCTTGGCGGCATGGCGGGCGAGCTGGTCCGGGAACCCGGGATCCATCATTCCCGTCCAGGCCGGGCCGCTTCCATGATGGATGAGCCCCACGATGGGACGCATCGCGAGATGGCGCATCAGCGCCAGCCTATCGTCGGCGAAGGACCAATCCTCCCGGTCAGGCGCGACCGGGGAGACCTTCTCCCACAAAACCGGATATCGGACCGTTTTGATCCCCAAGGCGGCCACCAATTCCAGGTCGTTCGGCCGCCGGACATGCCCCGTCATTTCGAATTGATCGAAATAGCGTTCCCGGACGCGATTGATGGTGCATTCCAGGCCTCCCCAGACCTCGACGCCGGGACGGCCTGCCTGCTTTTCCGGTTCGGTCATGCGATGGCCGATTCAAGCCGTTCTTCTTTGATCAGTTTCTTATACGCCGCGAGCGACTGGGCCACTACCTGGTCCATGTTGTAATACTTATAGGTCGCGAGGCGTCCCGTGAAGAGCACTTCCGGAACGGAAGCGGCCAATTTCTGGTATTGATGGTAAAGGTCGGTATTCTCCTTCCGCGGGACGGGGTAATAGGGGTCCCCTTCTGATCGCGGGAATTCGTAGACGATGCTGGTTTTTTCGTGCTTCTGCCCGGTCAGATGCTTGAACTCCGTGATCCTCGTATAAGCCTGCTCATTGGGGAAGTTGATCGTGCCCACTTGCTGGAAGTTGTGCCCATCGTGGGTTTCGTGCTTGAACTCCAGGGAACGGTAGGGAAGCTTGCCGAACCGGTAATCGAAGAACGCATCGATGGGGCCGGTATAGATCATCTTGCGGAACGGGATGGCGCCCAGGATGTCCCGGTAATCCGTCTTCAGCATGATGTGGATTTTCGGATGCGAGAGCATGCGCTGGAACATGCGGGTATATCCGTGCAAGGGCATGGCCTGGTAAGTGTCGGTGAAATACCGGTCATCGCGGTTGCTGCGGACCGGCACCCTCGCCGTGACCGAGGCGTCCAGCTCGGAAGGATCCAGGTCCCACTGCTTCCTTGTGTATCCCCGGAAGAATTTCTCGTATAGCTCCCGTCCCACCTTGGAAACAACCACGTCCTCGGAAGTGCGGATATGTTCCTTGGGTTCGGCCATGGAGGCGAAGAATCCCTCGACCTCGGACGGCTTCAGGTTCATATTATAAAGCCGGTTCACGGTATCCAGGTTGATCGGGATTGGCACCAACTGGCCGTCCACCCTGGCGAGCACCCTATGCTCGTAGGATCGCCAGGAGGTGAAGGCCGACAGGTAGTCGAATACCTCTTTGCTGTTCGTATGGAAGATGTGCGGGCCGTAATCATGGATCAGCAGTCCCGCGTCATTGTGCGAGTCGTAGGCGTTACCCGCGATATGGGGGCGCTTGTCCACGATCAGGACCGACATGCCCGCCCCGGCCGAAAGCCTTTCCGCGAGGACGCTGCCGGCATAGCCCGCTCCCACGATCAGGTAATCATACATGCTTTCCCCCGCCTTTTTTTGCCTTGTCCCGGCACGCCGATACGACGAGGTCGTTCATCGAGGACCAGGTCTTGTCCCAGGAGATCTGGGACAGGAAGTTGTCCACCTTGGTTTGCCATTTCCGGTCCGAATCCATGACAATGGCCTTTTCGCATTGCTTGATGAAATCGGCCGGGAAATCCGCGATAAGGACGAGTCCGGCGCGCCCGTACGGATCTTCCACGTCCTTGATGGAAGTGGAAACGACGGGTCTCCCTGCCGCGAGGTATTCCGGGGTTTTGGTGGGGCTGATGTAGCGCGTGGACGCATTATGCGCGAATGGCATCATGGCGGCCTGCCATTTGCCGAGGTAGCGCGGAAGGTCGGCGTATTCCTTTTTGCCCAGGTAATGGATATTGCGCCGCCTCGGCAGGTCGGCAGGGTCGATTTTGCAAACCGGACCGATGAGGATCCATTGCCAGTCGGGCTTCAAATCGGCGCATCGGGCCAACAGATCGAGGTTCAGCCTTTCGTCGATCACCCCATGGTACCCGATGCGGGGCGTGGCGATCTGCCTTTGATCCGGAGGATCGGCGAAATCCCCCCTCGCTTTCATGAAATGGGATTTATCGATGCTGCTGGGGAAGGGATAAACCCTGGGGTGTCGCCGCTTCTTCGCCTCGTATAGGCTGATGCCCCCGGTGAATACCAGATCGGCCCGGGCCATGAGGCTCCGTTCCATCTCGACCATCACGGGAGGCGCTCCCGCGAAGGCGGACAGCTCGTCCATGCAATCGAAAACCGTTACCGCCGGCTTCAGGTGGGACGTGAAGGAAAGGGCCATCGGCGTGTAATACCATGCCACGAAATCCCGGATATTCCACCTAGTCATGGCCGCATCCACGAGGTCGCGCTGCGATTGGAGCGTTTGCGCCTCGGAATAGCCTTGCGGAATATGCGGCACCAGGACCATGACTCCTTTACCCCGGTTGAAGATCTGGGTGAACGGTTCCGAAGCCTGGATACGGACCGGTTCCTCGACATAGAAAACGCGCCTTTTCTCCCCGAAGCGGGTAAGAAGGTGTTGTGGACGTTGGAAGACGAAATCCCAACGGAGGTGGGAAAAGCAAACGAGATCGCGGGTGGATTCCTTCTGGGGGTTTTCTTCCGTCAGCGTCAGGTGGCCGTTGGAAGCGGGGTTCATTCCGCGGGGAAATTCTTCTGAAGTATCCAGGCTCATAAGGGCTCCCTTCAACGGCGGGCGTCGGCCTGCCGATGTGCGATTTGTTCGTATTTCCGTACAGTTTGCGCGGCGCGGCGCCGGGATCAAGCCGAGTGCGGCTCCATGTCCTTTTCCTCTTCGGAATGGACTTCAACGCCCCTCACGCATTTGAAATGCACTTCCGAGATCCAATCCATTTTGCTGTGGACGGGATGCATGACCGGGTCGGGGGTCCAGGACGGGGTTTCGGGGGGTTCCGGGTTTTCATCGTATTGCTTTTCCATCGCGTGCTCCTAGAAATCGGTAAAATTCTTTTCATCCTGGTAAGGTAAGGCTTGGGCCAGGAAGGCGCCCTCTTCAGGGGTCAGGGTAGGGTGCATGTCCAGGCAAAGGCTTTCCATGGGGAGAATACCCTTCCATTGCTGGACGAGCTTACGGTAGGCCTCGCCAACGGGCCGGATCTTGCGGTCCAGATCGTAGAGGCCCAGGGGATTCACCCGATTGTTCTCCTCTCGCAAGGCCGTATCCCAGTCAATCTGATCCATCAGGCTATACCATGTGAAACCGACTATGGGGACGCCGTCCTGCTTGAGGCGGATCATGTTGACCCATTCCTTCCAAAGCCAGGCCGGCGCGCGCTCCGAATCCATGAAATTCGTTTCCGTATGCATGACCGGCAGGTGATACCGCTCGAAATACTGGCGGGTGATGACGTAATAGCCGAAAATCTCGCCGGATGCCCCGACGGGCCCGTTTTCCGTCACCAAATGCTCGTTGGTGAGGTAATAGTCGTTCCCCATGATGCAACGCGGTTTCAGTCCTGAGCCCATATGGTGGAACCAATGGTATTCGTCCCGGCTCATTCCGTTGTCCATCAGGTACTCGTACATGTATGCGGCCACATCGTACCCGTAACAGAGGTCCAGGGAAAGGAACCGTTTCTGGTTGTAATGTTCCGCCCGGTCGAAGGCCTTGGGCTGCTCCGGATGGAAGTATTCCGTCGATTCGCTTTGGATGAAAATGCCGCCGGGCTGACGGCGGATGATGGACGCTTCCGCCAGGAGGTTGGCCTTGGCCAGGTTCTTCAAGGCCGTGACGAAAGCCCGGTCCGATGTCAATCTCTCGTTCCACCAGCCCCACTGGGCGGAAAAAGTCGCCGTGATGAATATCTCGTTAACCGGGGTATAAAACCGGACCCAGGGATAGCGGGTCGCGAATTCCGTCGCGTATTGCGCGAAAAGGGGCGGCCATTCCGGATTCTGGAAATCGCCCAGCCAATCGGGCAGCCCGAAATGGCAAAGATCGATGATGGGGATGATTCCCAGCTTGTGGATTTCTTCCATGGCCGCGTCGGTGAAATTCCAATCGTACTTTCCGGGCCCCAGATGGGTGAGATGGTAAGGCGGCCCCCAACGCAGGTACTCCAGCCCCATCTCCCGCACCAGGCCGAAGTCCTCCTTGAAGCGCCGATAGTGGCCGGTTTTTTCCATTTCGTCGACCCTTACCTTGGTGCCGTCCTTGCCCAGGATGGTGGGGTAGCTGTTTTCGATTCCGGTGGCGAACATGAACGGTCGCGCCCCGGGGTAGTGCTGCGGTTTGCTGCGGCGGGAGATTGGTTCCATTCGCATCCGTTCCCTGGTTTTCGCGTTGACCAGATTGGAATAGGTTAAGCCTTAACATTGAAAATAAACTCCGGTAGGTTCGCCGCTAGTATTTCCGTTCGTCCCGGAAGGGATCGCCCTAAAGGCCCGCACCGTTTATCTTCTTTTTAAGACCCATCGGATGGTCCGATGCGGATCCGGCGACTCCGGCAAGGCGGTTCCCATGCATAATGACGAAATTCCTTACGAGGTGGTGGCCCAATACCGCACACGCTTCGGCGCGGAGCCGGAATACCTCGTGCGCACCCCGGGGAGGGTCAACCTGATCGGCGAGCATACGGATTATAACGGCGGATGGGTGCTTCCCTTCGCGATCGATCGCTCGATAACGATGGCTGCGGGGGAAGGCCGCGGATCATCCGCCATCGTCGCCTTGGACCGGGACGAAACGGTGGAGTTCGACTCGAGATACCTGCCCGCCCCGCGTCCAGGCCATTGGTCGAATTATCCCATCGGCGTCATGTCCGAGTTCGCCGCCGCGGGGTCCGCGGTTCCCCAGATAAGAGCCGCCTTCGCGGGTTCCATTCCCCAGGGGGGCGGACTCTCGAGTTCGGCCGCCCTGGAGAATTGCATGGCCCTACTCCTCGATCGCATCATCGGCACCGGCCTGCCCAGGGAAACCCTCGCGCTGTATTCCCAAGCCGCGGAACACCATTACGCGGGGGTGCGTTGCGGCATCATGGACCAGTTCGCCACCCTGCTTTGCAGGCGGGGGCATGGACTGCTCCTGGATTGCCGGACCCGGGCCTATCGGCAGGTACCCTTGGGCCTGCGCGATTACCGATTCGTCCTTTGCAATTCGATGGTCAAGCATGATCTGGCCACCAGCGGATACAACGATCGCCGCCGGGAATGCGAAAGCGCTCTGGCCACGCTTCGGGAGAGGCACCCACGGATGGTCGATCTGAGGGATTGCACGCCGGAATACCTGGAGTCCTCCCGCGGGCGGCTTTCCGACGTGGAATACCGGCGCGTCCTCCACCAGGTGGGGGAGAATCGCCGGGTGCTGGACGCGGAGCAGGCCCTGCATGCGGGGGACATCCCATGGCTGGGCCGGCTCATGGCCGAATCCCACGACTCCCTGGCCCGCAATTTCGAAGTCTCTTCCCCGGAGCAGGACTTCCTGGTCTCGGAGGCCATGGAGCGCGGAGGCTCCCCGGGGGCGCGCATGACCGGGGGCGGATTCGGCGGCAATGTCATCTGCCTTGTGTCCGCGAAGCGGGTCGGTGATTTCGCCATTTCCCTGAGGGAATCCTACCGGAGGCGATTCGGCCTGGAGGCGGAAATCCTCGAATGCGAGCCCAGCGATGGGGCCGGCATCGAGGATCTGGCCATCATGGAAGGGAGCGGAAGCCCCTCTCCCTAAACTACCGCATGGTTTACGTGCGCAGGCCGGAGGAGATCGATCACGGTTTTCACGGGATTGAATATCGATGCCGGCGCCTCTACGAAAACCGAGTTCCATTCGGCCATCGAGCCGTTCCACAGACCCGGCAATTCAAGCGCTTTCAGGTTCCGGCCATCCTTGGATTTCGAGGTGATGAATCCGGCCTCGGGATCGGTGAAGTCCTGCAATCGGAAAGGGGCGCCGGCCGGATTGCGCAATCCGCATACCATATCGGTCGGATTGAAGAAGCCCGAACCCCCGGCGATCGCCTTTTGCGCCGCGGAACCCGGATCCACCTGCGGGGTCTCGACGATTTGCAGCCGCAGGGATCCATCCGTATGCCTGACCCAGAAAGGACCGCCTCCGGGTTCGCCCAGGTTCTCCACCATGGCGCAGACGCGTACGGGCCGATCCAATATCCGGATCAGGTAGGCGCGGGCCTTCTCCTGGGAGGGTTCCCCGGTCAGGTCCTTGAATCCATCGGGCAGGATGATTCCCAAGGCGCCTTCCGCGAACCTGGCCGCTTCCGAAATGGACCCGGGATCCTGCGACGTCCTCAGTTTATCAAGGTGCCTGGATATGCCCGATTGGGTTTCCACCAGCAGACCTCCCATGATGCGCCGCCATTCGGTGATTTCGGGCCTTAACGGATCGGGGACGATATTGTCGATGTTTTTGATGAATACGAGGTCGCCGGCGCATTCCTGGAGATTTTCCAGCAAGGCGCCATGCCCTCCCGGCCGGAACAGGATGGAACCGTCCGGATCGCGGAAAGGCTTTCCCTCTTCATCGACGGCCAAGGTGTCCGTGGCGGGATCCTGCTCGGAAATCCCTATCCGGTAATGGGTGCCGTCGGACTCCAAAACGTCCAGTGCCCTTTCCAGGGCCTTCATGAAGGCGACCTTGTGGGCGGGGGAGACCGTGAAATGCAACCGGCAAATCCCGGCTCCATCGCGTACGAGGACCTTGGCTTCCGCCAAGTGTTCTTCCAAGGCCAGCCGGGGGCCCTCGGGATAGACATGGAAAGGGATCAGGGCTTTCGGCCGATCCGCGTACCCGAGTCCGTCCCCGGCCAAAAGGCATTCCAGGATGGGACGGTACTCCGCGGCTTCAATCAGGGATTCCAGGTTCAGTCCACGGTCCCTTAGTCCCCTGACTAGCTCCTCCCGGAAAGGGATCGCATCGAGGCCCTGGAACCAGGCCAGGAATTCCTCCGCGACGGGATCCCCCTGCAGGCCCTCCCTGATCAGGGTCTGGAAATCCGGATTGTCTTTCCGGTTCAATACGGTAAGCAGGGCCTTGAACATGCGGGTGGCGGCGCCGCTGGCCGGGACGAATTGCATGAACCGGCCTTCCGAGGCCGCCTTCCCTTGCAATGCCCCCCAGCGTTCCAGATCGGTCCGCGAAGGACGGACTATGCCGTCGCCCACGGCGCAGGCCCTCTCCAGGGTCGCGTAGGTCTGGCCCTTCCGGAACCGTTCCAATTCGGAGAGGGCTTTCGCGGGATCGATTCCCAAGGCCCGCATGTGATCCAGGTCGGCGGCGGTAAATGGCTCTTCCAAGTCTCCTCCTATGCGAAGTACTTGGAAAATAAATTACCGGTCGCCCTGAGCGCCATTATGGCGAAGGCCCGGGGGCCTGGAGGGACTATTCGAGAATCAAGGTCCGTGCCGCTTGGACGGAGGAACCGGCGGAGAGTTTGACAATATAGGTTCCCGGCCTCATGGCGTTCCCGCCTTGTCCAAGGGTGATTGCATAGGAGCCGGGCTTGGATTTACCGCTAACCAGGGTCTTCACGGCGCGTCCGTCCGTTCCATAAAGACCCAGGCTGATAAAGGACCCGGAAACCGCGGCTGCGGAAGGTACCAGGTAGCAGATGACCGCCTGGTTCATCGACGCGTTGCCCGAAATGGTCATGGAGAGCATTTCCTGCGCGGCTCCCCGGAAGCTGGGACCCGCCAGCAATCCCACCGAGCCCGGAAGGGGCACGTACTTGTAAAGCATATCGTGGCTGGGTTCTGCCTTGTATTTCTTGAAATCCTTTTCGATGGCCCAGACCATGACGCCACCATAGCCGTTGGCGAGCGCGTAGTCGCATTTCGATTTCACCGCTTCAGGGCTGCAATCGATTTCCGGATTGCCTTCCTCATAGTCGAATCCGATCCCCACCCCCATTTTGGTCTTGGGAACGCCTTTGGAGATAAGGGCGCTGAAATCGTTGCCGAGCTTGGAAGCCGGAGTCCAATAGGTCATGTTATTCATCTGGTCGAAGACCGAATGGATCGGCCCGCAAGCGTTGGCGATGTAGTTCGCCATGGCGACGGTAAGGATGGGCCTGGGGGAGATCTTATCTAGTTCGGTCCGAAGTTCCTTATGGAGGAGTTGGTAGTTGGCCTCCTTTCCTCCGATCTCCTCCCAATCCATGTCGACGCCGTCGTACCCGTACTTCTGCATGAAGGCGATGATGTTCTTGATATAGGTCGCGCGGGTCCCGGCGTTGCCGCTAACGGTTTGGAAGTTGCCGCCGGTGCCGGCCCCGCCTACGCAGATGATGGCTTTCACATTGTTCTTGTGCGCCTCGGCCACGAACGCTTTGCAAGACTGGTCGCTCAGGCCCATGTCCATCTTGACTCCGCCGCCCCCGCCGTCCGGGGTGATGGAGAAATGGCACATATGGGTATAGGATTTCCAATTGATCTTGCTGGGGGGATAGCTGCTCTGGGCCCATCCGGCGTAATAGCCGGTCGACCATCCGACCTTCTGCTGTACCTGGCCCGAGGCCATGGCCGCCGCCGCGGCCAAAGCCATGACCAGGATTTTGGCTGTCTTCTTCATCGCATCCTCCCTGTTGAATCCTTGGAACGCCGCGCACATGCCGGCCGAAAAGTCCGCCGGGTAACACTCGCGTTACATACGGACCGGAGCCGGACCGCCAGGGTCCACGTTCCGGTAATGCGACCTATTTTAATGCGGGATTGGTAGGGGCGGTCCGGATATAGCCCGCGGAGCACGCTTTCCGCTTCTTGGCGTAAAACAGGCGAAAGACGCGGCAATAGCCTGAAACGGCCGTTATTTTCCTTGGATCCGGGGGCATCCCCGTTCACAATTGTGAAAATTCCCGAGGGAAGCCGGCCTTGAGCGCAATCAAGCGGCGCTGTCCACCGTAGCCGATACGCTACCAGACCGATCCCGGCGAATGGATTTGCACTTGAAGCGGTGGCATGTATCTTAAGGTTAGGACCCGACCTGACGGACGGGACGGAAGGGGGAGCAGGAATTAACCGAATCCATTACTCACATTGGTTTGGCTACGGAAAGGGTTAAAACCCGGACGAAGTTGGTGAACCTCGATACGCCGCATAAGAGAACGGCGAAAAAAAAGGAGAGAGCTGAGGCTCTCTCCTTATTGCATTCAAATCCGGTTTTCCGGGGCCATGCTTACTTCTTCGACGCGGCGCTATCGGTCTTGGCCGAAGCCGGCTTTACCTTGGCCGTATCGGGCCTGGTTGCAGGGGTTGATGGCTTCGCGGTCGCGCTTTTCGCCGGTTTCGCGGCTTTCGCGGTCTTGGAACTGTCCGGAGCCGGTTTCGCGGCTTGGGCCGCTGCCGTTCCGGTCGAATCCGGGGCCACGTAACCGCTATCGCCTTCCAGCACGGGCATGAGCTTGCCTCCGCTGCGGATATTGCGGATCATCCAGTCCGCATCGTCGGAGAGGTCGCTGGAAGGATATTGGACCAGCATCTTCTCGAAGGCGCGTACCGCTGCGGAATCGTTCTTCAGGTGCTCCGCATGGATGAACCCGACCATGAACATCGCCTTGTAATTGTTGGAGCTCTTGGGATAGAGATAGGAGAGTCGGCGGTATTCCGCCAAGGCCTGCTGGTACTTCTCCTGCTCGATGAATATTTGCGCCATGCCGAAACAGATGGAGTCCTGCAGGGTCTCCATCTTGGGGAACTCGTCCCGGAGCCTCTGGTACAATTCCACGGCCTGGTCGAGCTTGCGGTCGTAATGCAGGTTCTGGGCCTGCTTATAGGTCTCCTGGGGGTTCTTGATCTTCGGGGGAAGCAAGGTGGGATCCATGATCACGACCTGGAACTCGCGTTCAAGGCGATCCGTCTGGCGTTCCTCGGCCTTGGCGTAGGCCGTTCCCTTGAGGTTCTGGAACACCTCGTAACGGGATTCCTCGAAGCTGAGCGCCATGGTGTCCTTGCGATACCGTTCCGGGTTGGTCCGGTATTCGATTTCGAAATCCTTCGGTTCCAAGGTAAGGAAGGCGGCTACGTCGCGGACGTATTTATGGAAATCCTTATCGTTGGAATCCTTGGTGAAGAAGGGGCGGTTGCCTTCGAAAGTCTTCTTCAAGGTGAGGGAGTCCAGGCCGGCGGTGCGCGCGATGATGGAATCCTGGTAGACCTGGCCCCAGTAATTCACGCGGTTCTCCTCCCGTTGCGCCT
>JAQBPO010000073.1 GCA_028287465.1 Fibrobacterota bacterium
TCGGCCCCTTCCTCGGCCTCTACGCCGTGGGCTACCTGGTGGTCGGTTGCATGTCCCTCACCCATTACGTGAAGAAATTCTACCAGGTGAAGTTCGCGCCCGTCTCGGCGCTGCAAGAAGCCTGAGCCTTCCCCTGTCCCCCGCCCCGCATCCCGGGGCGGTCCCGATTCCTATATGAGAACCCATTCAACGTCCGATTCCAAATCCCTGGAGCCGGACGTTTTCATTTCGCCTCCCCATAACGCATCGGAAGCCCCCAGGAAGCCGGCCATGGCCGTGGTGCTGGCTCTGGCCATGGCGGTGCCTTACCTGGTCCTGGGAAGGCTGGGTCCCACCGAAGCGCATGTCCCGGGAACCTTGGCCTGTCTGGCGATCGCTTTCGCCCTTTATTGGTTCGGTTGCGTGGAGAACCGGTTCCGGCTCACCGAAATCCAGGTCCTGTTCCTGGGCATCCTGATACGGTTGTGCATCCTTCCCATGCCGCCCTCCGATGACATGCACCGTTTCCTCTGGGAAGGGAAAATCATCGGCTATGGGTTCAACCCTTTCCTGCTCGCTCCCAACGATCCGGCGGTGGCGCACCTGCGGGACGGGAATTGGGCCTTGGTCAACCATCCCGATCTGCCCACACTTTATCCGCCACTGGCCCAGGCCTTCTTCTGGCTGCTCGCCAAGCTTGGATCGACCCAATGGCCGTTCAAGATGGGGTTCCTGGCTTTCGACGTGCTCGGGTTCTTCGTCCTGCGTTCCATCGCGCGCCGGAGATCCGCCATCGCTTCCGAAGCGGTCGAGCCCCTGAGGATCCCGGCGCCGACCCCGCGGCCGGCCCGCATCCTGGCTATTTATTTCCTGTGCCCGCTCCTGATCTTCGAAATCGCCGGACGCGGGCACTTCGACAGCGTACCCGTTTTCTTCAACCTCCTTTTCCTGGGGTCCCTGCTGGCCCGCAAGGGATGGGCTCCGGCCGCCTTGGGGCTGGGCGCCATGACCAAGATCTCCTCCCTGGCCCTGGCGCCCCTGCTGCTCTTCGCCTTGGGGTGGAAGCGCGCCCTGGCCTGGGGCCTAGGCCTCGCGGCCGCGGTGGGAGGCTCATTGTGGGCGGTCGGCGCGTTCACCGTGCTCGGCAAGTTCGCGACCAAATTCCGTTTCAACGCGGCCATGCCTTCCTTGCTGGATTCCATCCTGCCTTTCCTCTCCGGCGATGCCCGCCGCAATCTCTCCATGGCGCTCTTCGCCGCGGTCTGCCTGGCATGCCTGCGCCTTTTCCGGCACGCGGCGCCGGAGCGTCAGGCGCTCTGGTTCATGGGATTGCTGCTCCTTTTCTCGCCGACCCTGCATCCCTGGTACATCCTGTGGGCCTTGCCCTTCGTGGCGCTTACCTTCTCGCGCCCTTGGCTGCTCCTGACCGGAACGGTTCTGATCACCTATGAGGTATACGGGCGCGCGCTCGCGACCGGGCATTGGCACGAGAACCCCTGGCTGCGCTTGCCGGAGTTCCTCCCCCCCCTGTCCCTGTTCCTCTGGCTCAAATGGAAACATCACGGGACTTGGCTGAAGGGAGCGGTCTTTTCCCTGAAAGGACGATCCGGGTTTCCCCAGGAACCCTCCCCGAAGCCTTTAAGGAAGCAGGAGCCTTGAATCGTCGCAGCGTGATGCGCGCGGACGGAAGCCAGGAAGCCAAGGCTCCCCCCGGGAAAATCCGCGTAATCATCCCCGCCTTGAACGAGGAGCAGGCAATCGTTCCGGTGCTGCGGGACATCCCTCCCTGGGTGGCGGAAGTCATCGTGGTCGACAACGGAAGCACGGACAGGACCGCCGAGGCGGCCCGTTCCCTGGGCGCTACCGTTGTGTCCGAGCCTGAACGGGGCTACGGCGCGGCCTGCCTGCGGGGTATGGCCGCCCTGGGTGAGGACACGGACATCGTGGTCTTCCTGGACGGGGACTATAGCGATTTCCCCGGGGAGATGGATCGGCTCACCGACCCCATCCGCGAGGACGCGGCGGATCTGGTGATCGGTTCCCGGGTGCTGGGCCGGCGCGAAAAGGGCGCTTTACTGCCGGTGGCCCGCTTCGGCAATTGGCTCACTACGCGCCTGGTGCGCTGGGGTTGGGGCGTGGCCTATACGGACCTGGGGCCGTTCCGGGCCATCCGCCATGCCTCCCTATCGTCCCTGGGCATGGCCGATCGCGATTTCGGCTGGACCATCGAAATGCAGGTCAAGGCCGCGAACCTGGGTCTGCGGATCACCGAAGCGCCGGTGTCCTACCGGAAACGCATCGGCACCTCCAAGATTTCCGGGACCTTGCTGGGGAGCTGGCGGGCGGGGAAAAAGATTTTGTGGATAGTTGCGAGGGAGTGGGTGCGCAACCGCCTGGGTCTCGCCCGGATATCGCGGTAATCGCCCCCGTTTTCTAATTTCAGGACATGTCCCGGACCCTCTACCCTCTCGCCGTCGATCTGCGCGGCAAACCCGTATTGATGGCGGGCGGCGGAGGGGTGGCGGCGCGCAAGCTCACGGAATTGCTGCGCTGCGGCGCCGATGTCACCGTAATCGCGCCAGAACCCTCTCCCGCCGTGGAACGCCTGGCCACGGCCCTGCACCTTATCCGGAGGCCCTTTAAGTCCGGGGATGAATTGGGGCGATACCTGGTCTTCGCCTGCACGGACGACTCGGCCCTGAACCGCGAGATCGCCGGACTCTGCCTGCGCGGCAACATCCTCTGCAACGTCGCCGATGCCGCCTCGGAAGGCACCTTCCACGTACCCGGGGTGATACGCAAAGGGGACGTTACCGTTACCGTAAGCACCGGCGGCGCCGCACCCGGCCTGACCCGCCACCTCAAGCGCCTGCTCTCCGAGACCCTGGGGGAAGAAACCGCGGAGTTCGCTACCCTGCTGGGCCGGTTCCGCGCGGAACTGCGTGCCGGAACCGGAACGGAACGCGCCGCGGAAATCCTGGAAGACCTCCCCTACCGCAAGCTGCTGGAGGATTTGAAATCCCAGGGTCCGGCGATGGTGGAGGGTTATCTGGATGAAATCCTGGAAAGGTCCAAGACCGCGCCGGAATCCGGCTCCGGCGCAGGAGCGGATACGAAGGATCGGAAGTCGGCCTCCCAAGGCGGAAAGCCGAAGGCAGGCCCGGATCCTGCAACGGCCCGGGCCATCATCATCCACCCCGTTGCCCTCGTCGGCGCAGGCCCAGGGCATCCCGGCCTGCTCACCGTTCTTGCCGCAGAAGCCCTGCGTAAAGCGGAAGTCATCGTCCACGATCGCCTGATCCCGGAAGAAACCCTGCACCTGGCCTCTCCCGAATGCCTGCTGGTGCCGGCCGGCAAGCGCGGCCATTTCGAGTCCGCCCGCCAGGAGGATATCGAGGAAAAGCTCATCGAGCAAGCCCGCCTCGGCAAACGCGTGGTCCGCCTGAAGGGCGGCGATCCGTTCGTCTACGGCCGGGGATGGGAGGAAGTGCTGGCGCTGGAGTCGCAAGGCATCCCCTGGACCGTGATTCCCGGCGTGAGCTCGACGACCGGCGGCCCGGCCTGGGCCGGCATCCCCCTGACCCATCGCGGCCTGGCCCGTTCCTACGCTGTCATGTCCGGCATGGCCTATTCCGAGACCAATACCGAAATCCCGAAAGCGGATACCATCGTCCTGGTGATGGGCCTTCACCGGTTGGCGGAAATAGTTCCGGCCTTCCAGGCCCAGGGCTGGAGCGGCGAAACCCCCGTGGCCGCAATCCAAAGCGCCACCCTGCCCGATCAGCGCGTTTGCATATCCACCCTCGCGGAAATCCGCGCGGAGACGTCCCGCCTGGGTTTCGACTCGCCCACCCTGCTCGTAATCGGGGACGTGGTGGGATTGGCCGCCAAAGACGGGAAACACGACAAGAAAGCGAATCCATGAGCACCGCGAACAAGAACTTCTTCATCACCACGCCCATCTACTACGTGAACGACACGCCCCATATCGGGCATGCCTACACGACCATCCTTTCGGACGTGCTGACCCGCTTCCACAAGCTGGCCGGGGAGAACACCTTCTTCCTTACCGGCACGGACGAGCATGGCCAGAAGGTGCAGCAGGCGGCGGACAAGCGGGGCACCTCGCCGCAGGAGCATACGGACATCTTCTCCAAGCGCTTCAAGGAAGCCTGGGGCGAGATCAACATCGGTTTCGACAAGTTCATCCGCACCACGGATCCGGAGCATATCGCCTTCGTCCAGAAGATGGTGCAGGCCTTATGGGACAAGGGCCAGATCTACGAGAAGGAATACGAGGGACTCTATTCCGTGGGAGAAGAGCGCTTCTTCTCCGAGAAGGAGCTCGTGAACGGGATGGATCCCGTCAGCGGCCGCCCCGTGGAGCGCGTGACCGAGAAGAACTATTTCTTCCGCATGTCCGCCTACCAGGACTGGCTCGTCAAGTACATCGAGGAGCACCCGGATTTCATCCTTCCGGATTTCCGCCGCAACGAGGTGCTGGGCTTCCTGCGCCAGCCCTTGAACGACCTTTGCATCAGCCGACCCAAATCGCGGCTGGCCTGGGGTATCACCTTGCCCTTCGACAAGGACTTCGTGGCGTACGTATGGGTGGACGCCCTCTTCAATTACATGTCCGCCGTGGACGGCAAGACCTTCCCGGACGGTTCCCCGATCTGGCCCGCCGACTACCACCTCCTGGGCAAGGATATCCTGACCACCCATGCGGTGTATTGGACCACCATGCTCAAGGCCTTGGACCTACCCCTTCCGCGGCATATCCTGGCCCATGGCTGGTGGATGATGGACAATGCGCGCATGTCCAAGACCACGGGCAACGTGGTGAACCCGATGGACATGAAGACGGAGTTCGGCGTTGATGTATTCCGCTATTTCCTGATCCGGGAAATGGTGGTCGGCCAGGACGCCTCCTTCAGCCGCGAAGCCCTGGTATTGCGCCTGAATTCCGAGCTCGCCAATGATGTGGGGAATGGCCTGAGCCGCATCCTGAAATTGGCGGCCACGGGCTTGGGGAACCGATTGACTCCCGTGCCCTCGGAAGGCGAAGAGGAAGCCGCCCTTAAGCGTGCGGCCGAAGAGGCCGTAACGGCCGCCCTGGAAAAGGTACGCGCCCTGAAACTGTCCAACGCCATCGAAGATACCCTGGCCCTGATCCGGGCCGTGAACCGCTACCTGGAGGTCAAGGCCCCATGGAAGCTGGCCAAGGAAGGGGAGGCCGGCAAGGCCAAGCTGAACTCGGTCCTGTACCATTCCGCCGAAGCCCTGCGCATCGGGTTCTCCCTGCTGCAACCGGTCATGCCTTCCAAGATGGTAGAGGCCCTGGCGGCCCTGGGCGTTCTGCAAGGGGCGACCGGATTCGATCCGAAGACCTCCCCCCTGGTCTGGGGAGGGTATGGCTACGGGAACCCCTTGGCCGAGGGCGTGAACCTGTTTCCGCGCATCGAGACCGCAAAGCCCGCTCCAGGGGGGCAGAAACCGGCGGATGGCAAGGCCTCCGCGCCCGCGGACCCCTTTTCCCTGATCCATCTCAAGGTGGCCCGGGTAGAGGCGGTCGAAGACCACCCCAACGCGGACTCCCTGTATGTCCTCCGTCTGAAAATCGGCGAGGAGGAACGCACGGTCTGCGCCGGCCTGAAAAAGCACCTGACCCCGGAAGAGCTGAAAGGCCGGGACGTGGTGGTGGTCTACAATCTCAAGCCCGCCAACCTGCGCGGGGTCGAGAGCAAAGGCATGATCCTGGCCGCCGAAGGCGAAGGCGGCAAGGTGATCCCGGTATCGCCCGACGGCGCCGCCCCCGGGGACGACGTAACGGCGGAAGGGACTCCTCCGGCGCCCAAATCCGACCTTACCATGAAGGAATTCGAAAAGGCCCCCCTGACGGTCCGATCCGGGACGGTGTTTTACCGGGATCGGCCTTTGCGGTCCCCAAAGGGGCCGATATCGGCCAAGGCCCAGGACGGGACGGTCGTCCGCTAAGGTCCGCAGGCATGGCTTCAGGGAGATCGCAGGCTCCGGAAGGCCATTACCGGCCCTCCGGGGGGGTCCCGCCATTTGGGAAACCCTTGGAATTAACTAATTTGATACGGATTCAATGATTAAGCTTTTTAACAGAAATGGTTCACTAGGATGAGCAGCGATCTATCACAGGAGCCGACAGCCGGCTCCACCTCTCCGGAGACCACCGCCCCCCAGTCTCCCACCCAGGACCAGGCGTCCCCGTACTTCCAGGCCCCCGTCCGCATCATCGAACCCGAGAAGCCGCTTCCGGATTTGACCATGGACAAGCTCTCGGCGTCCTTGCAGGCCGTGATCCGCGGGAACGGCTGGAGCGATCTGATGCTGGTGCAGAAGAAGGCTTCCCCCTACATCCTCAATGCCCAGGACATCATCGTCCAGTCCAAGACCGGTTCCGGCAAGACCGGCGCCTTCGTGCTTCCCTTGCTGGAAGTGATCGAAAAGACGCACAAGGCCCCCCAGGTCCTCATCATGACCCCGACCCGCGAGCTGGCCTTGCAGGTATACGAGGAAGTCGTGAAGTTCGGCGACCCCATGGGCATCAGCTCGGTGGCCGTCTACGGCGGCGTGGCCTACGGCCCGCAGCTGGATGCCTTCAAACGCGGCGTGCAGATCGTGGTGGGAACGCCCGGCCGTTTGCTCGACCATATCATCAACGGCAACCTCAAGCTCACCTCCATCCGGGATCTGGTGCTGGACGAGGCCGATGAACTCCTGTCCATGGGTTTCTACCCGGACATGAAGCGCATCCACGGCATGCTGCCGCGGGATCGCTGCACCTACCTGTTCTCCGCCACCATGCCCGTGAACGTCAAGCGCCTGGCGCAGGAGTTCATGCGGGCGCCCAAGTTCCTGAGCCTCTGCCCCACGGACATCTCCGTTTCCAACATGGAGCATATCTACTACGTGGTGGAGCTGACGGACAAGGACAAGACCCTTCTCCGCCTGATCGAGGAGACCAATCCGGAATCCGCGATCATCTTCTGCAATACCCGCCGCGACACCAGCTACGTGCACGAATACCTGCGCGCCCGCGGTCTCAAGGTCGACATGATCTCGGGAGAGGTCAACCAGAAGCAGCGCCAGAAGGTCATGAAGGATCTGAAGAACAACGAGATCCGCTTCCTGGTCGCCACGGACGTCGCCGCCCGCGGCATCGACATCCAGGGATTGTCCCACGTGTTCATGTACGACCATCCGGACGATCCGGAAGTCTACGTGCATCGCGCCGGCCGCACCGCCCGCGCGGGCGCTTCCGGTCAGGCCATATCCCTTTGCGGCCTGGTCGAGGAGATCGCCCTCAAGAACACGGCATCGAAGTTCGACATCCCCTTCGTCAAGAAGACCCTGAAGAGCGAAAAGGAACTGGCCGCCATCGTGAGCGAACGGACCACGGTCTACCTGGAGCAGGAATTCCGCCTGCTCAAGCAGAACGACCTGGTCGGGGCGAACCGCATGGTGCCCTTGCTGGAATCCCTGATCAGCTCCGAGGACGAGAAGCAGGTGCTGGGCATGATGCTGCACAAGTTCTACTGGAGCCGTTTCACCGGCCTCAGCGAACCGCTTCCCCGGAACGACGAGCCTCCCGCGGAAAGCCACGGCGGCCGCTAGCCTCCGGATTCCCGAATCCCTGAAATGACCGGCGGATCCTTCGGATCCGCCGGTTTTTTTTACCGGGGAGCCCGGACCCCGACCCCTATTTTCCGGCCGCCGCCTTCCTTCTGGCCTCCGCGAGCTTCTCCCCTACCACCCCGCAATTCGCGTCCGCCCGCAGGGCCTTCTCGTATTGCTTGATGGCGTTGACGTAGTTCCCTTGGGAGAATTCGAAATCGCCCATCCGGGCGGGACCGGAACAGTCCTCCTTGCAAGCGGTCAGGGAGGCGGCCATGATCAGGGCGGCCAGCATCAACCCCGTGGGCATTGCACGCGCCGGAGCGGGACCGCCGTCGGGCCGCGCCCCGGCCCGGTGCGAAACCGAAAACCGTGATACCTGCATTCCATTCCTCCTTGGCCCGGGAGGGTCCGCGAACCCTCAGGATCGCAAACCCCGCCTGGGGCATGCCGAAAGATCCTAAAGGTAACCATCCGAATCGGGCGCAGGACGACGCCGTGGATGCGGACAAGGGGTATAATTTTGTAAATTCATGGGTATAATGGCCATCAAGATCAAGACGGACAAGGAAATCGGTTTAATGCGGGACTCATGCGTCCTTGCGGCGGAGATCCTTGCCCGCGCTTCGGAAATCGTGAAACCGGGGATCACGACGGACGAGATCGATCGGTTCGTGCATGACTACACCGTGAAGAAAGGGGCCTACCCCTCCCCGCTGAACTACCACGGCTTCCCCAAGTCGGTTTGCACCTCGGTGAACAACGTGGTCTGCCATGGGATTCCCGGCAAGCATGTCCTGAAGGAAGGCGACATCATCAACGTGGACGTAACCTGTACCTTGAACGGGTATCACGGGGACACCTCCAAGACCGTTTTCGTGGGCAAGGTCTCGCCCCAGGTCCAGAAGCTCGTGGACGTCACCTACCGTTGCCTGGAGGAAGGCGTCGCAGTCGCCTACGCGGGCAACCATTTCGGCGACATCGGAGCGGCCATCCAGGATCTTGCGGATGAATATGGCTATGGCGTGGTGCGCGAGTTCTGCGGCCACGGCATCGGCCGCGGGTTCCACGAGGATCCCATGGTGTTGCATTACCGCAGCGGCAGCCGCGGTCAGAAGATCACGGAAGGCATGGTCTTCACCATCGAGCCCATGCTCAAT
This sequence comes from Fibrobacterota bacterium, assembly GCA_028287465.1. Classification (GTDB taxonomy): domain Bacteria; phylum Fibrobacterota; class Fibrobacteria; order UBA11236; family UBA11236; genus Chersky-265. The sequence continues at coordinate 8,787 of JAQBPO010000073.1, forward strand.
GAAGGCAGCCCGGACGTCTTCGTAGCGGACGACGGATGGACCGTGTTCACCCGGGACGGGAAGCTTTCGGCGCAGTTCGAGCATACCGTGGCGATGACGCGGAACGGTCCCGAAGTCCTGACCAAGTTCTGGTAATCACGGAAACCTCCGGGACCGCGTCCCGAATCCCACCGCGAATACGGTCGGGCACCGAGGCATGAAATGAAAAGGGCGGACGTGCAAACGTCCGCCCTTTCGCTTTTCCAGGCACGCCTCCTCGCGAGGCGGGCCCCGGATGCGCTATCTCAGTCGGTGATGGTCAACTGATCGAACGATGAGGTATTCGGGGTCCCGTTATGGTGGGACGTGACCGCCAGGCCCACCAGAACCTCGGTTCCCATGGCCATGGTCGCGCTGCCGACCAGGTTCCAGGTTACGCCATCGGCGGACCCGTAGGCGGTGAAAAGGTTCCCTGCCCGCACCAGCTTGACCCAGGACGGGGAGGCGCCGGCGGCCGCCACGTGGAGGCTGATGCCGTCATTGGCTTCGCGGCGCTGGAAGGCCAGGCCGTTGCCGGAGGTGACGAACATGGAGGCATGCTTTGATCCCGCGGCCAGGGTTTCGCGGATCATGACGCCGGCCTTGGCCCAGGCATCCGTGTTCTGCACGCCCGTGACGCGGACCTTGATCTCCCCGTCCCCGGAAAGAGACCGGTAGCGGTAGAAGAACCCGTCGGCATTGCCCCAGATATCCGCGCCATCGCCGACTACCTTGAGAGGCGAGTAACCCGCCGCGCTTCCGGCGTTGAGGACCGAACCGACATCGGCGGACTTCCATGCGTCCGGTACGATGGAGACATTGTCGAAGGTCGTGGTGTTCAACACCCCATTATCATGGGACGTGACCGCCAACCCGATGAGCACGTTCTGGGGCAGGGACTGGATGGATTCGCCGCGCAGGGTCCAAGTGACGCCGTCGGTGGAGGCATAGCCCTTCAGGCTGGTTCCGCTGCGGACCAATCGGACCCAGTACGGCGCAGCCCCGGCGGAAGGGACTTCCTGGCTGGAGGCGTCGGCGGTCACCCGGGTATGCAAGGTGGCGCCATGGCTGATGCTCACCGCCATGAATGCGTGGCGTGATCCCGCCGTGGTGTTTTCGCGGATCATGACGCCTGCCATCGCCCATTCATGGGTATTCTGGAAAGCGGCGACCCGGGCCGTGATCATGCCGTCCCCGTTGAGGGTCTGGTAGCCGTAGTGGAAGCCGTCGGCGGTATTCCAGATATCCGCTCCCGAAGCCTTGACCGTATAGGAGGAACCCGATCCGGAAAAGGAACCGGGTATGCCCACGGTTCCGATGTCCCCGTCGGTCCAACCGGATGCGCCCCCCGCGGCATAGACCGCGGAAAGGGTCGTCGCCGAGGCGGCCGTGGTGAATTCATGGGTCGCGGCGCCGCCGTCGGACCAGGATCCGAAAGCATAGGTCGATCCATTCGAAGCCTGGGGCGAAACCGCTTCGACGGAACGGATCATTCCGGCCACCGCCGAGACGGTATAGGGCGTGGTTACGGATTGGCCGTCCAATTTCAGCTGCAGACCGGGAGGATTGGAAGCCAAGGTGATATTGGCCTTGATGGGCTGCACGTCACGGGAAGTGGTGGTCGACAGGCCGGAGGCGTCCTTGACGGTGAGGTATACCCGGTAGAGCGAGTTGGCCGACTTCTCCCCCCGGTTGGGCGCGGTGAAGGAACCGGAGGCGATTCCCGGAGTGGAGGGCATTACGTTGTTCGTCTGCCCGTCATGGATGAAGTCCACCCGCCAAGTGAGGGCGGAGACGGGAAGGTTGCCGTCCTCGGGGTCCGTTCCGGTTCCGGAAAAGGCGACCACCATGCCGCCGGAGTAGGTCGATCCCGCGACGGGCGTCACGATGACGGGTACCGGAGGATTTCCGGCGGGGCGGACGTAGAAGGCCTCCGTGACCGGGGCCGTGGCATTGATGGTGCGCGCATTGTCCGCGGAATTGGCCTGACCGTCGGCGATGCCGGTCGCGACGCCCATGTACTGGACGTTGGGGTTGGAGTAATAAGGGATGGGCGTGCCGGGAGCGTAGGCCATGATGTCCCGGTATTGGACTCCGTTACTGCCGTTGAAACGGTAGCCGTAGGAGTACGGGTAGGCGGCCTGGCTGGTGCTGTTCTGCCGATCATGCGCGCATCCGAAATTGTGCCCGAGCTCATGGGCCAGGGTATTGTAACTGCCGGTATAGGCGCGGCCGACCACGGTGAATGCGTAGTCCTTGAACCAGGGCTGCACCGAGGTCATCACGTAGCCGATGCCCGCGACGCCGCCGCCGGAGGCCTCGACCACCAGGGACACCACGTCCGCCTTGTAGGTATCGCGGAGAGCGTGCACATCGTCCATGAAACCGTCGGTCTTGTTCTGGAGGCGGCCAAGGTCCGTGCCCATGTCCGTGGCTTCCGTATAATTGATCTGCTGGGCGCGGACCAGGTTCACCTTGGCGTTGATCTGGCTGTTGATGAAGGCGTTGTTGACTTCGGCCACGGCCTTGTCGATTTTCGAGAGCATGGCGGCTTCGCCTCCCGAGCCCGCGGCGGCCGCCGGGGTATAGACCACTAGGATATCGATGACCGGGGTCGCACCGGCGGATTTCGGCATGGGCATGGGAGTGGTATCGCTCATGTCATGGTGGTGGGTGCTGTCGGGAAAGAGCATGCCGTGGGTCAGGCGCGGCAGATGGATCGGATCGAATTCGGAAACCCTGGACGTCAGCCCGCCGGTGGCCTCGATTTCGTAATATCCGAGGGAGGGATGGAAGACCGTGGCCGAGAGCGACCCTTGGTTGAAGGTCACGATGAAATAGCTTCCGTCCACGGCCACGAGATGGCCGTTCAAGGTGAACCGTCCCGGTTCCTGTATTAGCGAGCGGTCCACTTCCGCGACCAGGCGCACGTCATCGAAGAGGTTGATGATGAACTGCTTGGAGGCGATGAGGAGATCCCCGGAGCCCGCTGCCATGCCGGCGGCGACTTCCGCCATGCGGATGCGTTTCTCCTCGGGAAAGGTCCTGGCGGGTTCCGGAGCGGCCATGTCCTGCGCGGCGAAGAGCAGGGGCAAATCCGTTTTCACGATCCCGGGAGGGACGGCCGCCTCCTTGCCTTTGTTTTCAGTCATGCAACCGGTAGTAAGGAGGATGGCGGCGATCAGGCAAAAGCCAGACAGGCCCCGCCGGGAAAAAAGGGAGGCAAATTTCGTGAAATCCCAAGTCATGGGCTTCCTTTCGATTGAGTTGATGAAGGCCCCACCTGAACCGGCAGCCCCGTGGAATGGAGGGCGGCGGCACAAAGCCCGTGTCCGATTA
>JAQBPO010000092.1 GCA_028287465.1 Fibrobacterota bacterium
GGACTTCGGATATTAGGGACAAACCCCAGGGGGACGGAATTGACAGTATTTGACAAAGCGTTGCAGAAGGCCTGGGAACGGCGTTCGGATTTGCGTGGACATGCCACCGCCTTCCGGCTCCTGAACGGAGCGGCTTCCGGGACACCGGGTCTCATCGTGGACATGTTCGGGGAATACCTGATCGTGTACGCCTACGATAAGGACATGCGCTCACTCTACGGGGAATTCGAGGAGATACTCGCCAAGGTGACCGGAGCCAAGGGCATCGCGCTGAAGGACAGGAGCGAACGGGGCGAAGAGGGGCGGGAGGAAGGGCGCAAGCTGTTCGGCACCGTTCCCGAGACCGCGGAAGTGCGCGAGGGTCCTTTGCGATTCCGCGTTCATCTGCAGCATCCGCGCAACGTGGGCCTGTTCCTGGACACCAGGTTGTTGCGCGAATCCCTGATAACCTCGTGCCGCCGCCACGACGTGCTCAACCTCTTCAGCTACTCCTGTTCCCTCGGGTTGGCGGCCGCGTACGGCAATTCGGGTTCCGTGGTCAACGTGGACATTTCCGGGCGTTACCTGGGATGGGGCAAGGAGAACCTCACCCTCAACGGGATCGCCGCGGACAAGACGAAGTTCGTGACCATGGATAGCGAGAAGTACCTTGACTGGGCCGCGAAGAAGGCGCAGACATACGACGTGATCATCCTGGATCCTCCGAGCTTCTCGCGATCGAAAGGCGCGGTCTTCACCTTCGACGAGGATTACTTCCGCTTGCTGGGCAAGGGCGTGAAGCTGTTGCGTCCCGGAGGCAGGATATACGCGCTCACGAATTACGGCGGGGTAACGCCGGACCAATTCAAGCGCGGACTGGTGGAGACCCTGGAAGCATCCGGAGCCACGGGAGCGACCCTCAAAAGGTTGACCCTTCCCGAGGATTTCGATGGAGCCGGGGATGCGGGAAAGGACGGCCAGGGGGCGGCGAACGCATCCGCGTCCGTCGAGGGGACTTTGCTCGCTTTCGAGGCCACCCTTCCAAACGCCGTGAATCCGCCACTTTAAGTTTGCGGAATTTCAACCTGGTCCCGGATCGGCGGCGTATTTGACGCCGCCGATCATGGGCATCCCGGCCCAAAAAGCTATTTTCATCACATCCGGAGAAGATGGATGTCCTACCAGGTAACACTCAATTCCCGCAACGTCCTCATCCCCCTTTCCCTGGAAGATCACCAAGGGGAACGGATGAACGGCTCCCTCTCCAAATTGGATACCGCCACCGCGATGGTGATCCAGGTTTCCTCCACCGGCGGCTTTACCCAGGATTTCATCCCTTTGCGCATCCGCATGGAAGGTTCCCGCGGGTATGAGGGCGGTGAATGGGAGCTTTGGGTCCAAAAGGCCTCGGCCTCCCTCCACTCCTATTATATCGGGATCCCGGATCGCTTCTTCGCCGCGGATGCGGAAGGCCGGCCTCCCAGGTCCCTTTCCGTGCAGGTGGTCGGGACCTCGCCGCTCAGCGGCCGCGAGGATTTCACCGGCGGCGTGGACGTGACCCTCCTGGCCCAAATGGCTCCGCCCCTCATTCCCGGGTTCATGAACCTGGGCGCGCGCTTCTTCCCGGCCCTCCTGCCCCATAACTTCATAGAACGGCACGTGCTGGACGTTTTCGAATTCGGCGGACGGCGCCAACCCGTTCTCATGGCCGCCTTGCAGATGGATCCTGCCGACAGGGTCCCGGTCAGCCTGGAAAAGCATTGGGAACCCAAGAACTGGATCCAGGCCGTGGTGGAAAACCTGGCCCCGCCCGCGGAAGGCCGCGAGGCCGGCTATTTCGCCATCAAGGGCGGATGCTTCTATGGGCGTAACCGCAAGATTTCCCACTGGTTCGGCGGCGACATCGGCCTAGAGGACGCGGGTTTCCGCCAGGCGGCCACGGAAAAGATCCGGTCCATGGGCCAGAGCGGCAATGGCGCTTGGGTCTTCTGGCTCGAGCCCCAGGGAAAGGCCGCCGACGCGGAATCCCTGCTTAAGGATCCGGAGGCGCTCGCCCGTCGGCGCATCGCCATCCGGCATCCCATGATGCACCGCCTGCTCCGCCACCGCGGCGCGGCCCCGGCTCAGGCCGAGGCGTCTCCGTTGGCCGATCTTCCGGCGGGCGAAGCGGTATCCGCATTGTCCAGCATGGCGCGGATCTTCATCGCCCATCAGGATGTCCTGCAGCGCGCCTCGGCGGAACCGTCCCACGCGGACTGGTCGGAACGCCCGAACCCCGTGGCCGAAGCGGTCATGGCCCTGGAAGGCCGCCTTCCCGCCGCCAATCCCCAGGAGCCGGGCCTTCCCGGAGGCCTTGAGTCCGACATCCGCGAGCTCTATCGCGCTCATGGGGAAACCCTGCGCGCCCTTGAAACCGTCTTCGACGAAACCTACGGCTATTCGGCCTGGGACGCGGTGGGCAATCCCATGCGCGATCGGATATCCGAATATCTCGTCGACAAGGCTTCGGACGTCCGCGCACCGGCCTGACCGGCCCCTCCCATGAGTTTCATCGTCCTCGCCAACAGCACCCGGGTGATCCTGCCATTGCGGACCCGCCTGGAAACCCCGGCTCGTCTGCCCGTTCTCACGGGCATACTCGTTTCCCAGGCCAAGGGCTCCGGTCATTGCATGCAATCCTTCATCGAGCTGGGGGAACCGGGACTGCCGCGGCCGTTCAAGGGGGAACGTTGGTGTTACGAGTGGCGGAGCGACGGCGAGAACATGCTGGCCTGCTGGCTCGGGTTCCCCAACGTATTCTTCTCGGGAGGCATCGATCCGAATCTGCGGGTGGCCATCGAGGCCTTGGGCCGGTTCGGCGGCGGGCCGGGAATGTCCCGATCCCTATCCCGCATTTCCGTGACCATCAAGTCCGGGCAAATGGTGCCGGGACCCGGAGAAGCGGTTTGGATGCCTGAAGACTCTCCGAAGACCTATCCCTTGTGAGCGACCTGGGGTCGCCCCTCCTTCACTTCAACTTCTCCTTGAGTTTCAGGGCGAACCCGTTCCTGGGATTGATCTCAAGGATCTGCTGGACCGCGTCGCGCGCCTGATCTTTCATGCCCATGGCCTGGAAGGTCACGGCCAACCCGCCGAAGGCGGAAACCTTCTGTTTGTCGACGACGTCCCCGGCCACCAGGACCTTTGAGTAGGCCACATTGGCTTCGGCGGTCTTTCCCAGGTCATTCAGGTCATCGGCGGCCTTAAGGCGTTCCGCCGCCGTATTGGGCCAGGTGCGGGTCTGCACCATTCCCATGAGGGCGGCTTCCCTTTCCGGGGTCACATGGTTGTTGCCCTTGTAAACCGGGGCCTTTGCCGCGGCGGGCATCTTGGGTTGCACCGCCGGGGTCGCGCCTTTTTCGGCGCGTTCGGTCTGGGCGCCTGGTCGCGCGGGTTCTATGGGCATGGGCGGTTCCGAATAACCGTTGTTGGCGGTCGTCGCCGGGGCCGCTGGTTCCGGGGTATTCCGGGTTTCCGAGGCGACTTCAGGATAGGGAGCCGCATCGTGACGGGGCGGGGGCGCCTTTTCCGTTGCCGCGGGTTCGGGGACGGCCGCGGGATGCAAGGCCTCCGGATCGGCCTGGGGCTCCAGGGATTCCCCGACCGCCTGGGTTCCGGCGACCTCATCCTTGTGGGCGGCATGGCTCCGCAGGTAGAGGAACAGGCCGACCAACCCCACCACCAGGATCACCGCTCCCACGGTGCCGAGGAGAATCATCAGTTTGGTTTTGGCTTCCGCCGCCTTGGCCTCGGGCGTATAGATTCCGGTGCGATTGTCTCCCGCACCTTTGAAGCCATACGCCGTAAAGCCGCCCGGCTCGTTACCGGCAAGTTCCAGGGGATCCTTTTCCAGGGAGGAAAGGCTGACGGCCAAGGGTTTCGCCGGCTCAAGCGGCTCGCTCCTAGGTGCGGGTTTCGAAGGCGTCGAAAACAAGGGCGCTGAGGAGCCGAACAGGGTGCCCGGCGTTTCCAGTTCGCTCAGGCCCGAGGGCGGCGGCGCGTATTTCGGTTCAGCCCTTGGGGGCGCGGGCCGGGGTGGAATATAGGCCGGAGGGTCCTGGAAGGGCTTGGGGGTTTCCTGCCGCGGGGACACGAAGGCGGGCGCTCCGAAGAGGGTGTCGCCAGAGGATTTAGGTTCGGCAGCCTGACCTTGGTTCTTGTGGCCGGGAATTCCCGGATTCTGCGGCTTGGTCGGGGACCCGCCGTCAGGCGCCGCATCCGCGGAAGGGAAAAAATCGAAGAAGCTGTCGCCCTCGGTCTTGGACTGGCCGGAGGCCGCGCTCTGAGGCATGGCCGAGAAATCCGGTTCGGATGGCCGGTGGTGCGCAGGCGGATCGGGAAACATGGGTTCCTCACGACGCGCGGCCGGTTCTGGATTGCCGCGGACCGCGGAGGAAGAAGACCTGACGGCGCGTTCCTGCAACCGTTGCATGGCCCCCTGCAATTCCCAAAGGGCGTCGGAAAAGGCTCCGGCGTCCTGAAACCGCTCTTCGGGACGGGGATGGAGGGCCTTGCCCAGGAAAACCGAGACATCCTTATCCATCGACCGCACTTCGGCAAGGGTTTGCGATGGATTGCCGGAAGGGTGTTCGCCCTTTATGAGGCGATAGAGCAAGCCGGCCACGGCGAAAAGGTCCGTGCTCGGATAGCTCAGGAAGCCGCCCCGGCCGGCCGCTTCGGGGGCACGGTACCCCTGGTATTCCGGCCGGACCGGCAACGGATCCGGAGTCATTTCCGTGTTACCCAGGGCGCGGGGATCCCAATCGCAGAGCTTGGCAACCAAGGGGCCGACTATGACGTTTCCAGGGTGGATGTTCAGGTGGCGGGTGCGTTCATGGAGGGCGGTAAGTCCTTGGCATGTCTGCCACAAGAGCTCCAGGCCTCTGGAATAATAGTTGCCGTCTCCGCGATGTTTTCGCGCCCATTCCTCGAAGGATTCCCCTTCGGTATGGGCCCGGGCCACGAAGACCTGGCCCATCTCCTCCTGTACATCGATGCAACCGCACAGATTATCATGCTCGATCTCGGTCATGATGCCGGCTTTGAGGAAGAAGTCCGGGGCCGAAAGGAGCCTTGCGGAGACTTCCTGCCGGTAGGATTTCACGCAGAGCTTGCCCGCGTTGCCGTTGGCGAGATAGGTCCGTGAGGCGGGGGACTCCCCGATCAGGCCTTCCACGACGTATTTGTTCGCGATTACTTCGCCTTCGGCATACTGGGGATTCGCGGCCATCATACCCTCATGAGTTTCCGGACCATGGCAAAGCTCACGCCGAGGTTCGGGGTAAGGGAAAGTATACATTTTTAGCCTACCGCCTTCCCCGGTACCCGAAGGGGGGCAGGGCTTTTTTATATATTTTGCAAGGTACGGCCCAGGCTGCTCCGCGTTGATCCACGTCGAGTCAAGGACCCGTTCCCACAGGTGTAGATGTCGCAAAAACCGTCAGTCCCTTCCCTCCGAAGCAAGCTTCCCGGCTTTCCCTTGATCCGGGCCGTGCTTTTGGGAATGATTCTGTGCGGTACCGCCTTCGCTTCCCGGAACAAGAATCCCGAACTCAGCGAGGATTCCCTGCAGGCGATGGTTTCGCGCGAACCGGACAATCCCATCCACTGGATGAAGCTCGGCACCTTGGCGGCGAACAACAGCCAGGTCGACCTGGCCAAGGGATATTTCGATGAAGCCATAAAACTCTCAGGCAATCAGGGGAAAACCATTCTCGAAGTGGGGGATCTGTGGCTTTCCCAGGGGCGCATAAAGGTCAGCCTGCCTTACCTGATGCCCAATCTCGGCCACCTGGATCCGGCGCGGCTGGACCAATTGCAGAACGGTCTCGAGAAGGAACGCATGTATTCCGCCCAGCTCCTGGTGCTGCGGAACCTGGGCTCACGCACGCAATCCTACCAACCCGTGAACCGCAAGACGGCCGTGCTCGCTTTCCGCCTTGGGGATTACGCCTTGTGCCAGTCGACCCTGGCGCGCTTCGCCGATCAACTCGATTTCGAGAGCGCGCGGAACCTCCTTCTGGTCAACTTCTTCCTGAACGGGACCCTCGACGCAAAGGTCCCGGCCTCCCTTTTCAAGCGGTTCCCGCAGGGGGAGATGGGATATCTCGTGAACCTGAATTACGCCCAACAGGGCAAATGGCGCGAGGTCCGGGACTTCCTCAAGCGCGAAGCGAACTCCCCTTCCTATCGCGACTATTTCAATCTGATAAAAGCCATGGAGGCCGCTTCGGAAGATCGGAACGAGGAGGCCGCGGAGGCCTACCAGAAAGCCCTGGAAACCACCTGGGACCGGTTGCGGGTCCTCGTCCATGCCGATCTCTACCGGCTTTATTCGAGCACGGGCAACAAATTCAAATCCGACCAGATCTGGGAATCACTCAAGGAGGATTACCAGGAAGCGGATCCCGACCTTCAGGAGTTCATGGCCCGCCAGCTCCAGCTTCGCGGGTACGAGAAGCAGTCGAAGTACTTCTATCGCGTGGTCCTGCGCCGCAAGCCGGGCACCGCCGTGGCGCTTTCCGCATTGTGGGACGATTTGATGGGCAACGAGGATTACCAGACCATTTCAGACAACCTGAAGGTGCTGCTCGAGAAGGATCCCTTGTCTTGCGAGGGCAATACCCTGGCCATGGAATTCCACTACCGCCAGAAGAACGACAAGGAGCTGTTGCCTTACGGCCGCAATGCCACCGTCTATTGCTTCGAGGCCCTGGAGCCCTATTTCATCCTGGGAAGCACCTTGCTCAACCTGAGCAAGCCGGAAGAAGCGCGCTCATACTTCTCCACCTACATCCGCAAGGGCGGGGACGTCAACAAAGTACCGATGAGCGTACGTTAGCCGCTTTCCTTCCCCCTGGCCGCCAACGGCCTTCCTCCCATCCACCAGCCGAACAGCCGGAGTCCTGCCGCCACTCCGAGGGAATCCGCGGCCATGTCCCCATAGTCGTACATCCGCATGGGCACGAATAACTGGTGGATTTCGTCGCTGACGCCGTAAAGCATCCCCACGGCAAGTCCGGGAAAATCCCATCCTACCGCCCCGATCCTCGGCCCGCGCAGCATTTTCCGCAAACCGATGAGGGCGCCAAGGGCGGCATAAGCGGCGAAGTGAACGGCCTTGTCGCTATAGGGAAATGGCGGAAGGTGGATCCGGTCGCCGGGAAGGCTCGAGGCGTAGAAGAGGGCGGCCATGCAGGCCAAGGCCGGCAGCCAGGATATCAGTAAGGTCTTGGAACCTGGCTTGTGAGCGGGCATTCTTATGGGTTATTCGCCTTCGTCTTCACCGATGGCGGTTGCGCCCCGCTCATATTCTCCCATGACCGTCGCGGCATCCTCGGCGACCGATTCATCGACCAGCACGTCCACTCCTTCGGACGCGTCGAGGAACGGGAGATTGCCGTTCGCATCATCGGTCCGGAGCGAGGCTTCGACGCCGGCATCCTTCAGCATGTTCCGGACGAAGATGGCCTCGGTTCCCGTTTGCGCGGTGTAGATGACCTTAAGACTCATGTAAATCCTCCTTGGGGCGGAAAGGGAAGTCCAATCGTAATGCGGAACGCGCCTTGGTTACCGTTCTTCGGCGGACAAGTGGACCGTTCCACGATAATATAGGTTCACCCCCAGGCGGAGCCCCGCATCTTCGAAGCGGAAAGCGGGGAGGGAGTCCCCGGGATCGGCCTGGCGCCGCACGATAGGAAGGAATTCCGACGCTTTCACCTGCCCGCCTTTGAAATCCTGGATTTGCCAGGACGGCCAATTGAACGCCTCGGGCAGACGTTGGGAGAATTTCACCAGGAAGGCCTGGGCCTCGCCGAGAAGCATCTGGGAGAGGTCCTTGGCGTAATCCGCCTGGGAGGCGTCGGGAATGGTCTGCAAGCCCTTCTTGATATCGATCAAGGCTCCGGACTCCCCTTCTTCCAGCCAGGCCTGCAGGACCAAGGGCTTTTTCCGATCGATGCGCACGAGCAGGCGTGAATCATCGGAGGGGCTGAAACATGCCGGGGATCCCGCCGCCTTCAACCTTGCCGTGCCTTTCGCGGTCCCGGGCTTTTTCTCCGGGGTCCCCGTATCCTTGCAAGGGACATGGAGCCATCGGGAGGATGAATCCAATAGGGCGAAAACGCCTCGGTTGAGTCGCAGGGGGCCCGTCACCACGGCGGTGGCCGTAGGAGGGTTGGCGCGGAAGACCAGGAAATACCGGCCTTTCAGCACCCCGGACCCGAGCCAGCCTTTTTCCCCGGCGAAGCCTTTGAGAAGCCATTGCTGCTGAAGGCCTGGATAGAGCTTAAGGGTCTGGGCGTCCATGGCCGCCATGGACTCGTGCCAGGCGGCGCCGTTGCCGTAATCCGAATTGAGCACGGAGAAGCTGTCGGGATCGAACTCGCCGCCTTGTTCGATGCGGACCGCGACGATCGCCGGGCCGGACCAATCCAGATGGACGGTCGCGGAATCGCCGCGCGCCTTGCGGAAGAAGTCCACCGGCCGCCCGTCCTTGCGGACGGAGACCTTATAGTCCTTTTTCAGGTCGGTGGTATCCGGGAATTTCACCGCGGAAACCGGCGACGCGGCGGCAAGGACGATACCCGCAAGGGCGGCTGCCAGGAGCCGGCCTTGCGGAGCCGATGACCGGTGGTTTCCGCTCATGGTGTTACGCCGGTGCGTCGCCTTCGGATGGGTCACCCTCGGGGGATTCCCCGTCGGTGCCTTCCTCCGAAGCCGCCTCATCGATGAGTTCGTCCGCGAGCGCCGATACGGCGCCGGAGACGGCGTTCGCGCCGGAGCCGGTTCCAGGTCCCGCCACGACCTTCAAGGCCTCGGTGGATTCAAGCACGTCCGGATCCACGTCCTCGCTTTCGACCACCGCGACATCCGTCACCATGTCCGTGTCGCCCAACCGGATGACGCGCACGCCCTGGGTATCGCGTCCGATGACGCTGATATCGGACACGCCCATGCGGATGACGATGCCTTCCTTGGTGATGACCAGGATTTCCTGGCCCTCGCGCACGGATTCGATGCACACGGCGGGGCCGTTCTTATCCGTGACCTTGATGTTGCGCACGCCCTTGCCGCCGCGGTCCGTGATGCGGTATTCCTCCGGGTCGGTGCGTTTGCCGTAGCCCTTGTCCGTGATGGTCAGGACCGCGCAGCCCTTCTCGACCACGATCATGCCGATTACTGCGTCGCCCTCTTCGAGGGTGATGCCCTTGACGCCGCGGGTGCCGCGGCCGGTCTGGCGGAACTTGGACATGGCGAAGCGGATGGCCTGGCCCAGCTTGGTTCCGATCATGACGTCGTCAGCCTCGGCGGCCAGCACCACCTGGGTCAGGGTGTCGCCTTCGTCCAGGGTGATGGCGTTGATGCCGTTGGTGCGGGGGCGCGAGAAGGATTCCAGGGACATCTTGTTGATGATGCCGTGCTCGGTCACGAGGACCACGGAGCGCGCGTCCTCGAAGTCCTTGACCGGGACGAACGCGGAGACGTGTTCGCCTTCCACCAGGTTGATGAAGTTCACCAGGGCCTTGCCCTTTGAGGTGCGGGCCGCTTCCGGCAATTCATAGACCTTGAGCCAGTGGCAGCGGCCCATATTGGTGAAGACCAGGATATAGCTATGGGCCCAGGCGATGAAGAGATGCTCGACGAAGTCCTCGTCCTTCAGGCCGGTGGCGGAAATGCCCTTGCCCCCGCGGCCCTGGGTCTTATAAGCGTCCGTACCGATGCGCTTGATGTAGCCGGTATGGGACACGGTGACGATCATGGGCTCGTTGGCGATGAGGTCCAGGTAGGTGATGTCGTCCGCGGCGTCCTCGATCATGGTGCGGCGCTCGTCGCCGTATTTCTCCACGATATCGGTGAGTTCCTTTTCGATGATGGCCATACGCAGGGCCTTGTCGGCCAGGATGCCCTTGAGGTGGGCGATGGTGGCGGTCAGTTCCTGGTATTCGGCCTCGATCTTGTCGCGTTCCAGTCCGGTCAGGCGCTGGAGGCGCATTTCCAGGATGGCGTCCGCCTGGCGGTCCGAAAGCCCGAATTGGGCCATCAACCCGGCCTTGGCGGCATGGGTATCGTCCGAGGCGCGGATGAGCTTGATGATCTCGTCGATATGATCCAGGGCTATCCGCAGGCCTTCGAGGATGTGGGCGCGCTCCTCGGCCTTGTTCAGCTCGAACCGGGTGCGGCGCTCAACCACCTCATGGCGGTGCTCGAGGAAGTAGAAGATCATCTCGCGCAGGTTCAGGGTGCGCGGGCGTCCTCCGACCAGGGCGAGGTTGTGGATGGAGAAGGTCTCCTGGAGCTGGGTGTGCTTGTACAGGGTATTGAGGATGATGTCCGGGAACGCGTCCTTCTTGAGCTCGATGATGATGCTCATTCCGTCCTTGTCGGATTCGTCGCGCAGATCCGAGATGCCTTCCACGATCTTGTCGCGCACCAGGGCGGCCATCTTCTCGAGCAGGTTGGTCTTGTTGACCTGGTAGGGGATTTCCGTGACCACGATGCGGTTGCGGTTGTTGACCACCTCGACATGGGTCTTGGCCCTCACCAGCAACTTGCCTCGTCCCGTCAGGTAGGCCGCACGGATGCCGTTCCGCCCGTAGATGGTGGCCCCGGTGGGGAAGTCCGGCCCGCTGACGAAGGCGGCCAGCTCCTCGACCGTGATGTCCGGATTGTGGATCATGGCCACGCAGGCCTTCACGATCTCCCGGAGGTTGTGCGGCGGCATGTTGGTGGCCATGCCCACGGCGATGCCGGTACTGCCGTTTACCAGCAGGTTGGGAAAGGCCGAAGGGAGCACCGAGGGCTCGGTCAGGGAAGAGTCATAGTTGGGCGTGAAGGTGACGGTGTCCTTCTCCAGGTCCTGGAGCATCATCTCCGCGAATTTCTTCATGCGCGCTTCCGTATAACGCATGGCCGCGGGCGGGTCCCCGTCGATGGAGCCGAAATTGCCCTGGCCGTCCACCAGGGGATAGCGCATGGAGAATTCCTGGGCCATGCGGACGATGGACTCGTAGATGGCCGAGTCGCCATGGGGATGGTACTTGCCCATCACCTCGCCGACGATGTTCGCGGATTTCTTGTATGGCCGGTCCGCGGACAGGTTGAGCGTCTCCATGCCGTATAGGATGCGGCGATGCACCGGCTTGAGGCCGTCCCGCACGTCCGGCAGGGCGCGCGACACGATGACGGACATGGAATACTTCAGGTAGGAGGTTTTCATCTCCTCCTCGATGAAGGTATTCACGATTTTGCCCTGATCAGGCGCGGTGCGTAGTGGAATGGCCATTCGTTCTCCTCAGGTCGGCTTTCGGACCGTTACAGCGAGTCCCAATGCGATTGCAGGCCCGCCAGGCGCCGGGATTCCCCGGAGTCCGATTGGCTTATCTGCAAAGGGGTTATGGAAATGCGGTTTCGGGCCAGGGCGTAGTCGTCGGTCCCGGGAACGAATCGCTCCTCGGGTTTGTATCCCACCAGGCGGTGCTCGGTGATGCCGTGCTCGCTCTGGAGGACTTCATAGCTGTCCTTGAACATCACCGTGCTCATGGACGTGATTTCGACTCCGGTGATCCGGTCGGGATTGCAGGGCGGGAAGTTGATGTTCCAAAGCCCGCCGGGCCGCATCGGCAGAACGGAAGGCTCCCGGAGGAGCCTGATCAGCCAGTTCACGGCGTAATCGAGGTGGTCCGGCGCGTTATGCCAAACGGAGACCGCCAGGGAGGGGATCCCCCACATGGCGCCTTCCCGCGCGGCAGCGACGGTTCCGGAATAGATGGCGCTCATTCCGGCGTTCTCGCCCAGGTTGATGCCGGAAAGGATCAGGTCTATCTGCAGATGCTTGAACAGGTGGGCGACGGCGAACTTGACGCAGTCGCAAGGGGTGCCGACGACCTGGAATTTGGGATATGGGGAGGTGTCATCGCCCCGATAGACGATCCGCTTGGCATGGCCATGGGTAAAGGCTTGGGACATGCCGCTTTGATCCAGGGACGGAGCGGCCACCAGGACCTCATGTTCCTTGTGCAGCGCATCCGCCAAGGTCGTCAGGACCGGGCTCAGGATGCCATCATCGTTTGTGACAAGAATCTTCATTCCGTAGGCTGGGAAAGCGGTTTTCGCGGCCTCAAAATCGAGTCGGAAATGGTGTCCTCACAGCCCGGAAAATGTACCAAATTCCGGGTCCTTTTCCAAGGTTTCGGGCCCTCCGGGAAGCCCCTTTCCCGACCCGTTCCCTGCGGGTTTCGGGACGGCCTCCGGAAGCCTATGGAAGCCGTCCCGGGACCGGTTTATGGCGGGCGGTACATTAGCTATTTTGCGTGACCTACACCTCACGAAACCAGGCCCCGACGCATGAACTCCCCGACCCAACCGAAAGCAGTCCAGCAGGTCCCGCTCCAGTCCCCCAAAGGCACCCGCGACTTCTACCCCGAGGACATGCGGGTCCAGAACCACCTTTTCGACGTATGGCGCCGGGCCTGCCTGGACTTCGGGTTCGAGGAGTACGAAGGGCCCACCTTCGAGCACCTGGAGCTGTTCACGGAAAAGTCCGGCCAGGAAATCGTGACCCAGTTGTACAACTTCAAGGACAAAGGCGATCGGGACATCGCCCTGCGTCCCGAGATGACCCCGACCCTGGCCCGCATGGTCAACCAGAAGGGAAACAGCCTGAAGCTTCCCCTGCGCTGGTTCTCCATCCCGCGCCTGTTCCGCTACGAGAAGGCCCAGCGGGGGCGCCTGCGCGAGTTCTTCCAGCTGAACATGGACATCCTCGGCTGCAATACCATCGCCGCCGAGGTGGAATTGCTTTCCTCCATCGTCAACATGCTCAAGGCCTTCGGCCTGACCGCGGACGATTTCTCCATCCATGTGAGCAGCCGCCGGCTGCTATCCGAACTGCTGGATCGGTTGGGCGTGCCCGCCGAAAAGAAGACCGTGGTTTACTCCGCCCTGGACAAGCGCGCCAAGATCGGAGAGGCCGAATTCAAGTCCCTGCTCGGCAAGGAAGGCATGAGCCCGCCGGCAATCGACTCCATCGAGACCTTTTTCAATTTCAAGGACATCGCAGCCCTGGAAGCCTGGATGAAGGACGGCGGACTCGTGGACCCTGGGGCCATGGCCACCGAAGGCCAGGCCGCCTCGGGCCTGGAAGAGCTCAAATCCCTGTTCGGCTATATGCGGGCGCTCGGCCTCGAAGGGTTTCTGAGCCTCGATACCTCGGTGGTGCGGGGCCTGGCCTACTATACCGGCATCGTATTCGAAGTCTATGACAAATCCCTCGGGATGCGCGCGGTCGCGGGCGGCGGGCGCTATGACAACCTTTTGGCCAACCTGGGCGGGAATTCCATGTCGGGCGTGGGCTTCGGGATGGGAGACGTGGTCCTTGCCGATCTCCTCCGCGAGAAGGGACTGATGCCCTCGGGCCGGGAACCCCTCGACTATTACCTGGTGGACGTGGCCCCGAATGAGACCAGGCTTCCCAATCCCCAACTGATGCTCCTGGCCCAAAAGCTGCGCGCGGAAGGCCGCCGCGTCGGTTATTCCCTCTCCGGCGAAAAGATGAAAAAGCAGATGGTCCAGGCGAACGACCAGAACGCAGGACGCGTATTGTTCTTCGGCTCCGACAAAGGCGGGGAAGACCGGTACGAGGTGAAGGATCTGAAGACGGGGGAGCAATCGGTCTCCGCGTTCGAGGATCTTTGATGGCGAAATTTCGCGATATGCAAATTGAAAATTGCAGATTGAAAAATGGAAGAGGAGAAGGGGCGCCTGGGTCTCGCGGCAGGGCGTTCCAATGGCGCTTCCAAGCGGTCGGGAAGCAAAAGCCGGAGGTCCGGTATTCTTCTTACAAATTGCGATTTTCAATTTGCAATTTGCCATTTTCAAAAATTCCGTTCCCTTTTTCTTTAGTCAGGTAATCCATGCAAGAAAGCTCTTATGAAGGCCGCCAAACCCACATTCCCGGCATGGAAATGCCCGGTATCGAATCCTGGGAATTCCAATACCCGGGGACGGACACGACCATCGAGGTCAGCATTCCGGAGTTCACCTGCATCTGCCCCAAGACCGGCCTGCCGGACTTCGCGACCTTGCAGATCGCCTACGTGCCGAATGGACTCTGCCTGGAGCTGAAAAGCCTGAAGGAATACATCCTCAACTTCCGGGATATCGGGATTTTCCACGAGCACGTCGTGAACCGGGTACTGGGCGATTGCGTCAAGGCCTGCGCCCCGAAGCGCATGGAAATCCGGGGCGTGTTCAATGCCCGCGGCGGCATCCAGACCACGGCCGTCGCCAAGTACGGATCTTGAAAATGGGCGACGGGGCCGTCGCCAAGTACGGATTTTAGGGACTGGCGACGGGGCTGTCGCCAAATACGGATTTCAGAGTCTCAAAAAACGCCGTCAGGGGAAATCCCATTCTGCCATAAAGGCCAGGAACGGGGCGGGACAAAGGGTATCGAAAAGTCTAGATTTCGGATTCCGACACGAAGGGATAGCAAAATGCCGAAGATTCATAATTTCAGCGCCGGCCCGGGGATCCTGCCCCGCCAGGCCATGGAGGCCGGCTCGAAGGCCTGCCTCGATTTCAACGGAACGGGCCTCTCGCTCCTCGAGATGTCCCATCGCGGCAAGGATTTCATCGCCGTCATGGACCAGGCCGTCTCCCTGGTCAAGGAACTGCTGGGCGTTCCCGCCGGCTACTCCGTCGTCTTCCTCCAGGGCGGCGCCAGCATGCAATTCGCCATGGTCCCCTACAACCTTTTGGACGAAGGCGAAACCGCCGCGTACCTGGACACCGGCACCTGGGCCAACAAGGCGCTCAAGGAAGCCAAGCTTTTCGGCAACGTCAAGGTCGTCGCCTCCTCCAAGGACGCGAACTACACCTTCATCCCCAAGGGTTACGAGATCCCCAAGGACGCGCGGTATTTCCACGTCACGTCGAACAATACCATCTTCGGCACCCAGATGCAGCACTTCCCTGAGTCGCCGGTCCCGGTGGTCGCGGACATGTCGAGCGACATCTTCAGCCGTCCGATCGACGTTTCCAAGTTCGGACTCATCTACGCCGGCGCCCAGAAGAACATGGGCATCGCGGGCGCCACCTTGGCCATCGTGCGGGATGATCTGCTCGGCAAGGTCAAGCGCAAGATCCCGTCGATGTTGGACTACAAGATCCATATCGAGAACGAATCCATGTACAATACCCCGCCGGTCTTCGCCGTCTATATCGCCATGGAAACCCTGAAGTGGGTCAAGCAGATGGGCGGAGTGGCCGCCATGCAGAAGCGCGACGAGGAGAAGGCCCAGCGCCTTTACACGGAGATCGATGAGAATCCGCTCTTCAAGGGCACCTGCGCCAAGGAGGACCGTTCCCGCATGAACGTAACCTTCGTGATGGAGAACCCGGAGCTCGAAGGCGCATTCAACAAGGCCGCCGAGGCCGCGAACCTGTCCGGCCTCAAGGGCCATCGCTCGGTGGGAGGCTTCCGCGCTTCCATTTATAATGCGTTGGAACTCGAGAGCATCGACGCCCTTGTTTCGGTCATGAGGGATTTCGCCAAGAAAAATGGGTGAGCGGAACCGCCCGCACGCGGCCTTATCCATTTCCATCCTGATCGGCTGCTGGCTCACCGTCTCCCCGACGGTGGGCCAGCCGGCCGGCGAATCCCTTTCCGCCCCGCCTGATTCCGGTGGGTCGGATACGATAGCGCATAACCCGGATCAACCTTCCCGCCGGATACCTGAACCGCACCGGGATCCCTTCCCGGGCGCACCCTTGCTTCTTTCCGTGCCCTTGAGCGACCTGCCCTATGGATTCAGGGGCGGATTCGGATCGCCGAGCATGCGGCAATCGGTGGAATGGAACGCCGGCGCCGCTCAATTGGCCAACCAGACCATCGGCTGGCTCTGGGAGGGCGCGCCTCCCGGCCTGCTCCGCTCCCTCGGCCTTTGGTCCTCCCTGGGTCTGTTCAATTATTTCTCCGCCTATTTCCCGCCCGGCGGCGCCTGGATGCACGAAGAGTGGCATCGCGCCGTACTGACCCGCTACGGCATCCCCAGCTATAACGGCGTATATCACTGGGATATCGGGGCCGGCGTCATCTCCGTCGACCATGTCCGCGACGCGGATCTTGCGGCCCTCAAGGCCGGGCACCCGGCGGATTTCACTCGCCTTATGGAAGCGGGCATCGAGGGCGAGACCGAATCCTCGCGTCTGATGCGTCGCAACAATTTCTTCCTTGGCCGGCGCTCCGAGTACGATGCCCTCACCTGGTGGGCCACCAGCCTGAACGGGACGGCCTACATCTATATCTGCTCCATCAAGGATCCCGACGGAGAACTTGAGGCCATGAACCGGAAGGAAGATGTCGAATCCGAGCGGGACTTCACCGGTCTCGATTTCCGCGCCTGGGTTTACGATATGCGCCATCCGGACGAACCTTACGAGGCGAGCCCCCGGGGGCGTACCCATCCGACCGGGTCCGGATTCGATCGCTACCTCCTCTACGGGGATTTGACGCCGGGCGAACGCGGTTACCTGCGCTTTCAGGCGGGCCTGTCCCTGCTCAACCTCGTTTCACCGCAGATGTTCGGGCGCGATTGGCTTCCCGGCGCGTCTCCCTGGGGCGGCCAGGGATTCCTATGGAACTTCGGATTGCTCCATCACCTGACCCCGTTCGGATACGATGTGGGCGGGGATGTCCTGGTGCGCCGGGGAAAGTGGTCCTGGGCCTTCACCCTTCAAGGCCTGGTCAACGGGGAAATGGCCTTGCCGGCACTGGGCGGGGAACTGTTCCGCTATCCGGTGAAGGTGGGCGCTTCGGAAATGTTCGTCACCCTGGGGGCTTCCGCGTGGCTGCAACCGGACGATCAGCGATACCGGACCACGGATATCCTTCCAGGCGGAGCCATCTCCCTGGGCGCGGCCGTTCCGCTCCGGGGGGCCTTGGAAGTATTCGGCGAGGCGGATGCGAAGACGCCCGGCTGGATGCCGGGCAATGCCTACCTGGATGCGGCCGCTCAGGCCAGGGCGGGACTGCAACTCAGGCTTTAGGGCCGGGATACCCGTCGGGCGCTCCGCCCGGTTCCCGGATAGGGTCAGCCCAACAGGATATTGTCTATCAGGCGCGTCTTGCCGTAGAAGACCGCCAAGGCCAGGACCGCGGGCACGTCCAGGGTGTCCAGCGGGGCCAGGGCGGATTGGGATACGGCTTCGATATAATCGATCCGCGTGGGCGACGACGCTTCGATCTCCCCTCGCATGATTCCCTTCAGAGCGGCGGCGGATTTCCCGCCCTTGGCCCAGGCCTCCCGGGCCAGGAACAGCCCGCGAGAAAGCGCGGTCGCGCGCGACCTCTCGTCCGGTGAGAGGAATACGTTGCGGGAACTCAGGGCCAAGCCGGAAGGCTCGCGCAGGGTCTCCACGATTTCCATTTCCAGGTCCAGCGAAAGGTCCCGCACCATCTTCTTCAGGATGAGCGCTTGCTGGATGTCCTTCTGCCCGAAATAGGCGCGCTGCGGTTGAACGATATTGAACAGCTTGAGCACCACGGTGCAGACTCCGCGGAAATGCCCGGGTCGCGCCGCGCCGCATAGATGCAGGTCCAATCCCGCGACTTCGCAAAAGGTCGAGAAATCCGGGGCATAGAAATCCGACGCCTCCGGAGCGAAGATCGCGGCCACGCCGGCTTCCCGGCACAAACGGCTGTCTTCGTCGAATGGCCGCGGATAACGGGCGAAATCCTCAGCGGGCCCGAACTGGAGGGGATTCACGAAGATGGAGACTACGGTCAGCGGATCCCTACCGCGGCTGGACGCCACGAGTTTCAGATGGCCCGCGTGAAGCGCGCCCATGGTGGGCACGAATCCCACGCCCTGGTCAGGGGTCATGGCTTTGCGCCATTGCCTGTAATCCGCGATTGTCTTGAGGATCTCCATCGGCTTTTCGCCCGGCCTATTTCTTCCCCATGGAAGTCGGCGAGAAATACGTGACCCCTTCCGGCACCTTCGCGATTGTTTCCACCAGGAGGTTGAGGTCCTCCGGGTTGCGGACGAAATCGATATTGTTGGTGTTGATGATCATCAACGGCGAACCCGAGTAGTAATGGAAGAAGGTATTGTAGGCTTTGTTCAGGGCCTCGATATAGGCTTCGTCCATGGTCCTTTCATAAGGCCGGTCCCTGAGCTTGATGCGGTTCATCAAGGTCTTGGTGTCCGCCTGCAGGTAGATTACGTAGTCCGGTTTGATCAGGTTGCGTTCCAGGATGTCCGTGAACTTGTAATAAAGGTTCACTTCGTTCTCGTCCAGGTTCAGCGTCGCGAAGATCTTGTCCTTTGCGAACATGTAATCGCTGATGATCTGGGGGCGGAACAGATCCTGCTGGTGGAAGACCTCCTGGATCTGGCGGTAGCGGGACAGGAAGAAGAAAACCTGGGTCTGGAAGGCGTAACGGGATTTGTCCTTGTAGAAATCGGAGAGGAACGGATTGTTCTCGAACTCCTCGAACAGGGACATGCATCCCATGCGATCGCAGAGGGCCTTGACCAGGGTGGATTTCCCGACGCCGATGACGCCCTCGACCGCCACGTAACGCACTCGCTCGGGTAGGGGGATGGACGTCGCTGGCATGGGGCGGTATTCCTGGACATCCTGGCGGCCTTGCACCTCGATGCAGCGTTGCAATTGCCGGCCGACGGATTCCTTGAAGCCGGGCAACACGAATTCCGGATCCAAATCCACGAGGGGGACGAGGACGAATTGCCGGTCGAGGATGGACGGATGGGGAACGGCAAGGCCTTCCTCGTGGATGATTTCGCGGCCGTAGGATAGGATGTCCAGATCGATTTCGCGCGCGGCCCACCGGCCCCGGGACTTGCGTCCGAGGCGGGTTTCCGTATCCGCGCAGAAGTGCAGCAGGGCCCGCGGTTCCATGCGCGTAGAGAAACGGACCACCAGGTTCAGGTACTTCCCCTGGGGACCGGGTCCCACCGGCTCGGTCTCATAGACCTTCGATTTCTGGATGGGGGAGGTGGCGATTTCCCGGATGGCGTCCAGGGCGTTTTGGATATAGCCTTCCCTATCGTTCAGGTTGCTGCCAAGGGCCAAAAGGACTACGGTTTCGGGACGTGCCATGCGGGTGGGAAATATACAAATAAGGGCGTGCCGGCTCCGGAAAGCGGTGATTTGGGCCTCTCAAAAGCATTCTCCCGGTGGCAATTTGTTACTATTTTCCTAATAGCCCGGCCGCCCCGGGTCCTTCCCTTTGGAGCGCCTTTTTATATCTTTCCGGATGTACTTCATCCCTTCTAATCCACCAATCACATGCTTCCCCGGATTCACCGCGTTTAAGGAGATCCATTTTGGCCACCAGACCCAAAGCCGCCATGAAAAAATCGTCGGATAAGTCCAAGGAGGATGACTTCTCCAATATGGAGAACGATTCCCGGGACAATTCCGCCGAAGGCCGCCGGAGACAGCAGGAAGAGTTGGATCAGGATGGCGGCGAAGGGGGCGAGAACCAAGAAAGCAACAACGCCCGCACCCTCCAGGAGGCGAAGAACCGCTGGACGGAACTGAAGAAGCTCGGCATGAAAGAGCTCATCAACATGGGCCTCGATCTCAACATCACGGATCCACGCAGCCTCCGCAAGCAAGCCCTGGTCTTCTCCATCCTCGAGCGCGAAAGCGGCGGCACCGCCTCCATCTACGCCGAAGGCGTCCTGGAAGTCATGGATGAGGGTTACGGATTCCTCCGCTCCCCGGAACATTCCTATGTCGCCGGTCCGGACGACGTCTACGTGTCTTCAACCCAGATCAAGCGCTTCGGCCTCCAGACCGGCGATACCATCTCGGGCATGGTCCGCGCCCCAAAGGACAACGAACGCTACTTCGCCCTGCTCCGCATCCAGAAGGTCAACGGCGAAGATCCCGAAGTCTGCAAGGATCGCGTTTCCTTCGACAACCTTACGCCCTTGCATCCGGACGTGGCGTTCAACGCCGAATACGATCCCAAGGAAATCAGCACCCGCATCATGAACCTGTTCACGCCCATCGGGCGCGGGCAGCGCGGCTTGATCGTGGCGCCTCCCCGCGCCGGCAAGACCATCCTGCTGCAGAACATCGCCAATTCAATCGTCCGCAACCATCAGGAAGTCAAGCTGATGGTCCTCCTCATCGACGAACGTCCCGAGGAAGTCACTGACATGCGCCGCAACGTGCCCGCGGAAGTCTTCAGTTCCACCTTCGACGAACCGCCGGAACGCCACATCCAGGTGGCCAACATGGTCATCGAGAAGGCCCGTCGCCTCGTCGAGCACAACCAGCACGTGGTCATCCTGCTGGACTCCATCACCCGCCTGGCGCGCGCGCACAATGTGGTCATCCCGCATTCCGGCAAGATCCTCTCGGGCGGCGTGGACGCCATGGCCCTGCAGAAGCCGAAGCGCTTCTTCGGATCGGCCCGTAACATCGAAGGCGGCGGCAGCCTCACCATCATCGCCACGGCCCTGATCGAAACCGGCAGCCGAATGGACGAAGTCATTTTCGAAGAGTTCAAGGGAACGGGCAACATGGAGTTGATCCTGGATCGCCGCATCTCCGAGAAGCGCATCTGGCCCGCCATAGACGTTTTCAAGTCCGGCACCCGCAAGGAAGAACTGCTCATGACGCCGGACGACCTGCGCCGCGTTTGGATCCTGCGCCGCTACCTGCAGGACCTTTCCCCCGTGGAAATCATGGAGTTCCTGGTCGACAAGCTCAAGAGCACCAAGACCAACAAAGAATTCCTGGATTCCATGAATGGTTGAGTTCCAGAACATCGGCGTCCTGGGCTGCGGCAACATGGGCGCGGCCCTTGTGCGCGCCCTGGTGTCTTCCGGAACAGCCGCCGCCAAGGACGTCTACGTGTACGATACGCTGGCCCCGGCCATGGAAATACTCAAGCGCGAGCTCGGGGTGCAGACCATGGTCCAGGCCCATGACCTTCCCGATCGCTGCGACGTGCTCGTGCTGGCCGTTAAACCCCAGATATTCCATCATATCGCCCCCGGGCTCAAGGCCCAGAGCGGTCCCAAGGAACGCGTGGTCCTGTCCGTCATGGCCGGCGTCACCACGGATATCATCCGTTCCCATTTCCCGGACGACTACCAGGTCGTACGCGTCATGCCCAACCTGCCCTTGTCGGTAGGGGAGGGCGCCACCGCCATCGAGACGGACGGCCATTCGGAAGCCACCCTGCTCCTTGCGGAGCACATCTTCAAGGCCGCGGGACGTACCGTGCGCGTTACTAGCCACCAGATGGACGCGGTCACCGGGCTGTCCGGTAGCGGACCCGCGTACGTGTTCGAATTCCTGGAAGGCCTGATCCTGGCCGGAGTCAAAGCGGGCCTCTCGCGCGATACGGCAACCTTGTTGGTGATGCAGACCGCGAAGGGTGCGCTCAAGCTGCTGGAAAGCGGCAAGGAATCCCCTTCCTCCTGGTCGGCCAAGGTCAGCTCCCCCGGCGGCACCACCATCCATGGGTTGCATGTCCTGGAAACGGCCGGCTTTAAGGGAATCCTGATGGCCGCGGTCGAGGCGGCGGTTTCCCGTTCCAAGGCCTTGTCCGGCAAATAGACGGCCCTTCTTAACCCGGTTCAGTATCGAAGGCCATCCCCGGATGGCCTTTTTTTACGCGCCTTCGTATCCATTTAGAGAATAAATATCCAATAAAGGCCACCAGATGGGCTTATAATGGGTATGAATTTATATTAAAAGGAAAAAGAGGGGTAAAGCCGTGAAAGTCTCCCGGGAAAAGAAACAGGAAAACCACCAGCAGTTCATCCAGGCTTTCGTTGAAGAGGTCCGGGCCAGGGGCTATGCGGCCGTTACCTTGCGTGATGTGGCGCGAAGGGCCGGGTTGAGCGACGGGGCCATCTACAAGTACTTCACCTCCAAGGAAAAGATCCTGCTGGCGTATTACATCCAGAAGATGGAAGGGCTCCGCAAGGAGGGTGAGGCGCTTCTCAGGAAGCCCTCCTATACCCTCGGCGAGCGCATCCAGGCCCTTTTGGAGTTCCAGATCGGGCAGTACGAAGGGGAAAAGGATTTCCTTGAAAAGACCTTCCATCCCACCTTCGTGGCCGCCAGCCTGATGTGGTCGGAAGTGGCCGCCATGCGGAAGGCCTATCTGGAGACGGTGGGCGCTTTCGTGAAGGAGGCGGAAGCCAAAGGGGAATTGCCCGCGGTGCCCTGGGCCGGCATCGTGGACGAAATGCTCTGGTGCCATTATATCGGCGTAATGATGTATTGGCTCAAGGACGGCTCCGCGAACCATGAAGACACCACCCAGTTCATCGATCGGACCGTGAACCTTTTCTCGGCGGTGGTGGGCGGCCCTTTGCTCAGGCAGGCGGAGGAGCTGGTGGGATTCCTGGTCAATCGGCACTTGATGCCTTTGCTCATGAACCTTGGATCCTTCGGGCGATCGAAGGCCGGGTATGGAACCGGCGGCATGGGCGAGGAGTCGAAAGCCGGGAGAGGGGATAATGGAGGAGCGGGAAAAGCCGGAAAAGCCGGCTCGGGGCCGAGGGCCGGAGCCCGGAAACCCGGCGCCACGGCTCCGAAGGGCAGAACCGGGAAAGGCCCGGGAAGCAAAGGCTCCGAGCGGGGCCGGGAATGAACGAAAAGCCTTTGAAGGAACCCGGGCCGGGCGAAAAGCCGCGCCCGCTTCCCAAGCACAAGTCCATGCCCCTGTCCAAACTGGCGCGCGCAGGCGTAGCGGGCCGCTTGGCGGTCTCCTCGGCCTTGCGTACCATGCGTCCGGGGAAGTCCTCGCCCGAAGAGGAATGGACGCGTCGCGGGGAGGCTTTTTTCGCCGCCTGCGCGCGCCTGAAGGGCCTGCCCCTGAAACTGGCCCAGATGCTCAGCCAGGAGGAGGAATTGCTGCCGGAGGAATTCCGCAAGGAACTCTCCAGGTCCTGCTACCAATCACCGCCGATGAACCGCGCCTTGGTGCGCCAGACCATCGCGGCCAACCTGGGCGGTACGCCGGAAGGCCTTTTCAAGTCCTTTTCCGAAACCCCATTCGCCGCAGCGAGCCTGGGACAGGTCCACCTGGCCGAAACCCATGAGGGCCGTATGATCGCGCTCAAGCTGCAATACCCCGGCATCGCGCGGACGGTCAAGAATGATTTGTCCCTGGTCGGCGGATTCGCATCCGCCCTGCCCTGGCTCAAGGAAGTCCAGGGCGCGTGGAGCGAGGTCGCCGAACGGATGCTGGAGGAGCTCTCCTACGGGCATGAGGCCCGCTGGACGGAATGGTTCAGGGAGAACCTGGGTATCGCCGGAGTTACCGTGCCCTCCGTGCATTCCGCGTTCAGCACGGAAACCGTGCTCGCGACCGACTTCATGGACGGACGGCATCTCCAGGAGTGGCTGGCGGCCAATCCCTCACAGGAGGAACGCGACGCCTTGGCCGGGGTGCTCTGGAGCATCTACCTGAAATCCGTCTACGTGCTCAACGCCCTCAACGCGGATCCCAATCCCGGCAACTTCCTGATCCGCTCGGACCCGTCGCGACCGGACCGGATGCGCAGGGACGGGGGCGTGGCCATGCTCGATTTCGGCTGCGTGAAATCCTTTCCTCCCTCGTTCAGCGGCAACCTGCGGAAGCTCTTCGCCATGCATGCCACGGGCTTCAGGGGCACCGGCTCCGCGCATTCCCTGGTCGAGGAATACGCCGACATCGGCATCCTCCGCATCACGGATCCGCGGGGCGATTTCTCGGATTTGGAAAAGCACCTGAGGTCCATGGGGGAATGGGTGCTGCGGCCCTATCGCGTCCCCACCTTCGATTTCGGATCCGCCGGGGATTATTTCCAGGAATGCCGGGCGGAGGCTTGGCGGCTTTTCAGGAACGTGAAGGGAATCGAGTTCGCGCCGGACTTCGTTTTCCTCGATCGGGCCCGGTACGGCCTTTACCGCACCTTCCAGAAGCTCGGAGCGCGCGTGGCCATGGGGAACCAATGGGAAGGCGGCACCGGCCGGGGATGATATAACTCCATGACGGAACCGGGATTGCGGAAAAGCCCCGGTTGCGTTTCCACCCCATTGGAAGGGTATAATAGCGGGGTGAAAGCCTCTTTCCCCGCCAGGCGGTTCGGGTTCCGGATCGCCGCATGGCTCCTATCAGTCTTCGTAGCCCAAGCCGCGGCCAAGATTCCCGTCAGCGTCCTGGGCGCCTATGTGGAAGGCCGGGACTCCCTCTATCTCGACGGACTTTCCCGTGATCTGGCCCAGGCTGTGGCCGAGGATACGGCCATGCTGGTCTTCGACCTGCGCAAGAGGAACGCCGGAGCATTGGACTCCGCCCATGCGAACGGGACCCTGCGGCAAGCGGGATTGCTCGCGCCCATGAACGGGAACCAGGTCAAGTGGGGCCTGGTGATGGATTGCGAGGAGATGAAGGAGGAATACCGGTGCAAGCTGCAAGTCATCGACATGAAAACCGGGGCCGGCAGGAACCTGGACATCCTGCATATCCTTCTGGAGGCCGGCGAGAAGCGGAAGCCTTTCGCCCAGGCGGCGGCACAGGCCTTTACAGCCTCCTTCTTCCCGAGGAAGGATGACTCCCCCGTGCTCGGAACCTTGAAGCTCAAGGTACCGGCCAATCCCGCCATGCTGGTGCGCGGCCTCGCCATCATCAGGAAAGGATCCATTTCCGAAGTGCCCTTGGGGACCACCCTGGTGATCGGCGACGCCCCTCGGCTCATCGTCCTCAGCATGGAGAACATCCATTTCGTGCTCTACCCGCACTCCTCGTACACCTATCTGCTTCCCAAGGTGGTCCAACTCAACCAGGGAAGCCTTGGAATCATCAAGGGCGTTGATTCCACGTCCATCGAAGGCAAGCTCCGGTCCGCCACCTCGCTCGATCAGAGCAATCTCATCTGGAAAACCCTGTCCAAGGTAGCGGCCATGGACAGTTCCAACCTGATTTGGAAAGGCCTCGGCCAGGTCACGTCCCTGGACAGCCACAACCTCATCCTTAGGAACCTGCAGAAGGTGACGGCCATGGACACGAACAATGTCCTGTTCAAGGCACTCGGGAAGGTAACGGCCTTGGACAGCAATAACCTGCTCCTTCGCACCTTGAGTCAGGTGGCCGCCATGGACAGTTCCAATCTCGTCTGGAAAGGACTGGGGCAGGTCTCCACCCTGGACAGCACCAACCTGATCTGGCGCAAACTGGGGGAGATCGCCTCCCTGGACAGCAACAGCATCTGGCGCAAGCTTGGGCTCCTCGCCTTCCAGGACGAGAGCGTGGTGTTGACCCCGTCCTTCATCGTGCGCGGCCAGCCCCAAGCGGTGATGTTCCGCCATGAAGGCAGCATTTCCACCATGGAAGTGGTGAAGGGCAGCATGTCCGCCCAGCCTTTGCTGGGCTCCCAGGGCGCCATCCCCATCGGCGCCATGCGCGTCGTGCGCACGCGCGGGTATTCCCTGAAGCAGGAGAGGCTCAATCCCACCCGCGGGGATCGCATCGTCCGCGAGTTCGAAACCGTGGATCCGAACAAGGGCACCCGGCCGTTCGCCATGTTCCTGCCGGGGAAATTCTTCGGCGCGGGCGCTTCCCTGCGCACCTCGGACCGTTCCATGCAAGGCTTCATCGTTTCCGGATCGAGGGAAATGGACATGGAGATGGACGTGCTTTCCTCCGAGAAGGAAGGTTGGACCGACTTCAGCGGCACCCTCCATTCTGGATCGCAGGAATCCGGATGTTACCTCTGCAGCCCCGATCGGCTGGGGCCATGAGGGATCCGCGCCCCGTTCCGTCCCGCCGATCCGGGTACCGCCCGGTTCCGGCCTGGGCATCCGCATGCGCCCTCTTCTTGGCCCTGGCGGCCTCCGCCTTCGCGCAGAAAACGGATTCCGCCGAAGGCCCGCAGGAGCATGGCTTCCCCTGGATCGCGCACAGTTCCATCGACATCTTCTACCTTCCCTCGCCCGCCATCCCCGGCAAGGACTATCCCTATCAGGCCAGCCTCTACCAGGCGTTCACCATCCAGTCCCTGTCCTTCGCATGGTTCCATCTCGGGCTCCGTTCCCGCGAGACCCTGGCCCCTGGGTTCTCCCAGGCCTACCGCGAGCCCTTGGCGCTTAAGCTGCAAGGCAGCGCCGAAGTGATCCAGGATTACCTTTGGGTCACCTTGGGGGGCAATATCCCCATGCTCAACCGGACCATGGATCTTTCAGACACCCTGGCGTTGTACCAGGTGATGAACGGCTATAATCCCATGCCCTATGCCGCATTCCTGTCCCCGCAGGCCCTGCATGCCTCGATCTACGGCCGCTACGCCTGGAC
This sequence comes from Fibrobacterota bacterium, assembly GCA_028287465.1. GTDB lineage: Bacteria > Fibrobacterota > Fibrobacteria > UBA11236 > UBA11236 > Chersky-265. Next base: position 26,357 of record JAQBPO010000092.1, read on the forward strand.
CAATTGGACCTTGCTGACGGGGGTCAGTTACGTGCGGCCGGCCCTGTTCTCGATCATCCCCGATAAATCCTTCTTTCCCGCACCTTACTTCGACCTGGATGCCCGCGCCATCTACCAGGGGAGGGCGGCCCGCCATCGCTTCGATCTGAAAGGTTCGTTTTTCGCGGACGAGGGGAACGATATCCGCATACCCGCCCACAATGAAGGCGATTTGATCCAGTTCCGCTATGGATACCTGAAATCCCTGCGGCATGTCGGCTGGCAGGCGGGAGCCGGAAGCGCAGTCAAGCTGCCCGATGCCAATCGCCGGCTCAAGCTCAAGTCGGAATTGGCGCAGCCGGATCGGGACGACAACCTGCAAAGGCTTTTCGCGGAGTTCTCCCTGGCCTGGGCGCCGGATCCGGACATCATCTGGAGGCTCCATCTCCTGCCCAAGGCCCTCTTCACGTGGAACGGGGAGCAAACCGGCCACGAGACCGAGACCGGCCTCTCCGTGGGCCTCAAGATTTGGGAGTACCACCGCCTGCGGCTCACCGGCACCATGCTTTACGGCCAGGTCGCGGATGAAACCTATACGGGATTCGGATTCCGGGGCGAGTTCGCCTTCCGGCATCTGGGGTTCCAGGATATCGACGACGGATCCGACCAAGGGGATCCGCAATGAAGAAGCAAGGAACGGACGCGGATTGATATGGAAGATTTGCGCAAATGGTACCGGGGCAGCCTCCCGGCCAGCATCGACGCCCTGAAGGCGGCCAGAAAGTCCCTGGCCAAGGATCCGGGAGGGGTGGAATCCGCGCGCCGGATAGCCCATTCCCTGCGGAGTTCGGCCTCCGCTTACGGGTTCCCGAACCTGAGCGAAGCCGCCAGGGTGTTGGAGAGGGCCCGCCCGGAGAACATCTCCGTTTGCCTTGACCAATTGCTCTCGGAATTGATCCGCGTGAGCGCGGCGATGGGGCCCGCGGATCTGCCCGGCATCCTCATCATCGAGCATGACGCGCAGATGTGCCGCTTGCTCGAAACCATCCTTTCCGGATCCGATAGGGAGGTGATTGCCCTGGGAAGCGCGGGCGAAGCCCTCGCCGTCCTCGAGGAACGCCAATTCGCTTTGATCGTCCTGGATCTTTCCCTTCCCGATACGGACGGGCGCAATTTCCTGGTGCTCTTGCGCGAGCGTTCCGCCACCGCGGGAGTGCCCGTGATCGTGCTATCCGGGATCGGCGGCCCGCAGCCGAAAACCGAATGCTACGCCCTGGGGGCGGACGCTTATTTCGAAAAGCCCCTGGCTCCGGAAGTGCTCAAGGCCGCGGTCTCCGCGCGCCTTCATCGATCCGTGGAACATCGGCGCGAGGCGCGCCAGGACGCCCTGACGGGACTGCCCAATCGGGCCGCGTTCTGCGAAGCCTTTCAGCGCGCGATGGCGATGGCGGCCCGCAAGAAGGAGCCCGCGACCCTGGCCTTGCTCGATTTCGATCTGCTCAAGCGTATCAACGATCATTTGGGCCACGTTGCCGGCGATGCCGCCTTGCGCCACGCCGCGCGCGCCTTTTCCGACGCCTTGCGCCGATCCGATCTGCTCGCCCGCTGGGGCGGGGACGAATTCGCCCTGCTTCTTCCCAGCACGGACCTGCAGGGCGCGCGGTTCGCCTTGGAGAAGATGTTCGCGACCCTTGCCACCTCGCCTTTCCGGACACAGGACGGGAGGGCCGTGCCGATGTCCTTTTCCGCAGGCATTGTTTCCGTGCCGGCCGATGCCAGCGTCGAGCGGGCTATGGCCGAGGCGGATCGGTACCTTTATCTTGCCAAGACGAACGGCCGAGGCCGCATGGTCTCCGAATCCGATCATGCCAACGCCCCCATGAAGAAGATCCTTTTGGCGGAGGACGATGAGGATGTGGCCGCCATCGTTTCGGACAGTCTGCATCGGGAGGGATTCGAGGTGGTCCATTGCCGCAATGGCGCGGCCGCCCTACGATCGGCCCTGGCCATGCCTTGCGCCTTGTGGATCCTGGACCTCAAGCAGGAGGCGGAGGAGGGGCGGAGCCTGCTTTCGGATCTGCGCGCCGGTTGGCGCGGAAACCGCGTGCCGGTTTTGATGATCGCATCCTTGGGAACCGACCAGGCCTTGGCGCGCGGTTTCCAGTTGGGGGCGGACGATTACCTGGTCAAACCGTTTTCACCGTATGACCTGATGACCCGGGTCCACAACCTGTTGCGGAAATGATGGACGCGCGAACGGGGAATGGGGAAATGGGGAAGTGAAAGGGCCTGGGGCCTAAAGCGAGGGGTCGGAAAAGCCGGGATGGGACGGAGCGCCCTTTTCGGCGGCGGCGATCTTGGATGCGGCGGCCTTGGACAACAGGAATTTGCGGTGTTGCGCCCCGGGTTCCTCGCCGGTTTTCATTCCCGCGATGCTCTTCCGGATGATGAGGGCTGTTTCATGCGGCCGGTTGAGGATATCCTCGGGTTCCTGCATCACGCCCTTCGAGCGCCAATACCAGAAAAGGGTTTCCCTCAGAACGGCCAGGAACAGGATTGCCAGGGTCACCCCGATAACGAGGAAAACCAAGATGAGCAGCATTGCGCTGATGTTCCCCATGGAATCGCCTCCATCTCGTTGATCCCAGCCATATAATAATTCCGGGGCGGACCCGTGGCTTGGGGATTCCTCTGATTTTTTCTTTACCAATCACCCCGATAAAGTCAAATTCGCGGAAAAATTCCACGGGCCAATCCGGAATGACGGACAATTTTACGGAAATCGGATGCCGCGGCCGGAATCACCCGGAACGGCGCGAGGCCGTCCGGGCGCCCTGCGGAGCAGACCGCTCGCGGCACGGCGGGGACCAGGACGTGTACGGGCCTTGGAAGCCTTCCCGGACGGAAAAATGACACTAATCGGGACACCGATCACGCGGTGGAATCCGGATGACCGGGTTACGAATAGACCTTGTAATTGATTTCCGGGAAGATATTGTCCGTGGATTCGAGGTTCTGGAGAAAGGGTTCGTAGATCGACCTGGTACGGATCTGGCGGTACAGTTCCAGGCAATTGTGGACATGGACCTTGGTCCGCTTGACGGCGTATTCGACCATGGTCCCGGTCTTCATGATGAAGGCCCAGTCCGAGGATTGGGCCAGGAGGAGTTCCCGCGCCATCTGGTTGCGAGCGCGCCGGTCCTGATCGTCGCCGTCCGGAAGCCCGGCCACCTCGTGCATCAGGTCCCCGATCTTGTGCAGATGCGGGTAGATCCAATCGTTGGAACCGTTGAGCCAGACGTCCGCGTAACCGCCCGCCCCCCATGAGGAGAAGGCGGGATCGGATTTGGGCGGGTCCTTGTGGGTCAGAAGGTAATCGCGCGGGGTGGAAAGCTGCACCCGATGATTGGGTTCCGTGAGCACCCGGCGCATGACATTGCCCAGGAACATGGGGCCTTCGTACCACCAGTGGCCGAAGAGCTCGGCGTCGTAAGGGCACACGATGCAGGCAGGCGTATCCAACCGGGTGGAAAGCCACTCGTCCTGCTTGTCCCGGTTGAAAACGAAGTTCTCGGAATGTTCCCGGGTCGCCTGGTTGGCCCATTCTTCGACGTAAGGTTCCTTGTAGTTGCCCTTGCCGGTGATGCGGAAGTATTTGATGCCTGTGTTGATCCGCAGGCCCATCGGATGGATGTACGGGCCGATGTACTTCATATCCAGATCGAAACCGATGTCCCGGTAGAATTCCCGGTATCGGAAATCGCCGGGATAGCCTTCTTCGGCCGACCACACGGCCTTGGAGGATTCCTGATCGCGGGCGAATGCGAAGGCGCCGTGGGGCGTCTCGATGGGCGCGTAATTCCCTTTGGGGGAGGGCGGTTCCCCCTGCAGGATCCCGTGGGTATCCACGAAGAAGTACTTGAGTCCCGCTTCCTTGATCTGCTTGTCCAACCCGCGGTAATAACCGCATTCCCCGAGCCAGATGCCCCAGGGTTCCTGCCCGAAATGCTTCCAGTAGTTGCCGACGGCCACGGCCAATTGGGCCTCGACCGTCCGCGGGGAAACCCTGAGGTTGGGGAGGAATCCGTGGGTGGCGCCGCAAGTGATGATCTCAAGGTTCCCGGATTTCTGGAACTTGCGGAACCCGTTCAGGAGATTGCGGTCATAGCTCTCGAAGACCTTGTGGCACTTCTCGAAGAGGTTGCGGTACATGGCGGCGAGATAGCAGAAGGATTGATCGTTCTTGGTGCGGGTGCATTCCTTCTCGGCCAGTTCGCGCAATCGGTTGATATGGTTGATGTAACGCGTCTGCAGCAATTCGTCCGCGAGCATCTCGCACAAGGGCGGCGTTATGCTCATCGTGATCTTGAACGGCAGGCGGGCCTTGGCCAGGGCTTCGAATTCCTGGAGCAAGGGGATATAGGTTTCCGTTATCGCCTCGAAGAACCAGTCTTCCTCCAGGAAGCGGGCGTGTTCGGGATGTCTGACGTAAGGAAGATGGGCGTGAAGGACGAAATTCAGGTAACCCATCAGTTCAGGACCAGCTCCTTGAGGTCGTACGTGAAGGAGCGGCTCGAGCCGGCGCGCGAGGTGAGCTCCAGGTTAAGGACGTCCTTGTTATAGGGGAATTCCGTCTTGAAGAATCCGGAATCGTCCACGATGACGGCATTGCCGCTGACGAAGACCTGGGTCCCCGGCAGGACCTTGCCGGATACTTCCAGCCGGGCCTTGGGCGAGGCGGGTCTTGCCTTCGGGGCCTTCACCGCCGGGACCTTCGCATCCGATTGGTTCTGGGCCGCCTCTCCGGACGGTCCACGGGACCAGGAAGAGGAACTCATGCTTTCGGAGCTGAGATTCCATTCTGGGACGAAAGCACGGGCGTCCTCCACGACCAAGTGTTCGGAGCTTCCCAGGGTCTTGGTGTGGCTGGACGTGTAGGCGAGGACTTCGCCTTGGTCGGCCAGGCGCTTCTGGGTGGCTGCCCAGCTTTCCGGCAGCTCGGACAGGTTGGAGCGGATGATGGAGATGAAGTGGCCGCTATCCGAAAGCCAGCCCAATTCCACCTGGTAGCGCTGTCCCACCTGGGGAACGCCGAAATACCATTTCCGCGCCCAGAAGAAAACGGGAATGAAGGTGAAATTCGGTTCGAATAATGACTTCGATTCCCAATTAATCTTGAGGGTCTCCCGATAGTTGCCGCTGGGGAGCTTCTCGCGCTCCTTTTCCTCTATCAGGTTCGGAGTCATTTCCCAGTAGCAGAACATGTACTCCGGATCCTTGGGCATCAATACGAGTTTCGGCTGGCCATACTGGCCGGGCAATTCCGGAGCCACGTCCGGGAAGCCGAAGTCGCGTTGGGCGGGATGCTGCTGGAAGCTTTTGGTGCGCCAGATGCGTTCCTTGGTTTCCCCGGGTTTGATGATGGAAATGGAGAATTCTTCCAGGCCCAGGTCGGAAGCCGACTCTTCCGCTCCCGCTTTCGCGCGGGATCGGGCGGCGGCCTTGCCGGCGGCGGGACGATTGGAGACCGGGGCGGGTGCTTCCCGCTTGGCCTGGGACGGGGACTTTCCCGATTTTCCTTCGGTGGATTTGGCTGAGGAACGGAGGGGCGCGGCCTTGCCCTTGGAGGGGGCCTCGGCCTTCGTGGCCTTGGATTCCGGTTCGGATTTGGACTTTTTCATGGAAGCCGGGGACGCTTCCGGAGCGTTCTTGGAAGGCGGCGCTCCGGCCTTCGGTTTGGACTTGGAGTCGGAGGAAGTTGTTTCCTTGGACTTGCCAGAAGGAAGTTTTGCGTTCTTATCCAGCTTGTTTTTCATAGGTCGAACCTCCAAGGCAGTTGGACCGGTCAGGGGCGTTTACGGACTGGTTGTCCCCACACGCTTACACCGGTCAAGGTCACGGAAAGCTTTAAAAAATCTTCCGTCCATAAATTATTTTCTAGGCTACCGCGATGTCCATACTTTATTGCGACATCTAACAAGTTCCCTCTCCTACCCAAGGGCAACCCCGTGCCGAAGGTCAGGAAATAGAGGTCCGTCTCGTCCAAATATAACCTTTCGAACCCTAGCCCCCCCCGGTACGCGACCTTACGGAAATAGGGCTCATATGGGCCTCCGGGGCCCTGGAACTCATATCCCGTGCCCACCCGGAAGGCCGGATTCAATACGCTGGAATACGAATCGTCCCAAGATTCATAGGCAATATCGGCCGCCAAGGTCTGGTTGATCCTGGGTTTATAGGAAACGCCCGCTTGGACCGTCCAGGGAAGGTCGCGTTCGTCCGTACGCTTTTCGGCCGACGTCAGGTTGGTCAGGGTCCTCTGAAAGGTCCGATCCAAGGTGGTGCCCAAGGTTCCCATGGCTGCGAGGCTCCATGTCTTCTGGCGGAAAGTCGCGGAAAGGGAGGGATACCCACCGGAGCTGCGGGTGGAAACCGTATCGCCGGTCAGATCCTCGCCATTGGGAAGATCTTCGTTGTTGGTGTTTTGGGTGAAAGAGGCGGGTTCGATGGTGCGTTCGCGCCCGATCAGGAAATGATAACCCAAGGCCAGGGCCAGGAACGGCTTCGGGGCATAGGCCAGGGTGGCTGCGAGCTCGTAAAGCCCACCTTCCGTGGTGAAGGATTCAATGGTGGTCGGGCTGGCCTGGAGGGCCGGTGTATAGCTGAAGTTCCGATGATAGCGCTGGTGATAGAAAAGGCCGAGGTTCACGGGCCAGCGGCCCTTGAAATTCAGGGCGATATCGGGGATGAGGAAGCTGGTGGTCCGGTTGGAAAAATCCTCATCCTGGAGCCAGTCCACATCCGTATCGAAGGTCGCCGAAAACGAAGTCTTTTCGTTGAACGCCGTTTTGGAGGGATTGGGTATGGACGGTCCCTGGCGGTTCACGGAGGCGAGGCCCGCCTCGCCCATGCCCCGTTCGCGGGCATTGTAGCCGCTGACTTCGACCCCGAAGCCTTCGGGAAGGACGCTCAGAGGGGAGGTTTCGGCGCGCGGCGCGCGGTCCACGGCGCAGAGGGAAACGGCCGCCAGGACGGGCAGGATTCGCAGGGTACGGATTGATGAAAAGCCCATTTCAGCGCGCCTTCAGAGGATAGAGGTACATGTCGACGTCGACCTGGAGGAGGCCGGCATTGAGCTTCGGAGGGATCACGGAAAGGACGGGGTAGGGGACCTTGTCCGGCACGTTGGTGCCGGATTTGTCCACCGAGGTATCCACGGCCGAAGGGGAGGCCGGCCGGAACTCGAAGTCCTGCAGGATGTTGGTGCCCGTGCGGGCTCGATTGAGAAGGCGCTGGAAGCCATGGGTCGCGCGCAAGGTGATGGACGTATCCCCGGGCTTGAGGTAGTGGGGCAGCAACTTGATCAAATCGTTGACGGTCTCTCCGGTGGCCGGGTCCTTGAATGCGTTTTTCTCGAACTCCGGGCGGACGGTGAGGTAGCTCCTTACGGTCAGGGAGGAGGAACCTGCTTCCAGGGTCATCATGAGCCGGCTGCTTCCGTAACCGCCCAAGCCCGTGTTCATTTCCTTGGTCTCTCCCCGGCGTATGTAGATGGAGTCGTTGCGGGAAGAATCCCTCGAGAAGCTGAGGATGACCTGGCGCAGATCGGAATCCCTGGTGACATAGGAGATGCTGACATTGTCCAGGATGTTTTCCGGATGGCCGGGCTCGAAGGTGTACCACAGGACCTTGCTGGATCCGGAGGGGACCTCATCGATGCGGACCCCGCCCTTGACGGTGTCCCCGAGCAGGGAGTCGATGGCGGTCACCATCCTCATTTCCAGGGGGAAGCCTCCTTCAAGGGTGGGCGTATCGACAGGCAAGGTGATTTTCGCGAAGGGCACGAAATAGGAAAGGTCGAAATCGCTCTCGCCGGAACGGGGGTGGACGGGCATGTGGTTGCGCACCAGGAAGGCGTCTATGCTGTCGAGCAGGCGGGCGCGATCCAGGACCACGTGAAGGCCGCGAAGGTTGGCGGTCAGCATGTTCTCGGGCGGCCCGGCGTACCGTAACCTGTAATTGACCCCCCGGAGGGAACCGATGGCCTGGGTCTGAAGGCGGTTCTTGGAATTGCCTCCCTTGGCCGATGCGGTTTTCCCGAAGAGAAGGAGCGGGCCGTTCGCGAGGCCGGCATTGTCGCCCAATTGCCCGCCCAGGCGGAGCATGACCGCGCCGGAATCAGGGCCCGGTGCCGGGAGATAGGTAAGGCGGAGGTGCACCAGATGCTTATTGGCGGGAGCCTTTAGCAATTGCCTGAATAGTCCGGGGAGCGTGCGCGCCTGGATGGCATCGCCGGTATCCGAATACGCGGTCTTGGACCTCAGGTAGATCGTGTCCTTGGCGGTGGGTGCGGGCAGCGCGCCGGAGGTATCCTGGCGGTAGAGGAAGGTGCGGGTCAATACGGCGACCCGGGTCTTCCACGCATCCTCGGTCAGGCCGGCGTCGGTGGAGTCCCACGAGGAAACCTCGAATCCGATGCTGTCCCGCGATCCCGCCTTTTCTACGGAGGCTTTCAGTTCTTCGAGGCCGAAGCTGGGTCTCGGGAAGGCCAGGGTCAGGCGCAGGGAAGAGGAGTCCCCGGGCACCAGGCTGTCGAGCATGGAGGTATCCGAGATCTGGAAGGACATGCGCGGCTCGCTCGTGAAACCGCCGCTGCGGCCCGCCAGGAGGATGGTGTCCCCGAGATGGCTCGGTTCGCCGCCCAATCGGTCCAAGTCTTCGCGAATGCGTGACGGGGCGTCGTACGTGGTCCAGAAGGTGTCCGCGGGAATCCCCTTCAGGGAGACGTGGAGAAGGGAATCCTGGAGCAGGATCCCGTGGGTGGCGAGGTACTCCCCGCCGGTCTGGTTGGGACCGTCGGAAATGCAGGAGGACATGGCCAAGGCGAATGCGCCCGACAGGAGGGTCTTTTTGACCAGGCCGGGCATCCGACGTGAGGTCAGTAGGGGAAAATCATGCTTGGAACCCATAGGGGGAATCAGGCTTTCCGCAAATCCGGGCTTTGCTCATAGAGGGGAACTTTTCCCGTCCAGTCGGTCCCTCCGTGAGGGAGAACCCCGCAAAAATATAAATATTCCGGCCTCAGGAAAAATCGCCGGGCCTAAATTCCTACATTGGAGGCATGTCCTTCAACGCACGCTTCAAAGGCTTCAGCACAGGCAATACCTTTCCCCTCGACCAGGTCGTCTATAGGGACTCCGACGGCGGACTGCTCGAAGTGGAACACGATTTGGCGCAATTGCGCACCCGATCCGCGACCGAATGGAAAAAGCTCTTCGAATCCCGCTGCGGCAGCCATAATTGGCCTTACGCATCAGGCGTATGGGGCAAGAAGGAATGGGTCCTTCCCGGCATCGCCGACGAGGATATCATCTCCCTGAACGAAGGCTGGACCAATCTTTTCTATGCCAAGCGCTTCGGCGAGCACCTTGGCCTGGACGATTTGTGGGTCAAGCTGTGCGGCAACAGCCATACGGGTTCCTTCAAGGACCTGGGGATGACCGTGCTCGTCTCCCAGGTCAACCACATGCGGCGCATGGGGGTTCCCATCAAGGCCGTCGCCTGCGCCTCAACGGGGGACACCTCGGCCGCCCTCGCCGCGTATTGCGCTGCGGCCGGCATTCCCTCCGTGGTATTCCTTCCCGGCAACAAGATCAGCGTAGCCCAGTTGATCCAGCCGATTTCCAACGGATCGATCGTGCTCTCCCTGGACACCGATTTCGACGGTTGCATGAAAATCGTCCAGGAGGTCACGGAGGACAAGGGCCTTTACCTGGCCAACTCGATGAATTCCCTGCGCATCGAGGGCCAAAAGACCATAAGCGTCGAGATTTGCCAGCAATTCGGCTGGGAGGTCCCCGATGTGATCATCATCCCTGGAGGCAATCTCGGAAACGTATCGGCCCTCGGCCGTGGATTCGATATGATGCTGGACCTGGGCCTCATCGATCGCAAACCGAGGTTGGTGGTGGCCCAGGCCGCCAATGCCAATCCGCTCTACCGCGCCTACAAATCCGGGTATTCCCAATTCACTCCCATCCAGGCGAAGCGCACGGAGGCTTCCGCCATCCAGATCGGCAATCCCGTCAGCTATGATCGCGCCGTGCGCGCCCTCAAGAAATACGACGGCATGGTCTACGAGGTTACGGAAGAGCAGCTGGCCAATGCCGCCCATCTGGCCGACCGCACGGGACTTTATTGCGATCCGCATACGGGCGTGGCCATCGGCGCCCTCCTGCAAATGGTCGACGAGAAGGCCGTGACCCGCAAGGACCGCATCATCGTGGTCTCGACGGCGCACGGGCTCAAGTTTTCGGAGTTCAAGACGAAATACCACAAGGCGGAACTGGCGGGCGTCATGGCGAAATACGCCAATCCGATTTCGGAGCTGCCCCCGGATGTCGAAAAGGTGAAGGCCGTCCTGGAGAAACGGTTCAAGGAAATCGTCTGAAAGGGCGCTCGGCCCCCGGGTTCAAAGGGCGATCAGCCCTTATCCTTCTTTAGCAGGGCCAGCACTTCGGGAACCATGTCGATGGCCTTCCCGAAGACGTCCTTTTCCCGCGTCAGGCTCATGATGCGGGTATTCCCGTCGCTCACTACGATGAAGGCGATGGGCTCCACGCTCAGGCCTCCGCCCGATCCGGTCAATTCCGACTTTCCCGTATTGGAGCCCAGGCCGAAGCCTACGGACACCTTTGAAACCGGTATCAAGGTGGTATTGTCCACGGTAATGGGCTTGCCGATGACGGTTTCCGTCTGGGCGATGCCGCGGAGCTTCTCGAGTATAACGGAGGCGATGGAATCGATACTCATTCCCGGAATATAAGTAATTCGGGGAACGATGGGAAAAAATGACTCAGCGTCCCTTGACCACGGCGTAGAAGGTGCTGCCCTGGCGCGTCACCAGGAACAGGATTTTCTTTGCCTTGCCGGCTTTCGATACGGCCGTTTGCAGATCCTTGGCGCTCTCCACCTTCTTCCTGTTGGCCTCCAGGATAACGTCGCCCACCTGGATGCCCGCCTGGGCCGCGCCGCCTTCCGGATCGAGGTTGATCACCACCGCCCCGGACTTCACGCTCCTTCCCAGTTTCAAGCGCTGGCGCAGCTCATCCGAAAGATCCGCCGCTTCCATCCCCAGACCGGTGACGCGGCCCCCTTCCTCCGTTTCCTCCTGGCCCTGGCCCTGATCCTGGGCTGCGAGCCTTTCCTCGTCCCGTTTGGTGATCTTCGCTGAGAGGGTGGACTCCCTGCCGTCCCGGAAAACGGTGAGGTCCACCTTGGTTCCCGGCGCGATCATGGCGATCCGGTTCATCAAATCGTTCGCGTCGCGGATATCCTGGCCCTGGAGCTTGAGGATCACGTCGCCGCGTTTCAATCCTGCCTTGTCGGCTGGTCCGCCTGGAACCACGTCGCCGATCAAGGCGCCCTTGCGGCCCTTGAGGCCAAGGGCCTCGGCCATGTCCATGGAAACGGCCTGGATGGATACGCCCAGCCATCCACGCGTGACCTTGCCGTTCTTGACCAGGCTTTCCATGATGTTCCGGGCCAGGTTCACCGGGATGGCGAACCCGATTCCCATGTAGCCGCCGCTCTGGGAGTAGATCGCGGTGTTGATGCCCACCACCTCGCCGTCCAGGTTCAGCAATGGCCCTCCGGAATTGCCAGGATTGATGGCGGCATCGGTCTGCAGGAAGTTCCCATAGGTGCTCAATCCGGTGTTCTGCCTTCCCTTGGCGGATATGATCCCGGTCGTGACGGTTTCATTCAAGCCGAAGGGGGCGCCCACGGCCACGACCCATTCCCCTATCAGCAACTTGTCCGAATCGCCCAGCTTGAGGGGGACCAGGCCTTTGGGCACGTCCCCCTTGATCCGGATCACGGCCAGATCGCTGGGCTCATCCGTGCCCACGACCTCGGCCTCGAATTCGCGCTCGTCGGAAAGCTGGACCGTTATTTTCTGCGCGCCTTCCACCACATGGTTGTTGGTCAGGATGAATCCCTTGACGTCCGTGATGAAACCGGATCCCAGGCCGCTCTCCTTTCGCTTGCGGAGTTCATGGCCCTGCGGGGACGCGCCGTCATCGCCGTTGCCGCCTCCTCCGAAGGGGCTCTGGTTGAAGAAGAACTCGAACGGGTTGGTCGGCGCGGTCACGGTCCTTTCCATGGCGACGCTGACCACGGAGGGTACGGCGACCTTGGCCACGTCGGAGAAGATGTTCCGGAACGCCCCGTACCTTCCCTGTGACCCCCCGGGAGCCTGCACCCGAACCATCGTATCCGCAGGCGCGGGAGCCGGAGGGGAAACCGCGGCGGCGGCCGATACGCGCTCGCTGGTTTCATTATGGCGGCAGCCGGAAAAGGGCAGGATTGCCAGGAGCGCGGCGGTCGGCAGGCATCTGGGGATAATCATTTTGGGCTCCGGTAGGGGCTTTGGACGGTTTCGAATAGGGTCCGGATAAATAAAGGGTCCGGATAAATAAAACATCCGCGCGCTTCGGGCACAACGGAAACATCCTCGCGGCCGGTTGCCGCGATCCGCGCCGTCACGATCCGCGCCTCATCCGATGATGGGCGCCGCTTCCATCCGAGTCCGGAAAAATCTTCTTTCACGTTAGGCCGGGCGAACCCGTAATAATGCCGGTCCACTGCGACAAGGAGCGACCTATGGATGCGTTAAGAAAGACGACACTTGCCCTTTGCATTCTGGCCAGCCTGGCTGCCGTTCACCAGGCCCATGCGGAGTGGGGCATAGGCCCTTTGGGAGGCGCGAACCTGGCGAATGCCGAAGTGGATGGCCACTCGACGAGTTCCGTCACGGGATGGGCGTTGGGCGCCCGTCTTGAAATGGGAATGATGCCCATCCTGAGTCTCATGTTCGATCCCATGCTGGTCCAGTCCGGCGCCCAATTCGACAATTCCGGCGCTCCGGTGGACGGCAGGGGGAAGTTCGTAGCCATGGAAGTCCCCATGCTCCTGAACGCGAAGGTGAAGTTGATGAATGTGGGCGTTTACGGATTCATGGGCCCGGATCTGGTCATCAACACCGATGCGGGCGGAAACGTGAGCCGCCAAAATGATTTGGGACAAGGGGATCTGGCGCCCGTGGGCCTGGCCGGCCAGGTGGGGGCCGGCGTGGCCATGGGGGTGGCCCCCTTCATCGATGTCACGGCGGATGCCCGGTATTCCCATGGATTCACGGATCTCCTGGACGGCGCGAAGGGGGATGTGGAACATTGGAAGAGCCGCGATGTGCGCCTGAATCTGGGCGTCCTCCTCCATACGGATCATTGGCGCAATCTGCGCACGGGTGGAAGCGCCTATCAATCCCGATGATTTCGGAAAGGGACCGAAAGCCCGATTCCGGCTGAAAATGGCAGGAATCGGCGGTAAACCGCCAAAACCGGATCGAAGAGTCCATTCGGGGGCGTTATAGGGTGGCCCGGCACCCTGTCCTGGTCATACTATTCCTTCAGGCGGAAACCGGGTCCGGACGGCTCCCGGGGTATCCGCCCAGAATGGGGTAAAGCATGCTGGCCCGAAACGAATCCGGTTCCGAACGCCGCAACAATATCTACCGCTTCCATACCCTGCTCGAACTCCTCGATCATTATTCAGAATTCCTGTCCGCCCAACAGATGGAAGCGGTCATCCGGGATTCGGCCCGGGTCTTCGTAGAACGGGATTGGGCCAGCGAACAGGAGACCCGGCTGCAGTTCATCAAAAAATGCGAATATATCATGGAGGCGCTGGTCGCCATGAAAGAGGCCACGCTCAAGCATGGGATCTCGGAGTAATCCCGTTCGGGTTTTCCGGTGAACGGCAATCCCTGACGCCCCGAAGGGGCCCGCTATACCCTCTCCGGGATCCCAAAGGGATCCGTTCAAGGTCGACTGATAGGGGAAAAAGTGCGAGTGCCAGGAGTCGAACCTGGAATCTTCTGATTCGTAGTCAGATGCCTTATCCAGTTTGGCCACACCCGCATAAATTGGGGAAGGGGAAAGATAAACAACCCTGTCCCATTTGTCACCCGGAAGGCGCTTTTTTCCGGTTCCCGTTGGTAAAATCCGGTTATTTTTTGCGTTTAACCAGGCGCAAACCCAGCCTGTAGAACCCTTCCGTATCGGCGGGAATGCTCAGGCGGATGACGTAGATGCCCGGAGCGGCGGGCGAACCCAGCAGGTCATCATGCTTCGAATAATCGGCATTGAACCCGAGTGAGGCGCTTCCCTTGGCCTTGGTGGAATCGGTCAGGAAAGCCTGGGAGAAGACATAATCCTTCAGGACCGCATCCAAGCCTACCGGAGAAAAGGGCCCCGCCATCTGGATCTTGATATTCAGGCCCTTGGAGCATGTCAGGAGCACGCGGAGGGTATCCGGCGGTATCATCTTGACGATCTTGTAATCCTGCCGATCCTCCTTCCCGAAATTGCTGCTGAAATCCAGGCGGCCTTCCGTCACCAGGGAGTCCGAAAAGGATGACCCGTCGATCCAGGTTGAGTCCGTGGCGAACAGGGAATCGTATCCCGTGAACGATGCATCCTGGAAATCCCGGTCCGTCCAGGCATAAGGCTGGAAGGATTCGACAATGGCGGTGCGGCCGTTCCCGGCGGGATCCTTGAGTCCGGAAAGGGTGGCGGTGAAGGGCGAGTTCACGGGGAAATGGGCGGTGCCCGAGGAACTGGCGGTCCCGAAAATGACAAGGCGCGCCTGATCCTTGAACCGGGCGCCGATGCCTTCCACGGGAGAGAAGGCGACGGCCAAGGCCGAAGTGTCGATTTTCTCGCTGAAGTCGACGACCAGGGTATCGGTGACGCCGAAGCGGTATTTCCCTTGCGACTTCGGCAGGTTGATTATATGATCCGGTGGGGTGTTGTCCGACGAAGTCGATTCCCTGGAATTGCACCCTATCATGGAAAGGACAGCCAGCCCCGAGAGCAGGGCGGCGCCAATCCCGAAGCCGTGCGGATTGCTGGCGGAAGGAACGGGGCCCGATTGCGAAGAAAGCATGCGATTACTCCTTGCCTTCACCCCCGGGTCCGATGGAACCGGCGGGGCTGATCGACTGGCGGATGGAAGCCAGCAAGATAAAAAAATGCCGGGACAAAATTTTTACCTTATGGATGCATGTTGAGTAAAATAAAGGCGGCTGGAATCGGCTCCTTCTTTTCCGATTGGTTCCGCCACGTGCGGAAGGACCTCGGCAAATCCGCCTACCGGCGCAGCGTATTGCGATGGTACCTGATCCTGGGTTTTTTCCCGGTATTGGGGATGCTCGCCTTCGCGGCCGTGGTCCTTTTCTATTCCCGTTCCCTTCCCTCCCTGGAAACGCTGGAACGGATAGAACCCAATCTTATCACCAAGGTCTACGACAAGGATACGTCCCTGGTCCACGAGTTCTTCACCCAGCGCCGGATCTGGACTCCGGCGGAAGAGATCCCCAAGGCCCAGAAGCTCGCCGTATTCGCCATCGAGGACCAGAAGTTCTACGAGCATTGGGGCGTCGATCTGG
Organism: Fibrobacterota bacterium; assembly: GCA_028287465.1. Lineage (GTDB taxonomy): Bacteria > Fibrobacterota > Fibrobacteria > UBA11236 > UBA11236 > Chersky-265. Next base: position 41,844 of record JAQBPO010000092.1, read on the forward strand.
CCGCCTATCCGGCCGCCCTGCTTCCGGCCCTCATGGGTAAAAGGGCCCGCGGAGCCTCCACCCTGACCCAACAGTTGGCGAAGAACCTTTTCCTCACCCCGGAGCGTTCCATCGTCCGCAAGCTCAAGGAAATACTGGTGGCGGTCCAGATAGAGCAGACCTATACCAAGAACGAGATCCTCGAGTTCTATTTCAACCAGGTCTACCTGGGTTCGGGGGCCTACGGCTTCGCCGCCGCGGCGCAGCGGTATTTCGCCAGACCCCTCGATTCCCTCGCCATCAACCAGTACGCCTTGCTGGCCGGTCTGCTGCAAAGGCCCGAGGCGTATCGGCCGGACGTCTATCCCGAGGCCGCGCGCGAACGCCGCAACACCGTTCTCGGAGCGATGAAGTCGATGGGATACATCACCCGCGCCCAATTGAAGGAGTCCCAGAAGTCCGGCCTGGACGTGAAGATGTGGCAGCCGCCCACGGGGTTCGCCGGCTATTACGTGGAAACCGTCCGCCAGTTCATGGAAAAGAAATGGAATGAGGACATGATCTACAACCAGGGCGTGACGGTCTATACCACCCTGGATTCCAATCTGCAATCCTTCGCCGAATCCACCCTGGTGGCAAATCTCCATAAGACGCGGGTGCGCCTTCGATACCGGACAGCCCGGGCCTTCAACATGGCCGGCCTCCTGAAGCAGCCCATGGACTCCATCGTCCGCCACTGGGACGAAACGTACCCCAGGTTCGATTCGCTCTACCTCCATGATCACGACACCACGATCGCGTATCAGAAGCGCTTCCCGGATTCGATGCGTTACGTTCACGCGCAGTCGGCGCTCTTGATCCTCGATAATGAGACGGGAGCGGTGCGGGCCATGGTGGGCGGCGAGAACTTCGAGAAGTCGAAATACAATCGCGCCATCCAGGCGGTGCGGTCGCCGGGATCCTCATTCAAGCCTTTCGTGTACGCCACGGCCGTAGACAACGGGGCCAGCCCCGGGGACATCCTGAACGATCAGCCTATCACCATCCCCGATCCCATGGATTCCACCAAGTTCTGGAGGCCGCATAATTACGATCCCGGTTTCGACGGCAAGATCAGCATGCGCCGGGCCTTGTACAAGTCCAAGAACCTTCCCGCGATCGAAGTGGGCATGAAATACGGGCTCAAGACCGTGGTCTCCTATGCGCGCAAGTTCGGCCTGACCCACAGCGTGCTGCCCGTGCCCTCCCTGGGGATCGGTTCCTGCGAGGCGACCCTGATGGAAATGACCTCGGCCTACACGGCCTTCCCGGACGGCGGCATAAGGCCCACGCCTTACCTGATCGAGAAGATCCTGGACAAGAACGGCCAGACGATCTACGCCAACGTGCCGGAGACCCATGAGGTGCTCCGCAAGGAAGCCGCCTGGATAATGTGCACCATGCTCCGGGACGTGAACATCCACGGGACGGCCGCGGCCATCTGGGCGAGCGGATTCAACCACCCGTCCGGCGGCAAGACCGGCACCACCAACGACTACAACGACGCCTGGTACATCGGCTTCACCAAGCGCCTCACCATGGGGATCTGGGTGGGCGCGGACGACCATGCCTCAATGGGCCCGGGTCATACCGGAGCGGACGATGCCGTGCCGGTTTGGATCTCGGTGATGACCAAGGCGGAGAAGGGCAAGAAGCTTCTCGCCTTCCCCCGGCCCGATGGGGTCGTGGAGGCCACCGTCTGCCAGGTTTCCGGATTGCTGGCGCAAAGCTTTTGCAAGCTGACCACGAGCGATTATTACATCGCCGGGCACCAGCCCACCGAGTTGTGCACCCAGGAAATGCATAACAAGAACAATTCCGGCGAGGACATCTTCACCTCCAACCAGCATAAGGATCGCCGCGCCATCCAGGTGACCGCGAGCCTTGAGCCGGGCAAGGATAAGGACAAGGAAAAAGACAAGGCGAAAAAGCCGGATACCCGGGTCCGCAAGACTTTCTGAGGCTGCCGTTTACCGGTAGCTTCCCCACTCCCGGTCCGGTACCGGGCTCCACGTGAAATCATTTCGGTATCGGTTTAAATACTCCAACCCGTCGGCGGTTACGGAGGGGTACACCGCCGACGGAATTGGAGGGATTTCCCGTCGGCGTGGGTGGTGGGGGAGAAATGCCGCCGCCGGGAGTCCATCGTTTCGGGCCGCGGCCTCGGGGTTAACCGCCCGCCGCGCCCGGAAATCCTTTCAGGATACGCTATCCATACCGAACAAAGATAAGGCGGAATCCGGCGACCATGAAAGGATTCCATTCTTATATTATCCCATGTATAATCAGGCTGGAAAGCGTGGGGGGAAGGAAACGCGATCATGGCCGTAATCGGACGCGGGAAGCGGTTATTTGAGGCTTTGGCGGATGAATTGCGTGGGCGCCGGGACGCTTTCCCCGGCGGCCGCCTCGATTCCATACCGACCCTGGCCCGGCAAGCCGGGGTATCCAAGGCCACCATGCAGAAAGCCCTGGATACCCTCCGCGACGAAGGCCTGGTGGAAAGCTTCCGCGGTAAAGGAACCTTCTGGAAGGGTCCAGGGAACGGCGATGCGCTGGATCGGCCGCCGCGCCAGGGTAACTCCCTGGTTACCCTGGCCGGTAAGCTCCGGGACCGCGTCCTGGACGGGACCTATCGAGTGGGCCACGCCCTCCCCAAGGTGGGCTTCATATCGTCGCAGGAAGGCGTCTCCCCGGATACGGTATGCGCGGCCTTCAAGATCCTGGAGGGTGAAAACCTTATCCGCAAGCACGGGAAGAGCTGGCTGGCCGGCCGCGCCGAAGCCGCGCGCCATGCCGCCATCGCCCCGACCCATCGCACCCCGCGCAATGCTCCGGCCATCCTGCTGCTCGTGCCGGACTACCCGTTCTGGGACAAGGCCTATCACGAAGAGCATTCGGGGAAGTTCGTCCAGAACTTCTACCTGGAGATCGAGCGTATGGGCCTGGAAACCCACCTTGCGACGGTTTCCCCCTCGGATTCCGGATTCTTCGCGGCGGGAAGGCCGCGCATCCAGGCGCTGATCCAATCCCTGGGCGATCGATACCAGGGCGCCATGTACATCGCCCGGGACGCGGAGCCGGGCCTTCTCTCCTGGCTGGGCAGATTCAAGCGCCCCGTGGTGTGGCTCGACCTGGAGTGCCTGGTCAAGGATATGGATATGCGCTCCATTCCGGGCGGCTCCCGTCTGTTCCGCTGCCTGAAGGACGAGGAGGCCGCGGTCTCGATGGCCTTGGAAACCCTCGCGGGCCTTGGCCATCGCCGCATCGGCTTTCCGCTGTTGCGGTCACCGGAGTTCCCCTGGATCGCGCATCGATCCGCCGTCCTCAAGGAATGCGCGGCCGTGTACGATCCTCCCCTGGTCATCGTGGAAAACGATCATAAGGAGGGATTCTGGCACCCCAAGCCTTGGCTGGGCCCGGAGGATTTCCCGGGCTGGCTGGAGTCCTTCCGCGGAGCCAAGTCGGCGGGGAAACGCAAGACCCTGCGTGAGATGATCCCTTCCCTGATGGACATGCTGGATAAGGACAGGTCGGCGCGGTTCGGCGGTCCGGTGACAGCGATCCTCGCGCCCAACGACTATTTCGCGCACCAATATTACCTGTGGTTCAGGGAGATGGGAATGCGCGTGCCCGGGGATGTCACCCTGCTTTCCTTCGACAACAACCATTGGTCCCGACCGTTTTCAATCTCCTCAATAGACTTCGGCTTCAGCGATCTCAGCTACCAGGTGGCTCACATCTTCCTGGGGGACATCCCGGTGAAGCCCGATGCCCTGCATAACCTGCGAAGCCGCCCGGTATTGATGGGGCGGGATACCTTGGGCGCGGTGAAGGCCAATAGGTAGGCGGTCCGCCCCAAAGTTGCCTCCCAAATTTCGGGAAGCGGGAGGGGAGCGAAAATCCTATTTTGGGAGAGGACGTTTTTAACTCGGGAAGAACAATACCTTGGGCCTCACGGAATCCAGACTCCGCCTTCGAATCGCCTTGTCCGATCCGGAATTCCGCCATTGGTACCGCGTGCTGGGCTATATCCTCGCCGTACCCTTCGGCCTGGGCCTGCTTCTCTTCGGGTATTTCTGGTTCACCTTGCCTCCGTTATCGCAATTGGAGCGTATCGCCCCGAGCCTGATTACGCGCATGTACGACAAGGATTCCACCCTCATCAGGGAATTCTACACGGAAAGGCGCACCTGGATCCCCATTTCCAAGGTCCCGGACCGCCAGATCAAGGCCGTGCTGGCCATAGAGGATCAAGGATTCTACAAGCATGGGGGCGTGGACCTTTGGGCCATCCCCGCGGCCATCCTGCCGGCGGTGACGGGACATCGCGTGCGCGGCGCGTCCACCCTCACCCAACAGCTGACCAAGCTGGTATTCCTTGGGCCGGAGCGTTCCCTTTCCCGCAAGTTCCGCGAGATCCTCCTGGCCGTGCGCATAGAACGGACCTATACCAAGAACGAAATCCTGGAGTTCTACCTCAACGAGGTGTACTTGGGCGCGGGAGCCTATGGGTTCGCCGCTGCGGCGGAGAGGTACTTTTCCCGTCCCCTCGATTCCCTTACCCTGCCCCAACAGGCCTTGATGGCCGGTTTGCTGCAGCGCCCGGAGACCTTGAGGCCGGACAAGCATCCCCAACGCGCCTTGTTCCGGCGCAATACGGTTCTCCGCGCCATGGAATCCAACGGCGCCATCAACCGTGCCCAGATGGATTCGGCCCTTACGACCCCCTTGGCGGTCCGGATGAAGGAGTTCGAGCAGGTGTCCGGGGACGAGGCATCCTATTTCGTGGAAACGGTCCGCAAGGAATTGGAAGGGCGGTACGGGAAGGGATTCCTCGACAGCGCGGGCACTCGCATCCGCACCACCCTGGACCGCCGCGCCCAGGCCTTGGCCGACTCGTCCTTGTCCTCGCACATCGCCGAAATCCAGGAACGCATGAACGTGGCGACCATGCTGGATCTTGGGATGCCGGGAAGGCTCAGGAAATCCCAGGAGGAAATCCTCCGCCATTGGGACAAGCACTACGCGCGGTTCGATTCGCTTTTCCTGCGCAAGGACACCCTGGAAACGCGCAAGTTCCCGGAACACGCGCGGTATCACAAAGCGCAAGGGGCCGTGGTGGTTATCGAGAACGCGGGGGGAGCGGTCCGCGCCCTTTCAGGCGGCCTTGATTACCGGGAGTCGAACTACAACCGGGCCACCATGGCCGCTCGTTCTCCCGGTTCGGCCTTCAAGCCCATCGTCTACGCCACGGCCGTGGACAAGGGCGCGAGCCCCGGGGGCCGCGTGGTGGACGGCCCGCTTTCCATGCCGGACCCGGACGACTCCACCAAGCAATGGCGGCCGCACAACCTGGAATACGATTATGAGGGAGGCATGACCCTGCGCCGGGCCTTCTACCGGTCGCGCAATATCCCCGCCATCAGGGTGGCCCTGGAGACGGGCATGGACACGGTCGCCGCCTATGCCTTGCGCTTCGGGATATCCCGCCCCCTGCGGCCCGTGCCCGCAATGGCCTTGGGGGCATGCGACGCCTCGCCCCTGGAAATGGCTTCCGCCTTTTCGGTATTCGCGAACGGCGGCGAATGGATCCGGCCGCGTTTCCTCGAATCCATCCTCGATAGAAACGGATCCTCCCTGGCCCCCGGCGATCCCGGCGTCCGCCGCGTAATCAGCGAACCGGCCGCGTGGATCCTGGCGGGAATGATGCGGGACGTGAATATCCGCGGTACGGCGGCGGACGTATGGGCTTCGGGTTTCTACCAGCCTTCGGGCGGCAAGACCGGAACCTCGAACGATTACCGGGATGCCTGGTACATCGGGTTCACCAAGCGCTATACCGTGGCCATCTGGGTGGGAACGGACGATCACGCGTCCCTGGGTTCCGGCCATACCGGCACGGATGATGCCTTGCCCATCTGGCTGGATATCATGCGCGGCCTGCACAAAGGGATGAAAACCCATGAGTTCGAAACGGATTTCCCGCGACCGCCGGGAGTCGCGGACGTCCGCATCTGCAAACTGACCGGAAGGACGGCGCAATCCTTCTGTGATTCGGTGGCCCAGGATTTCAAGGTGGCGGGAGTGGGGGAGAAGCTTCCTGCATGCCGCGTGGAACTCCATGAAGCCGCACGTGAATCAAGCGGTGATCAAGGAGGACCTTCGGCCAAGGGCCCGAAACCGACTGGCGGTACCTTTCTCGAGGGATTGTTCAGGAAGATCCGAAGCCCGTTCTGAGGCGCTGCCTGCGATGGGTGCCGGCGGACCCGGCGGAAGGGGAGCCTAGAGGGCTATTTCCATCTTCTCGCGGGCGAAGGCCACGTCCAACTTCGGATTAAGGGTCCGGCACTTGTCCTTCACCTCGGCCTCGTAGCCTTCCAGGAAATCGTCGTTGTGGTTGGGGTCGTGGTGGAAGACGATGTATTTCTTCACGCCCGCGTACCCGGCGAGTTCGAAGCCCTTCTCCCAGGTGGAATGGCCCCAACCCTTATACTTGGTCTCGTATTCTTCCGGCGTGTACATGCCATCGTAGATGAGGAGGTCGGCTCCCTTGGCCAAGTCCCCGATATTCAGGTCCATGCGGTTCGCGTAATGCTCGGTATCGGTCGCGTAGACGAAGGCCGTGCCTTTGCGCAAGTCATCCAACCGGTATACCAGGACGCCGTTCGGGTGGCAGCCCTGGGCGCAGGTGACCTTGGCGATGGTTTCCCCGGCAGGGGACTTGATGGGGATGGATTGTCCCGGAGTGATATCAGAGTAGGTGAATTTCGCGCCGAGCTGGTGCAGGGATACGGGGAAGTTCGGCCCTTCCATCTGCCCGGCCAGGATTTCGCCCAGGGTATTGTCGGCCTTGCCGCGGCCGTAGACGTCGATGCTGTATCCGTCCCGGTATCCGGGCCCGAAAAAGGGGAAGCCTTGGATGTGGTCCCAATGGACATGGCTCAGGAACATGTCCAGCTTGGGTTTGTCCTTGCGCTCGAGGATGGTATTGCCGAGGTTGCGGATGCCGGTGCCCGCGTCGAAGATCACGATGTTTCCGCCCAGATCGGCGGAGAGGCAGGACGTATTGCCGCCGAACCGGACCGTTTCTTCGGAGGGGGTGGGAATGCTTCCCCGTACGCCCCAGAACCGTAGTTTCATTTCTCTTATGCCTCAGCGCCCGTCATTTGCACCATTTTAACCCATTTTCCCGGGATTCCACAACAAGATATTGTTGTTTTGGCATGTCGTAAGGGAGGCAGCGGCCGGAATGTGATAGGCCACACAGGCCTCGGCCGGTAAATCGGGACGTCGAATGCGAAACCAGGCCGCATTCGACGATCCGGGGGTCAGGCAACCCTGGACAGGAATGGTCCGATCGGAGGCCTTCCGGTCGGGGGATTTCCGGGGTGCAAACTAGGCTTTGTAGAAGTCCTGCAATTTCCGACCCAGCTCGCCGATAGGGATCTTGGTGAATTCCTTCTCACGGCGCGGTTTCCATTCCGCGAGTCCGCCTTCAGCCAAGCCTTTCTTGCCCACGGCGATGCGGATGGGAATGCCCCAGAGATCCGCATCCTTGAATTTGACGCCGGGGCGTTCGTCCCGGTCGTCGAAGAGCACTTCCAGGCCCAGGGATTCCCATTCCTTGACCAGCTTGGCGCAGGTGTCCATGACTTCGGGTTCGCGGCCGATATTCAAAAGGTGTACATGGAACGGGGTCAGTTCCTTGGGCCAGATGGGGCCGAATTCGTCATGGGAGTTTTCGATCACCGAAGCCATCAGGCGGCCCACTCCTATGCCGTAACATCCCATGGTCGGGGTCTGTTGCTTGCCTTCCTCATCCAGGTAGGTGCAGCCCATGGATTGGCTGAACTTGGTCCCGAGCTTGAAGATGTTCCCGATTTCGATCCCGCGCACCGCGCGCAGCACCGATTTGCCGTCCGGGGCCAGGTACCCTTCCTGGGCCTTGGCGAAATCGCCGCAATGAGGCGTAGTGAAGTCCCGGCGGAAATTCACGTGCTTATAATGGAATCCGTCCTCGTTGGCGCCGCCGACCAGGTTGCCGCCTTCGCTGACCGAAAGGTCGGCCAATACCAGCAGGTCCTTGCGCTCCGCGATCCCGATGGGGGACGCGTATCCGGGAACGATGCCGAAGGAGCGGATGAACTCCTCCTGGGCCGGCAGGAGCCACGGCACCTTCAGGTAGTTCCGCAATTTGACCTCGCTGATTTCCAGATCCCCGCGGATGACGGCGAAGACCAGGCATTTCTTCTTGTCCTGTTCGGCTTCGAAGAGCACGGCCTTCATGGTATGTTCGGGTTTCATCCCCATGAACGCGGCGACGTCCTCGATGGTTTTCTTTCCCGGCGTGGGTACCTTCTCCAAGGGGAGTGGATCCGACTTCGCGTGAACGCGCGTGAACTCCGCGATTTCCTGGTTGGCGGAATAGGAGCCGTCCTGGGAGATGATCAGGTAGTCCTCGCCGAATCCGGATTCGAGCATGAATTCATGGGCGATTTTCCCGCCCATGATGCCGGTGTCCGATTTGACGACGATGGGCTTGATGCCGGCGCGGGCGAAGATGTTCTCATAGGCCTGGTAAGCGCGTTGGTAGTACGCGTCGAGATCCGCATCGTCCTTGTGGAAGCTGTAGGCGTCCTTCATGACGAATTCGCGCACGCGCACGAGGCCGCCGCGGGATCTCGGTTCGTCCCGGAATTTCGTCTTGAACTGCCAGATCATGAAGGGCAATTGCTTATAGGAGGAAAGCACGTAACGGGCCAGATCCGTGATGGCCTCCTCGTGGGTCATGGCCAGGACCATGTGATGCTCGGAGCGATCCTTGAATCGGAGGAGCTCCGCGCCGATAACCCCGTAACGTCCCGACTCCATCCACAGTTCTGCGGGCTGCACCAGGGGCAGGTCGACCTCCTGCCCTTCGATCTTGTCCATCTCATCGCGGATCAAGGCCTCGATCTTGTTCAGGATGCGCTTGCCCAAGGGCAGGATCGAATACAGGCCGGAGGCCAATTGCTTGACGTAGCCGCCGCGCAACAGGAAGATGTGGCTCGGCAATTCGGCGCCGGAAGGGGATTCACGGAGGGTTTTCAGGAGGTATTTGGATACTAGCATGGCCGAAAGATAGCAAAACCCCAAAAGTCCAAGCCAACCGAAGGCTTGCGGCGGATCGGCGCCGGCCCTTATAATCGGCTTGGTGCAGTCCTCGATGTTCTCGCAGATAGCCTCGGTTTTCTCGACCCATGGAGTGGTGCTTCCCGGCTCCGAGCGCATTCCCGTTTACAAGAAGGCTCCCGAAGCTCCCTGCGACCATAAGAACAACTGTTCCTGCTTCGCACCCAAGTTCGAGCAGGCTTCCGCGAAGCTGGAATTGTCCAAGCGGGCCCGGGACGGGATATCGGCGGCGGCCGCGCGGAAAGAGTCCGGTTCCATGGATGCCGCGGCGTCCGAAGGGGCGCCCGGTTCCAAGTCCTCCGATGGCAAGCCGCTAAGCGAGGATGAGAAAAGCCAGGTCGTTGACCTGGAGAAACGCGACCGCGAGGTGAAGGCCCATGAAGCCGCGCATTCCGCCAATGCGGGCGGGTTCGCCAAGGGCGGCGCCGGATATGAATATCAGACGGGTCCGGACGGCAGGAAGTACGCCGTGGGCGGCCATGTGGATATCGACGTGAGCCCGGTACGGGGAGACCCGCAAGCCACCCTTCAGAAGGCGCAGACTGTGCAGCGCGCGGCTTTGGCCCCGGCGGATCCTTCCGGCCAGGACCGGGCGGTCGCCGCGGCCGCGGCCCAGATGGCCATGCAGGCCCAAAAGGAAATGAACCAGGGTGGAGAAGCGGGCGGGACCGGGGGCCCGGTGGACGGAAACCGCACGTCCCAGCCCGACGGCGGCCGCGACCCCAGGCGCGCCTATTCCCGGGTCCCATCCAGGACGGGATCGGGTCTCAGCGTCTACGCCTGATTCCGGCTCCTCTCAGCCGCCCCTGAGCGGCCAATCCTTGCGCTTCCTTTCCTCGTAGTCCGGCACCTGCCTCGGGTATTCCCCGTTCATGTACGGGGACGAGAAAAGGAAATCCGCCGAGGCCATATTGCTGACCACGGGGATGTTCCACACCACGGCGATGCGCAACAAGGCGCGCACGTCCGGGTCGTGCGGTTGCGCGGCCAGCGGGTCCCAGAAAAAAATGAGGACATCGACCTTGCCTTCGGATATCAAGGCTCCGATCTCCAAATCGCCGCCCAGGGGCCCGCTCCTCATCTTCTCGACCTGCAGTTTGGTTTCCTTTTCGATCAGGGAGCCGGTCGTTCCCGTGGCCATCAATTGGTGGACCGCCAAGGCTTCCCGATGGCGCTTGGCCCATTCCACCAGTTCCGCCTTCTTATGATCATGCGCGACCAAGGCGATGTTTTTCCGCTTGGGCATTGTGGTTTCGATGTATTCCAGGGCCAGCCTCCTTGTCCTCACGTACACTGCTGCACATAATGTACCTAAAGGTACGGAATCGCGTAAAAGCGGGAATGCGGACCCCAAAAAACCCATTCAATCATGGGGTGGGGTGGGTTCCGACACGACCTTTCGTCGGATACCTTTATGCCTGATTGAATGCGGCCGCCAGGGGATATGAGCGGTCCTTACCATTTCAACCTAGGGGATTCCATGAAAAGAACCATTCGCTCGCTATTGTTTTCCGCCTTCCTGCTTCCGGCCTTCGCGGTCCAAGCGGCCATCGTTACCGGCACGGTCACCAACCGTTCTTCCGGAGATCCCATCGCCGGGGCCCGGGTAATCATCACCACCTTCGACGGCGGGACTTCCGCGGATACCACCACGACGGATGCCAAAGGCGTCTACTCCTTCGATAGCGTTTCCGTCGGGTTCCACAGCATGGTTGCGTCGATGACCGGATTCCAGCCGAGCACGGGCAACGTGAACGCCGCTACCAAGAACGGTTCGTACACCCTCAACATCTCCCTTCTTCCTTCCACGGGAGGCGTCTCGACCGGAATGATCGTCGGCACCATCAAGGATGACTCCACCAAGGAAGCCATCAAGAACGCGACCGTAATCCTGTCGCATCCGGCGGGCCGCGGCGGACCGACGCCCATCGACACCGTTCTCACCGATGGGGAGGGTCGCTACTCCTTCTCCGCGGTTCCCGCTTCCACGGGCTACATCGTCGTGGCAAGCGCCGAAGGCTATGCCAACGCCAGCAACAGCAACGTGACCGTGGTCGGCAAGGATACCGTAAGCGCTCCCCTGTCGCTCAAGAAGCTGCCCAAGCCCAATTCCGCCATCGTCGGCAAGGTCACGGATGCGGCTTCCAAGGAAGCCATTTCCGGCGCAACGGTAGTCTTGCGCAAGCGCGTAACCAGCGGCGCGACCCTGATCTGGCAGGCCATGGACACCGTCCAGACCAACGGCGAAGGCGCGTTCACCTTCTCCAGCCTGGCCGCTTCCGGCTCGACCTTCCCTTACTCACTGCTGGTTTCGAAGACCGACTTCACCAATGCCACTTCGGCGAATATCGTCCTCGCCGCCAGCCAGACGGACACCGTCAACGTGGCCCTGGTCAAGATCGCAAAGGGTGTCATGAGCGTATTCGTCGGACTCGATTCGACCGGTAACGCGGCCCTGGCCGGCGCCGAAGTGGCGGCCTCGCTGAACGCCCCCAGCGGCGAAATCTATACCGGTACCACGGACGCCAAGGGCTGGGTGACCTTCCCGAGCGTCATCGCAGGCAGCTATTCCGTTTCCGCCAATCTCCTCGGGTTCGTGAGCAAGGTAGCCGCCCGCACCGTGACCGCCAGTGAGAAGGACACGGGATACATCTACCTGGCCCGCGCCACCGCCCAGAATTCCAAGGCGCTTTCCGGCCTGGTCCGGGACGCGGACGGCAAGGCCGTCGCAGGGGCCAAGGTCATCCTTGAAACCAGCGGCGCAAACGGCATCACCTTGTCCGCGACGTCATCCGCCACGGGCGACTATTCCTTCAGCGGCATTCCCAGCGCCATCGCCGGCGGTACGGTCACGGTCACCATGAACGGGTATGCTGAATTCACCGCGCCGGTAACCTTGTCCGGAGCGGCGAGCTTCCTCAACGTGACCTTGAAGAAGGCCACGGGCATCTTCAGCATCGGCAATGGCGCTTACAAGCTCCGCCTTGTAAAGAACGGCAACGGCCTGGCCTTGGAGTTCCCCGCTTCCGCTTCGGCAGGGCGGCTTTCGCTCTATGATATCCGCGGCGCCTTGGTGAGCGATATCGCGATCCCGGCCGGTTCCGTCCGCGCCGCCTTGAACGGTTCCGCCTCCGGCGCCCGCTTCCTGGTCCTTAAGCAGGGAGCCTCGGCGCAGCGCCTTTCCCTGCCTTCCGCGCCCTGAGCCCATCAAGGCCAAGGTAAGGATTTCCAAACCGTTTCTTGGAGGCCGGCCCCACCCGGGGCCGGCCTTTTCATTTCCATTCCGATCCGCGTCCGGTCGGGACCGTCATCGCGAAACGCCCTTGCAGAATGGACGGGAACCGTTAGATTATGGGAGGAAAACGTGGTTCGGTGGGGGGAAACGTGGGTCGAATTGGACTGCTTCTGGCATGGTCGTTCTTGATGGTCGGAGGGCCCGGATCGTCGCATGCCGTGGATGTCTCCGCTTTCCAGGCGCGAAGCCAAAAAATGGGCGCGGGAAAAACCATCGTTTACCGGCTCTTCGTCCCCAAGAATTATCAGGCCGGGAGGAAATATCCCCTGATGCTGACCCTGCACGGCGCGGGGGAGCGGGGCAGCGACGATTCCCTGCAACTGTACCATGACTTCAACCGCATGTGGGCCTCGGATTCGATCCAGAACGCCCATCCCTGTTTCGTGGTGGCGCCCCAATGCCCAAAGGACAGCCAATGGGTGAACACCCCATGGGCGAAGGGCTCGTACGAACTGGACAAGATCACCATCAGCGAGCCCATGAAATCCGTGGTGGGCATCCTGGATTCCCTGGAGAAGGAATTCAATATCGATCGGGACAGGGTCTACCTTTCCGGCATATCCATGGGCGGGTACGGGACCTGGTTCCTGGCGATGAAATATCCTACGAGGTTCGCCGCTGCGGTGCCGGTTTGCGGAGGAGCCGATCCCCGGAAAGCCCCGGACATCGCCAAGCTTCCCATCTGGACCTTCCATGCGGAAGACGACGGCACGGTCCCTGTGGCGGGCACCAGGGAAATGGTGGCGGCCCTGAAAGCGGCGGGCAGCTCGGTCAAATACACGGAGTACCCAAAGGCTCTCGGCATCAACCATGCCTCCTGGGTTCCCGCCGGTAAAACCCCTGAACTGGTTCCTTGGGTTTTCCAACAGGTCCGTTCTCCGGTCAGCCTGCTTCCCTTTGGGACCGCCCCAGGTGCGCCTGGTTCCGCGAAAAAGTCCGGAGAAGAAGATCGCACCGATGCCCTGGGGAAAACAGGAAGGCCGGATCGGCATGCCCCTCCCGGTTTTTCCTGCCCGGTTCCCTGATGGCGTTCCGGAAAAAGCTATATTTGAGGCCGGTTTTATGGATCAACCCGCCTTCTCCCGGCCTTCCCGCATTCCCAAGCTGCTAATCAGCCGAGCCTTGAAGGCCCTCGGCCTGATGATTTCCATGCTGGCCGTTTCCGCCTCCCCGGCTACCGCTGCCGCTTCTCCCGAGACCCACAAAAAAGAAGTCCGGTTTCCGGACGGGAAGCTTAAGGAAACCTATTCCTATTACCTGGACGACAAAAAGCACGAGGTCCGGGATGGGCTCGACGAGGAATTCTTCAATAGCGGCTCCAAAAAGGGGGAGATCCCCTGGCAGGATGGCAAGGAAAACGGACCCGTCATCTACTACTACGCGGATGGGCGCAAATCCTACGAGGCCACCTATAAGGAAGGCAAAAAGAACGGCTATGCCACGGTCTGGTACCAGAACGGCCAGAAGCAATGGCAGACCGTGTTCCGGGACGGCCTGACCCATGGGGTCTGGCGCGAATGGTACGCCGACGGGAAAAAGAAGTTCGAAGCGAACTATAGCGATGGAAAGCTGGAGGGCCTGGCCACCTGGTGGCACGAGAACGGCCGCCTCTGGCAAGAACGGTCCTTCCAGGCCGGAGTGCTGGTCAAAGGCACGGTGCGCGAATGGGACAGGGCGGGGAGGCAGACCTTTCCTCCGCCCGATACCCAGGGTATGGGTTACGGCGAACCGGGCGAGCCGGGAAAACGCGACTCCCTGGTCGGGGGCTCGGACGCCCAGTCCGGAAATTGAACGGGACCCGAGACAAGGCGGAATGATGGCCAAAACCGACAAGCGATCCAAGTCCCGCGCCTTCTCGGGCGGAAAACCCCTGGTCGGGGTGATCATGGGCAGCATTTCCGATTGGGAGACCATGAAGGATGCGGCCAAGATCCTCGAGGATTTCGCCATTCCCTTCGAATCCAAGGTCGTTTCGGCCCATAGGACCCCGGAGCTCATGGTGGAATACGCCCAGGCAGCGAGCGGCCGCGGCATCGAGGTGATCATCGCGGGCGCGGGCGGCGCGGCCCATCTGCCGGGAATGACCGCTTCCCTGACCTCGCTTCCCGTAATCGGGGTTCCCGTCACTTCCAAGCATCTGAACGGGATGGATTCCCTGCTTTCCATCGCCCAGATGCCGGCCGGCATCCCCGTGGCCACCATGGCCATCGGCAACGCCCGCAACGCCGGCCTGATGGCCGCGCGCATCCTCGCCATCAAATATCCGGCCATCGCCGCCGCGGTCGACAAGCACCGCGCCTCCCTGGATCGGGACGTGCGCGCCATGAAGATCCCGGAGGCCTGAGCCATGCGGACCGTGCTTCCCGGGGCCACCCTGGGCATCTTGGGCGGTGGCCAACTGGGGCGCATGTTCGCCCTCGAAGCCAAACGCATGGGCTACCGGGTCGTTACCCTCGAGCCTTCCCCGGATTCCCCGTGCGGCCAGGTCGCCGATGTCCAGATCGAAGCCGGGTATTCCGATCCCGGCGCGCTCCGGCGCCTCGCCGAGGAATGCGACGTGATCACCTACGAATTCGAGAACATCGACGCAGGTGCCGTTGAATTCCTGGAAGGCCTGGGCAAGGACGTGCATCCGGGCAGCCGCGTGCTGCGCATCTCACAGGACCGCTTGTTGGAAAAGAATTTCCTCAGGGACTCGGGGCTTGGCGTCACCGCCTTCATGGCCGTGGACTCGGAAGCGGATCTCATGGAAGCCGCGCGCACCGTGGGGCTGCCCGCCGTGATCAAGACCGTCCGGGGCGGTTATGACGGCAAGGGCCAGGCCGTTGTTTCCGACGAGGCCGGCGCCTTGGCCGCCTTCCGCAAGCTGCATGGCGATCATCCCCTCATCTGGGAGCGCAAGGTCCCGTTCCTCAAGGAGCTGAGCGTGGTGGCCTGCCGCGGCATCGACGGCAAGGCGACTGCATTCCCGGTCTCCGAAAACATCCATGTCGACAACATCCTGGATACCGGGATCGTTCCCGCGCGCATTTCCGCCACCGCCGCCGAACGGGCCCGCTCGGTCGCGAAGTCCGTTGGCGACGCCTTGGGCATCGTCGGGTCCTATTGCGTAGAGCTCTTCCTGATCGAAGGAGACCAGGTCCTGGTGAATGAAATCGCCCCGAGGCCGCACAACTCCGGGCACTATACCTTGGATGCGTGCGTATGTTCGCAGTTCGAACAGCAGGTGCGGGCCATCTGCGGTCTGCCCCTTGGTTCCACGGAAGTCCTGAAGCCTTCCGTCATGATCAACATCCTGGGGGACGGCAAGGGCAATACCCTGTTCGGAGCGGACGAAGCCATGCGGGAGGCGAATCTGGTCCTCCACCTTTACGGGAAGACCCAGGCCGTCGCAAAACGGAAGATGGGGCATTTCACCGTGCTCGGCGATTCAGTCGAATCGGCCCTGGCCAAGGCGCTGGCCGCCCGGGCCCTGTTGCGCTGGGGCTGACCCTTTCCATAAGAATCCGCATAGGAGGCGAACCGCCGATGACCTTTGGACTCCTATCCTTCCTGCTCAGCGTCATAGGCACCTGGGTCGCCATGCATTATTACGCCTATGTGAACCTGGCGGCGATCGGATTGGACCGCGGCTTTTTGACGGCCGCCCTATGGACCCTGGCCCTGGTCTTCCCCCTTTCGCGCCTGTTCACCCTCAAATGGAGCCATCCGGCCTTGCGCGCCTTCTATTGGATCGGCGCCGTCTGGATGGGAACGGTCTTTCTGCTCAGCTTCTGGTTCCTGGTCTCGTTCCTAGTCCGTCGCCTTTCCAGGCTTGCCGGCCTCGATGCGGCCCTGGATCCGGTTCCGTGGATCCTCGCCACCGCCCTTGCGGTCCTGGCCATGGTCCTCTGGGGGATCATCCACGCCCTTCGCGGGCCCAAGGAGGTCCGGTTCGCCGTGGATCGTTCCGGTCGATATCGCATGGGAAAGGCCGTCCGCATCGTCCAGATCTCGGACGTGCATTTGGGACTCACCCTGGGAACCGGTTTCCTGGCCGCCCAGGTGGAACGCATCAACCTGCTCAAGCCGGATCTGGTCTTCATCACGGGAGACCTGTTCGATCCCGAGTTCCCATCGGACGCCGAGGCGTCCGCGATCCTGGCTGGTCTGAAAACCTCCCAAGGGACATACGCCGTGAGCGGCAACCATGAATTCTATTCCGGGCTCCAGCGTTTCCTGGACATGATGTCGGCGGCGGGTATTCCCGTCCTGGACAATGAGGCCAGGGTCACTTCGGGAGGCATCCAGATCGCCGGGATCCATGACCAGACGGCCAACCGCTTCACCGCGTTGGGAGTCGCCTGCGACCTGGGGAAGGCATTGCGTGATATCCGTGACGATAAACCATCCATTCTCCTCGCGCACCAGCCGAAGGAATTGGAACCCGCGGCGGCCAAGCGCATCGATCTGATCTTCAGCGGCCATACCCATGCGGGACAGGTATTTCCGTTTCGCGCGGTGGTGCGCCTCGCGTACAAATACCTGGGCGGGAAATACCGGCTTGGGTCGGATACGGATCTCATCGTGAATACGGGAACCGGCTTCTGGGGCCCGCCCCTGCGGGTCGGGACGGATTCGCAAATCGTGGTCGTCGAATTCGCCTATTAACGCAGACGTTTCATGAATTTGGGTTTGCCCGCGCCGCTCAAGATCCAAGAACCGCAAAAGGCGTAAATCCCGCTTTCCGTCCTTTCCGCTTTTGACGGTATTCGCGTGCGATAGCCGCGGTGTGATCCCTGCAATCGGATTCATTTTATCCTAACTTCATGGATGGCTGGGAAGTTATTTTTCTTCCATTGTTTATTCGTACCGAGGTGAAAGATGGATGTGCAGACCTACGACCTGACGCATGAATTGGCCGACCTGCTCTTCACGGAGCTGCAGCGCTTATACCGCGAACAGAGGCTGACCAAGGTCGAAGACAAGCTGAAGGAGATTTCGGCGAATCTTCCCAAGGGATATTCCATCACGGTCAATTTCTCCGTCGAGGTCTTCGACGAGAACCGCGATAAGTCCCTGAAGACCACCGACGGCGGCATTACGTGCATGGACGGGGACCGTCCGTACCTCTCGACGAGCGAATCCTCGGCCGCGAAGTACATCGTCGACGGCGAGTTGATGAAGGTGCCCCACGATCATTGCCCCAATTGCTGGTCCCGCTGGAGCTTCAAGTCCCGCATCCGTGAATGCCGTGAATGCGGATATCGGATGGGGAAGGAGATCAAGCTCCTCCTGGACACCAACGTCTGCCCGCATTGCGAAAACAGCCCCATTTCCGTACACAATCCCCAATGCGAGAAGTGCGGATACGTGGCGGATCAGAACATCGTCAGTTGGGGCTGACGACCCGCCGTGGCGTTTCCCTCCGCCCGCGGTCATGGCCCGCGGTGACGGCCTTTTCCATTCCGACATGATGCAATGGCCCAGTCGCACGCTTCCGCCGATTGCGTCGGAGGCTTCCACCCCTTAAAATGGAGGGGTATGACTGAACAACCTCCCCAGCAAGATATCGACGAATTGGTCCGCCGCCTCGAAAGCGGCAAATACCCCGCTGACCATATCCGCGAAGCGGGTGAGATCCTCGCTTCCGTGCAGTCTCCCGCGATTACCTACAAGATGGCCCTGGGATTCTGGGAATCCCCCAATGCGCAGGTGCGCACCTTGGCCATGAGCATGATGGAGGCGCTCGCGCCGACCCATGACGCGGCCCGCGGCTTCGTGGCGGGAGCCAAGGACGCGGCCAGGTTACTCGCGAAAGAGATCAAGCCAGACGTGCCCGACTACAGCGCCATCGGCGAAGTCATCAAGATCTGGATGCGGGAACACCGGCAGCAGCGTAAAAAGCGGTAGTCCGGCGAATTGTTACCTTTTCCAGAGCACTAACGCTGAGGTACCCCATGAAACTCTTCCGGAATCCCATGGCCGCCCGCCGGATACTCTGGGCATTCGCCGCCCTCTCCCTTTTTCTGGCGGGTTGCGCCAGGCAACCGTCCCGCACGGGCAATTTCGGCACGCCGGACAATGTACTGAGCTATGGGGTGTATACCGCGACCGTGCTCGATTCCGGACTTTCCGTCAAGTTGAGCCTGAATCAGAACGGCACCTATTCCAAGAAGAAGTTCCAGGGAAGTTGCTTCCTGATGGAATACAAGGGGGACTGGTCCTGCGATAACGGATCCATCGAATTCCACCTCGCCGAAATCCGCCATCGTCCGGATTGCTCGAATGAGGATTGGCAGACGGAAAAGGCCGATCGCTCCAGTCGCAGGCTAATCCGAGGCGTCACGACCATGTCTTTCGACCTGCTGGATCAGGATGATCAATCCTCCGATGAGTGGGTCAAGTTCGTAAAACGGTGATTCCGCACTTAATCGACCTTTTCAACGGTTATCCGGCCTTGCCCCCCCTGTCGGAAAGCCAACCGGGGTTGCCTCCGGCCCCAGCAAACCTATCTTGTTCCCAAGTCCTTTTCCTTTGGGAATCATGGAATTCGTCCCGGTTGGGGGCGGGAGCGTACCTTGGGTAGAATCCGGAAAAAGAGTGGGGGACGGTCCGTTTCCCGTAAGGAAGCGCCGGCCTCGCTCGACCCCGCATCGCCCAAGGTCCCGGGCAAGGCGGCGAAATACCTGTCCTGGGGCGGAACGGTCCTGGGGATCCTCCTTCTGGCCCTGGCCGTCTGGGTTTTCGGAAAGACCCTGCGCCATTACGATATGGCCGAGGTCGTTCTGCGCCTTGGGCAGATCCCGGAATACAGGCTGGCGATTGCCGTGATTTTCGTCGCCCTGAGTTACGCAACCCAGACTTTCTACGACTACCTCTCCGCGGTCTCGGTTCGATTGGGCATTTCGCCTGCCAGGGCGATGCTGGCGGCTTTCATCGGCAATGCCTTCACCAACAATATCGGATTCTCCCTATTGACGGGAACCTCCCTGCGTTACCGGTTCTACCTGGCGTGGAATTACTCCGCCCTGGAAATCGCCCAAGTGATCGCCCTGGCGAAACTGGCCTTCTGCAACGGCCTTTTCCTTTTCGCGGGACTGACGCAGTTGATCGATCCCGTCCACCTGCCCGATTCCATTTCCCTGCCCTTGCCGCCCCGCCTTTTGGGAGGACTGCTGATTTTGCCTCCCATCCTGCTGCTCGTATGGAACGGCCTATCGCGCGGCAATACCTTGCGCCTGGGTAAGGTGCGCTTGGTCCGTCCTGCCCAAACCCTGCTCATTCTGCAAATGGCGGTGTCCTGCCTGCACCTGGCGTTCGCTTCGTGCACCCTGTATTACCTGCTTCCCGCCGACGCCTTGCATGCCGCCGGTTTCCATGGGCCGTTATCCTTCCTGGGGACTTTCATGGCCATCAAATTCGTGGTGATGTTCGTACCGGTACCCGGAAGCCTGGGGGTATTCGAAGGCACCGCGGTCGCCCTCCTCACTCCGGCACTTCCGGATTACCCCGTTTTGGGCGGCCTGCTCGCCTACCGGCTGGTCTACTACGTGATGCCGTTCGCGGTCGCTTTGATCACGCTCGCCATCTACGAGCTTTCCGCGCGCAAGGGCTTCCTCGCTTCCATGCTGCGGCGGCGCAGGCGGCAGGCCAGCGGAGTCGCTTAGCCGGTCCCGTTCCTCCGCGCCGGATCCGTCAAATTTCCTGGCACCTCCCGATCCAATCTTTTAGTTTAAGTTAACCCCGAACGGGGTTGAAAGGCCGGCGCCCATGGAAAGCCTAAGCCACACCATCCTGGTGGTAGACGACGAAGCGCATATCCGGGACTTCGCCCGGCACGTGCTGGAGAACCAGGGCTACCAGGTGCTGACCGCCAAGAACGGCGTGGAAGCCGTCCTCCTGGGCGAGCACCACCCCGGCGCCATCAGCGCGCTCATCACGGATCTGAACATGCCCCCCTACATGGGCGGATGCGAATTGGCCCAGTCCATGCGCCGCATGCGTCCCGGAATCGGGGTGATTTACATTTCCGGTTACCCCGCCGACGCGGTCGTCCAGGGCGAGGTGCTGGAGGAGAAGGCGGATTTCCTGGCCAAGCCCTTCACGCCGGAAATGTTGATCAACCGCCTGAAGGAAATGCTGCGTCGCCCGGCGCCGGCCCCCGTTGAACAACCGCGCAAAACCGATCGAGCCATCCTCCTTCTCGTCCCGGACGGGACCTTGCGCACGGGTATCGCCGCCCTGTTGCGCGTGGAGGGCATGCAGGTACTGGAGTCGCGCAATTTCGCCGAAGCCTTGATCATCTGCCAATGGCATGTGGGCCTAATCGGCTTGTTCCTGGCCGACAAGGATATGCTGGCCCGCCTGCCCTCGGAATTGCTCGAACGCCTGGGTCAGGTGCGGCCGGAGATGCGCATCCTGGCGGCTTCGGCGGCCCCCGGGGAGGGTGAGCCCATCCATGAAAGGGTGCGCCGGCTATTGGAGGAGTGGGGCCTGGAAGTCACCGGAGAGGAATAAACCGGAGAGGAATAAACCGGAGAGGAATAAACCGGGGAGGAATAAGGAGGAGTGCGGACAGGCCGGAAGGCCTTGGTCCGGAAGCCGGGATCTCAGCGGACGTGGAAACCCTTATAACCGCGCACTTCTCCCGGAGCGGCTTCGACGCCTTCCACCCGCGCATGCGGCGGACCCTGGCGGCACCAGGCCAGGAATTCATCCAGCTTGGCCCGATCGCCTTCGGCTTCGGCGAAAACGCAGCCGTCTTCTTCGTTGCGGACGAATCCATCCAAACCCAGGCGATTGGCTTCGGCGCGTGCCGAGGCCCGGAAAAAGACTCCCTGGACCTTGCCGGATACCCGTATATCGTAGTGCAGTAACATGCAGATTCAAAATAGATAGCGCAGGCCGAACTTCCTAGATTAGCGCGTATGAGCGACACGGCAGGACCCGCTGGACACGGGATGGACGGAAAGCCCTGGGGCGCGCTCATCGCGGAAGGTCCGTCCGATTGGCAGATCCTCCAGCAGGGCCCCTCTGGGACGGCGACCATCGCGCTCTCGGGCCGCTGGGCCCCCAAGGAATCGATGGGACTGCTGGGCGCATCCGGAGGCATGGTCGAGATCCGGCTGGTGCGCGAGGATTCCGGCGTACCCGTGACCGCGGCGTTGAATTGGCGCGCTGCCGAAACGGATGCGGATGGCTCTTGGCGTGGCGAACTCGGATGGGTTCCCGCGGGCGGTCCTTATCGCCTGGAAACGCGCTTCAATCCCAAAGGCAACAAACTGGGGGAATGGTCCCTGCGCGGGGACATGCGCCATTTCCTGGGGGTCGGGGATTTGTGGATCATCGCGGGGCAAAGCAATGCCTCCGGATACGGTCGCGGCCCTTACGATGATCCTCCCGAACTCGGTTTGCATATGTTGCGCCACCATGGGGCCTGGACCCTGGCCGCGCATCCCCTCAGCGACGCTTCCTCAACCGTATTCCCCGCCGCGCGCGAAACCTATAATACCGGCCATTCGCCCTTCCTGCATTTCGCCCGCGCCCTGAAGCGGGAATTGCGCCATCCCATCGCCTTGCTGCCCACCGCCCTCGGCGGTTCACCCTTGCAGGACTGGCATCCGGACTCAGGTCCCTTGTTCGCCAATCTCAAGGCCATGGTGGACCTCGCGGGCGGGCGCGTCAAGGGCATGGTCTGGTACCAAGGGGAGACGGATGCGGAACCGGGCAGGGCGGACGATTATCTCGATCGGTTCCTCGCTTGCGTGAAAGGATGGCGCTCGGCCCTCAAGGATCCGGAGCTCCCGATCCTTACCGTGCAACTCGCGCGTTACCGTTCGGAACGCCCCGGCGAAGAGGATCGGGAATGGTCCCGGGTCCGGGAGGCCCAACGCCAGGCGGCTTTGCGGGATGCGCGCGTATTCGCGGTCCCGGCCCTGGACCTGGCCTTGGACGATACCATCCATATCGGAACGGCGGGGAACATGACCTTGGGGGCCCGCTTGGCGGCTTGCGCCTTGGGAGCCGTCTATCATGTCGGAGAACCGGGGGCCGCCGGGAACCGGGGCCTTTCCCATGGGGCCCCGGAATGGCGGCCTCCCG
The DNA here is from genome assembly GCA_028287465.1 of Fibrobacterota bacterium. Lineage (GTDB taxonomy): Bacteria > Fibrobacterota > Fibrobacteria > UBA11236 > UBA11236 > Chersky-265. The sequence continues at coordinate 64,414 of JAQBPO010000092.1, forward strand.
ATCTGGCCGAGATCGCCATGGACGGGACTCAGGTGGTGCGCCTGCGCTTCTCGCCCGTAACCAGCCGGCTGGACACGCATGATCCCAAGGCCATGCCTTTCCTGGCGGAGGATGCCGATGGCCCGGTCCCCATCGATAAAATCCTGTATTTCCAGCGTGATTCCGTGAAACTCTTCCTGGCCAGGACTCCCCGGGGGACGGTGCGCATAAGCTGCGGCCATGGGGAAAACCCGGATACCTTGCCGATGGACATGGAGCGCCAGATGCCGGTCCTGTCCTTCCATGCGGTCCCGGTGTCATCCTGAGCGCCCGGCCGCCGATATCCGGACCGGTTTAGCCGGAAGCTTGTATTTTCCCCGGGACGTCCCGGTATTGAAAGGCGCATATAGATGAAAGACCTCTCTGCATCCCACTCCACTCTTCGCGCTTGCCTGGCCGCATGCGTCCTGCATTCCATTTGCGCCTTTTCCGGCGGAAAAGCCTGGGCTGCGGAAAAAAGCGAGGCCCCGGTTTCCAAGGCCGGCTTGGCCGCGAAACAGGCGAGCGACAGGAAGACCGTGGATCTGACCGTATACAATGCGGGCATGTCCCTGGTGCGCGAGGAGCGGGTCATCGGCTTGGCGAAGGGCGCGAACCGGATCCAGGTCCCGGACATCCCCGCCACCATCGATCCCACCTCCCTGCATTTCTCCAGCCTGACCGATCCCGCGGGGGTGCGCGTGATCGAACAGAACTACCAGTATGATCTGGTGAATCAACGGAAGCTCCTGGAGAAATACCTCGGCAAGCAGGTTGAGTTCCTCCGCTTCGACCCGGACAAGAAAAGGGAGTACCCCGTTACGGGCCGCATCCTTTCCGTTGGCGGCAATCCGGAACAATACGGGGCCCAGGAAGGCAACGGCAATCCCGGGATGGTCGCTGAGATAGCCGGCAAGATCGAATTGAATCCCGCGGGAAGGCTCGTCTTGCCCAGCCTGCCGGAAGGCCTCATCCTGAAGCCGCAGTTGGAATGGCTGCTCACTTCGGCCAAGGACGGCGAACAGCGCGCCGAAATCAGTTATCTGGCGAACAATATCTCCTGGAGCTGCGACTACGTCGCCTTGCTCAACAAGACCGATGATCATCTCGACCTTACGGGCTGGGTCACCCTGGTGAACAATTCCGGGACGGGATTCAGGAACGCGGGCCTCAAGCTGGTGGCCGGCGACGTCAATATCGTGCGGCAGGAATACGAACAGGCCGGGGGGATGCGCACCATGATGAAGGACGCGGCGGCCCCCGCGCCGCAATTCCAGCAGAAGGATCTCTTCGAATACAAGATCTACAGCCTGCAGCGCCGCACCGACGTGGCCGACAACGAGAGCAAGCAGATCGAGCTCGTGAACGCGACCAACGCCGTGGCGAAAAAGCTGCTCATATACGACGGCATGGATCAGGGATGGCGGTATTGGGTCAACAACGTGAACTACCGGGGGCAGGGCAATTTCGGGGAGCAATCCAACACCAAGGTGGGCGTCTATGTCGCCTTCCGGAACGACGAGAAGTCCGGGTTGGGCATGGCCCTGCCCAAAGGCAAGGTGCGTATGTACAAGAAGGACGATGACGGACGCGAGCAATTCGTGGGCGAGGATCAACTCGATCATACCCCCAAGGATGAAGAGGTCCGCCTCTACATGGGCAACGCCTTCGACGTGGTCGGCTCGCGCGCCCAGGCCGATTTCCGCAGCCTTTCCGCCGGGCGCGTGGTGGAGGAGACCATCGAGATCAAGGTGCGGAACCATAAGAAGGACGCGGCCGAGGTGATGGTCTACGAGCATCCCTGGCGTTGGAGCCAATGGGAGATCACCAAGACGAGCGTTCCCTTCGAAAAGGTCGATCAGACCACCATCCGGTTCCCGTTGAAGATCGCGGCGGACAAGGAGAAGAACGTAACCTATACGATCCGCTATACCTGGTGAAAACACCAGGACGGTAGGATTCCCGTTTCCGGAATCAGGACCTGACGCGCCGAAATGCGCCGGCCTGGGCCCCAAGCCCGGCCTGGCCTGCAGGGTGGCGTCCGGAAGGTGCCCGGGCCGGGAATTGGCTTCGACCGGCGGGGTAACCCCGGGATCCCCGCCTCAATCCCCGATACCGGGCCCGCGAGTTCCGCTCGTACCCCAAAATTCCGCCTTGCAATCCTTGCGGCCCTTCCCCGAAATGCGGTATTCTAATTATGCGCACTCCGGAGAACTGATACCGGGAGGGGACATGAAGTCGTCCGCCTTTTTCGTTTGCCTGATTGGGATGGCTCCGGCCGCCTGGCCTTACGGAGACCGCTCGCATGACCCCATATTCGGTAAATCCTGGGGACTCCAGATCTACAGTCCGGCCTTCCTGGAGAACGGCTACATCCCCGACAAATACACCTGCGACGGAGAGAATATCAGCCCGCCCTTCCATATCAAGGGAGTCTCCAGCAAAGCGCGCAGCCTGGTCCTGATCATGGAGGATCCGGACGCTCTGGTGGGGGATTGGGTGCATTGGACCGTGTGGAACATGGAACCGGCCACCCGCGTGATCAGCGAGAACAGCGTACCGGACGGCTCCGTGGAAGGGGATACGGATTATGAATTGCCGGCATGGGCCGGTCCCTGCCCGCGTTGGGGCGTGCATCGATACATGTTCCGTCTCTACGCCCTGGACATCAAGCTCGACCTGCCCTTGCGGGCGACCAAGGCGCAATTGGACAAGGCCATGCAAGGCCATGTCCTGGATCGAGGCGAATTGGTGGGCCTTTACGGACGCAATCCGGAGCGGGCCGCAAGCGACAATTGGATCGAGCGCAAAGTCACCAACTGATCCGATCCTTCCGCAGGATCATTCCGTTCCGGGCAGGAGCAGCCCGGCCGAACGCGCGAAGACATCCTCCGGCATCCCCAAAGCCTTCTTCAGGGCGACGTCCCTGTCCCAGGGGTTGGATTCCCTCGCCGCCTGGCGGAGGCGCGAAAAGGACGCGCGCATGGTCTGGTAATACGGCGAGACCAGGGCGGTCTCGATGAGGGGGAAATCGGTACCGTAGATCAGACGGCCCTTCGCTTCCCCCCGCGGCAGGATCCGCTTCAGGTACCCCAGCTTGTTGATCTGGGTGAGGGAGGAGATGTCCGCGTAGAGATTGGGATATCGGCCCATCATGATCAGTGCCCTCTCGACATTCTCCTGCTTATGGCTTTTCCCCGGTGTGCCCACATGGGCGGCGATCACCGTCAGGCCCAGCTTAAGGGGCAGTTCCAGGCGGAAGGGATCGCACAGGCTGTCCTTCGCGGCCAGGAAGGATTTTTCCGTGCCCGTATGCGTCAACAAGGGTAGTCCGAGATCCTTCATCGCCAGGTAGAAGGGGATGTTCGCGGAATCGGCGGGATCGATATCCATGATGGAGGGGATCCATTTGACGAGCAAGGCCCCGTCCGCCTTCACGCGCGCCAATTCGGCCAGAGCGTCCTTGCGGCGGGGATTGACGCTGGCGCCGAAGCGCAGGTTGGCATGCTTGCGGACCTCGGCGGCCAGGAAGGCATTGGGGATGTACATCTGGGTGCGGGCGGAGTCGAGCGAGCCGTTCGCATCCATCACACCGTCCAAGGCCAGGATGACGGCGAGCCCGACCGTCCTGGATTCCGCCAAGCGGGCGGAAATCCGATCGAGAACGATGCCGTCGCCTTTTTCCATCAGTTCCCGTTCCGAGACCCCGAAGGCCTTCAGGTACAGGGGGAACTTATAGCTCTCCCGCAAGGGCTTGGAGATGAAGCAACCGCTGCCCTTTTCGCCCAGCCCTGCGGTATGCACATGGCAGTCCAGATACTTGCCGTTCAGCGGTGCATTGGAGGAGGCCGCCTTACCTGCCTTTACCGGCTGGGCCGCGGCGAAAGCAATCTGGATGGACAATGCCGCTCCAAGGACGGGACCGAAGATGGAGCGGGTCATGCTCCGGCGGCGGCTTTCGCGCCTGAAGGTTTCCCGGTCCGGGGAGCGCGGCCCGGGGCGGGGGGCCCCAGCACCTTGGAAAGTACGGCCGCGGCGGCCTTGGGCTTGCCGAGGGCGAGGGCGTTTTGTTTCAGGGCGGCCAGTCGCCTAGGGTTTTCGAGCAGGTCCTTGACGCGGAATTCGAGGCCCGCGGCATCGTAGGCCTTCAAGGCGGCGCCGTTCTCCAGGAGGTAATCGGCGTTTCGTTCCTCCTGTCCGGGAATCGGGTTCACCAGGATCATGGGCAGGCCCATGGCCAGGCATTCTGAAGAAGTGAGGCCACCGGGCTTGGTCACGGCCACGTCCGCCGCGGCCATCAGCCGTTCGATGGTACGCGTGAAGCCCATGGGGAAGAGGCGGCCCGGATGGACCTGGGCCAGGCGGTTGAGATCGGCCAGTAGCTTTTCGTTGCGGCCGGCCAAGGCCACCACCTGGAAATCGCCCGGCATGGCCAGAAGCCGCGATGCCGTCTGATCCATGCCGCCCCCGCCGGTGCCCGCGCCCACCCCGGCCCCGCCTGCCATGAGGGCCAGGACGGGTTTGGACGGGTCGAGACCGAGTTCGCGCGCGCACGCCGCCTTGTCGAGGTCCGGGGGAAAAGCCGGCATGATGGGGATGCCGGTAACTTGGATGGTACCGGGGTCCACGCCTTTGGCCGCCATCCTGTACGCCACCTCGCCGCTGGCGGCGAAATAGCCGGACATGTGGGGATGGATCCACAGGCGATGCACGTCGAAATCGGTGACCTGGACCCAGACCGGAAGCTTGAAGGCCCCTTTCCCTATTTTCCGGGACAAAAGCTGGGCCGGAAGGAAGTGGGTGCAGATCACGTGATCGGGGTCCAGGTCCTTGAGCACCTTCATGAACTTGACCGTATTGAGCCGTTCCACCGCCTTGCGCAGGACCTCCATCTTTGAGAACTCGCGCGGAGGCTTGTCGGTGCGGCCGTAGAGGTAGCCCCAGACCTCGGGGTAGCGCTCGACGACGTACAGGAAGGATTCAGCGTAGACTTTGCGGAACATGGAAGGGACCCATTCCATCAGGTCCAGGTGGATGGCTTTCACATCCGGGTGCGATAGGCCGGCATGGGAGCGCAAGGCCTCGGCGGCGCGCACATGGCCGGCTCCGGCCGATACGCTCAGGATCAGAAGGGTGCGGGACGGCAAGTTGGGCTCCTTTCGGCCCATCGCTGGGCCGGTTCATGGGGCTGGGTCAATGCGGAGGGTTGAGTCCCGCCCGGTACGCGAATTCGACGTCTTCCATCTGGGGAACGTTCATCAATTGTTGCAGGACGGTGGGGAGGTCCTTGCCTTCGAACAGGAGGGCATGGAGGCCTTCCAGGATATGCATTCGGATGCCCAGGCGCGCGGCCTTCTCCTTGACGATGCGGATGGTGTTGATGCCTTCGGCCACCTCTCCGATCCGTTCCACCGCCTGGTCCAGGGTGAAGCCCTGGCCTATCATCATGCCGACCCGGTAGTTGCGGGATAGCGGGGAAGTGCAGGTGGTGACCAGATCGCCCACGCCGGCCAGGCCCAGGAAGGTGAGGGGATTGGAACCCATCTTGTCCGCGAAGCGGCTCATTTCCGCCAGGGCGCGGGTGATGAGCATGCCGGTGGTATTGTCGCCCATCTTGAGCGAGGCCACCAGCCCGGTGGCGATGGCATAGACGTTCTTCAGGACCCCGCCGAGTTCGACGCCGTAGACGTCGGTATTGCTGTAGACGCGGAAATAAGGGCCGGACAGGACCTCCTGGACCTTTTGGGTGACCTCCTCGTAACGGCTCGCGATCACGGTCCCGCTCGGTTTCTTGGCGGCGATCTCCTTGGCGAGGTTGGGACCGCTCAAGGCCCCTATCTTGAGGCAGCAGGTCTCTTCGCGGAGTATTTCCGTCATCAGCTTGAAGGAATGGTCCTCGATGCCTTTGGTGGTGGAGACCAGGATGTGGCCGCCGTCCACCCAATCGCCGAGCTTGCGGGACACGTCCCGGAAATGCGGGCTGGGCACGGAAACGATGAGGAGTTTGCAAGCGCGCGCCACCTCCTCCAGATCCCCGGTCGCGGTGATATTGTCGCTGAGCCTGAGTCCGGGCAGGTATTTCGCGTTCTCGCGCGTGGCGTTGAAGCGCTCCGCGGATTCGACCGCCCGGTACCAATGCAGCACGGGATGCCCCTTGGTCCCGACCATGTCCGCCAGGGCGCTGCCGAAGCTGCCGCCTCCGATTATTCCTATGGTTTCCATGCCCTTGTTCATTCCTTTTTCCCCGGTCCGGAAAGGTCCAGCCCATAATGGTCCAGGCGGTTGCGGTAGTAATAGAGAAGCTTCATGTTCCCCGTGTAGATCCCGTGCGGTCCTTCGCGCAGGACTTCCTGCCCGTGGAAGGTCGCGAAAATGTGCATCGCCTTGGCGAAGGCGTCGCTGGGCGTAGCGGTCTTGATGTCCGGGGCGAGGTGGATTTCCCCCCGCGCCGCCATCTCCCGTAGCCGTTCCAGCAGGTAGGCGAGTTCGGCGTGCACGTCCTGGATTGGGATGGAATGATCCGGTCCCGAGGTGCGCAGGATGCGATAGATGTCGTATTGGGGATGGCGCCTGCGCATCAGGTCGAAGACGGCGAAGGCGGACACGTGGGTGCTCATGGCCACGTTGTCCCGCTGGAAGGCGGCGAGGATGCTGCGGCCCAGCTCCCGGGTGTATTCCTGGTCGCGCTGGGGATTGTGTCCGGGCCTGCCGCCCGTTTCCACGTATTTCGTCCGGTCAACCGGCCTGCCATGGGCGTCGCGGCTGATCCCGTTCCGGTCGACGCGGTTCCCGAACAGGTCCAGGGGTTCGCCGAACTGCATATGGACGCGCGATTCCATCCGCTGCAGGTCACGCCAGAATTTGAGCACGCGCATGGGTCGGCTGAAGTCCCCCCGCACGCGGATATACCGGCTCTTGCCCGTTTCCTTGAGGTGATCCTCGATCAGGGAGGGCGCTTCCAGTACCAGGCTGCAGGAAAGGGTGCAGGGAATGACGAACAGGTCCGGATCAGGCCTGCCCTGCTGGAGGTTCGAGACGTAAACGTTCACGCCGCATCCAAGCAGGCCCAGTTTGATCTTCTGTTCCACCTCGCCGCTGCGGCTGCGCGTACCGCCCGGGAAGAACAGGTTGTGCTGCCTCATCTCCATGGACAAGGTGGCGTAATGCTTGAGGGCGTTCTTGTAGACGCCGTTCTTCTTGCGGCGGTCCACCTTATAGGCGCCCAAGTTGTTCATGAAGAAGGAGATGACCGGATTGCTGAAGAGGTTGAGGCCGGCGCCGTAGGTGAACGGCGGGAGGCGCTTGAGGTAGAGTCCGAGCCCGATCACCACGCTGTCCAGATTGCTCACATGGGTCGGCGTCATGATGAGGGTGGCGCGTCCCGCCAGTTCGCGGATATGATCGATGGGCCCGCTGATGACGATGTTCTCTTCCAGGTTCAGCCGCGTCCCCAGGTACTTGAGCCACGCGGCCGGAGAGAAGCGGCTGAGCAGGGCCTTGAGGCCCCAAGGCAGGATCTTCGCGGCCACCTTGTGGATGACCGGATTGAAGTATCCCATGATCTCGTCCACGTACATGCCGGCGATCCGCTCCAGGATCCGTTCGCGCTCCGCTTCCGATACCTGGTGGAAATCATGCGCCACCTTGTTCCAGAACCGGACCTGGTTGCGGGTCTCCTTCCCCGGCTTCTCCCTGCGCAGGCGATCCTGCTCCTGGTAGACGGCATCGTTGAGGATCACCTCAAGGCTCAGGTCCTTGGATCGCTTGACCATTTCCTTGTGGTCCTCGACGGTACGGCGGATGACTTCCCGCCGCACATGCTCCCGTTGTTCCCGGGTCAGCCGCAGGCCGACGTCCGGCGGGCGCGGCGCTTGCGCGGCAGGTGAAGCGGGCTCGATCGCGGCTTCAGGCAAAGAGGGCCTCCAGGTCGCGGACCTCGAGTTCATCCAGCCGCTTCACCACCCGGTGGGCCTTGGAAAGGGTCGCGTTGCCGTGGGTTCCGGCCACGCCCACGGCTTTCATACCGCCAGCCAAGGCGGCATCTATCCCCATGGGCGCGTCCTCGAAAACGCAGCACCGGGAGGGTTCGCGGGATATTTTCCCAGCGGCCAGGAGGAAAACCTGGGGGTCCGGTTTACCCGCGGTGACATCCTCCGCGGAAACGATGGCGGTGAAGAATCCGGCCAGGCCCAGGATATCCAGGGAAGCGGTGATGTTCAAGCGGTGGGTCGATGATCCGATGACGCGCGGAATGGCCGCGGATTGCAGGCGTTCAAGGAAGGTGCGGATCCCGGGGAGCGGTTCGATGCCCCATTCGCGGATGATATCCCTGTAAAGCTCTTCCTTGCGGAGCGAAAGGCTGCGGATTTCAGCCGGGTCCCGGGTCCAGGCGAGGATGCCGGGGATGATGGCTTCGTTTTTCATGCCGAAGCCCTTGAGGAAATGCCCCTCCGGCAGGACGCGTCCCGTTTCGCGCGCGAGACGGTTCCAGCTCTCTTCATGATGGCGGGATGAATCGATGATCACCCCGTCCCAATCGAAAATGGCTCCCAGCCGGGAGGCCGATCGCGAATCGCCAAGGCCCAAGTTTCTATCCTGGTTGGGGAAGGGTTAATTTTATTAAAAATCGGAAGGTTCCCCAATGAAGTTTACCCATCCCTTGCTGCCGGGAACGCTCTTGCGCCGTTATAAACGCTTCCTGGCCGATGTCCGGCTCGACTCCGGCGGGGAGCTGACGGTCCACTGCGCCAATCCCGGTGCCATGCTCGGCTGCGCGGAACCGGGTTGGCGCGTCATGGTCAGCGATAGCCTGAATCCCGCGCGGAGGCTCAGGCATACCCTGGAACTCGTCCACAACGGCGCGGGCTGGATCGGCGTCAATCCGGTTCTGGCGAATGCCGTCGCCGAGGAAGGCATCCGGGCCGGGATGGTCCCGGAACTAGCGGGCTATGATCGGATGGACAGGGAGGTCCGTCATGGCGAATCGACCCGCTTCGATTTCCTTTTGTCGAGGGGCGGGGAGCGGTGTTTCGTGGAAGTGAAAAGCGTAACCCTCGTCGGAACGGACGGATTGAGCGCCTTTCCGGATGCGGTCACCTCGCGGGGCGTCAAGCATATCCGGGAATTGCTTTCGGCGAGGGCCGCGGGGGATCGGGCCGTGCTCTTGTTCGTGGTGCAGCGTCGGGACGGCCTTAAGGGTTTCCGCGCGGCGGGTGAAATCGATCCGCTGTACGCCCAAACCCTGCGGGACGCCAATGCCCAGGGACTGGAAGTCCACGCGCATTGGGCGGAAACCGGCTTGGATGGCATCGACCTGACATCGCTCAAGCTCCCTCTTTGCCTATGAGCCTGTGCCGGCGCCGGATCTCCCGATTTGCCTCCGCGGACCCAAAAAAACCAAACCCGGATCCGGGATGGCCTCGCGCGCTTGGGATCCTTACCGCTGGCGCAACCATTCAATGGAAAGGCTTGGGCCGATCACGCGCCCTTCAATGCTTGCCTCGGCCATTGAAATTCCCTTACTTCTAAATAAGCCTCCGGGGGCGGGGCGCGTACCCTTCTCCCTTTTTGGCCGGTACCGGATCCGCAAGCGGATTGCACCACGGCGGAGGCGCGCGGACCAGGGCAGGGAGATATTCCCATTCTGCGCCGAGTCCCTATGGTCAAGCGCGGAAGCCACGTGTTAGAATGGGATCGGGTCCGCGCGGTCCGCAAGAAAGCGATAACGGGGTTACAAATGGTTTCAACGAATGGATCGTTCAACAGGGTGGCGCTGGACCGTCTCGAAAGGGTAGGCGGCATCGCCCTCATGGCCAAGGTCGTGGACCAGTTCCTGGAAAGGGTGCCCTTGCGCATGGATGACGCCTGCGACCGCGGGCGCGCCGGGGATCTAGGCGGGCTGGGACGCGCGGTCCAGTCGATCGCAGTCGCCGCGGGTAACGTAGGCGCTACTGAAATAAGCGATATGGCCGGAAGGATAAACAAGTTCGCCGAAGCGGGCGCCAAGGACATAGTCCTTCCCCTGCTCTGCCAGTTGGACGACATGGTCGGCCACGCGCAAGCCTGGCTCCAGAACGAAAAGAGCAACCTGGGAATGCGCGAGGCCTGAAAAACGGGTTGATATCCGTTCCGCCGTCCGGATCGTCCCGAGGGCGCGAACCGTCCGGCCTGCCGCTCCAGAAACAGCATGGAAGATCTAAAGAAATGGTATAGGGCCGGCCTGGCGACCCGCATCGAAGCCTTGAAGGCGGCCCGTCGCGAGCTCGACGGCAGCCCCGGGCCAATCGAATCGGTCCGCCGTATCGCCCACACCCTGCGCGGATCCGGCACCACCTACGGGTTCCCGGAAATCACCGAGACCGCCGCCGCCCTGGAGGACTCGAGCCCCGAGGCCTTTCCCGCCGCCCTTGAAACGCTCCTGGATACCATCCAGGAAATCTGCGCGGTTTCCGAAATGGAGGACAAGGCCGGCATCCTCCTCATCGACGACGATCCCTGGATTACGGATCTCCTCAGGACCGTCCTGGAATCCTCCAACCGGGAAATCCTGATCGCGGCGACGGCGAAAGAGGCCGAGGCCGTGCTCGAGGAGAAGAAGGTCTCCCTGATCCTGTTGGACCTGATCCTGCCCGATACGGACGGGCGCAATTTCCTGGTCCGCCTCAAGGAGAGGCCCTCCACCGCCAATGTTCCCGTCATCGTCCTTTCCGCAAAGCTGGGCGCCCAGCCCAAGACGGAATGCTTCGCCTTGGGCGCCGACGCCTATTATGAAAAGCCCTTCGAGGTGGAGACCATCTGCGCGGCTGTTTCCGCCTGGCTCTACCGCACCGAAGGCAACCTGCGGGAATCCCGCCGGGACCATCTGACCGGCCTTCCGAACCGCGCGGCTTTCCGCGAAGGCTTCGCGAGCAACGTTTCCATGGCCAGCCGCCGCGGCGAACCGGTTTCGGCCGCCATCCTGGATCTGGATCGTTTCAAGTACATAAACGACACCTTCGGCCACGCCGCCGGGGACGAGGTCCTGCGCCGGACGGGCGCCATCCTGATCGGCGCGCTCCGCAAATCCGATCTCCTGGCCCGATGGGGCGGGGAAGAGTTCGTGGCGCTTTTCCCGAACACCTCCATGGAAGGCGCGGGGATGGCCGTGCGCAAGGCCCTGGAAGCCCTCTCGGCCCAGAAGTTCCAGGCCTCCGGGGGGCGGAGCTTCCACGTCACCTTTTCCGCCGGCGTCACCGAGATCGCCGCCAATTGGACGGTCGAAGAGGCCATCGCCGAGGCGGACCGCTTCCTCTACCTGGCCAAGGCCCAGGGCCGCAACTGCGTCCTCACTTCGAAGGACACGCCCTCGCACCAGCCCCGTTCCATCCTTCTCGCCGAAGCGGATGAAACCATTTCCGCCATCATCAAATCGCGGCTCGGTCGCGAAGGGTTCGGCATCAAGCACGTCATGGACGGGGAAACGGCTTTGCAGGAGGCCGCCACCGGCGCCTACTCGATGTGCATCCTGGACGCCAAACTGGCCGGCCTGGACGGAATGCAATTGCTGACCAGCCTGCGCTCGACCCAGGCCGCTTCGAACCTGCCGATCCTCCTGCTCACGGCCATGGGCAAGGAAAAGGATATCGCCCGCGGATTCCAGTTGGGCGCGGACGATTACCTGGTCAAACCCTTCTCCCCGTTCGAACTGGTCGCCCGCGTGCGCAATATCCTGCGGAAAACCTGATCGGAAGCCCGTCCGGGCGCCGAAAGGCCTCCGGACTTAAAGCGATTTCCCAACTTTGCGCCCTGGACGGGCCCTGACCCCGTGTCCGCGGCCCGACGGCCCGCATGGACATTGCCCCGGACCATCCCCTAGGGATACAATGGGAACGGCGCCGGATACGGGGCCAAGGGGGAGACACCATGTCCTCGAAGTGCCTGGACGCCGACGTACTGACCCGCATCAAGCAGCAACGATCCGAAGCGTTCCTGATGAAGCTCATCGATCTGTTCCTCAAGGACGGACCCATGCGCATCCAGGAAGCGTGGGACGCGGGCAAGGCGAAGGACCTCAAGAAGGTCGCTCTCTCCTCCCATATCCTGCGCTGCCTTGCGGACAATATCGGCGCGCTTTCCATCCGCGACCTGGCCGCGGCCGCGGAAATCGCGTCCTCCGGCAAGGAGTCCTCCGTCTACCTTTCGCACATCCTTTTCGATTTGGATATCGCCTTCGCCGAAACCAGGTCCTGCCTGTTGATCGCCCGGCAAGGGATGTCGGAGAACCATTGATGGACGCATTGATCGATAAGGGCCCGTGGATCCTTTCCATCCTGGCCGTTGCGCAATTCTGGATCTGGTTCCTGCTGCGCCGATCGCGGGGGAAGGCCCAGGTCGAAATCTACGAAAGCGGTTCGGTGGAGGTCGGGTTCGACGCCAACGGTCCCCTGATAGCGCTGGCCGGCGTGCTTCGGCCGCTTGCCCGCGAAGTGTTCGTGCAATCGATCGAGGTCGCCCTGGTTTCGGAAAGGGACAAGGCCAAGCGCGAGTTCCGTTGGATCGCCTTCAAGCCCAATTTCCTCCTCCCCCTGGCGGGAGCGAAGGCTTGGGAGATGCCCCACCCTTTCCTGGTCACGCCTGGGGATACGCGGAAATACAATATCGTTTTCCATGACGTGGAAGCCTTCCAGCAGGTCAAAGGGATCCTGCAATCCTATTACCACAATTGGCGCGAAACCGAGAGGCGGATCACGGAATGGCGGCAGCGCCGCGGCGGATCGGGTTTGGCCGGGATCGCGAGCGGGGACGTCAAGGGCGAGCACGACGACCTCATCGCCGAGTTCAAGAAGCAGGAAGCCTGCGTGTCGGCGTATACCGATCTGGATCAGAAATGCTATTGGGAACAGGGAAGTTACGGTCTCACGGTAAAGGTCGTGACCGAAGGCGGGACCGGGGACTATACAAAGTCCTTCCGTTTCACCCTCGGTAAAATCGACTCCAAAATGCTGAAGGGCAATTGCGTCACCATGCTGGACGAGCCCATCGCTGCCACCATGGGGCGCGTCCAGGTGCCTTGCCGGGTCGTCCAATCCGAATACGGCGCGGGTCCGGCCCGCGGCTGAAGGGCCCGGTCGCCTTTCCGTCAATCCCTCTGACGATCCGGCAACCCCTCGGACTCATGTCGATTTATCCGACGAAAGCGCAACAAATGGGGCATTCAGTCCCGAAGCGCCCGGGAAACAGGGGGAAGGATCGCTTGGCGCGTTTTGAGGCCATGGAGTATATTGATACTACCGGGAAACAAAGCCCCGGTATTTTCCAAGGCCCGGGCGGATCGGATTTCCACCAGGGCGGATAATCAGAATCCATCATATCGAAAGAAATCGGGCGCCGGAAACGGGGTACCGCGCCTGGAGGACTGCCATGGATCGGGATAAAATGAAAAGACTGATGATCCTCGCAGGCGTCCTGATGCTTTTCACCGGGTGCCGGGAATCGAAGGAAACCGCCCTGGCGCAAAGCCGACCTCAAGTTCCGCAAATTGCTTACGACACCCTTTCGAGCCGCATCAAGGTGGGCGAGAGTTTCAATTCCATCGCCCGCAACCTGGGGCTTCCCGAATCCCAGGCTTCCTCCCTGCTTTCGGGCATCAAGGACAACTTCCGCTTCAAGCTTTACGCCGGCCAATCCTACAAGGTTATCTTCCGCGTTACGGGGGAGGGCCGCGCCCTGCATGCCTTCATCCTGGATGATCGCTTCTCCGATCGGAAGCATGTTCTCTCCATGCCTGAAGCCCCTGTCGAAGGGCCGCTTGCCGCCGCCTCCCTTTCAAAGGGTCCGGCCGCCGCCATTCCGGCCCGGGCCAAGCTCGTCTACGATGTGGTGGATATACCCATCCGCACGGATACGGTGTCGGTCAACGGCGCCTTGAGCAGCAATCTCTACGAGGCCTTCATGTCCCGCGGGGAGAACGGGGCGCTCATCCAGCAAGTGACCAAGGTATTCGCCTGGGATCTGGATTTCTTCAAGGATCCCCGCGTCGGCGACGAGTTCAGCCTGCTGGTGGAAAAGAAATACGGCGAGGACGGGACCTTCCGGGGCTACGGCCGCCTGCTGTCCGCCAAATACGTGAACCGCGGCAAGGATTACTTCGGAATCTTCTATAAGGGCAATTACTTCAGCCATGAGGGCCGCAGCATGGAGAAGATGCTGATGAAGGCGCCCCTGAATTTCGCCCGCGTCTCTTCCGGTTTCTCCGCGGCCCGCCTGCACCCTGTTCTCGGCGTCACCAGGCCCCATTGGGGAATCGATTATGCCGGTCCCAAGAACACCAAGATCCTTGCGGCCGGCGACGGCACCGTGGAATATTCCAAATGGGTGAACGGGTACGGCAAGACCATCAAGATCCGCCATAACGGCGTCTACAACACCTACTACGCCCACCTGAACGGGTACGGGCCGGGCATCGGGGCCGGGCATCGCGTCAAGCAGGGCGACGTGATCGGGTACATGGGGATGACGGGCCTGGCAACGGGCGTGCACCTGGATTACCGGGTTGAATACAACGGTCGATACATCAATCCGGCTTCGCTCAAGATGGAATCCAAGCAAGGCGTGGAAAAGACCGAATGGAAGGACTTCTGCGATAACCGGGATCTCCTCCTCACACGCATGTCCACCTCCGAGTTCAAGCATTTCGCCAGCGTTACCCCGGTTTCCCAAGCGGCCACCAGGGCCTTCTGAGCCCCTCTCCGCCATCCTTCCGTACCGCCCAACCCCACGAACCCAGATGCAGGCTTGCCATCCCGGGGCGGATTGGCTCTATTTCCGGTGGGCCGGGACCTTTCCGTTCCGCCGCCCGCCAAACCGGAGATCCTGATGCCCGCACCCAAGAAGACCGCAGCCCCCGCCAAGGCGGTCAAACCTGTCGTCAAAACCGCCGCCAAATCCGTTGAAAAGGGAATCGCCAAAACACCCGCAAAAGCTTCGGAGGCCGCTCCCGCCGTGGACAAGTCCTACGGGCCCAAGCCCGGCTCCAAGGCCCCGGCCTTCAAGCTTTCCGACGATTCCGGAAAGACCGTTTCCCTCTCGGATTTCAAGGGCAAGAAGGTCATCCTCTATTTCTATCCCAAGGACAGCACTCCCGGTTGCACCACGGAGTCCTGCGATTTCCGGGACAACCTGAACCGATTCGCCAAATCCGGCGCGGCCGTTCTCGGCGTCAGCGCGGACTCGGTGGATTCCCATCGCAGGTTCAAGGAAAAGCAGGGGCTGAATTTCCCGCTCTTGAGCGACCCGGATCACAAGGCGCTCGACGCGTACGGCGTATGGCAGGAAAAATCCCTGTATGGGCGCAGGTTCATGGGCATCGTGAGGACCACCTTCGTCATCGACGAAGAGGGCAAGATCGCCCGCGTTTTCCCCAAGGTGAAGGTGGGCGGGCATGTGGACGAAGTCCTGGCCGCCCTGAAATAGCCCGGAAACCCGGGCCAAGGCCCCAATCGGATCGGCGATCCCGCCGCGGACCTGAGTATCCGGACTCCGGATCCCGGGCCACTCTATATCTTATCGTATGCCCGGGGTAAAGCCGGGCTGTGGGGGCGGCGAATTGCCGGAGACGATACCATCACCATCCCGGAGCGGAAGTCCAGGGCCATCGTTCCTGGCGGTCATGGCAGCGAGGCTATCCGTTCTCGCGGCCGCTGCCGCCTGGCTGATCGCCGCATTGCCCGCGCTGGCCCCGGCCCAGGAATACCTGGCGCTGAAGGCCCGACTCTTCGATCATGACTACGGCGATTTCGACGGGGAGTTTTCCGCGACCTCGTCGGGTTGCCCTTTCGATTCCCACAAGATCGTGACCGGCATGGTGCAGGATACCCTCGTCTACGACGCGGCCAGGGGAGGGAAAATCCCTTTGCCCGGAGCCGTGGATCTGTGCTCGAAGAACCTCGGGAAATGGTTCGATCCCGCGCAGTCCCGCCGCGCCGCTTGCGGGAACCTCTTCTTCAAGAACGTGGGCGCGCCCGGCAAACCCGTTTGGAAACTGGACGACCCGGCGTTCTTCCCCATGGATGGATCAAGCCCCCAGAAGGAATGGGCCTTGCCCGACGGCGCCAAGCTTACGAACGATTACGCCTACTGCATGGAGGTCAATGCCGCGCTCACGTATCGCGGCGGGGAGTCCATGACCTTCCGCGGGGACGACGACCTGTGGGTCTATCTGGACAATCGCCTGGCCGTGGACCAGGGCGGCATCCACTTCGCCCAAGAGGGAACGACCTGGCTGGACTCCCTGCCCTTCCTGAAAGGCAAGCAGGGCAGGACCATGGATCTGGACGTTTTCTATTGCAGCCGCCGGCCCGCCACGGCCGTGTTCGGCATGCAGACGGACGTCGAGCTCAAGCCGGTTTCCGTGAAGAATATCCGCATCGTGGACAGCCTGGGCGCGGATTTGGCGGCGAAGGATATCATCCTCGGCAAGACCCGGGTCTGCGCGCGCGCGGAATACCAGGATCCCGGCGAAGAGATGTGCGCGAATTACCGGTCTCCTCCCGATCTCGGCTTCCTGTCCGCGGATTGGGACCTGAACGGACGGACCTTGTCCATGGAAGGCGGTCAGGCCTGCCTGGATCTGGACCCCGCGCTCTTCGCCAATAATACCCGCATCAATCTCACCGCCAAGGCGGAAGCGCATACCAGCCGCATTTCGCTTACCCTTGTCCGCGTGGCCCGTCCCCGGGAAGGACGCCTGCTCGGCGATGGTCGCGCCGAAGCGGTGGAGGTGGTCCTGGATACCTCCGGCGGCCCCGCGCCCGACGGTCTCGAGGTGGGATTCGATTTCGCCGGGTCCAGGCGTTTCGTTCGGGCGCTTCCGGATGCGGCCGATCCGTGGTTGCTCAAAGGCCCCATGGGGGCCGATCAGCCGGGTCCTTTCGGCGTTACGGGATTCCCCAAGGTGCCCGCCACCACCCGGCAGACGGTGTATACCCGGATAGCGGAAAAGACCGTCGATCTCCGGGACGGGGTGAGCCCCATCCTTTCCGAAGCCTGGTTCCGCTGGAGCCCGTTGAACGGACAGCCGGCGCAGCTGGATCTGCGCGTTTCGGAAACCATCGCGGGCGCCGGGGATTCCCTGGCCAAGCGGCTTATGTGGAAGCGTTCGGGTGCCCCGATGGCGGATCCGCCCGATGCGGGAACCCAAGGCGCCCAAGCCCGCGAGGACCGGTTCCTCCTCTCCATGCCGGAATCCACGGCACGGGCGCTACGGCCGGGGGACAGCGTCTCCCTCTCTCCGGCCGCGCTGGATAGGGAAGGGAACCCCGCCCGCCCGCATTTCGTCCCCTTGCTGTTCCCGCGTAATCTTGAGGTTACGGTAGGCCCATTGCGCATCAGGGAGAATCCCGTGCGCGGAACCGCCTTCGAGCCTTCCCGATCCGTGCCCGCCTTGGTGCCCGTGTCCGCGGGCGGGGAAGCGCTTATCGGCGGCGCCCCGGAAGCCCGGCTGGCGGCGGCGCATGGGCCGGTACTGGAATTCCCGGCCCTCGTTCCGATCACCAGGATCCGCTTGGGCTTCCACGATCACTTGGGCGGATTCGTGAACGCGGTCGACAGGACATTCACTTCCGGGGAATGGGAGGCCATGCGCGCAGCCAGCCCGGGGGATACGACCTGGGTGCGGTTGATGTGGTACCCGGTTTCAGGGAACGGCGCCAGGCTGGGGACCGGGGCCTATATCGTACAGGGCCGGCTCTGGACCAAGGCGGGGTCCTTCGCGACCGGACCGGACGGGGAAACGGTGGAAGCCGGGGCGGCCTCCATCCTCATCCGACCAAGGTTGTTCGGTTACCTGCGGGAGTAGGGGACTGGACGTTTCCGGACGGGAAACCCGCGGGACCTACTCGACCCAGATGAGATCGGCTTCGCTCCAATCCGTGGGGGGGAATTCCTGCGCGGTGGACAAGGACTCCGCGGCGGAATAGATCTTGGAGTCGGCGGCCAGGGCCTTGACCTCGTAACGGCCCGCCGCCAGGCGCGCCATCGAGAAGGAACCATCGCTCCCGACCTTGGCGGAGTAGGGGGATCCGGGGATGAAAACGTATTTCAATCCCAGCTCCAGGCCCTTGGGGCCGATGGAACCGCGGAGGTTGAGAACCGGCAGGATCGGGATGGGAGCGGCTTCCAGGCTGCCCTTCGCGTCGGGCTGGAGGACCGATCCGCCTTGGCGGCGCAGGAACCGGAACGCGCCTTTCGCGCCTTTCACCATGAGGAAATCCCCCAGGTAGGCCTCGGCGGCGGGGGCGCTGGCGACGAGGTTGAATTCCACCGTATCCTTGCCGGGCCATGGCGTGCCGCGCGCTTGGGCCGCCAGCATGGCCGCGAACAGGACCGAGTCGCGGATGCCCACGGACGTCCCCGCGGGTATGGCCCGTTCCAATAAGGGAAGGGAATCCTTGACGGGATTCTGGTACCGGGCGAACACGCGGATCCCACCGTCCCCGAAAGGCCGACCGAGCGTATCCAGCAGGGACACCTTGATGGCCGGATTCTCTACATCATCATAACCGCCCGCCAGGTTTTTGCCTTTGGAGCAGAACGCGCAGAACAGGGCCAATAGAGCGCAACCGGCGCGGGGGAACCTCATGGCCGCCCCGCGGATCCGGAGGCCTTATCCGCAAGGCTGTAGTTCGGGAAGAATTGCAGGCCCAGGGTATAGATCCTGTCTTCGCCCTTATCCGCGCCCACCAGGGATTTCACCTCTTCCCGGAATACGCGGATCTTCTCCTTGAGGGCCTGGTATCCCTGCCCGGAAATGTAGACGGTCATGGCGCTGTACTCCCGTTCGGAGGGCGGGACATGGTTGAAAACGTCCTGGGCCAGGCGCAGCATCTCCAGGATCCGAAGCTTGCCGACGAAGTCCTTGTTCTCCCGTTCGGTGGCGATATTGGGATCCCTAAGGGCATAGCCGTTGGCGGTCTTCCGGATCATGCCCAGCTGCAAAAGCAGCTTGACGGCCTCTTCCACCTCCTTGGCCGGGATCCGGGGGAACACGCGTTTGCCGATCGCGGCCGGATTGGATTCCTTCTGATCGATCCCGAAATAGGCCCGGACGATCGAATTCTGCCAGCGGGAATAATATTCGTAACCTTCCTTGTCGATGATGCGCGCCTTGGACTTGGCGTACTTGGCGAGCTCGGAATAGACGTGCTGCTTGCCTTCCGGATCCTTGGACTGGCTGAACTGGACCAGAAGGCCGAAATACTTGATCTCGGCCGTGGGCAGTTTCAAGGCCTTGGCGATCCGGAACTGGATGTCCTGGGTGAGGTTCCGCTTCCCCGCGATCACCTTGGAGAAGAAGCTGGAGTTGGATAGCGGCAGTCCCGCCTTCAACGCGAAGGCGCGCAAGGAGAAATTGGCGTCGATGAGCCTCCTCGCGGTGAGGTAATCGGAAAGGTACCTGCGGTAGTCCAGGTATTCGAATACGGAAGGCAGCGACGGCTTGGCTTGCATGTCCTCCACAAATATACCCCATCCCTCCCCGGAAAGGCACGCACGCATCGGGGAATCCCGTGCCGGCTTGCGGTCATTTTGACCTAGGTAATTGCGGGCCGCCGGTCCCCGCTCCCGGGCCGCGCCCTTAGATTCCATGGCGGTACGGTACGGGAGGGGAATGCGATGAATTGGAACCTTGGACTCCTTGTGGAATTGGCGGCCGTCCTGGCCTTGGGCGCGGCCATGCCCGCGCGGGCCCAGGCGGATTTCACGCCGCCCCTGTCCGGCGCGGCCCTGGGGCAATGGCAGGTCCAGGGCGAGTATTACGGGACCATCGCCGGAGGAGGCGCCCTGGGCGCCTGGCTCATCGCCACCGGCAACGATAACTATACCGTGGTATTCCTCCCGGGGGGGCTTCTGAGCCTTCCAGGCAAGCCTTATGGGGGCTGGGTCCAGGCCGGGTGGAACCGCTCCACCTTCAGCGGGAGCGCCGCTTTGTCCGGAACCGCCTATTCCGTCGCCACTACGAGCAATTACAAGGCGGCCTCCATTTCCGGGAGCGGCGAAGCGCGGGTCCTGAGCGGGACCACGCCCACCGGCGCGGCGTTCACCTTGAACCGCGTGGTGCGCAACAGCCCTACCCACAACCTGAAGCCCGATCCCTCCTGGGGCGCGGCGAACCTGTGGTTCGACTCCGCCACGGGCCAAGCGGATCTGGCCAAGTGGGCCACCAAGGACAATACCGTCCAGCTCAGCCGCAAATACCTCTATCGCGGGGTGCAGACCGCCGCGTCCCATGGGGCCGGCCTTCTGCATATCGAATTCCAGGGCTGCTTCAATCCCACCGCCACGGGCCAGGGACGGGCCAATAGCGGCGTCTACCTGCAAAGCCATTACGAGGCCCAGGTCCTGGACTCCTTCGGAAACTCCGGAGCCACGGATGAATTCGGGGCCGTCTATACCGTAAAGGCGCCCGCGGTCAATGCCGCCCTGCCCCCGTTGACCTGGCATACCTACGACATCTACTTCACGCCCAGGACCTCCGGTTCCGCCGGGGACGCGGCCGGCGCGGCCCTCATGACCATCTACGCCAACGGCGTGCTGACCCAGGACGCCACTCCCGTAACGGGCGTGACCACCGCCGGCGTGGGAGGCAACCTGTTGGTGCCGGCGCCATTGTATCTCCAGAACCACGGCAACGAAGTCGTATTCAACAATATCTGGTTCATCCCGAACGCCACCGTATCCTCGCTTCCGTATGCGAAGGTGTTGAGCGCCGTGGTCGGGATCCGGAACGAGGGCATCAGTCCGCTCCGCGACGCCAAGTCGAGCTCCTTCCTGGGAATGGCCGGCCTCGATGGGCTGGACAGGTTGCCCGGCCTGGGCCGCGGGTTCGATCTGTCGGGAAGGGAATTCCCTTCCGATGCCGCGGTCCCCGCCATCCAGCCCGCCGTATTCACCCGCCCATGAAAAGGGAAGCCCGGCCGATGCCGTACCGAATTCCCGTCCCCACCATTTTCCATTTCATAACCTTGATCCTGGCCCTGGCCCTTGCCGCCGATGGACTGGCCTCCGAGGGTATCGCTTCGAAACTCGCCGCGCCGAAGATCTTCGCGGCCTGGGAGGCGAGCGAGATCGAAAGCTTCGTTCCCGATCCCGGTTCCACGCCTTCGGGTTATTTCAGGGAGATCTCCAATGCCAGCTCCGTCTGGCTGCTGCAAGAGGCGCGCCTGGCGGATAATGCCAAGGTGTTCCTGGGCGTGGGCGGATTCTATTTCTTCATCCTCCCCTCCAAGAGCAACCAATACAGCATCGGTCAAAGGTCCGCCTTCGGCCTCACGGACCTGCACGCCGAGTTCGGATTCTGGCGCCGGGACGGAGACGATCACGGGTTGCTCCTTAAGGCGGGCGTCTTCCCGTTCAAGTACAACGAGGACGCGAAGAACCTGGGCGAGTACATGTTCAGGACCTATACCTATCCCACCGTCATCTTCACCGGCGGCCTGACCAAGGTGGACAATTCCGCGGTCCAGTTGGGCGGCCTTGATTTGAATACCCGGATCGGCGGCCTTTCCAATGATTTGCTGGTGACGGTCAAGACCGATCAAATCCCTTCCGCGAGCCTGAGCCTGACTGAAATCGCCTCCTACTCGCTCGGGGGGATCCTCACCCTCGGCGCGGGAGTCATGTTCGACAACTTCTACGACCCCAGCCGGATAGCCGATGGCGGATACGATGTTAAGGATTTCGACTATTACTACACCCTGAAGGACGGGACGCGGAAATTGAAAACCCCGCAGAATCCGACCGATGTCCCTTACGATCCCGCCGTGGATACCGCCGTGGATTCCACCCGCCTCACCTTCAAGGGACGGAAGGTCATGGTGCGCGGATCCCTGGATTTCGGAAAATGGATCGGGAGCCCGATGCTCTCGGAAAAGGATTTGCGGCTGTACTTCGAAGGCATCCTGCTCGGGGTGGAGAATCGGCCGTTCTATTACACCAGGATGAAGGACAGGATGGTCTATTCCCTGGGATTCAATTTCCCGACCTTCCGGATCCTGGACGTACTCGCTGCCGAATGGGAATACTGCTCCAACCCCTATCCGAACGATGCGGGCAACGCCTCCCTGAACCTTTCCCCGACTCCCAATCCCATAGGCCGGGCCGTGAACGGGGACAATGTCAAATGGACCGGCTATGCCAGCAAGACCGTTTATCCCGGGTTCACCCTTACCGGGCAGGTGGCGAACGATCATATGCGGCTGGTGGATTATTTCGGCCACACCAACGATCGGGCGGTCATGCCCAATCGGAAGAACTGGTACTGGTCGATCCGGATGGGATTCGCCATCTGACGGCTGCCGTCTTCCGGATGTCGCGTTGGCGGGAAATGGACAGGGGGAATGGATGGAAACGGTAGCATTACGGATTCGCAAGGTCGTTTTGGCGATCGTCTTCGGTTCGGCTTGCGCCCCCGTCGCCGTTTCCGCCTTGGGGAACCTGCACCCCTATTTCACCATCAGCCATCTGCTGCCTCCGGAGCTCAACAATATCGGCGGCATCGGGGGCATCGGCCTGCTTCCCAATGGGGACGGGGCCATCTGCACATGGGGCGGAAGCCAGCAGCCGGCGGGGACGCCAGGCAAAAGCAATGGCGAAGTCTGGATCATCCCCAATCTGGCGGCAGGGGCACCAGGCACCCCAGTCCGGATCGCCACGGGCCTGAGGGAGCCTTTGGGCGTGGCCGTGGTGGGCCAGGACTTCTATGTCATGGAGAAGCCGCGGATCGCCAAGTTCACGGGCTCAGGCTCCACCTGGACCAAATCCACGCTCTGGAGCCTGCCCACGGAATGGTATAACGACAACCAGTGGCATCACTTCTCCTTCAATCTGGTCACCCGCGACAATGCCTTCTGGTTCACGACCGGGACGGCATACGATTACGATCCCAAGGATCCGCTCCAACGCGGCGCCCTGATCAAGGTTCCCTTCGCCGGCGGCGGATTCACCCAGCTCGCGCGCGGCCTCCGCAATACCAACGGACTCGGGATCGGTCCCGACGGTGAATTCTTCGTCCCGGAAAACCAGGGCCATTGGAAACCGGCGGACGCCCTTTATCATCTGCCCACCGCGAACGTTCCGGCCAACGGCCGTTTCTACGGCTTCCGGACGGAAGGCAACAATGCCTGCGGTATCGCGCCGCCCGCCGTGGACGGGAGCAGTTGCCCCGAAGATCCGGAATATCCCCCTGCGATCTGGATCCCTTACGGCGGCTTCAGCAATTCGCCCACCCGGCCCATCCTCCTCAAGGCCGGGCCCTACGCGGGGCAGATGATCTCCGGGGACGTGTTCCATGGGGGAACCTTGAGGTATTTCCTCGAGAAGGTCGACGGGGAATACCAGGGTGCGGTGTTCGCGATGATGACCGCTGGCGCGGGCGGGATCAATTTCGGCATAAACCAGTTCCTGTATACGCCCGGCGGGGCGCTGCTGGCCGCGGGCATCGGCGGCGGGACCTGCGGTCTGGGCGGTTCCGGGAATTGGAACTGGAACGGGACCTGCCGGGGCCTGGATCTCCTGACTCCCACCGGCAAGTCCGCTTTCGAGATCCTGGCCGTGCGTTCCATCCCGGGCGGATTCGATGTGGAATTCACCCAGCCGGCCAACGCGGCCGCCGGCGTCAAGTCCAATTGGCAGGTGAAGACCACGGTGTTCACTCCGGTCCAGGCTTACGGCCAGGACGGGGGAGGCGCGGACAACAATGTCGCGGTGGACGTCTCATCGGCGGTCCTCAGCCCCGATGGCCGCCATGCCAGGTTGCAGCTCGCGAGCCTGCTCGTGAAAAGGATGTACGCCATCACCGTTAACAACGTGTCCTCGGCCACGGGAGAGCAACCGTATGCCAATGTGGCCTACTACACCCTGAATAAAGTGGGGCCGGCGGTGGCCACCGGCCCCGCGGCGGCCTTCGGGAAATCCCTGCGCGCCCAGGTCCATGCCGGCCGGGTGACCCTCGAACTGCCTTTCCGGTCCTATCGTATCGGGCTTTTCGGGCTGGATGGGAAGAGGTTCGCGGAAGCTTCCGGCGGCGGCCCTGGCACCCTGCGGAGCGGTCCCCTCGAACCGGGTCTCTATTTCCTGTCCGGGTCCTTGGACGGGTCTCCCTTCCGTCGATTGATACAGGTCCGGTGAATCGGTCGCCGGGCTCAAAAAACCGCGTAAATCCAGATATATCAAGGGGTTCCGGAATCCAAAACCATTGTCCCGGATGCGGTTTCATGATATCTTCATAGGTGGACGGTCCCCGTATCCTTCAAGGTACCGTCGAGGTGCGATATGCCCAAGGACCCCGAAGAATCCGCCCTGCAGCCCGGTCTTGCCGTCACCAAGCCAGGCCTCGAGATCCCGCTCTTTTTCACCCGCCCGGGGCGCCACCCCTTCGATGAAACGGAGTGGGAAATCCGCGATGCCGTGATCGAGGACGAGAACGGGAAGATCATTTTCGAACAGCGCGGGGTCGAGTTCCCGAAATCATGGTCCCTTTCCGCATCCCAGATCGTGGCATCCAAATACTTCCATGGCCGGGGCGCGGGCCGGGAGCGATCCTTGAAGCAATTGATTTCGCGCGTGGCGGACACCATCACCGAAGCGGGATCCCGGCGAGGGTATTTCGCCACGCCGGATTCGGCCCAGAACTTCCGCCACGAACTCACCCATCTCCTGCTGGACCAGAAGATGGCCTTCAATTCACCGGTCTGGTTCAACGTGGGCGCGGAGCCGCGGCCGCAATGTTCGGCCTGCTTCATCAACGGCCTGGACGACAGCATGGACGCCATCCTTGAGCTTGTGCGCACGGAAGGGCTTCTCTTCAAGTACGGATCCGGGACCGGGACCAACTTCTCCCGCCTGCGCTCAAGCCGGGAAGGCCTTTCCGGCGGGGGCACCGCTTCCGGACCGGTTTCCTTCATGCGCGGCTTCGACAGTTTCGCCGGGGTCATCAAGTCCGGCGGCAAGACGCGCCGGGCGGCCAAGATGGTCATCCTGGACGCGGACCATCCGGACATCCGGGAATTCATAGCCAGCAAGGCCATCGAAGAGGAAAAGGCCCGCGCCCTGATCCACGCCGGGTTCGCCGGGGGGTTCAACGAACCGGGAGGCGCCTACGATTCGGTCCAGTTCCAGAACGCCAACCATTCCGTGCGCGTCAAGGACGAGTTCATGCGGGCCGCCCGCGATGGCGGGGACTGGACCGTTCACGGCAGGGTGGACGGAAGCCGGATGGGGACCTACAAGGCCGACGGCCTGCTGCGGGAGATTGCGGATGCGGCCTGGGCCTGCGGCGATCCGGGGTTGCAATTCGATACCACCATCAACCGATGGCATACCTGTCCGGAGAGCGGCCGCATCAACGCGAGCAACCCTTGCTCGGAATACATGTTCCTGGACGATTCGGCCTGCAACCTGGCCTCGTTGAACCTGATGCGATTCCGCAAGGGTCCGGCCCCGGCGGATGCGGCGGCCGGCGTATCGAATGCCCTCGCTGATCGTTCCTTCGATATCCAGGCCTTCCAGAGCGCCGTGGACATCACCATCCTGGCCCAGGAAATCCTGGTGGACGAGGCCGGCTATCCCACCGCGGCCATCGAGCGCAACTCCCATTCCTTCAGGCCCCTGGGCCTGGGGTACGCCAACCTGGGGGCCCTGCTCATGTCCCGCGGACTCCCTTACGACAGCGCCGAAGGCCGGAACCTGGCCGCCGCACTGACCGCCCTAATGCATGGTCGGGCGAACGCGATGTCCGCGCGCATCGCCGCGGCCAAAGGAGCCTTCGAGGGATTCCCCCCGAACCGATCCGCCATGCTGCGGGTCATGGAAATGCACGCGTCCGCGGCGCGCGCGGCCGAATCCACCGGCGTTCCGCGCGATCTGGCCAAGGCGGCCGTGAAGGCCTGCGAAGAGGCGGTATCCCTCGGCAAGGCCCACGGATACCGCAATGCCCAGGTTACCGTGCTCGCGCCCACCGGGACGATCGCCTTCATGATGGATTGCGATACGACCGGGGTGGAACCGGACATCGCCTTGGTCAAATACAAGCGTCTGGTGGGCGGAGGCATGATGAAGATCGTGAACCGCTCCGTACCGGAAGCCCTGCGCCGCCTGGGCTACGGCGAGGCGGAGACGGTGGAGATGATCGGGTACCTGGAGCGGAACGGATCCCTCGAAGGGGCTCCGCACCTCAAGGAGGCCCACCTCCCAGTTTTCGACTGCGCGTTCACGTCCCAAGGCGGATCGCGTTCCATCAAGCCCATGGGGCATCTGCGCATGATGGCATCCGTCCAACCTTTCCTTTCCGGCGCCATCTCCAAGACCGTGAACCTGCCGCAGGAGGCTTCGGCCGAATCCATCCGCGAGGTGTTCATGGAGGCCTGGAAAATGGGTCTCAAGGCCGTGGCGGTCTACCGGGACGGATCCAAGCGAACCCAACCCTTGTCGACGGCGCCCGCGTCCAAGGAAGCGAGGCCCGCGCGCCGGCGCCTGCCCGACGAACGCGAAGCCATCACCCACAAGTTCAGCATCGCCGGGCACGAGGGCTACGTCACGGTGGGGAAATACGAGGACGGGACGCCGGGCGAATTGTTCGTGGTCATGTCCAAGGAGGGCTCGGTGGTTTCCGGCCTGCTGGACAGTTTCGCGACCGCGGTCTCCCTGGCCCTTCAATACGGCGTGCCGCTGAAAGTGCTGATCGATAAATTCAGCCATAGCCGGTATGAGCCTTCCGGGTTCACGAACAATCCCCAGATCCGGATGGCCAAATCGATCACCGATTACATTTTCCGCTGGCTGGCCCTGAAATTCCTCCCGGCCAACGAGGCCCAGGACGCGATCGGCGAAGGCGAGGACGCCATTCTGGGCCCGGAGCGCCGGATTTCCCAGGCCCGGCCCGCGCCGGTGGACATGGACGCGCCTCCCTGCCCGGATTGCGGATCCATCATGATCCGGGCGGGAACCTGCTTCCGCTGCGGGAATTGCGGGGGGACGAGCGGCTGCTCCTAGCGGTTCCCGCCTTTACCGGGTTCCCCATATTCCTTTTCCCTTTTCCTAATGGGGCGTATGATTTTAACTTCTACGCCAATGTCCAAACCCAACCGCCTCATCCAACAGACCAGCCCCTACCTGCTCCAGCATTCCCATAATCCCGTGGATTGGTATCCCTGGGGGGACGAAGCCCTGGACCGCGCCAAGGCCGAGAACAAGCTTTTGCTGATCAGCATCGGTTATTCCGCCTGCCATTGGTGCCACGTGATGGAGCGTGAATCCTTCGAAAGCGAGGAGACGGCCGCCCTCATGAACGACCTGTTCGTCTGCATCAAGGTCGATCGGGAAGAGCGTCCGGACGTGGATCAGGTCTACATGAACGCCGTCCAGTTGATCACCGGGCAGGGAGGGTGGCCGCTCAATTGCTTCGCCCTTCCGGATGGAAGGCCGGTCTACGGCGGCACCTATTTCCGTCCCGGGCAATGGCGCGAGGTGCTGCGCAACCTGGCGGAATTGCACGCCAAGGATCCGGATAAGGTCCTGAAATACGCCGACCAATTGACCCAAGGGGTACGCCAAAGCGAATGGGTGGACGCGCCGCCGGCGACGGCCCCGGCCCCCTTCACCATGGCGGAGGTGGAAGCGGTCTATAAGCCCTGGGAGGCCCATTTCGATCGCGTGGAAGGCGGGATGGACCGGGCGCCCAAATTCCCTCTGCCGAACAATTACCAATTCATGTTGCGCTATTGGAAGGCGACCGGCGACGCATCGGCCTTGAGGCACTTGCGCCTGACCCTGGACAAGATGGCCTCCGGCGGCATCTACGACCACTTGGGCGGCGGGTTCGCGCGCTATTCGACGGACGGGATGTGGAAGGTCCCGCATTTCGAGAAGATGCTTTACGATAACGGCCAGTTGCTGGAATTGTATGCCGAGGCTTTCCGGGCGACCGGCGATCCTTTGTACGCGCAGGTGGCGCGGGAGACCGCCGGCTTCGTCGCCAGGGAGTTGACTTCGCCGGAAGGCGCATTCTATTCGGCCCTGGACGCGGACAGCGAAGGGGTCGAAGGCAAATACTACGTGTGGACGAAGGAAGAGCTGGAAGCCGTTCTCGGAGGGGAATTCCCTCTTTTCCGCGACGCCTACAACGTGAACAATACCGGATATTGGGAGGAGGGCAATTACATCCCCTTGCGGAAGCAGAGGGACGCCGAGCTCGCCGTATCGCATGGATTGGCGGAAGCGGATCTGCGGACCAGGCTCGATAAGGCGCGGACAACCTTGCTGGCCGTGCGCGAAAAACGCGTGCGGCCCGGTCTGGACGACAAGACCCTCACCTCCTGGAACGCCCTGATGTCCAAGGGCTATGTCGCGGCCTACGTGGCGCTTGGGGATACGGCCTACCTCGAGGCGGCCGAGCGCAATCTGGCCTTCCTGCTGGATGGCGGACGTCGGCCGGATGGAGGCCTGTTCCGCACCTGCAAGGTTTCCGGCAAGGGGAAGGCGGAGGAGAACGGCGGCGGAGACGGCCATGCCGGCAAGGCCGGCGGCTTCTCGATCAACGCCTTCCTGGAGGACTATGCCTTCATGGCGGAGGCCTTGGCGGCCCTATACCAGGCGACCTTCGAGGAGAAATGGCTGGCGGCGGCGAAAGGATTGGTGGAATACGCCATCGCGCATTTCCGGGATCCGGTTTCCGGATTGTTCTATTTCACCTCGGACCTGGATAAGCCTCTCGTCGCCCGCAAGATGGAGATCATGGACAATGTGACCCCGGCCTCGAATTCCAGCATGGCCAAGGCCCTTTTCACCGTGGGCTCCTTGCATGGGGAAACCGGTTGGATCGATATGGCTTCCGCCATGCTCGATCGGGTAAAGGACCAAATGCCCGCCTATGCGTCCGGCTATTCCAACTGGGCCATGCTGGCATTGAACCTGGCGGCGCCCTTTTACGAGGTCGTGGTTACCGGTCCGGAAGCGGATGCCTTCCGGAAGGAACTCTCCGGCCGATACCTTCCCAATACCCTGATGGCCGGATCGTCCGCGCCCAGCGCCCTGCCCTTGTTGGAAGGCCGGTACTCCGCCGAGCGCACCTCCGTTTTCGTCTGCCGCGATCGCGTCTGCAAGCTTCCCGTCGCTACGGTAGCCGAGGCCCTCGGTCAATTGCAGGCCGGCTGAAGGATGCGGCCGTCCGCATCCGGAACGCGCGATCCCGATGGCGATGCCGGTTCCTTGGACATCGGCCGATGCGTTGATGGCTCCCTGATCCGCGTAAGGGTGACGCCGAAAGCGTCCTCGACCGGGATCATTGGAGTGGCGGAGGGTTCGCTCCGCATCCGCGTCCAGGCTCCACCCGTCGAGGGTGCGGCGAATGACAAAGCCCGGGAATTCCTGTCCGAATCCCTGGGCGTTTCCCGCGGCTCCGTGACCTTGGAGCGTGGCCAGACTTCGCGCGACAAGACGTTCCGGGTCGTGGGCCTGGAGCCCGAGGCGCTCCGCTCCGTGCTTGCGTCGCTGCTGCCCTAGGGTCTTTTCCTTCTTTTACCCTACCGATCCCTTTCCAGCCACCTTCGTCATTGTTTCCGGCATGGCCAGCCTGGGCTATTCCCAATCGCGCCCATCGCCTCCGGGTCGAAGGTACAGCTTCTACCGGGTAAGGGCGGTCGCGCGCCATTTAAGCCATTGATTTCCATGTAGATGGATCCGGCCATCGTTCCGGTTTCGGAAAAGAGGAAGCCTCCGCGTTTCCCCGTACCCTGGAGCATTTCCTGCCGTCGATTAATTCCATACATTTCAATGCTTTAGCCCGGATCCCGGGATGCTTCCCGCCCAATGATGACGGGGCTTGCAGGGCACGTTCCTTGCAAGCCCCGTCCCACCGAGGTTGCAGGGGACACGCTCCCCAAGCCCTATGCGCGTAGGCTTCCAGAGGGGGGTAACATGAGATAAATCAATTACCGCTTTTCTTTTCGGGGGTTTGGTAGTATATAATGGAACCGAGTCCGGAAAAGCGGGCTCGAGATCAAACCTCCGAAAAGGAATGCGCATGAACAAGCAAGAACTGGTACAGGCTGTACTCGACGACAACAAGAGCGGCATCGAAACCAAGGCCGCCGCCGAACGCGCCGTCAACGCCGTACTGGGCGCCATCGAAACCGGAATCAAGAAGGACTCGGCCGTCCAGCTCATCGGCTTCGGCACCTTCAGCGTCAAGACCCGCGCCGCCCGCAAGGGCCGCAATCCCTCCACCGGCGCCGAGATCAAGATCAAGGCTTCCAAGACCGTAGGATTCAAGGCCGGCGTGGCCCTGAAGGAAACCGCCAAGAAGGCGAAGTCCGCCAAGTAGGCATCGGAAAGCCATGGAGCGGACCTGCGTGTCCCCTCCGGCGACAAAGAGGCGGTCCCATGGACCGTCTCTTTTCATTTTACCCCGGATCCCTTGTTAATTTATCCGCATGGATTCCAAACCGGCCCCGCTCGCCTCTCCGTCCCCGCCTCCGCGATCATCGACGCCCTCGCCGCCGCTGAACGTGGGCCGATTGCCGTTCCTGGTCTGCGCCCCTTTCTTCCATTCCAGCCTGGGCGGAGCCGAAGGCATCCGCTTCGTGGACGGGGTCCCCAGCTTCCATAACGGGGAACTCCAGGCCGGGCGGGTGGATTGCGCCCCTTCCTCGAGTTTCGAATACGGCCTGCACTTCCGCGACTATAAGCTGTTCCCGGGAGTCTCCACCTCAAGCACCATGGAAATGAAATCCGTGCTCTTCCTGTCGCAGGTTCCCTGGGAAGGGTTGGACGGAGTCCCGGTGGGCCTGTCTTCCGATTCGGCCACCTCCAACGTCCTTTTCCGTATCCTGTGCGCCCGCCGATTTTCCGTGCGGCCCCGTATCCTGCCCGGCACCGGGGAAGACGCGGTCCGCGAATCGCAAGGCCGCGTTTTCATCGGGGACCGCGCCCTGGTCGAATCGCTTTCGGGCCGGTGGCCTTATCGTTACGACCTCGCCGACGTCTGGATGCGCTGGCAGGAATTGCCGTTCTCGTTCGGGTTATGGATGGTGCGGCGCGAAGCCTTGCGGGAAAAGCAGGCGCGGGTCGCGGCCTTCCACGGCCTGCTCCTGCGATCGCTGGCCTCTTTCCGGGCTGATCCCGGCAAGGCCCTGGATGCCTGGACCGCGGCCTACCCCACGGCTTTGCCGCGGGACCTGATGTTGAGTTTTTACGAAACCGCGGATTACGGCTTCACCCCCAGGCACGCCGAGTCTCTGGAACGGTATTACCGGTTGGCGGGCGAAGAGGGATTCCTGGACGCCGCCCCGGCGCTGGATTTCGCCGAGGTCTGAAAGTCCTCGACGGCGCGCATCACCAGATCGCGCACGGCCTCGGGGTGGGACACGGTAATGAGGTGGTTCCTGCCGGGCAGGATGGTCAGGGTCGCCGGATCCCCATTGGGCCTGATCAGCCAATCCCCGTCGGAATGGATATGCCGGTAGCGGGCGGGAGGCACGCATCCCGGCCAACGCATGATCATCATCGGAAAGGCCTTGAGCAGGGATGGGGGGAACTTGCCCATGATATCGGCGAGCAAGGCCTGGCCTTGCGGCGATAACATGTTCTGCAAGGCGAGGATCCGGGGAATCAGGGTGAAAATGCCGCGGATGACGGAATCGGGCACCCAGGCCGCGATGGGCGCCCACATCTTGAAGCGCTTGCGGATGGATCGGGGATGGGTGGCGGAGGCGATGACGACGACCCCCAGGACATCGACCGCGGTCGCCATTTCCAGGGCCAACATGCCCCCCAGGGAGACCCCGCCGATCACGTCACCGGCAGCCAGGCCGATTTCAGCCGCCATGCGCAAGGCGTACTCCCGCAGGGATTCGCCCTTTCGCACGGGAATCAAATCGAGGGTCTGGTACATATCCCCGGGCAGGCCCATCAAGGAGAAGGCGCGCTTATCCAACGCAAAGCCCGTGATCAGGAAAACCCGCATGCGAATAAATTATATCCTTTTTTAGCTACATTTAAGGTCTGACCGGCCGGGCAAGGGAGATCGCGAATGCAATGCCGTGAATGTGGTGCCTCGATTGCCTCCAACGTGGCTTTCTGCCCCAACTGCGGGGTGAGGCAGTCCCTCGCCGCGCCCGTCCCTCAAAACGCCAAAGAGCCGGTCCAATCCTCCCCGCTCCCGGTTTCCGCTCCTGGTCCCGCTCCACGTCCTCAGGCAAAACCGTTGGTTTCCCAGGAAGCGGCCGGCAAAGCGGACCAGGGACGCGGGACCCCCCCCTCGAAACCGGCCAGAGCCGCCCTGCCTCAGGCCGGGGAAACCTTCGCCAACCGGTATAGGGTGGAAAAATACCTCGGCCTTGGGGCCCTCTGCAATTCCTACCTCTGCCGGGATCTGGGCGCCGGAAGCCAGGAAGTGGTGCTCAAGGTCATGCATGCCCGCAAGGCGGCGGAACCGGGACTGGCGGAAAGCTTCCTGTTCCTGGCGGAATCCGTAGCCAAATACGATCATCGGGGCATCGCCCGGATTTACGATAGCGGCATCCACGAGGGCGCGCCTTATTACACCATGGAATGGGTGGGCGGTATCCCGCTCCGCCTGTGGCTGATGGAGAGGTTGAACTTCGAGAACCGGGTACTTCCGGGACTCGGCATCATCAGCTCGCTCCTGGACACCTTCGAGACCATCCATGAACGCGGATGTTACGGTTGCCTCAAGCCTGAGAACGTGTTCATCACCCTCAACGGCCCCGTGATCACGGATTTCGGGGTCGTGGGATTCCTCAGCCCGCAAGAGTTCGAGTTCAATTCCTATGCGCGCCGGTATCTGCCCTATATGGCTCCGGAGCTCAGGCAGGACTGGGGCAATCTCCTGCCCCATAGCGATTATTTCTCACTTGGCGCCATCCTTTACGAAATCCTGGTGGGCCGGGCTCCCGCGCCCCAGTTGCGCCTCCCCAGCGAGCTCAGCCGCATCTTCGACATCGAGGCGGACGAGATCATCCTGAAGTCGATGGCTCCAAAGCCCCTGGATCGCTTCGGTACGGTCGAGGCGTTCAAGAACGCCGTGGTCTCCCTGCAGACGTCCCTGCTCCATGCCAGGCCCCAGGAAGCCATTCCGGGCCTGCCGCCTTCGGTCAATGCGACCATCGCCCCAAGGGGAGAGGCCACCCCGGGAGTAACCTCGGACGTTCAGAAGCTCCATAATCCGGAAGAGTCTTTCGCCGTCCCGGACGCCTCCCGCGGCTTCGCTGGCGGCATGGCCCCCGGCCACGATGGTCCCGCCCACAAGGTGGGCCCCTGGACCCGTGAACGCCCTACCGAAGGGGTCCAGAACCCCGTCGGAGCCGTCTCCGGAGGCGAGGAGGGGGAGGATGAGGATCCGGCGGCGCGTACGGTCTTCTATCCCAAGACGGGGATGGATGAGGCCGAAAAGCCCTTTTCCGCGATCGCGGGCATGGGGGACCGCGTCGTCGAGGAGGCGCATGCCCAACGCCGGTTCGCGCATCCCCAGGCCGGCCCCCCGGCGGCCATCCAACCGGTCGAAGGCGCCTCCCCGAACGCGTTTGTCCATGGGCTTGATTGGGAAAGCCAGGCCGACCAACCCATCGGTGGGGAGGGTGAGGTTCCCGAGGAGGAATCGGAACCCATTCCCGCCTGGCTTTGGATTTCCATCGCCTTGGCCGGATCCTCCATGGTGGTCCTTTCCGCCTATTTCGGTCTGCTGCATTCGAATTGAGGCCTTCCCCCCATTGGTTTGATACAATGGTGAGGGAGACCCGGAACGCAATCCAATGGAAATCCGCATAGACGGGGCCGACGCCATGGCCCATGGGGAAACCCGCACTTTCGACTTCCCGCGCAATGGCCGTTCGGCCCAAGGTTTCCTGATCAAGCATCAGGAGTCCTTCTACGCCTACCTCAACCAATGCTGCCACTGGCCGGTTCCCCTGGATATGGGCGACGGTGATTTCTATTACGCCCCTGCCGACCGCATCATGTGCAAGACGCACGGAGCCGTCTACCAGCCGGATACGGGGCTCTGCGATTACGGCCCTTGCGTGCGCGCCGTCCTCGACGCGTACCCGGTGAAGGTCCTCGGCGACCATGTCATCGTAACCGTCCCGGATTGATCGCTTGCCGGCCCGCCGGGCTTAAGCTTGATTTCCCGGATGGGGAAACCAACCTTAGCGCCGGTCGCCGTCCTTTCCGTTCTCATCGTAACCGCCTTTTCCGGCCAGGCCGAAGTCGGGGAAAACAGGACCATACAGGGTTACGGGAGAACTTATCTTCCATGGGCGGAAGGGCCCGATCGAAACGGCCGTGACGCCGGAAATGAAGGGCGGGAAAGCCCTCATCAAGGGCCGATTCCCGGTCAGCCTGGCCGCTTACGCGGTCAAGCCGCCTGCTTTGATGGGCACCAAGGTCAGGGACGAGGTCATCATGGACTTCGATCTGGAATTCGATCTGGGGCCGGCCAAATAGTTTTAACTTAAATCCCATCCCCACCACCCAGGGAAACCAACACCAAGGAGCCGCAGCCATGTTCATCCCAGCCTTCTCCAGCGAAGCCATGTTGAACCGCAAGAACCTGATGCCCGTGGTCAACCCCGACAAGGCGGGAAACCCCTTGGCGCATCCAGCCCCCAAGGCCCCGCGCATCTTCGCCGATACCGCCACCCGGTCGGAAATCGAGCCCCTCTTCAAGGCCGGCATCATCAACGGGCTCACCACCAATCCTTCCCTGCTCAAGAAGGCCGGCGCTAAAAGCTGGGATCATGCGAAGGAAATCATGAAGGACCTGTGCACCCTGCTGCGCCCCTTCCCGGTCTCCCTCGAGCTCACGGAATTGGACGAGGAGAAAATGGTCCGCCAGGCCGAAGAGCTGGCCGCCTTGGGGGACAATTCCGTGATCAAGGTCCCGATCGGCGGCTATCGCGCCGTCAATCCCTCCGCCGATCCCTTCACCGGGCTCAAGGTCATCCGCCGGCTATGGGAACGCGGCGTCAAGGTCAATACCACCCTGGTCTTCAATACCACCCAGGCCTTCTGGGCAGCCAATGCGGGCGCGACCTACGTCAGTCCCTTCCTCGGGCGCCTGGCGGATTACGGGTATAAGCACGATCTCCCGGAACGCAAGCCGGGCAACTCCCTCTATTGGGTGGAAGACCATAAGAACGCGAAGGGCGATCAGGTGATGCATAACACCGAGTACGTCGCTTCCGGCGGACCCCTCAAGGACGCCGGCGCGCGCCTTATTTTCGAGATCAGCACCGCCTTCGCCAACTACCAGATCAAGACGGAAATCCTGGCGGCGAGCTTCCGCAACCAGGTGCAGCTGACGGAATGCCTTCTGGCCGGAGCCGATATCCTTACCGTGCCCGCGGCCGTACTCGCGACCGTGGCCGATCATCCGTTGAGCGATGAGGGAATGAAGGCCTTCGCCGAAGATTCAAAGGCCTTCGGCAAGTAACCCGTAGGATGGATTTGCCGAAGGCCCGCCTTCGGCCTTCAGCTCTCAAGGGTTCGGATATTCCTGGCGTTTGTTCGAATGGGTTCCCCGCATCGGCCTCCAAACCCCGTCCTTGGCGATGGAGTTGTTTCCCGGGTAGGCGCTTGACCCGGGCTGATCCCGATCATCGAACCTCGCCAGCAAGTGGTCATCCTCCACCTCTAGCCAATAGCTGCTTCCCAGGTTCGCCCCATGCAGGTGCCGCTCCAGGAGGTCATCCGCTTCCCTCATGGTCAAATCGCCTTGCATGAGCCACCCTTGGTCGGTACGCAATCCGTGATATCTGGTTTCCTCGGCCATGTAGCCTCCTTGGTGTCCCTATTCTGAAAATAGGAACCTGGGCGGGCGAGGGACAGTTCAGAGGCGGGAGGGAAGCCGCCAGGCGAGCCAGGCCCATCCCAGCAGGAAGGCCAGGCCGCCCAAGGGAGTAATGGCGCCCAGGATGCGGATGCCGGATAGGGCCATGACGTAGAGGCTGCCGGAAAAGAGCAGGATGCCGATCACGAAAAAACGCGCGCCCCACCGGATATCGGCCCCGGTGGCTTTCGCGAAGAGGGCCAAGGCAAGCAAGGCGAGAGCGTGGACGAGATGATATTGGACGCCGGTATGCCATACCGCCAGCATTTCCGGCGAAACCCTGGACTTGAGCGCATGGGCTCCGAAGGCGCCCAAGGCCACTCCCAGGAACCCGATCCCCCCGGCGATGCGTATCCAATCCATGCCCCAAAGGTACTCAACCGGCCCGGTTATGCCGAATCTGGGAAGACCTTTCCGCCTCGCGCCGGCACCCGGCCCTTTCTCGCGGGCCCTCCGCCTATTATATTTTTCGCCCTCACGGGTCTTCCCGTGAGGCCACCCGAAATCGAGGTTCCGCATGTCCGGCAACATTGAAAGCACCTTGAACGAAACCCGGAAATTCCCCCCTCCGGAAGCATTCAGCAAAAAGGCTTCGATTTCCACCTGGGCGCAATACCAGGCCATGCACGAGGAATCCGTCACCAACCCCGAAAAATTCTGGGGCGACGTCGCGGGCGATTTGCATTGGTTCAAGAAATGGGATCGGGTGCGAAACTGGGACAACCCGCCATTCGCCAAATGGTTCGAGGGCGGCAAAACCAATATCTCCTACAATTGCCTGGATCGCCACTTGGACACCTGGCGCCGTAATAAAGCGGCCATCATCTGGGAAGGCGAACCCGTCGGCGAACGCCGCACGCTCACCTACCTGGAACTGCATCGCCAGGTCTGCAAATTCGCCAATGTCCTCAAGTCCCAAGGCATCCGGTCCGGGGATTCCATCGCCATCTACATGCCCATGATCCCGGAGCTGGCCATCGCCATGCTCGCCTGCGCCCGCATCGGCGCCGTACACTCCATCATCTTCGGCGGCTTTTCCGCGCCGGCCCTGGTGGATCGCATCCATGACGCCCAGACCAAGCTGGTCATCACGGCGGACGGCGGATACCGTCGCGGCAGCGCCCTCAAGCTGAAGGAGACCGTGGACGAGGCCCTGAAGAGCTGCCCCACGGTCAAGACTTCCATCGTGGTCAAGCGCACCGGATCGGACGTAACCATGGCGGAAGGCCGGGACTTCTGGTGGCATGAGCTCATGGGCAAGGCGAACGCCGATTGCCCGGCCGTCGAGCTGGACTCGGAACATCCCCTGTACATCCTCTATACCTCCGGCAGCACGGGCAAGCCCAAGGGCATCCTGCACACCACCGGCGGCTACATGGTGGGGACTTATCTGTCCACCAAGCACATCTTCGACATCAAGGAAGAGGATACGTACTGGTGCACGGCCGATATCGGCTGGGTCACCGGCCACAGCTACGTGGTGTACGGCCCGCTGACCAACGGCGCCACCACCATCATGTACGAAGGCGCCCCCAACTTCCCCGAGAACGATCGCTTCTGGCAGATCATCGAACGGTACCGGGTCAACATCTTCTACACCGCGCCCACCGCCATCCGCTCCTTCATGAAATGGGGCGACGAGCATCCCAATCGGTACGACCTGTCTTCCCTGCGGCTTCTCGGCTCGGTGGGCGAGCCCATCAATCCGGAAGCGTGGATGTGGTACCATGAGGTCATCGGCGGCAAGCGCTGCCCCATCGTGGACACCTGGTGGCAGACCGAGACCGGCGCCATCATGATTTCGCCCCTGCCCGGCGTGACGCCCACCAAGCCCGGTTCGGCCACCTTCCCGTTCTTCGGGGTGGACGCCGCCATCGTCAATGAGAAGGGACATGAGTTGGGCGTGAACCAGGGCGGCTTCCTGGTCATCAAGCAACCCTGGCCTTCCATGCTGCGCACCCTTTACGGCGCGGACGACCGCTACAAAGAAGTCTATTGGAGCCGGTTCGCGGATAAGGGCTGGTACCTGGCCGGCGACGGCGCGGTGAAGGACGCGGACGGCTACATCTGGATCCTGGGGCGCATCGACGACGTGCTCAACGTTTCCGGACACCGCCTTTCCACCATGGAAGTGGAAAGCGCCCTGGTGGCCCATGAGGCCGTGGTGGAGGCCGCGGTGGTGGGCTTCAAGCATGACGTGAAGGGCGAGGGCGTCGCCGCCTTCGTGACCCTGGGCAAGGGGCATGAGAAAGGGACGAAGACTTCGGACGCGCTCAAGGCCCATGTGCGCCAGATGATCGGGCCGTTGGCCATGCCGGATCAGATCCACTTCGCCGACACCCTGCCCAAGACCCGCTCCGGGAAGATCATGCGCCGCTTCCTGCGGGACGTGGCGAACGGAGTTGAGACCAAGGGCGATATGTCGACCCTGGAAGACCTGAAGGTCCTGGCCAAGCTCCGCGCCGACGAGGACTAGCAGGGAGCAAACCCAGAAGCGGCGAGCCTGAATATGATGAAGGCCGGGGAAGAATCCCCGGCCTTTTTTTCATTTCCGAACGGCGGTTACCCATCCGGACTCCCGTCCATTCACTGCCTGGTTTCGGCGTAGTTGTTGTAGTTCACCACGTATTCCCACCAGTTGTTCAGGCGGTTGTTGTTGGAGGCATTGGACGCGTCCACGTACTTGCCGGCGAAGCGGGGGTAATGCTGGTAGTACCATTTCACGAAACCGCGCTGGGACTCGCCGTCCTGGGCCATGGGCGTCCATTCGTTCACGTTCAACAGGCGCCGGGTCGACGCGCCTTGCAGGACGGGATAGTTGTACAACCAGTCATCGGCCTGGGAGTAGTAGTTGTCCGCGGACCAGTAGACGTATTCCTGGGCATGGGTGGCGACGTTAGGAGGCCAGTGGATGGCGCCTACGCCGGCTCCGCCGGGCAGATTGCCTTCCACCACGCTGAAGCGATCCCAGATGTTGCGGATGATCGCGGGTTGGCGCACGCCGCCGCATTCCGGCGTCGGGTCCGGCCATACGCAGCCCTGGTAGGGAAGGGTAGGCGCCGCTGAGAAGGCATGGTCGCCGATCAACTGCTCGGCGCGATGGCCGAAGGCATGCTCGGCGAGGCCTACCGTGCGCTCATAGTTGAACCCCATGACGAAGAAATTGGGGGTATTGCGGGTGAAGGGCGTGCCGTTGATCCAATAGGAGGTGCGGCCGCCCATCGCGGATTCGAAATAACCGGAGTAGGGGAAGCCCCAGACGATGACTTCGTCCACTTCCCCCGCGTTGACCTTGGCGTCCACGCCGTATTGATCCATCAGGGCATTGTAGTCCGCGCGGTAGTTGCCCTGGCTGGGCATGCGGGCGGTGGCGCCCACCCAGTCGCCGGTGGTGATGGCGTATTGGTACGCATTCAGATAGTCGGCTTCCGAGAATTGCGGGGTGTTGAACTGGACCGATCCCGTGATGGGGCCCCAGGTATTGAGGAAGGCGGGGATGGCGGCGTAGTTGGCGACCTTCCAACGCACGTAGCCGCCGCTGGCCTCGGTCAAATCCGCCAGGTAATCCTTGGCGAGAACGGCCGGATCGTTCCAGCCCCAGTGGGACATTCCGTAGGCATGCAGGCGCTGGTTGCCCTGGGTGGCGAGGATGGGGGAGAAGGTGAGCAAGAGCGCCTTCTTGACGGTGGAGTATTTGTTGTTGGTCGCCCAGTAGACGGCATTGTCGAACAGCGCAAGGGCGCGTCCGGTGGCGTTGGGGGCGGAGAGATCGCTGAGGAACAGGAAGACGCGGCGCGCGGGGGCGGCGCGACCGGGCATGGCCGCGTTGGCGTCGTAGGCGAATTCGATCACCTTGGCCGCGTTATCGGCCTGGGAGGCGATCTTGATCGCGTTCGCGCCCGGCTTGCCCCAGGCAACCTGGGCGGGAAGGGTGTAGAGGCCGAAGGTGCCCGTGATTCCGGCGGCCAGGTCATGGCAGCCGTCGGCATAGCCCTTGGCGGCCGTGTACATGGTGGCGCGATCGCAGGCGGCGGTGAAGACGGTCGCTTGCGTCTGGTTGCCCGTGGTGCCGTAATCCGTGCCTGCGGTAAGGCCGGTCATCCCAAGGTCGTCGAGGATGGCGTTTTCCCAGGTGATGAGGGGGACGGCGGAAGCGGAGAATTTGGAGCCCACATCCCCGGAGGCCACCGTCGAGGAGACCACTATCAGGCTCCGGCCCACGGCATCGGCGGTCACGGTGGAGGCGGCGGCTTTGACGGTCACGATATGGCCCAGGGTCTCCAGGCGGCGCTTGATGAACGCGTCCGCGCTGGTCAGGGAGGCGGATCCCGCCACGAACAGGACGCCGCCCTGGGGCGGCGGGGTATTGACGATGGATACGCTGATGGCCGACGCCGATCCCAGCCGCGCATTGTCATGGCTGGTGGCCGCAAGGCCGGCGTAGATCGTTCCGGTCATCGGAATGGATTGGGACGCCCCGATCTGGGTCCAGGCGGAACCGTCCGGGGAGCGGTATGCGGTGAAGGTGTCCCCGCTGCGGACGAGCTTGACCCAATACGGCGCCACCAGGCCCGCCACATTGGCATTCAACGATGAGCCGTTCAGCGCCGCGCGGTATTGGAAAGCGACGCCATTGGAAGGCGTAAGGGCAACGAAGGCGTTCTTGGAGCCCGCCGTAAGGTCCTGGCGGATCATCACGCCGGCCTTGGCCCACCCGTTGGTGTTGGCGACGCTGTTGATCTTGGCGATGACCTGGGTATTGCCGGAGAGGGGCTGGTAGGCGAAATTGAAGGCGTCCGCCGTTCCCCAGATGTCCGCTCCCGATCCGTAGATGGACCAGAGCCCGCCGCTTTCCGCGGCGTTCCCGGCCACGCCTACGGCGCCGATGTCCTTGTCGATCCAATTGGCGGGCAAGGCCTGGACGGCCGCCGTCCAGGCGAGCAACAGTGATGCGGTCATCGCCGCCAATTTCCCTATTCCCATTTCCAAGCGATCCATATGTCCTCCCGAGGGTGATTCGATGCGGGTTAAAAAAGCCCTAGCGGAGGCCGATCGTCAAGATGAATCCTCGCGATCCGTGTGCATTTGATGGAGAACATCCCCGGGCATTTCCGGGAGGGAACGCGGATGCGCGGCCGTTACGGGGGTTACGGAATGGAATCGATCCGGATCAATGGAGTCGGGGCCGACAGCGCGATCGAGGGGTACGGTTCCGCACCCCGGCCCTGGGTTTCAGCCTGGAGAATATCCCGAAAGGCGGGACTTCAGGCGGGTCCCCTCGGCCTGCGCGGAGAGGACAGGAGGATCAATTCTGGGTTTCGGGATGCTTGTTGAAGTCCACGACGTACTCCCACCAATTGTTCAACTTGTTGTTGTTCGTCGCATTGGCCGCATCCTTGTAGAGACCGGGAAGCCTGGGATAGTGCAGTTGCATCCATTTCTTGAATCCGCGCCCGGAATTCCCGTCCTGGGCGTATCCGGTCCATTCGCCCGCGCTCACCAGGCGTTTGGTCGCCGCGCCGATCAGCAGGGGATAGTTGAACTGCCAATCATCGGCCTGGGAGTAGGCCTGGTTGGTCAGGGCCTGGTCGTACTGGTCGCTGCGGTTGCGCGAGTTCGGGCCCCAAAGGGTGGCGCCCACCCCCGCGGATCCCGTCAGGTTCCCGTCCGTGACGCTGAAGCGATCGTAGATGTTGCGCTGGGGCGTGGCGGGACGCGTCGTGCCGCAATAGTCCCCGGCGGGGAAGTCCGGCCAATAACAAGGATTGTTCGGGATGGTTTCCATCGAATTGCGATAGACATGCTCCCCAAGCAGGGACTCCGACCTCCGGCCGAAGGCCTGCAAGGCCTCGTTCAGGCCCCATTCGTAGTTGAGCCCCATGATCATGAAATTACGGATGCCCGGCCGCCAGACAATGGGACCGTAGTTCACCGAATAGGCCTGGTCGCCGGCCATGGCGCTTTCATTGAGCTGGCCGAAGGGGTGGGCGTAGAACAGGACTTCATCGACGTCCCCGGCCTGGACCTTGGCTTCGACGTTGTAATAGCTCAGCATGCCAACGTAGTCGGCGCCGTAGAGTCCGCCTCCCGCCATGGCCCGGCCCGCGGCGCCCCAATCGCCGGTGTTCACGCCGATATTGTACGCGTCGATGTAATCCTGTTCGGTGAAGGTCGCGGAATTGTATTGCTCCGACCCGGTCAGTTGCACCCAGCGGTTCAGGTAGGCGGGGACATCGGGAAAGGTCGCCCATTTCCAGCGCACGTAGCCGCCGCTGGCCTCGGTGATGTCCGCCAGGTAATTGCGCGCCAGGGCCACGGGATCCTTCCAGCCCCAATGCGAGGCTCCGTACTGATCCAGGCGCACGCCGCCCTGGGAATTCAGGATCGGCGACCAATTCATGACCAGGACCTTCCGGACCAGGCTGTACTTGGTATTGGTGGCCCAATATACCGCGTTGTCGAACAGGTTCTGGCCGCGCGGGGTCCAGCCGGCCGGCGCATTGTCGTCCATGTACAGGAAGACTCGGCGGGCGGGAGCCGTAAGGCCGGGCATCACCGCTCCCTTATCGTACCCGAACACGACGGCCCGGGAAGCATTGCCGGCATGGTAGGCGATTTTCACCGCATTCGCGTTGGGAACGCCCCAGGCGAAGGTCGAGGCGCTGCGGGTGAGGCCGATGGTGCCCGTGAGTCCGCCGGTCATGTCATGGCAACCATCGCCCCAGGCCGTGGCCGCGGTGTACATGGTGGATCGGTTGCAGACCGCCGGATAGATCGTGGCCTGGGTCTGGCCTGCGGTAGTTCCGTAGTCGGTGCCGCCTACGGTCCCCGTCATGCCCATATCGTCGAGGATCGCGTTTTCCCAGGTCAGTACCGGCACGGCCACGGTGCGGAACTTCGTGTTCACGTCCGCCGAGGCGATGGTGGAGGAGACCACCACGAGATCCTTGCCGTTGGCATCGGTCGAGACCGTCGCGGCGGCGGCCTTTACGGTTACGGCGTATCCCAGGGCCTCCAGCCTTTTCTTGGCTGCCGCGTCGCCGGCATTGAGAAGGGAGGACGCGGCCACGAATAGGACCGGGGGCGCCTTGAATTGCACGTTGGTGAAAACGGCGGTGCATAGGGCGGGGTTGTTGTGGCTTGTGACGGCCGGTCCGGCGAAGAGAACGGGGTCCATGTCCACCGTGCGGGCGGCGCCGATCTGGGTCCAGGTATTGCCGTCCGCGGAACGGAATGCCGCGAACTGGTTACCGCTGCGGGCCAGCTTCAGGTAGCATGGGGCTGCGATTCCGGCGGTGATGGCGCTGGTGCTCACCCCGCCCGTGACGATGCGGGATTGGAAGGTGACCCCGTTGCCGGGAGTGATGAACACGGAGGCGTAACGCGAACCGGCGGTGAGGGTTTCGCGGATCATGATGCCGGCCTTGGCCCAGGCATTGGTATTGGACATGGAGGATACCCGGACGATCACCTGGGTATTTCCGTTCAAGCGCTGATGGACATATCGAAACGCGTCCGCCGTGTTCCAGATGTCGGCGCCGGAACCCGCCAAGGTGAAGGTCCCGCCCGATTCGTTCCCGCTTCCGGCAATGCCAACGCTGCCGATATCGGCCGTGAGCCAAGGCGCCGGAAGGGCGGACCAGGCCGCACCGGCCGAAAGGAAGGCTGCGGCGATGAACATCCATTTTTTCCCGAACGTAACAGCGGTCATGAATCCCTC
The DNA here is from genome assembly GCA_028287465.1 of Fibrobacterota bacterium. GTDB lineage: Bacteria > Fibrobacterota > Fibrobacteria > UBA11236 > UBA11236 > Chersky-265. Next base: position 108,024 of record JAQBPO010000092.1, read on the forward strand.
CGTGGCGGAGCGGATGCGGTTCGCACCGCGGGTCATGGCGGCCCCGTCTCTCTTCGCGGCCGTAAAACCCCTACATCGCCCCACCGATGTGAATGCGAAAGATACATCGGTCATAGGATATTCAAATGAAGGAATGGCGCGGTGGATAAAGGCCGGAACCACGGCGAATAATGATATCGCCGGCGAAACATTACTTGCGCGGAGGCTAATGCGCTTGGGTAAAAAGGGGGTACCAATTACTATTTGCGCACCTTCCCCAGGCTGAGAGCCTCAAATACCGGGGAAGAAGGAGAAAACGCCATGAAGTCCATTTTGCGCGGTGCCGCATTCATCCCCGTCCTTGCCGCCGCGATATCCCTGGTTTCGCCGACAATCCAAGCGCAAACGGACGTGACGCCCGTGGACAGCGCCAAGTACGGGTGGAAACATCAGGCCGCAGGCATGCTGAACCTGAGCCAGGCCTACTATGACAAATGGGCGAAAGGCGGCACCGATGCCTTCGCCTATGAGTGGAATCTCAAAGGCTCCATGGACCTGATCCAGGAGCAGTACACCTGGGAAACCAAGGCCGAGGCCATTTACGGCCGCACCAAACTCGGTTCGCTCGCCTCGCGCAAATCCTCGGATCAGTTCGATTTCGAAACCGTGTATACCCGGTTGCTTAAGATCCATGTCAATCCTTTCGCCTCGGCTTCGGCCCAATCACAGTTCTTCCCCGGCTATTCCTACGATGCGACCGCCAATACCCGGACCAAGATTTCCGATTACTTCAATCCGGCCTATTTCATGGAAACCGTCGGCCTCGGCGTGGAACCGATAAAGAATCTCAAGGAGCGCCTGGGCGCCACCATGAAGCAGACCGTGGGTTCCTACGGCTTCCAGGAAAAAGGCGTCCGCACCGGGGAGGATTTCAAGCAGGAATACGGCGTCAGTTCCACGACGGAATACGAGCGGGCGTTGATGGAGAACATCCTCGCGGCCACGCGGTTGGACGTCTTCGTCAATTTCAAGGGCGTCGAGAACATCGACGGCCGTTGGGCCAACAAGATCACCGCCAAGGTCAACAAGTGGGTCAATGCCAATTTCGAGTATGAACTGCTGTACGATTCCGACCTTTCCCTGGACACCCAGACCCGGGAAGCCCTATCGGTCGGGATTTCCTTCCTTTCCTTGTAATAGCGCGTTCGTTCGATTATTAAGGAGGATATGATGGCGGAAAAGCACAGATGGACATTTTTCCGCGCCGGCGGATTCGACCAGGTGAAGTTGGCCTCCGGTTCCGATCTCATGAACCTGGACAAGCTGGATCTGAAGTTGTGGGTGGCCCTTGCCTGCCCCACGAGCGGATTGGAAATCGACTCGCGGACCTTGGATCTGATCGATGCGGACAAGAACGGCCGCATCCGTCCCGGGGAACTGATCCAAGCGGTCGGTTTCGCCGCCGCCCACCTCAAGAATCCCGACGACCTCCTCAAAGGGGATCCCGGTCTTCCCCTGGCCTCCATCGACGACTCCCACCAGGCCGGAAAGGTCCTGCTGGCCTCCGGCCGCCAGATCCTGGCGAACATCGGCAAGAAGGACGCGGAGATAATGTCCGTCGAGGACGTATCCGATCGGGTCCGCATCTTCGCCGATACCCCCTTCAACGGCGACGGCGTCATCACGGAGTTGAGCGCCTCGACGGATCCGGTAAAGGCCGTCATCCGCGAAATCATCGAATACATCGGCCATGTCCCGGACCTATCCGGAAAGCCCGGGATCGTATCGGAGATGATCGAGACCTTTTTCGCCGAGGCCAAGGCGTACGATGCCTGGTTCGCCACGGGTGGCGAATCCGGCGAAATCTTCCCCCTCGGCCGCATGGGGACGGAAGATGCGGTTTCGGTCATCTCCGCCATCAAGCCCAAGGTGGACGATTATTTCGCGCGCTGCCGCCTTACCGCCTACGATCCCCGCACGGAACAGGTCCTGAACCGCAAGGAGGAAGAGTACCTGGCCTTCGCGGCGAACGACCTGAGCATCACGGCGGCCGAGGTCGCGGGATTCCCCCTGTCCCATGTCGCTCCGGAACGCCCTTTGCCCCTTTCGGGTACGGTCAATCCGGCCCATGCGGCCGCGCTCGCCAACCTGGCCGTATCGGCCGTTAAGCCCATCCTGGGCGCCCGCGACCGGATCACGGAAGCCGATTGGCACGCCATCAACGCCAAGGTGGCCCCGTACCGGGCTTGGCAGGAAAAGAAGGCCGGGGCCAAGGTGGAAAAGCTCGGCACCAAGCGCATCCGCGAAATCCTGGAATCGGATCTCCACGGCAAGCTTCTCGATCTGTTGGCTACGGAAAAGGCCCTCGAGAACGAGACCGCCAGCATCGAACAGGTCGAGCGCCTGGTCCGCTATTACCGGGACATCGCCCTGCTCTGCACCAACTTCGTGAACTTCAAGGATTTCTACGACGGCGCCGAGCCTTCCGTATTCCAATGCGGAACCCTCTATCTGGATCAGCGGGAATGCCGTTTGTGCCTACGGGTGGAAGACCCGGCCAAGCACGCCATCATGGCCGGCTTAGCGGGCGCCTATCTCGCCTATCTCGATTGCACCCGCAAGGAATCCAACGAGAAGATGCAGATCGTCGCGGCCTTCACCGCGGGCGATTCCGACAATCTCATGGTGGGACGGAACGGCATCTTCTACGATCGAAAGGGCCGGGACTGGGACGCCACCATAGTGAAGATCGTGGACAATCCCATCAGCATCCGCCAGGCCTTCTGGTCCCCGTACAAGAAATTCGTGCGGTTCCTGGAGGAACAGGTAAACAAGCGCGCCGCCGCCGCGGACGCCGAGGCGCATGACAAGCTCGCCGCTACGGCCGCCACCACGGTCAACGCAGACAAAGCCAAGATCGCGGTCCCCAAGAAAATCGACGTGGGCACGGTGGCCGCCATCGGCGTGGCCGCGGGCGCCATCGGCACCTTCGCGACGGCCCTCATCGGCTATCTCATGGGCATCATCAAATTGGGGATATTCCCCACCATCGGGGCCGTCGTCGGCCTCATATTCCTGATTTCCATGCCATCGGTGATCATGGCCTACATCAAGCTCCGCAAACGGAACCTGGGACCCATCCTGGACGCGAACGGTTGGGCCGTGAACGCGAAGGCCAAGTTCAACGTCCCGTTCGGCGCAACCCTCAGCAGCGTCGCTAAGCTCCCGGCGGGTTCCCGCCGGGATGCCGGTGATCCTTACGCGGATCGCGGAATGCCGTGGAAGCGCATCGTAATCGCCCTCCTCCTGATTTGGGTCGGCTATCGGTGGTGCATCGGTTCCTTCGATCGGCTGCTCCCGGAGCAGGCACGCTCCAGATTCCTGTTGGGCGCCTATCTGCATCGCGGGGAGCCTGCCAAGCCTGGACCGCAATAGGGGGTAACAAGTCCCGTCCCCATCCGGAGAACCCGGGTGGGAGCGCGGATTCCGCGGGCATTTGGGCTTTTTTGCGGCCCACCCCCCGCCCGTCCGGTCCTGGAAGATGCGGCTAGAATTGCTATCCTTCCCTTCCATGACCTTCGAAGAAATGTGCGCCTTGGCGCTCGAGCGGAAACGCGAAATGCCCGCTGGCAAATCGACTACGGCCCTTTTCGAGAAAGGCGCCCATGGCATCGGCAAGAAGCTCGTCGAAGAGGCCGCCGAGAGCTGGATGGCCGCGCGTTTCGAGAGCCAGGACGCCCTTTCCCTCGAACTCTCCCAGGTCCTGTATTACGTCGCCTGCATGATGGCGGAAAAGGGCGTGTCCCTGGAAGAGGTCTACGGGAAATTATGATCAAGGTCGCTTTGCCCAACAAGGGCCAACTCTTCGAACCCACCATGGACATCCTCTCGTCCTGCGGCTACAAGGTCAGCAAATCGCTCCGCTCCCTGAGCACCATGGACGCGGACAACCAGGTGGAATTCTATTTCCTCCGGCCCGGCGACATCCCCTTGTACGTGGCGAACGGCATCCTCGACGCGGGCATCACCGGCAAGGATTTCGTGGCCGAGAAATGCGTGTCCCCGACCTGCCTTCTCGATCTCAGCTACGGCGCCTCCAAGCTTTGCGCCGCCGTACCCGTCGGGCATGCCGCCAAGACCCTGGCGGATCTGAAGGGCTCCAAGATCGCCACGTCGTTCCCCAACATCGTGCGCGGTACCCTTCCGGGCAATGAGTTGGTGGAATTGGAAGGCGCGGTGGAAATCTCCATCAAGCTCGGCATCGCGGACGCCATCGTGGACATCGTCGAAACCGGAAGCACCCTGAAGGCGGCCGGCCTCCGTATCATCGGGGAACCTTTGTTCGAATCCCGCGCCGCCCTGTACGCCCATCCCGGCCGCGAGAAGCAGGAAGAGGTCCTCATCCTCAAGAGCCGCATCGAGGGCAAGCTTCTCGCGCAGGAATACATGATGGTCGAATACGACGCTCCGGAAGCCTTGCTCAAGGCCGCTTGCGCCATCACCCCCGGCATCGAATCCCCCACGGTCATGTCCCTGGAGAAATCCAGCTGGTTCTCGGTGAAGGCCATGATCAAGAAGCGCGAGTCCCAGCGGATCCTGGATTCCCTGTCCAAACTGGGCTGCAAGGGTATCATCCTGACCGCCGTGGACAGTGTCCGAATTTGAAATTCGGTGTCCGAATTTGAAATTCGGCGTCCGAATCCGGCACTTCATTCGATCTTGAGAATCTCCCGGAAGCCTCCCTCCGCCAAATCCCCATAACCCTTGAAGACTTCCTTCACCTCCGGCCTGGCCGTGAAGGTCCGGGTCATTTTCCAAGTCGCCTTTGAATGGACCTCAATCAATGGGCCCCGGACGATACCACGGCGGATGAACCGTTCACCTCCGGTTCCACGGTCAAGGTCGCGGGTATGACCAAGGGGCTTCCGGCGCCCGGAGCATTGTGGCTCAACTCCAATCGCCCCTGATAGGTCCCCGGCCCGGGACCCCCCGGCATTCCCAGGGTGACCCGAACCTGGGCTTCCCCGCCCGGCGGCAAGGCGATGCGGCGGGTGGCCGGCCTCACCCAGGTATGGAAATTCGAGAGATGGGCGAAGACGTTGCCGAGCAGGGGGATGGTCTGCCAGGAATGGTCCCCGTCCCAGGGATTGATATTGATGAAGACCACGGGTTTCAGGAGATTGTAGGCCCCGATCAGATTGCCGCTATCGTAACGGCCCAGGATCCTCGCGGATCCCTGGACCCCGGTGACGGCCATGGTCGCCGCGCTATAGAGTTCCGGGGTGATTCCCTCCATGATGGGCTCATCCTCGGCGCTTTGGAAAAAGCCGTTCCCGCCGTTCCCCCCCGACGGCACCGGCGCGTATCCGGGAGAGGTGATCCGGCCGCCCAGGCCGCGTCCCGGCAGGGTGGATAGCGACGCATGCATCAGGCAGACCTTGCCTCCTGCATCGACATAGTCCGCAAGGACGTTCCCCAAGGCTACCGGGTCGGCCCAAGGATCGCCCGCAACCACCAGGACGGCATCGAACGCGCGAAGGTAATCCAGGGTGGGGGTGGATTCGAAGGCCGCATAGCTGGTGAAGGATTCCACGTTCGCCAGGCTGCGTACGTTCCACATGAAATCGCTCTCGAAATCGCCGGAGTTCATGGTCTGCAGGTAGAGCACCTTCATCCTCGCGGGCCCGGTTCCGGGCGTACCGGGACCCGCTTCCACCACTGCGTGCAGGGTCGCCTCCATGCTGTCCCCTCCCAGGTTGCGGATGGTGAGGACGCGGTCCACGCTTCGCCCTTGGAGAACCGAGGCCTCGAGGCGATCCGGGGATACCGTGATTCGCGGCGGGGATACGCCGGTCCCGATCAGGGCCACCATCCGTTCCGGTCCATCCGCATCACTGCGGATTTCCAGGATGGCGCTGTCGCGGCCTATGGCGTCCGGCGCATATACGGCTTGCGTCACTACATGTGAGAACGCGGGGATTTCCAGGGGAAGGTCCGCGGCGACGGAAAAGGCGGGCAGGCCGGTCCGGAATCCGGAAATCCGGATGGGCGCATTTCCGATATTGGCCATACGCAAGGAGCGGGTTCCGCGACCGCCGGTCCACACCGTCCCGAAATCGAGGGTTCCCGATTCGAGGGAAATCCTTCCCGCGGTGGAAATCCGTAGGGCCACCGGCACCTCCAGGGGATTAATTCCCGGGCCGGCATCCTTGAGGAGTCGCACGACGCCGTGATAGGTCCCGGCGGTAAGCCGGTGGCTATTGAAGGCGATATCCAGGACCCGCATCCCATGCGCAGGAACGACCAAGATGGATTTGTCCGCAGGAGGACGGGTCGTCATCCAGGCCATGGAGGTTCCCAGGAAATCCAGGGTATTGCCCAGCAGAACGTAAACGTCCCCGCTCAGGCTGGTGGTACCGATATTCAGGACGACGATCGGGCTTTGGGGATGGTAGGCCCCGATGAGCTGACCGGAGGCATAGGTTCCCAAGGGAATGCCCTGGCCTGGCCCTTGGGTAGCCGGATCATCCAGGGCCGTCTCCGAGTAAAAGGCTCCTACTCCCGAAGTGATGGGATGGGATGCCAGGGTCCCGGAATTCCCGGCGAAGGCGGTCCGGGCCGCAGGCATGGGAAAGTAGGATTCGATACGGCCGAAAAGCCGGTTGGTATTCTCGCCCAGGGCCGTTCCCAGCAGGCAGACCTTTCCGCCCGACTCCAGGTAATCCGCGAGCAGATTGCCGGCCGCCACCGCGTCCACCCAAGGGTTCGCCGTCGCCGCCACCACCACGTCATACTCCAGCATGCGATCCAAGGTGGGCAGGCTCCGGGTCGCATCCCAGCTCTCCGCGGTATCCACGTTCGTCATGGTCCGCAGATTCCGGTAGAAATCGTCCTCCCAATCCCCGGTGAGGATGGTATTGAGGTACAGGACCTTCCAGCCTTTTTCTGGGCGGGGGACGGGATCGCCCTTGGCGCTTACGATAATCTCCAGCCGTTCCCCGCCGGAGTTGGAAATGGATAGGTGCGCCATTCCCGAGGCGCCGGGAACCATGGTTTGCTCCAGGTTGGATGGGCTGACGGCGATGGCGGGCCCGGAGACGCCACGGCCCTTGGCCGGCACGAAAATCCGGTGCTGGCGGGGCTGATCCGTGAGCAGGGTGAATCCTCCCATGACCAGGGAAGTATCCCTGGGTGTGAAAAAGACGGGGAGGTTCCTCGCGCCGCCCGCCGCGATCCGGAAGCGCGAAGGAAGGGCGGCGCGGAATGGCGAGGGGCTCGCCGTGGCCCGCAGCACGGTGACGTCCCTGCGGCATCCGTTGCGCACCTTCAGTTCGCCGGCCGTCTCCATGCCGATGCGCGCCAGGCCGAAATCCTCGGCGCCGACCTCCAGGCAGGCCTGTTTGATCCGGGCAAGAGCGCCCGCATTCGCATTCTCAACGGCCGCTACCGCCGTCAGGACCGATACGATGAGTAAAGGCAATACCAGGGGAAGGCGGCGCATGCGCATGGGAACTCCTTGCCAGGGCGGGGGACCGTCCGGAAAAATGCTGATTGAATCGGGCCTGACATCGGTAGGGGAGGCTACAACAGAAAAAACGTCCCCGATGACCTGGATGCAAGTCCCTGCGGCGGAAAAACCAGGGCAGGAAAAAACCCTCTCCCTTGGGGAAGAGGGTCGGATATCCGATTCAAGGTTGGCCGGGAATCGAAGGGATGGGACCGTGCGGCCGGTCCTATCGTATTACTTGGACTGGAAGAAGGCGCGAACGCCTTCGTTCGAGCCCTTCATCGCCTTTTTGCCCTTGGTCCAGCCGGCGGGGCAGACTTCGCCATGCTCCTCGTTATACTGGACGGCGTCCAGCAGGCGCAGGGCTTCGTCCACGCTACGGCCGATCGGACGGTGGCTGACGTTCTGGGCCATGACCTTGCCTTCTTTATTGATGATGAAGGTGGCGCGATAGGCGATTCCGACGTCTTCATCGAGCACGTCATAGGCACGCGAGATGGACTTGGTCAAATCCGCCACGATCGGGTAGTTCACGCCCTGGATGCCGCCATCGTTTTTCGGGGTGCGGAGCCAGGCCTGGTGGCTGTTCACGGAATCCACGGAAACGCCGATGACCTGGGCGTTGCGGGACTCGAATTCGCCGAGGGCGTCCTGGAAGGCATGGATCTCGGTGGGGCAGACGAAGGTGAAGTCGAGGGGATAGAAGAACAGGATGACGTACTTCTTATCCTTGAACTGGGACAGGGTGATGGGCTTCGCTTCGTTGGGGCCTACGGCCGCATCGGCTTTGAAATCCGGCGCTTGTTTATTGACTAGAACTGCCATGATGACTCCTGAATGGTGGTTTTTATTTGGTGATTAATATAAAAAAATGGGAAATGCCCAGGAAATTAGTCCTCGTGAGGTCCGGTTCGCACCGAGTCAGCCAATCCGGATTTCCAGATAGTTACGTCCAGGTGCGCGTTGATGGAATAGGACATTCCAGCCGCTTTCCCGGAGGAAAACAGCCAAGGCCTCCATGGCATTCGGGTAAGCGAAGGGTTCCCAAAGCAGAATGCGGCCCCCGGGGGCAAGGTACGGCTTCCACAGGCGCAATTTCTCCGCGAAGCCATAGCGTTCCTCGATTAGGCCTGGAAGTTCGGACACTTCGGCGCCATCGGACTTCGCGAGCAAGCCATCGTCATCGGCATTGACCTCGCCCAGGCTGTCGGCGCACAGAATGACATCGAATCGCGTATCCGAGGCGGGCGCATCCGGGACGGGATGGGGAAGGGTCGCATACCCCTGGGCCGCGAGTTCGTCCCGCACCTCGCGGCAGGGGTCCTGGACCGTATAGGATCGAGGCGCGCAATTCCGTTTTACGACGGCGGCGATGATGCCTGCCCCGGCGCCGACGTCCAGGATGGCGAGTCCGGGCGTCAATTCAGGCAGCAAGTCCTCCAGGATGGCGGTCAGCCGTCGGAACCGGAAGTCATTCACAGCGATCTGCAGCCCATGGGTGAAAACGAATCCATAGAACCGGGAAAGGGTGGTATCGCTGCGGTAGCCCACGAAATTCCGATGAAGGCGGGAAAAGGCTTCCCAATCCGGCTTCTCCAACTTCGCCTTGATCGCATCCAAGGTTTGGGACCAGGTCCTGGGCTCGAGGCCTTGGTTGCGCAATTCCCGTTCTATATCCGCTTTTTCTTGCACGTCTTAAGCTTCCCCGATATCTTCTCCGACCAAAAGCCCGATTGGAGCTTCCTTTGCTTGGTCCTGACAGTTGGACAGTTTAATTTAAAAAGGCCTCGAATATGGGAACTGATGCGACAACCCGATGCCATTCCCTGACAAATAAGACCGCTATATGACCCGGCCCTATAGTAATATTCCTCGCATAGGCCTTTTTTTGTGCTAAATTTGCCACCATTGGGACACCCAACATGTTAAAAACCAAAAGCAAAACGACCGCCGAAAACGCCAATGGCAATGCCGCCGGCGCACCCGCCCTTTCCACTCTGGATCCTGAACGCCTGAAACTGGCGAAAGAAGCCTTCCAGGCCTCCTTCTTCCGGCATATGCAATTGTCCCTCGGCAAGGACAAATACTCCGCGACCGCCTACGATCGCTATCTCGCCGTCGCCTATGCGGTGCGGGATCGCCTCATCGAACGCTGGATCCAGACCCAGCATACGTATTACCGCCAGGACGTGAAGAGGATTTATTATCTGTCGCTCGAGTTCCTGATGGGCCGCACCCTCGGCAACGCCATCCTCAACCTGGGCATGGACGAGATCGTCGAACAGGCGCTCTACGATCTCAGCCTGGACATGGAAGAGATCCGCAACATGGAATTGGAGGCCGGTCTGGGTAATGGCGGTCTGGGCCGCCTGGCCGCCTGTTTCCTGGATTCCATGGCCACCTTGCAGCTGCCCGCCTACGGCTATGGCATCCGCTACGACTACGGCATGTTCCATCAGACCATCAAGAACGGGTTCCAGCATGAGAACCCGGACAACTGGCTGCGCCTGACCAACCCGTGGGAAATCCCCCGGCCGGAATACACGGTCACCATCCAGTTCAAGGGCCGCGTGGTCACGCGCAAGAACGCCCAGGGCAACGTCGTCTTCGAATGGGTGGACACGGAAGACGTGCTCGCCCAGCCCTTTGACTCCCCGATCCCCGGATACGGCAATAATACGGTGAACACCTTGCGGCTCTGGTCCGCCAAGTCCGCGGACGAGTTCGGCCTGCACTACTTCAACAGCGGCGACTACCTGGAAGCCAGCAAGGACATCGCCCTGGCGGAAAGCATCTCCAAGGTGCTTTACCCGAACGATTCCTCCATGAACGGCAAGGAGCTCCGGCTCAAGCAGCAGTACTTCCTCTGCGCCTCCACCTTGTACGACATCATCCGCCGCCATAAGAAATACCATAAGGACTGCAGCCGCCTGGCCGAAAAGGTGAGCCTGCAGCTCAACGATACCCATCCCACCATCGCCATCCCGGAGATGATGCGCATCCTGGTGGACCTGGAAGGGTTCTCGTGGGAACAGGCCTGGGAAATCACCACGCGCGTATTCGCGTACACGAATCATACCTTGCTGCCGGAAGCGTTGGAAAAATGGTCGGTGGATCTCCTCGGCCGCCTGCTGCCCCGCCATCTCCAGATCATCTTCGAAATCAACTACCGCTTCCTCAAGCAGGTCTCGTGGAAATACCCCGGGGACGTCGAGCGCCTCAAGCGCATGTCCCTGATCGAGGAAGGCGAGAACCGCGCGGTGCGGATGGCCTACCTGGCCATCGTGGGTTCCCATTCCGTCAACGGCGTGGCCCAGCTCCATACGGATCTGCTGGAAAGCATCGTAGTGAAGGATTTCTACGACCTTTCGCCGGCCAAGTTCAACAATAAGACGAACGGAGTCACCCCCCGGCGGTGGCTGAAGAAGGCCAACCGCAGCCTGTCGGCGCTCATCTCCGAGAAGATCGGGGACGGGTGGGTCAAGGACTTCTCGCTCATCAAAAAACTCGAGCCCTTCGCGGACGATCCCGCCTTCGTGAAGCGTTGGCAGCAGATCAAGCTGGATAACAAGAAGCGCCTCGCCGAGTACGTGGGCAATACCAAGGACATGGAGATCAATCCGAACACCCTGTTCGACGTGCAGATCAAGCGTATCCATGAATACAAGCGCCAGCTCCTCTGCGTCCTGCATATCATCCATCTCTACAATGAGGTGAAAGCGGGCAAGGGCGATGGTATCGTGCCTCGCACCTTCATCTTCGGCGGCAAGGCCGCTCCCGGCTATTTCGTGGCCAAGCTCGTCATCAAGCTCATCAATGCCGTGGCGGACGTGGTCAATGCCGATCCCGATACCCGCGGCATCCTGCAGGTGCTTTTCCTGGAAGACTACCGGGTATCCCTCGCCGAGAAGATATTCCCGGCCAGCGACCTGTCCGAGCAGATCTCCACCGCCGGCAAGGAAGCCAGCGGCACCGGCAATATGAAGTTCTCGATCAACGGCGCCCTCACCATCGGCACCCTGGACGGGGCCAATATCGAGATCCGCGAGGAGGTCGGCGCGGAGAACTTCTTCCTTTTCGGACTGACCGCCGATCAGGTGGTGGCCAAGAAGGCCGCCGGCTACAATCCCCTGGAATACATCGACAAGGATCCGCGCCTGATGGCCGTCATGGAGCTGTTCCGCACCAGCTACTTCTGCCCGGAGGAGCCTACTCTCTTCAATCCCCTGGTCGACAACCTCATCTTCAAGGATGAGTACATGCTGATGGCGGATTTCGGCGACTATGTCGCCAGCCAGCAGAAGGTGTCCGAACTGTACCGCAACCAGGATGAATGGACCCGCAAGGCCATCATCAACGTGGCGCGCATGGGCAAATTCTCCTCGGACCGCACAATCCTGGAATACAATCGCGACATCTGGAACGCCGTCCCGGTCCACATCGAACTGGACTCGGAAAGCCGCGCCGCGGCCGGCAAACCGGATTGACGCCAACGGAGGGCCTCGGGCAAACGTGAACGAATTCATGATCATCAGCAACGTTTCCGACGACCCTTTCGCAATCGACATCGGGCACATGTGCGGGCAGACGGAGGAAATCTCCGACCTGATCTCCCTGAAGGTTTACGCCAACACGGAGTTCTGCCCGCGTTTCATCAGCGACGAGAACGATATCAGCCAGATCGGCGGGCAGCTTAACGGCAAGACGGTGGTCATCTGCTCGGCCGCGACCAACCATACCCGGGGTTCCCTCGCCATGCGCAACCTCATCCTCGCCAGGGGCGCGAAGGACAATGGGGCCAAGAAGGTCATCCTGGTGGAGCCGGATCTCTACTTCAGCGCCCAGGATCGCGGACCGCACCGGGGACCGGACGAAAAGAACCGTTCCCTCGAGGACATGAAGAAGTTCGACGGCCAGCCCTTCACGGCGCGCCTTTACGCGGAACTGCTCAAGAGCGCTGGCGTGGACATCGTCATAACGGTCCATAACCATTCCGCCAAGGTGCAACAGCTCTTCTCCTACCTTTTCAACGGCGAGTTCTACAACCTCATACCTTCCGAGTTGTATTCGGACTACATCCGCTATTCGGACATGGTGGTCACGGGCAAGGACGGGGACAACCTCGTCCTGGTCGCTCCCGATCATGGCGCGGAACCCTTCATGAAGTCCGTTTACGATTCGCTCGCCCTTTCGAAGACTTCGCGCATGATCATGGAAAAGGTCCGGGACGGCGAACGCAAGGTCAGCATGACCATCAGCAAGGGATCGGACCTCACCCTGGAAGGCATCAAGGGCAAGGACGTGATCGTCCTCGACGATATGGTCCGTACCGGATCGACCATCGTGGAATGCTGCCGGCTCCTGCGCCAGGGCAATCCGAACAAGATCTGCTTCGGCGTGACCCATTTCCTGAGCAGCGCCGAGGCCCGCGAGAACCTGAACTCCAAGTTCGTGGACGAGATCCTCACCCTCAATACGATTCCCGCCATCCTGAACCGCGACTCCCAGGGGCGCCTGCGGAAAAAGCTGGTCGTCCTCAAGATCGAGAAATGGATCGCCCGCTTCCTGCTCCAATACATGAACAAGGACGCCACGAAATTCGAGAAGGATTTCTATTCCGTGGACATGTCCTCCAAGAACCCGCGCTGGCGTCCGCCCAACCGGTACTGAAATGGCCCAGGGAAAGCCGGTAGACAAAAGCAAGATCTTCGTGTTCTCCCATCGCGGGGCGCTCGGCGATTTCATCATGACATGGCCGGCCCTCGTGACCCTGCGCTGGAAGTATGCCGACCACAAATTCATCGGCCTTGGCCGTCCCGAACATCTGCGCCTAGCCGAGGAAATGGGCCTGGTGGACGAGAGCCACGATTGCGAGTCGCGGGACTTCATGCAATTCTACTCCGGGGACCTTTTGCCGCGCGCCCTGGACGGGATGTCCTCCGCCCTACTGTGGATGGAAGAGGAGCCCAAGCTGCGCACCCTGTTGCACCAGAAATGCCAAGGCCCTTTCCACATCCATCCTCCCTTTCCCGCGGCGGGCCAGGAGCATGCGATGGATTACCACCTGCAATGCCTGCCGTATTTCTCCCTGCCCGCGGTCACGGAGGAGGACCTGTATTTCCCCATCGCCACCACGCGCCAGGGTTACGCCGTCATCCATCCCGGCTCGGGCAGCAAGGACAAGAATTACGATCCGGAGTTCTACGCCTTCCTGGCGAACGAGCTGAAGAGCCGCCGCTTTCCGGACACGCGCATCCTCATCGGCCCGGCCGAGCAGGACCTCAAGGCCGTGTTCGCCTCCCGCTTTCCCATCGTGGAGCCCGGTACCACCGTGGAACTGGCGCGCCTGCTCTCCCAGGCCGCGCTTTTCGTAGGCAACGACAGCGGCGTCAGCCATCTATCGGCCATCCTGGGGACCAAGACCCTGGCCTTGTTCAAGGGCCACAACTACTCCCAGTGGGGCGTGCGCGGCAGGGACGCCCATAGCCTCGAGGCCGCCAACGAGGCCCAGGCGATGACGCGGATACAGAAAGCATTGCAGGGGTAGGGGAGACGAAGGGAAGATTTTGCAAATCGCAAAAATCCTCACGGTTCGATCCTGCGGATCCCCCTCTCATCCATCTCGAACCCGACCGTCCCTTCCCGATCCGTCCTCAGGATGCGCGTACTGTCGCCGAGTATCAAGGCCAGGTCGGCCACGGCTTCCGCATGCGGGTGGCCGTATACGGCGCTGTCGCAGGAAATGACCGCCCAGCGCGGGGCGACCGCGGCCAGGAAGGGAAGCCCGTTGGAGGTCCGGCTGCCATGATGCGCCACCTTGAGGATATCCCCCTGGGGGCGGACGCCGGAGGCGAGGATCCCCCTTTCCGCCTCCTCCTCGATATCGCCGGTCAGCAATAGGCGCCGGGTACGGTATTCGACGCGCAATACGGTGGAAACATCGTTTCCCGCGAGTCCGGAATGCGGGAATGGCCATAGGGTCCTGACCCGCACCCCCTCATCTAATATCAAGGTATCGCCGGCGAACAAGGTATCCTTTACCCCTCGATAAGCGTCTAATACCGCGAGCACCTCCAACCAGGCCGGGCTGGGGTTGGTGGCGGGCGGCAGGTATACCTTTTTGATCGTAATTTCGCGGAGCAAGGCCGGAAATGCTCCGAAATGGTCCAAATCGGGATGGGATATGAAGGCGGCGTCAAGGGTGTCCGCCCTCACGGATTTCAGGAAGGCGATCAGGTATTCCGATTTGTTACCGATATCGTAAAGGAACCAGCGATTCCCTGGCGTGCGCATCAGGCAGGCATCGCCTTGGCCGACATCGAGGAAGTAGACCCGGAGTCCCGCGGAGGCCCTTCCCGGCCCTTCCAGAGGACCGCAGGACATGAGAAAGCAAGTGCATGAAGCCGCGAATAACGGGACAATTCTAGGGATGCGAAAAAACATTTTCTACCTTCGGTTGCAGG
>JAQBPO010000096.1 GCA_028287465.1 Fibrobacterota bacterium
CGACTAGGTCTCGGAGGTCTTCAGGACCTCCTCTAGCGTGAGGATGGGGCGGGTCTAGTTCTTGCCGGAGGGGTCCCCCACCTGTGCGGTGTAATCCCCCACGATCAGGAAGACGCGATGGCCCAGATCCTGGAACTGCCGGAGCTTGCGCATGACCACGGTGAAACCCAGGTGGACATCCGGGGAGGTGGGATCGATTCCCAGCTTGATGTTGAGGGGAGTCCCTTTGGAGAGCTTCTTCCGGAGATCATCCTCTTCGATGATTTCCAGTACTCCCCGGGTGATGGTCTTCCAAGCGGCAGTGTCCGACATTCGTTTTCCTTCCGGCCCATGGGACCTGGTCCCGGGAACCCGGGCCTCGCCCAGGCAGCACCCGGACTCCGTTAAGGCCCCGGGCTTTGATCAGGCAGCTCCGGCTAAAGTTAAAAAAAGTACCTTTAGGGCACGATATGGGCGCTTATCCGTATATCAAGGCCTTGCACCTCGTGGCCGTGGTGAGCTGGTTCGCCGGCCTGCTCTACATCGTGCGCCTGTTCATCTATCATGTGGAAGCGGCCTCCCGCCCCGAAGCCGAGCGCAAGGTGCTGGAGGCCCAGTTCGGCCTGATGGAGCGCCGGCTCTGGTACGGCATCACCTGGCCCGCCATGGTCGCCACCGCCTGCTTCGGCATCTACATGATGATCCGGATCCGCGCCTGGGAGGCCGGCTGGTTCCAATTGAAGGCCGTCCTGCTGTGCCTGCTCATCGCCTACCACCTGTACTGCGGCAGGATCCGCAAGGACCTGGCCCTGGGACGCTGCCGGTTGACGTCGCTCCAATTGCGCATCTGGAACGAGGTGGCCACCCTTCTCCTGTTCGCCATCGTTTTCACGGCGGTGCTGAAAAGCCCCTTGGCCGCGGGCAAGGGCATGCTCGGGCTCGCGGTGGTCGTCGCCGCGGCCATGGGTATCATGAAGTCGATCCGCCGGAAGCGATGAACGGGTCCACGGTATTCCCGAGGGGAGCGGCATGGCAAAGGTGATCATCGCTTTGGACCAGGGAACCACGAGTTCGCGCTCCATCCTCTACGATTCCGGCCTCCGTAAAATCGACCAGGTCCAGAAGGAATTCACCCAGCATTTCCCCCGCCCCGGATGGGTGGAACACGATGCGGACGAGATCTGGGAGACCCAATGGGGCACCCTCAGCCTCCTGCTGGAAAGGAATAACGTCAAGGCCGGGGACATCGCCGCCATGGGCATCACCAACCAACGCGAAACCGTGGTGGCCTGGGACAACCGGACCGGAAAGCCCCTGGCCCGCGCCATCGTCTGGCAGGACCGGCGCACGGCGGCCTTCTGCCAGGGACTGAAGCGCAAAGGGGCGGAGGCCGGCGTGCGCCGCAAGACCGGCCTGGTGCTGGATCCCTATTTCTCCGGCAGCAAGATGCACTGGCTCCTGAAGCATGACCCCGCGGTGCGCAAGGCCGCGGCCGCCGGGAGGCTGGCCTTCGGCACGATCGACAGCTGGCTGATCTGGAAGCTCACCGGGGGAAACCGGCATGTTACCGAGGTCGGAAACGCGTCCCGCACTTTGCTGATGGATATCGAGTCCCGGGCATGGGACAAGCGGCTGCTGAAGCTCTTCGGGGTTCCCGCGGAATCCCTGCCGGAAATCCTGGATTCGGACGCCCTGTTCGGAGAGGCGTCCCTGCCGGGCCTGGAAGGCGTGAAGATCCATGGGGCGGCGGGAGACCAGCAGGCTTCGCTTTTCGGCCACCGTTGCTTCTCCCCGGGTTCGCTCAAGAACACCTATGGTACGGGATGCTTCCTCCTGCGCAACGTGGGGAACCGTTACATCGCCCCTCCCAAGGGCCTTCTCGGCACGGTGGCCTGGACCTTGAAGGGCAAGACCACCTACGCCCATGAAGGCGCGGTGATGATCGGCGGAGCGGTCGTGCAATTCCTGCGGGACGGACTCAAGATCATCGATTCGGCGGCGCAATCCGAGGAGCTGGCGGCCACTCTCCCCGGGAACGAGGGCGTCTATTTCGTGCCCGCCTTCGCCGGCCTCGGGACGCCCCATTGGGACCCGGACGCGCGGGGATTGATCATCGGCCTGACCCGCGGGACCACGCGCGCCCACCTTTGCCGCGCCGCGCTGGAATCGATCGCCTACCAGAGCATGGATCTGTGCCGGGCCTTCGGAGGCGGGATCAAGGCGCTGAACGTGGACGGCGGCGCCAGCGGCAACCGCCTGTTGATGCAATTCCAGGCCGACGTCACCGGGGCCGAGGTGCGCGTGAACCGGAGCCCGGAGGTCACCGCCCTGGGCGCGGCCATGCTGGCGGCCCTGGGGTGCGGGTTGATCGCCTCCCAGCGGGATTTGCTGAAGCTCGATCTGCGCCTGGACATTTTCAAGCCGGCCATGGCGGCCGGGACCCGGAAGGCCTTGGCCGATCGCTGGCATAAGGCCGTTGAGCGGAGCCTGGGCTGGGCGTAATCGCCTCGGTTCGGACGGCGGCGCGCGGGTGAAAATGCGGCCGATAAACGTTATAATGGAACCATGATGACGGAACCCGAAGCGGCCCAAGCCGGCAAATGGGTGGTGGTGCTGCCCCCGGAGGGCGCCGCGCGCAATGTCGGGGAAAAGGCCTGGGAAGCGTTATGCGCCATGCTGCCGGCCGGGAACCGGAAGCTCTTCGATACCAAGTCCTACCTGGACGCTTTCGATCGCCTGCTCAAGGAACCCAGCGACGACATGGTCGTCGACCTCGCCAACCAGGCGCTCATCGTCCAATGCCTTGATTTCCGGGCCACCCATATCCTGGTCATCGCCTTGAGCCCGGTGACCCGTTTCACCGTGGACCTGTTGCGCCGCCAAGGCATGGCCCCGATCCATTGGTTCATCGAGGATTTCCGGGAAGCGAAGTACTGGAAGGAAGTCATGCCGGCCTACCGCCATTTCCTCGCCATCCAGCGAGGTCCGGTGGAAAAAGCCTGCGCGGATGCGGGCGTCGGATACGCGTACATGCCCACCGCGGCCATCCTGAAGCCGCGCCCTTCGGTGAAATCCTGGCGCGAGAGGACGGAAGGCATCGCCTTCATCGGCTTCCCCAGCAAATACCGGGTGGAGGTCCTGGAAGCCCTGGCCCGCGAAGGCCTTCCCCTTAAGGTGGCGGGCCTGGGTTGGGAAAAATACCGGGGCGTCCTGGAGGCCAATCTGACCGGCAGGGGCTGGTTCGGCCCCGAGGAGGCCTTCAAGCTGCTGGAGAACTCCCGCATCGGCCTGCATCTGCCCTCCGAGGATCCGGCCGCCGATCGCGGGAACAGCCACGTGAGTCCGAGGGTGTTCGATATCCTGGCGGCTGGGTGCCTGCTGATGACGGAAGAAGCGCCCATGATCCGCGAAACCCTTAAGGACTGCTCGATCCGGGAATTCCGTGGGGCTGCGGAAGCCGTCCGGACCGCGAAGGCCATCCTGACGGAGGGCGTCGGGGACGCCATTCTGGCGGCCAACCGGGAAGTGACCCTGCGGGACCACTCCTTCGCCAAACGCATGTCGGAAATCCTGGCCCTGGCGCCATGAAAAAAGCGGCCCTGTAAGGAGCCGCTTTGCCTGTCCGACCGATTCCCCTACCGGAACCCGATCCTAATGGTGGGAAGCTTCCTCGGATTGGAGGAAGTGCTCGGCATCCAACGCCGCCATGCAACCCGTGCCCGCGGACGTCACCGCCTGCCGATAGCGCTTGTCCTGCACGTCCCCGGCCGCGAACACACCGCGTACGCTGGTGCGGGTGCTGCCCGGTTCGGTCACGATATACCCCTGCTCGTCCGTCTTTAGTTGGCCCAAGAGGAAGGACGTATTGGGCGTATGCCCGATGGCGTAGAAAAGGCCCTTGGCGTCCAGGTAGCTTTCCTTGCCCGTCTTGAGGTTCTCCAGCTTGACGCGCGCCAGGGAATCCGTGCCCTCCGCATCCAGCAGGACCGTGTCCCAGACCATTTCCAGCTTGGGATTGTTGAAAGCGCGCTGCTGCATGGCCTTGCTCGCGCGCAGGGTGTCCCGGCGATGGACCAGGAAGACCCTGGATCCGAACTTGGTCAGATGGGTGGCCTCTTCGACGGCGGTGTCGCCGCCGCCCACCACCACCAGGGGCTGGTTGCGGAAAAGCGGCAGGGCCCCGTCGCATACGGCGCAGGCGGATATGCCGCGCTGCCAGAGAAGCTCTTCTCCGGGAACATGCATGCGCTTGGCGGTCGCGCCCGTGGCGATGATCACGGTCTTGGCCTCGATCATTTCGTCTTCCGTCCAGACCTTGAAGGGACGGTGGCTGAAATCAACCTTGACCACGGTCTCCGTGCGGATGCGCGTGCCGCAGTGCAGGGACTGATCGCGCATGCGGGTCATGAGTTCGGATCCGTCGATGCTCGTGAAGCCGGGAAAGTTCTCCACTTCGGTGGTGGTGGTCAACTGGCCTCCGGCGGCGACGCCCCCGGCCATGAATCCCTCGAACATCAGAGGGGAAAGGTTCGCGCGGGCGGCGTAGATGGCGGCGGTATGGCCGGCCGGCCCGGACCCGATGATGACGACTTGTTCCATGGATAAGACTCCTGTTAAGCCCAGAATTTACAAAAATTCCGCAGGGGAGGAGCGTTTGGAAGGCCCAGATCAGGCCTCTCGCCATTGCCGATCATCCGATTTCGGGCGGATTGCCGTTGGGATTTGCTGGGTTCTTAATGGTAAAATGGAAGCCGTCCGCCTTCCGGACGAGGAATCCCTGATCCATGAAAATCATGTTGGTTGAAGACGATCCGGTCACCCTGGTTCTTTGCGAAACGTTCCTGAAAGGCCTCGGCCACGACGTCACTTCGGTAGCGGACGGGGAAAAGGCCTGGTTGTCCCTCACCACAGGCGAGTACCACCTAATCATCAGCGATTGGAACCTGCCGGGAACCTCGGGTACGGACCTGTGCGAGCGGCTGCGCGCCCGCCCGTCCCAGGAATACCCTTATTTCATCCTCATCACCACCTACCAGGGACGGGAGAAGGTCGATGAAGCCATGAACGCCGGGGTGGACGACTTCCTCACCAAGCCCGTGGATTTGGCGAACCTGGCCATCCGCCTCAGGGTGGCGGAGCGGATACGCGACTTCCACCGCCAGATCGGCGTCCTGCACCGGCTGCTGCCGATATGCATGTATTGCAAGAAAATCCGCGGCGATAAGGAATATTGGGAGAACGTGGACAGCTTTTTCGCCGCCCATCTCGGCGCGGACTTCACCCATTCCCTTTGCCCGGATTGCTACCTGGAAAAGGTGAAACCGGAAATCGACGATCTCCGGGAGGGCGGAATCCAAGGAAGCGGGATGTAACTTTTACTCCGGGGTGAAATGATCGAGAACCAATCCAATCGGAAGTCCCTCCCGGCCGGAACCCGAGCCTCGGCCGGCGCCGCGGATTGGATCCGATCCGCCATCGCGGCCGGCGCGTACGCTCTGATCTCCTTCATCGGCATCCACTTCACGAGCGGGATTGCGGGTACCACCGCGTTCTTTCCCGTCAGCGGCGTCCTTCTGGCGATGGCCGTCCTCTGCCCGCCCGGGCGTCGGACGAAATTGTTCCTGCTGGCCTTCTTAGGGAGCCTGGCGGCCCATGCAATGGGCTCGGCTTTCGGGACCGGAGCCGGCGGATTCGCGCTCGCGCCAGGATTGGCGGCCTCCAAGATCCTCGAAGTCCTGATTGCCGAGCGGCTGATGCGGCGTATGGGAATCGGCCCGGGATTCCTGAACGATCTACGTAAGACCGTACTCTTCCTTGCGGTGGCCGGTCCGATCGCCGCGGCGGTTTCGGGATTGGCGGCTGCGGCCATGATCGCCGCTTTGACCGGCGCCCCGATAACCGGGAACTGGCTCTCCTGGTGGATGAGCCATACCGTGGGACTCGCGGTCCTGACGCCGGCAATCCTGTCCTGGCGCACCCAGGACCTGACCTGGTCCGGCAACCGGTTCCGGCATGCGGAAGGCATCGCCGCGGTCGCCGCCGTTTCCGCCGCCGCTTACGCGATTTTCGCCCATTGGCAATCCATCTGGGGGCCGTTCGGTCATCCCATGCCCATGGCCACCCTGCCCCTGCTCCTTTGGGGGGCATTGCGGCTCGGCGTGCGCGGCTCGGCGAACCTGCACCTGATCGTATTGGCCATTTCCGCGTATTATACCAGCAAGGGCATAGGTCCCTTCATCGACCTGAACGAATCCCCGATCGAGATACTAGCGTCCATCCAGATCTTCAACTTCACGATGGCGTTCTGCTCCATATTGCCCGCGATCATGCTCCATTCCCACCTCCGCCTCCACTCGGAACTGCGGGATCGGATCGGCGACCTGAAAAAGGCCCAGAATGACCTGCGCGAGAGCGAGAACCTGTTCCGGAGCCTGATGGACTCGAACATCATCGGGGTGGCGATCGTCGGCGCGGATGAAGCCTACGAGGAAGCCAACGATGCCTTCCTGGGAATCACCGGATACGGCCGCGCGGACCTCGGCTCGGGCAGGCTCACGGTCCGCATGCTTCAGGTGCCGGAGAACGATGCCGGATACCGCTCGATAATGGAGAGGCTCAGGACCGACGGGAAAATCGATCCGCAGGAAGGCAAATACCTCCGCAAGGACGGAAGCGTCGTCCCCATCTACCGGGGGGTGACCCGCCTCGCTGATGGCATCCGGTTCCTGGTGGTGGCGATGGACCTGACGAGGATGAAAGAAGTGCAAACGGCCCTGCTCCGAAGCGAACGCCTCTTCCGCACCCTTGCCGAGGCATCCCTGGTTGGCACCCTGCGTTTGGACATGCGGGGGGAATGCGTGTACGCGAACCCGAAATGGCTGTCCATGGCCGGCCTGTCCGAGTCGGGCGTGCTGGGAACCGGTTGGCGCAAAGCGGTCCATGAGGAGGACAGGGGAAGGTTGCGGGCGGCCTGGGACGCGTTCCTGGCGGGCGGTGCTCCGGTCATCGGGGAATACCGCCTGCTCAGGCCGGATGGCACGGTGACCTGGGTATCCGGTTGGTCTACCGGCCTGTTCGACGATGACGGTTCCAACCTGGGGTATCTCGAGAAGAGCATCGATATCACCGAGCAAATGCGCGCCAAGGCGGAACTGGAAAGCGCCAAGCAATCCGCCGAGAATGCCAACCAGGCCAAATCCCGGTTCCTGACCCATATGAGCCATGAAATCAGGACCCCTCTCAACGGGGTGATGGGGATGGTTTCCATGCTCTCGCGTTCCTCCCTGACCCCGGAACAACGGAGTTATGCGGATGTGGCGAGACAGAGCGGGGAGCACCTGCTTTCCCTGATCAACCAGGTCCTGGATTTTTCCAAGATCGAAAGCGGGAACCTGGAATTGCAGGCCGCCGAATTCTCCCTCGGCATCGTGGTCGAGACCGCTATCGCCGCGGTGACTGAAAATGCCCAGAAAAAGGGCCTGGAGATCCTTACCGAGTGGGATCCCGGGCTTCAGGATCGTTACCTGGGGGATTCCCTGAGGTTGCAACAGGTGCTTCTGAACCTGTTGGGGAACGCGGTGAAATTCTCGGACCAGGGGGAAATCCGGCTCTCGATCCGCAAGCGCTCGGAGGCGGCGGAGGAATCCGAACTGCTTTTCGAAGTGACCGATCAAGGACCGGGGATCCCTGACGGGATCGCCGCGCGCATTTTCCAACCCTTCAGGCAGGGCGATCCATCCCTGTCCCGGAAGGCCGGCGGAACCGGCCTGGGATTGGCGATCAGCAAGGATCTGGCGACCAGGATGGGCGGGGACCTTTGGCTGGAGAAGGGAAGGGAAACCGGCAGCCGCTTCCGGTTCACCGTACGCCTGCAATCGGCCACCCCTGCGGCGATGGAACCGCAAGAGGACGGCACGGACACCGTAACCGCCTGGATCTCCGATTCCCATCCCGCCTCTTCTCTACAGCTTTCGGAGTGGTTCCTGAAATGGGGCTACCGGGTCGAACAATGCCCCATCGGGGAAGACCTCCTCGTAAGGCTCGAAACGGCGTACCGCGAAGGAACCAGGCCTTCCGTGATTATCGTATCGATATCCGGGGAATCCGGCGAGGAAATCCCCGTGCGGCTGCTGGAAGGCTCCCGGCGGATGGGGATTCCCGTCTTCTTTTCCGTGCCCTTCATTTCACAAGCGCAAGGGACCGGCTATCTGCGGGCCGGGGCGGCCGGTCTTTTAACGAAACCCTTCCGGGCTTCGTCGATCCTGGCCTCCATCCGGGAAGCCGTCCCGGGCCGGGCCAAACCGGGGATTTCCCGGCGCAACCCCGAGGACGATCGCCTCGCCACCGCTCTGAATCCCGATCCGCGCATCCTGGTCGTAGACGATCATCCGACCAACCTGCTCGTTGCCTCGACCATGCTCTCGAAATTGGGATGCGGCGTCGATAGGGTTTCGAACGGGACCGCCGCCATCAAGGCGATCCAGACGCTACACTACGATGTCGTCCTCATGGATTGCCAAATGCCCGGATTGGACGGGTTCGAGACCACGGCCCGCATCCGCGCCCTTCCCGCGCCCATGGGGAGGATCCCCATCGTCGCGCTGACTGCGCATGCGGTGGACGGAGTCCGGGAAAAATGCCTGGCCGCGGGCATGGACGACTACCTTGCGAAGCCCTTCAGCCTCGAGGCCCTGCATGGAACCCTCAGGCAATGGATCGGTTCCCGGAACCATGGCCGCGCGTCCGCCGGCATCGATTGGACCAGGCTCGAAGCCTTCGACGACGGCACGCCTAACGGACGGCTGGCCTTGCGGAAATTGATCGCGCTTTTCCTCGACGCCTCACGCAGCGACCTCGCCTCGATCCGCGAACATGTCCTGGCGGAACGTCCCCAGGACCTGGCACGCAGCCTGCACCGGCTGAAAGGAGGTTGCGGAACCGTGGGCGCCATCGCCATGACGGAGCAACTGAAGCTCATGGAGAGCAGCCTCGCCGAGGCCGATATCGGCGCCTGGGCGGGTCTGCCGGGGATGCTCGAACGCCTTGAAACGGAATTCGGGGTAACCGGCACATTACTGCAGGCGAAAATGCCCCGGGATTGATCGTGCGGGAGGCCCGTCGATCCGCTAATCCGGATCCTTGATGGGATCCCTGTTGAGCTGGAAGGCATGGTACTGCAATTCCGCGCCCGAACCGAGGCCGAGCTTCCTCTTGATATGCGCGGAATGGGCTTCGATGGTTTTCACGCTTACGGAAAGCATTTCGGAAATCCCCCGGATGGTATTCCCCTTCCCGATCAGGCGGTAGACTTCGAGCTCCCGGTCGGTGAGGCGGTCGAGGGAAAGGCCCTTCCCCCCGTCACGGCCGCCCGCCAGGCCCCCGATGATCTTCGCCTTTATCTTTTCGCTTACGGCTATCTCGCCCTTCAACACCGAGTGGATGCCGGCGATCAGGCCCTCCGGGCGGACATGCTTCATCATGTAGCCTCGGGCCCCGGCGCGCAAGGCCCTTTCCGCGTACAAGTCCTCGTCATGCATGGAAAGCACAAGGATGGGAAGTTGGGGATGGGAACGGCGGATTTCCCGGATCAGTTCCAGACCGTTGACGCCGTCCAGGTCCAGATCGGCCAGGACGAGATCGGGGCGCGCCCCTTCGAGCGCGGCAAGGGCATCCTTGATCCCCTCGGCCTCGCCGCAGACCATCAGTCCCGGATCGCGGCCCAGGGCCATCGACAGGCCCTGGCGGACCACGGGATGGTCGTCCACCACGAGAATGCGTGCGGGGGCATGCGATGGGATATCGTTCCGCACGTTCAGGGAGGCTTCCTCGCCATCGGCTTCAGGCATCGGGGAATATTAGCAATCCAAGGGTCCCATCAGGCATCGCGGTTACGGAGATCACCGGTATTTGACCTCTATCTTCGTCGCGGCGAATTCCCGGTCGAGATCCGGCATCCCGGATACCGCGGCCCCGCCGACGGGGTGGAAGACGTGCAATTCCGGCCCCGGCACGGCGGTTTTCCCCAGGACGGGGGCATCCTCGCGCATCAGGGCGATGGGATCGTGGGCGGCCTTGGCGCCGCCAGTGGATTCCGCCGCGGGCAGGATCTTCCCGAGGCGGGGGTGGTATCTCAAAGCGGCCAGTTCGAGCTTGGGGGAATGGACCCTGTTCCGGATCAGGCAGGTGAACCAGGCCTCCATCGCATCCGTTTCGATGGGCTTTCCTTCGGATTCGAATGCGAGGGGGCGCTTCAGGGAGTAGCGTACCGATATCACGCAATCCCGCTCCGCCTTTTGGATCAGCTTCCGTGATTCGCGGCACAACCAATTCCGGATCGGCCGACCGCGGTAGAGGAGGTCCGGCGACCCTTCGTCGAAGGCTCGGCCCTTCGCTTGACCCGGGCCGCACATAAGGGTCAAGGACCAGGATTGCACGGTCACATGCCGGACGACCGTTGCGCTCCCGAAATGGGCGAGCAGGTGGGGCGCGCCTTCCGAAGCTTCGACGACGACGATCCCAAAGGCATTAGCCAGCAGGAGAAGCTCGCCGGTAGCCTTGCCGGAAACGCAAAGGAAGGCGGCTTTAGCCATCAGGCCTTTTTTCTGTTCCACCAGGGTGGTCAGGCTCTGCCGGGAAGGGGAACCGGCGCCGCTCCAATCCTGGATCAGAACCCGGTTCGGGCTGCCTTGCAGCAGGCCATCGATGACCATCACTTCCGGGTGGCCCGACTTTCCGGGAACGGATGGGACGAAGTGGATCCGGGTCCCCGTTCCCAAGGAGGACAAAACCATTTCGGCCACTTTTTCGCCGGGGAGGGCCGTTTTTCCGCAATCGGACTGGGTCGTTTCATTCAATCGGCAATCCCCAAGGTATGCCCTTTCCGGCGTGGAATAGACTCCGGAATCCCGGTCATCCGATCGAGTGTATCACCTTTGACCTTTATTTGAATCGGGATGCGTCCGCGAAATTATGTAGGGTTTTGCCCTACATCGGATAAGGGTATTTCCTACGGGATTTTGACCTTTTGCCTTCCGCCGTTTACATTGATTCGGTGAGAAAAACGCAAATCGAAAACGTGGAAGTCCACCTGGCCAACCCGGTGGACCTGAATGTCGAATGGATTGGCCAGGAAGAACCCCTGACCCAACTCCTTGCCTGCTGGCTTTCCGTGAATCCCGGAGACCAACCCCTATGCCCGCGCCTGGTCGGACATCCGGGTCTGGGCAAAACCACTTTGGGAATGGCCGCGGCCAGAAGACGCGGTCAGGAAGTCTATGTGCTCCAATGCACGGCGGACACCAGGCCCGAGGACCTCATCATCACCCCGGTGCTGGGTGAAAAGGGGAACATCAAATACCAGGCCTCGGCCCTGGTCACGGCCATGATCACCGGCGGCGCCGTAATCCTCGACGAAGGCAACCGCATGTCCGAAAAATCCTGGGCCTCCCTGGCGCCCCTGCTCGATGACCGCAGGTCCGTGGACTCGCTGGTTGCAGGCATCAACATCAAGGCCCACAAGGATTTCCGCTGCGTGGTCACCATGAATGAGGACGATTCGACCTTCGAGATCCCCGATTACATCATGTCGCGCATCCAGCCCGCGATCGAACTCCCCTTCCCAAAGGCCGAGGAGGAGCTGCGCATCCTGCGCTACAACCTGCCTTCCGCCCCCGAAGAGCTCCTTCGCATCTGCGTGGGATTCCTCCAACAGGCCCATGGCCTGGACCTGCCTTATTCGATCCGCGACGGACTGAACGCCATCCGCTTTTCCCAGAAGATGAACGAGCTGCGTCCGGACGGTTGGGATGCCCTCTTCACCAAGGCGATCCGCCAGATCCTGGGCGACGAGGCCCTGGACATGGAATCCCTGGCGGAAAGGCGCAGGCGCGAAGGCAGGCTTCCCAACATGCAACTGGGCGATTTCTTCTTCGACGAGGACAACCCGTTGAACCCCGACAGGGACTGAGCCTTGCGACATCGTCACGGCGGACTCCCATGAGCATCCGACTCTCACCCAAGGTCTCCGCCTTCCCGGTCCGCCACGGCCGGGCGCCTTTCGCCATGGAGTTGCGCAAGCTGCTCTGGAACGGCAGCGGCTCGCCCGAGGCGCGCTTCGACGCTTTCGCCTTCGCGCTGCCCGCGGCCCTCCGCGACGACGCTCTGGAGGGAGCGGATGCGCTGCCTGCCATCCGGGCCCTGGTCATCCGCGTGGACGGGGCCGTGCGCGCCTACCTTCCCTTCGATCCTTGCGACGCCTACGTGGAAGCGCTGCGCCAGGCCCGCCAACGCCGCCTGCCGGTGGAATTCCTGGAGGACAACTCCCTCCTGGAAGGCCCGCTCATCCAATCCCTGCCCGATGCCTACCTGGCCAAGGGGATCGGGATGCAACGCTACCAGGAAGTAGCCAGGGAGATCCTCTCCCGCCAGGAGACCGACGATCGGTTGGAACATCGCGGTTACCTCGCCTATACCGGGTTGCGCCGCATGGAGAAGCGCTTCGGCAGGATCCTGTTCCTGTGCGACTTCCCCCTGCTGTCCCGGCTGCAGGATATGTTCCAGGATGGATCGATCTCCGGCATGCTTGCCGAATCGGAGGACCGCGCGGCATCCCCGGCGGAAACCGTGGAAGCGCGCTCCCACCCGGTCAAACCGGGGCTCTTGTATTTCGCCATGGGCGAGATACCCTTCTATGCGGGCGAAATGGAAAAGGAGCGCCAGAATCCCCTAGCCGATCCCATGGACTACCTGGACCTTGTGAAGAAGATCTTCGTCGAAACCCGCAACCAGTTCATCAGCGAACCCGGGGAGGCGGGAGCCGTATCCATCAAGAAGATCCAGTCGGCCCTCGTTTTCCTGCGTAACATGGCCGTGCAACAGGGCCGCCTGACCCCGGACCTGTTGGACGTGGTAACGGCCGCCAAAGGGGTCTTCGGCAATGCTTTCGCGGCCAAGGTGCTGGAGGCCGCGCGTTATTACCCATTCTTCGATCCGACCGAACCGGAAGGCGGGCTCCTGGAGATCGGCAGGGACCATGTCCGCGAACCGGATTCGGACGAGCCGGCTGCCGCCTTCAACCTTTTGGAGGACGAACCCAAGGTCTGGAAGACCATAAGCCTCAAGAAGGAACCGGGAAAGGAGAAACAGCGGCGTTACCGTTACGCCTGGGACCCGCAGGGGATGTGCTCCCATACCCCCGAGGACGAGCGCATCGAGGGATTCAACCGGGCCGTCCGCCGCCGCTCCCAGGACCTGGACCTGCAGGGCTTCGCCCGAACGGAGAAACTCACCTCGTCCCTGAAGGACGGCATCGACATCCGCGAGACCTTGCGGAACTGGACCACGGGCGGCATCTACGTCAAGGAGATCCCGCCCGCCAAGGGCCGCGTCGATACCGTGGTCATCATCTTCGACGAGGACAACGACGAACGGTATCCCTCCCGGACCACATGGTACGCCGAACATGACGAGGAATCCACCCTCACCTTCTACGCGACCGATCCGTTGGCCAAGCTGATCGGGCCAGGCATCGCCGAGTCGGAGTACGGCGGCCTCAGCCTCCTGTTCCCGCCGCGGCCCGTGAGGAACGTCTTCGATCTGGCTCCGGAGGAATTCGGCTTCCGCAGCCTGGCGGAACAGCTCCTGTACGGGGGGCTGGCGAACAGCAATGAACGATCCGTGGCCTATGTCAGCCAGCGCAAGCCGGGACTGCGCATGAAGCGCATGGCTGCGGGATTCAAGAAGCGCCTGGTCTGGGTGCCCACAGCCTCCTTCAGCGCGGAAACCCTGCGCCATCTCCGCAAATTCCACATCCTGAACGGCAAGCACGTCCGCGCCTGGGCGGCCCGCTTCATCCCCGAATAGGGGAATCCGCGCGGAATCGCGCTTTGGCTGCGACCTGAGGGATTACTTCAGGTTCTACTTCAAGTTCACGGCCCCCACGACCGATAATGGGACGGAGGGGGATTCCATGGGAATCGAAGGGGTTGGTCCGGGAACATCGCCGACCGGAGAGCGTTCGGCCGGGAAAACGGCGGGAACCTTCCGTCAAATCCGGAACCGCACGGATCAATCCCTGCTTTCCCTGCTTCCTTCCCACTCCAGGAACGGAGTCGGATCCAACCTCGATTTGTACGCGGCCGTGGGGATGCAAACCCAGGGGCTTCTCTCCCGCGGGCTTACGGCCTTCCAATCCGCGAATGCCTCCCTGGGCATAAACATGTCGGAAAGATTCGGGGATTCCCATCCCCTCCAGGGCGGCCAACTCGATACGTCCGGCTAATTAAGTATTTTCTGGGCTTGGAAAAGCCGATCCTCTCCCCCGTCTCCCAGCCCATAGTCCTGTGCCTTTCCGGCTCCGATCCCAGCGGCGGCGCGGGGCTGGAAGCCGACCTGAAGACCTTGCAGCGCCACGGAGTCTACGGCATGGCGGTTCCCACCCTGCTCACGGTGCAGAACACCACCGGAGTGCGCAAGGTGAAGACCATGGAACCGGACTTCTTCGAGGAACAGGTGGCCTTCCTCCTGGAGGACCTGTTCCCATCGGTAATCAAGATCGGCGCCATCGGCGATCGCCGCATGTTACAGGCCCTCATCCGGATCCTTTCCCAGAAACGCCTGGAAGGCGTGACGGTGGTGATTGATACCGTGCTGAACTCCACCTCGGGATCAAGCCTGTTCGATATGAGGGGACTTTCCGAGTTCATCGAAAGGTTGCTGCCCCGCGCTTACGTGATCACGCCAAACGTCATCGAATTCGACCTGCTCACCGGCAAGGTCACCACCGAGGCCAATGCCGCGGCGCACCTGTTGGCCTTCGGCCGGGACAAGCCCTACTCCATTCTCCTCAAGGGCGGGCATTTCCAGGGGGATCCGATCGATTTCCTCTATCACCGCCATACGGTCAGGAATTTCCCGGGCCGCCGCATCGATACGCCGCATACCCACGGAACCGGGTGCGTGCTCGCATCCGCCATCGCGGCCAACCTGGCCTTGGGATCGGATTTGACTGACGCGGTGACCAAGGCGCGCGCCTACCTGCGCGAAGCCATCCTCACCAATCCGGGACTGGGGAGCGGGCGGGGCCCGCTAAACCTCAACGCGGTTGTTTGACGGCCTGCTCGTAGAGGCGCAGATGCCAGGAATCCTTCATCGGCTTGGAGAAGATCCCGGGCCTTAAATCCGCCAGGCTGGTGAGGGTCGTGTCGAAGACTTCCGTATCGGGAGCGACCTTTCCTGCGGCCGCCAAGGCCTTGAACTCCAGGCGGTTCACGGATTCCACCGCGCCATCGGCCGCCCGGTAGAAGATGCGGCTGGAATCGAGGAGCCGGGAATCCAGCTCCCGTTCCAATTGCTTCACCTCGCCCACCATGGAATCGATGCTGCACCCGGAAACCTCCGCGCCTTCGGGCTCGCGAAGCACGACAAGGAAGCGATCGTCCAGGATCCTCCAACGTCCGGATACGGCCTCCCCATGGGATTGCCATTGGGAGAAGAACCGGTCAAGCCTTCCCCTGAGGACCGGATCACTCTCCGACAGGGGCTTGGAACTCCCGAAAACCCAGCATCTCACATCCCCGTTTTGCGAATCCATATCGTTCCTTGCTGAAGATCTTCCGCCCCGTCGCCGGTCGAGCTCAACGATGGCGTTCCATCGGCGACCTTTGAGGGGCGTTTGAAGGAAAATAGCAAACTGGGGCAACCGTTACCTTGAGGTCACTCTTACGCCACTCCCCCATCGGCCCAGGCCACCCCGCTCCCAAATCTCCCAATTCCGGATGTGAAAACCCAAAGGCGCGGATAGATTGTCCCCATAGCCCGCCCGAAAAATCCGCCGGTATGGCGCATTTCTGCCTATTTTTTGGCCAGGGTTGGCAGGGTATTTTTCCGGAGAGGAAAAATGGTGTCCGGATTTTCCATTTCGCCGCGGGTTTGCTCCGCGTTATCGATCCGTATGAAGCGCGCCTTCCGCGACGCCGCCTTGCCGCGTTTGCTCGCCATGCTGGCGATCGCGGCCGCGACGGCTCCCGCAGAACCGATGATCAATCCTCCGGAAATGATCCCGAACGGGGCTACCGGATGGGTGGGCACGACCCAGTTCGGTTTCAAAAAGGTCTCCGTCGGCAGGATCTTCTATACCACCGACGGAAGCGCCCCCACCAATAAGAGCACGGAATACGCCGAAGGCGAAGCCGTGACCATCAACCGGACGCTCACGGTCAAGGCCGTCCATTACACCGCCCTCAGCTACAGTTCGGTCATTTCCGCCGATTTCATCCGCGCCAAGCTGCCCGCGCCGATCGCCAGGTACGGCGGCAATACCAACTTCTACCCGGCCGTTACCTGCACCCTGTCCGTGCCGAGGGACGGGGCCGCCCCTCTCATCCACTACACCCTTGACGGTTCCGCTCCCACTCCCTCCAGCACCATCTATTCAGGTCCGCTTACCTTCCGCGCCACCACGACCCTGAGGGCTTATGCCGTGCAAGCCGGCTTGGACGACAGCGATCCGATCCAGGTCTCCTTTACCATGCCGCCTCCGCCTTCGCCGCCCCAGGCCACGCCTCCCGGCCAGCCCTTTTCGACCAATACCCAGACCATCAAGCTGAAGAGCGCCTCCACGGGCATTTTCTACCGCTATACCCTGGACACCTCCCTCAAGGTCTGGGACAATGCGCCCATCGTAGCGGGGGATTCGATTTCCATCGTCGGCAAGACCGTGGGCGAGGTCATCACGGTGCGGATCCAGACCTGCAAGACCGGCTATCCCCCCAGCGCCATCGTCACCGAGAAGTATACCTACCTCCCCGCGGTCGCCACGCCCACCGCATCCAGGCCGGCAGGATACTTCTATGATACCGCCACGGTCATCCTTTCCAGCGGGACCTCCGGGGCGGATATCAGGTACGTACTGGACAGCCAGCCCTTGGGACCGAATT
The DNA here is from genome assembly GCA_028287465.1 of Fibrobacterota bacterium. Taxonomy (GTDB): domain Bacteria; phylum Fibrobacterota; class Fibrobacteria; order UBA11236; family UBA11236; genus Chersky-265. The sequence continues at coordinate 16,914 of JAQBPO010000096.1, forward strand.
CTCCGGACGGGTCCAAACCCATCTTCCTGGAAAGCTCGGCGTACCTCAAGGCCACGGCATTCAAATCCCCGCAACCCGCGAGCGGGATCCTGACCGTCCAATACAACCTGAGGCTCACGGCGCCCATCCTGGGCAGGCAATCCCAGCAATTCAAGGACGTACTCTACGTGCGCATTTCCGCCAAGGCTCCCAATGCCGGCATCTATTACACCTTGGACGGGACGGATCCCACGGTGACCACCGGGACCCTGATCCGGAACGGGGACAGCGTGGCCATCGGCGCGCCGATCACCGAACTGAGGGCGTTCGCGGTCAAGGACGGGATCGCCAGCGCAATCGTTTCCGCGACCTACACCAGGACCAATGAGATCAAGAAGCTCTCGGCGCCCATCATAGAGCCGGCCGGCCGGGATTTCGTGGACAGCCAATCCGTGGAGCTCAGGTCCGCCGAGGGCGCCGGCGCGCAAATCCATTACACCGTGGACGGCTCCGTTCCGACCCGGGCCAGCCCGGTATACCTGGACGGCCATCCTCTCCGTTTCGATTCGACCACCATGCTCCGGGCGCAGGCGTTTCCCGTCAGCGGCAGCCTCGAATCGAGCGATATCAGCGAAGCGCGCTACACCCTCACCCCTTCCCAGCCGTATGCCACGCCTACCCCGACCGAGCCCTATGCGAACAGCGTAGCCGTAACGCTCGAGACCCGCACCCGGAACGGGTCCATCCGTTACCTCCTGGGCGATGCGCCCCTGGCCCTGGAATTCGGCACCCTTTACGAGAAGGGAAAGCCCATCGTGATCAATTCGACCACCCGCCTCAGGGCCGTGACCGTGATCGGCACGGGCACCGATGTCAAGTTCAGCGCCGCATTGGACGTTGTCTATGAGATCTATACCAGCAACCCTTCCGATACCCTCGCCGCTGGAGCGTCGCGCTCCTTGACCGGCGGATTCGTGTTCGTGAACAATTCCGGTTTCCCCATCATCGCCAAGACGCACTCCCTGGCCGGTTTTCCCGTCACGGGCTTCCGGGACCCTTCCCTGGGCATCCTGCTCCAAGCCATCCCCACCGACAATTCCGTCAAGGTCATCTATACCAGACAGGCGAACCAGGCGGGTTCCCTGTATCGCATCGTGAACGGTTCCGTGGAATACCTTTCCAGCGATAGCCGGGTCGACCTCAATCAGGGCGGCGAGTATTTCATCGGCGTGGACACCCTGCCCCCGATCCTGACCCTGCTCTCCCAGACCCCGAAATCCGGGGACTCCACAGTCGTCCGGCTTTCCGTGACGGACAACATCATCAACCCCACCTGCAGGATCACCAGCCCGGGATTGCCGGGCGGCGAGGCGGCGCGCAAGCCCGGAGCGGACGGGTCGGTCACGGCCATGATCAAATCCCCCGGCCCCGACGTGGATCCCAAGGCTCTTTGGTTCCGCGCCGCGGCAGGAGACTTCTACAATACCGGCCGCCTGCCCAAGGATGCGACCGGAAGGATTTACGTCTCCCAGATCTGGGGCAAGGTGAAAACGCCCGATGTCCTGCCCATGGGCCAGGCGGTTTCGCCTTGGACCATGGCCGGTTTTCCGGTCAGCGCTTCCGCGCCCGTCATTTGGGGCCAGGTAAAGCAGGACAATCCCGACGCAGGGTTGAAGGCGGCGGTCTGGAGCATCGCCGAAGGGGCCAATGTGTTCCTGGACGATAGCAGCGCCATCACTCCGGGAATGGCCATCTGGTTGGGCTCCCCATCGGCCCGGAACTCGATATCCCTTTCCCGTTTCCGTGCCGGGGAGTCCGGGAGCGACGGGTCCTATCGCATGCTCCTCCATACCGGCTGGAACCAGGTGACCAGCCCCTCCCTGGACAAGGTGTATTGGCCGACGACCAAAACGACGACCAAGAACGGGCAGGTACTGCTGAAGGCTCCTTATCAGTACTTTCCCGCAAGTGACGGATATATCCAGGTGGATTCCCTCGATCCTTGGATAGGGTATTTCGTCTATTACTACGGGACTCGGGATACGGTCATCCAGGTCTATACCGATCCTTCCCGGCGAGGCTCGGCCAAATCCGGCGCGGGCGAAGGCGCGGAGAACCCGACAACCATGAGCGCGACGGTATCGGAAGGGGTGGGTATTTCCCTGGACTTCGGCAAATCCACGCCCCTTTTCCTCGGGGCCATGGCCTGGGCCCAGGATGGAGTGGGAAGCGAAGACGAACCGGAACTTCCGGCCTGGGGCCGGTCCATGGCCGCCTGGTCGCAACGCGAGGGACGCCATCTCGTTTCCGATCAGGTCCGGTTCCATTCCGGCGGGATTTCGCAATGGAAGGTCGTGCTTGAGGATGCAGCCAAAGAGACGGGCGGGACCGCAGGTCCCGGAAAAATCAAGGTCGTTGAAGGGGTCCTTCCCCTCGGTTACCAAGCCTGGGCGGTTTCCGGATCGCGAGGCATGAAATTCCGCCTGGAACCAGGAATGGAAGTGCCCCTTTCCGGATTGGCCAGGGATACCCTAACGGTCTATGCGGGACCATTGGCCAAACTCGATGCAATCCCGGAATTGTCCACGGCGGTCGCATCCGTGGAACGCTTCGCCTACGATTTGGAAAAAGGCCCCAATGGCACCGTATTGCGCGTGGCACTGCCCTGGAATTCCGGTTTGGAGGCTGAAATCTGGTCCGCCTCCGGCCGCCTGCTCGCCGCATCCAGTCCCGGCCGCCTGACCCCGGGCATCTATCGTTTCCCCCTCTCCCGCGGCACGGGATCCCAGGCCGGATTCCTCAAAATCCGTCTGAGGGGCGAAAGCGGGCAAAGGGAATTTTCCCGCAAAGTCCGCTTCTAGCCCAAAAAAGACACGCCAAGTTCCGCATTCCCCCGCACGCCGAACTAACTCCCCTCAGGGTGAAAAGCCTAGTTTGACGGGCATGCGCGGGCCTCGCCACGCATGTGAAAGAGCCGTACATTCAGCTATATTTTGACCGCAATTTCACGCGCTTCCTTGGGTTGGAAAAAGACGGTACCCCGTCATGCATTGGAACGTCTAATGCATGCGTGAAAGTCCGGGATATTGGGAAATCCTTAATGGAAAAACGAACCTTGAAAAAACTATTCCTAACCGGCTTCGCTGTGTTTTCCCTGGGGAGCACCTTCGCCTACGGCCAAACCAGCCTTCCTCCTCCCTATACCCTCGGAGATCAACCCCCTCCCACTTCGGATCGGGATCCCGTCACGGTCAATCCCTTCCTTGATACCCTTTACGTCCGACTAAGCGCGCAGAACCAGACCAACCTGGGCGCCCAGGACACCTTCAAAAAAGAACCGATCATCTATTACGACCTGAACAATGCGCAGCCCTTCGATCCCGCCACGGCTAGCGTATATTCCGGAGACCCTATCCTCCTTTCCGCGACCACGACCCTCAGGGCGGCGGCCTACGCTCCCGGCAGCGCCTATAGCGAGATCGTACAGTGGGTCTACCAAAAGGAAGTGAAGAACGCCAACCCTGTCGTTTCCGTGACATCCCCGGCGAACAATTCCTCCATCACGCCCGGATCCGTCGTTTCCCTTACCGCCTCCGCCAGCGATCCGGATGGTCCCACGCCGCTTTCGGTGACCTATTCCCGCGCGCCTGCCGGCGGATCCATCTGGACCGCCCTGGGAACCGGGAGCGGATCGGATTACCAATACAATTGGACGGTGAACGCGGGCATCGCTCCCGGAACCTATACCCTCAGGGCGACGGCTACGGACGGCAAGGGAGGGACGGGTACCTCGGACGTCACGGTCACGGTGCCCATGCCCGAAAACCAACCGCCGGTCGTAAGCCTGGACAAGCCGGCTCCCGGGACCTATACCCTGCCCGCGACCATCACCCTGACCGCAAGCGCGAGCGACCCCGATGACGCGAGCGCTTCCGCCATCCAGAAGGTGGTGTTCTACCAGAGCGGATCCGCCACGCCCCTGGCCACCTTGACCGCGCCCCAGTCCCAATGGACCTATGCTTGGGTCAATCCGCCCCCGGGAGACTATACCCTGAAGGCTGTGGCCTACGATAACGGCTCCCCGCAAGGCGTGACCACCTCGGCCCCGGTGGCCATCTCGGTCAAGGCGGCCGCGAACAAAATCCCCAAGGTCTCGATCACCTTTCCGGAAAAGGGCAAAACCTATTACGCGCCTTTCATCGACAGCGTGCGGGCGACGGCGTCGGACAGCGACGGCAACGTGGTCAAGGTGGTATTCTTCAACGGCGCGAGCCCGCAGGACAGCGACTTCACTCCCACCACGTGGGCGTACCTGAAAAGCTATCCCGTCGGCATTTACAAATTCGTCGCCCGGGCCACGGACAACCAGAACGGCGTCGGCATCTCGGATACCGTTACCTTCACCGTGGCCGCGAACCAGGCGCCGATCGCCAATGCCGGAAAGGATCAAACCATCATCTGGCCGGCCAACAGCGCCCTGCTCAATGGATCCGCCTCGAGCGACCCGGAAGGGACGGCGCTCAAATACGAGTGGACCGGCCCGACGGGGGTCACCTTTTCAGGCGGGAACACCGCGACTCCCACGGCCACCCTTCCTGGCCCGGGACCTTACACCGTTACCCTCAAGGTCACCGACCTGGGCACGCCTCCAGCCTCGGCTACCAACAAGATGGTCATAACCGTCAACAGCAAGGCCGCCATCACAAGCGCTACGACCGCCTCGGGAACCGCGGCCATGCCCTTCTCGTATACCCTGACCGCTTCGGGTTACCCGCTCCCCGCCCTGGATGCCACCGGCGGACCCGCCTGGCTCAGCTTCAACGCCTCCAATGGCCTGCTCTCGGGAACGCCCCCGGCGGTCGGGACCTTCTCCGTTACCCTTACCGCCAACAACGGCGTGGTCGGCCCGGATTCCAAGACCCTGACCATTTCGATTTCCGACTCCCTGACCAAACCCGGAATCACGAGCCCGCTTTCCGCAACGGCCAAGTCCGGAACCGCCTTCCAATACAACATTACCGCCAAGGGAAATCCCGCCCCCACTTTCACTGCCGCGCCGCTGCCGGCCGGACTCACCCTGTCGGGGTCGCTCATCAGCGGTTCCCCCACCGTTACGGGCACCTATTCCATCGGACTGACGGCCACCAATTCCCAGGGAACGGACTCCAAGGCACTGTCCCTTTCCGTTACTTCGGACCCCAAGATAACCGCCAATCTCGACTCCTTGATGGTCGTCGACGACAAGGGCAAGGCCGTCTTCCAGGTCTCCGCATCCGGATTTCCCGCGGTAGGCTACCAGTGGCAATATGCCGCCACCCGCGAGGGCACTTACGGTAACGTCGGTTCCAATGCCGCGTCCTACGCCATCGACCCCGTTTCCAGCGCATCAGCGGGATTCTACCGGGTCATCGTGAAGAACGGAGCGGGGCCGGACGCGGTGAGCCAGGTCTGCCGCCTGAAAGTCAACCCCCTGCCCGTGCCCATCAAGATCGTGACCAATCCCGTGGCGGTCAATGCCGTCCATGGCGACAGGGTGCAATTCATGGTCCGGGCCACCGGCGAGCCGGTACTGCTCTACCAATGGTTCCGCGGGAACACGGCGCTCAACACTCCCTCGAACAAGGATTCCATCTGGGTCCTGGCCTCGGCGAATACCAATACCGACGGCGGCATCTATAAGGCCCGGGTGACCAACAAATTCTCGGACACCACCAAACCCGCCACCTACGCTTGGAGCGATACGGCCCGCCTAGTGGTCCAGGAGCCCAAGCTTCCGAAGCCCGCGGCCAAACCCGCCGGCACCTCCTTCCCCGTATCGATCAAAGTGACGCTCGCGTATGACTCCACCCAGACCTCGGTGTATTGGACCACCAACGGGAACGATCCGGTCCAGACCAGCGCGCGCTACAATTACGGCGACACCTTGCTTTTCACGGGAACCGCCACCTTGAAGGCCCGGGCGTACCGGACAGGTTACCGCGCCAGCGACGTCATGGCCGAAACCTATACCTATACGCCTGCCGACAAGGTGATCAAACCGTCCATCAAGCCCCCTGCGCCCACCTTCAAGGTGTCCATGATATGCACCCTGTCCACAACGACGCCCGGCGCTACCCTTGTATATACCCTCGACGGCTCCAATCCCTTGGCCGGGAACCCGCTGACGGCACTCAGTCCCCTGGCCATCCCCTTGAAGGCGACCACCACCATCACCGCCTTCGCCAAGAAGGCCGGCATGGTCGACAGCGATACCATGAAGACGACCTATACCTTGGAGGTCCCGCCCAGCAAGGTCCAGGCGCCCATCATCACCCCGGGCGGCGGAACCTTCAGCGGGACCCTGGAAGCCACGATCACCTGCGCCACGGATGGGGCCCTGATCTGGTACACTCTCGACGGCAGCTCGCCCGATACCTCATCGACGCATTTCACCTATGCACCGAACGTCCCGGTGAAAATCACCAAGACGACCACGCTGAAAGCCGTGGCCACGAAAAACGGGTTCCTCACAAGCGATATCGCGCTCCAGACGTATAAGCCCATCCCCGGCCCTATTACCGCGCAACCCCAAGCGGACATCATCTTCGATGCGGACTTCGTCGTCAAGCTTTCCGTCCCCCAAGGCGGCGCGGAAATCCGCTACACCCTGGACGGAACCAAACCGTCCTTCGACTCCCCCAGGTTCCCGTCGACCGGTCTTCCCATCGCCTCGACCACCACCGTCTCAGCCATCGCCATCCTGGACAGCGTCCCGAGCCTGGTCTATTCCTTCAGCTACACCAAAAAAGGCGGCCAATTGGCCACCCCGACGCCCACTACGGCGAACAATCTTTCCACCTTCAGGGATACCCTGCATATCTCCCTCTATTCCACGCCCGGATCGGACATCTACTATACCCTCAATGGGGAGATCCCCACCGCCTCCAGCGACAAATACTCGTCCCCGATCTTCATCGACAACACCGTGACCCTGCAGGCCGTCGCCATGCAAAAGGGATTCGGGAACAGCAAAATCCTCGTGGCCACCTATACCCTGGTTCCCGAAAAGCCCACCGCCTCGCCTCCCGGAGGCAGTTCGCCGACGGCGATCAAGGTGAAACTGTCCTGCACTTCAAAGACCGCGTTGATTTACTACACCGTCGATGGGAGCGAACCCACTCCGGCCACCGGCACCAAATACATCGCCAATCAGGAAATCCTGATTTCCGGATCAACGAACCTCAAGGCCGTGGCCGTGGCCGGAAACGTGGCGAGCCCGGTGATGGAGGAGAGCTACACCATATTCGGAATCCGGGAGTTTTCCCTTGTCCCCGGCCAGACGGCCAACCTGGAAGGCAGCTATTCCCTACGCAATCCGGAAGACCAGGCCGCCTCGGTCCAGGGCCGGATCGCCGGCACCGGAACCTTCAACCTGACCGGATTCGACGGAGTGCAATATGTGCTCACCCTGGCCTTAGCCGATAAGGACGCCTTTACCGGCGTCGAGTTCCCCAAGCTCGTTTTCACCAGCCCATCGTCGGACAAGCGCTCGATGTACAAGATCGATCCGTCCGGGAAGGTCTATTTCATCTCCGCCGCCGATACGGTGACCCTGTCCCAGGCGGGAACCTACTTCATGGGAATCGACATCGCGCCGCCGGTCATCCGATACGTGGGCGAATCCTTCGACGGGAGCGATTCGACCCGGGTCTCCTTCCAAATCGATGACAACGTCTCCAACCTCTCTTACGACCTGAAGCGGAACGACGACCCGACCAGGAATCTCTCCCAGCAATTCGTGTTCAGCGGCCAGGACCTGTCCTTCAAGTTGAAGAATCCCCCGGGATCCCTGAAACCGCTCTACGTGCAGCTCATCGTCACGGATTACCAATTGGCATCCTTCTATCCCCGGGATCCCGGGACCATGCTGTCCCTGTCCCAGAAGATGGGTCCGCTCAAGGGTCCGAACGCATGGAACCTGGGGTCCTCCACCTCTCTCTACGATTTCATAAGCGTTCCCCTGGCCTTGGATCCGCCTCTCACCCTGGAAGCCATCCGCAGCGCGAACCCGGGTACGGTCATCGAAGGGGCGGCCTGGAGCGAGGCCATAGGCAATTACGTCGCCATCGACGGTCATGAGACCATCCGGCCCGGCCAGGCCTATTGGCTGGGATCGCGTTCGCGCGTCTCCTCCCTTTCCCTGCCTTCGGCCACCACCTTGCCGCAGGGGACGGGGACCTTCTCCGTCTTCCTTAAACATGGATGGAACCAGATCGCCAACCCTCACCTGGAGGAACTCTGGTGGCCTTATTCGCGCAACCTGGTTGAAGCGTACAAGGGCTTCCCCATCAAGGGACTTTGGGAATACAGCACCGCCATCGGCGATTACCTTGAAACCGAATCCCTCAAGCCCTGGCGCGGGTATTACGTCTACAACTACCTGGAAGAGACAACCGTGAACCTGTCCCCGCGCCCCGTCACCGTCTGGGCGATGAAGAAGCCGGGAGCCGGGCGGGGCATCAGCCTTTCCCTGGGCTGGGGCGCGACGCGTACCTTGAGCCTGGGAGCGGATTACGCCTCCGCGGACGCGCTGGGGTTGGAGGATGAATACGCCCTGCCGCGCCGGAACAACGGCCCGTCCATGCGCGCCATCCGCGGCGGCCGTGGCCTGGTTTCCGATTGGATCCGCCTGAGCCAGGACGGGATCCAGGAATGGAAGATCGCCATGAGCGGTTCAGGCGACTCCTTGCCGCCCCTGCGCATCCTGGGACAGGATGTGCCGGAAGGGTACGAAACCTGGGCGGTCTCCCCTTCACGGTCCCTGAAGTTCCGGGTCACCGCGGGCAGGGAAATCCCTTCCTCGGGACTTGCCCAGGATACCCTGTTGGTCTTTTCGGGCCCCAAGGAAAAGATGGCCGCCTTCAGCCTGTTGCGGGACATGGCCTTGGCGGCCCCAACCCTGGACTTGAACGTCTCCGCCGTCCCAGGCGGCTTCCTGATGCGCATGGCCCTGCCTTCCAAGGCCCGCATCCGGGCTACAGTATGGGGATTGGACGGGACCCGCAAGGGCGAGCTGGCCCTCGGGCCCCTATCGGAAGGAAGCTACGGATTCAGCTTCGCCGGGGATTTCCGCAATCGCCCGGGCCGGCTGCCCCCGGGGATGTATTTCCTGAGCCTGGAAGTCCAGGGACAGGGCCTGCATTCCCGCCTGACCCGGAAAATCATCCTCCAGGATTGACCCTCCTTCGGCCGGGGTCAATCCGCCCGGCCACCGCTCCCACTTTCTCAATAATCATCAGTATTCACGGCCCTTCGGTGGTACATTTGCCCCCGGGCCATCGGGCTCCGCGTCATTTGGGACGGGTCGGCCTGGGTCGATCCGGATGCGTTTTTAGGACAGAATCAGAGTTCCAATCCGATGAGAATACCCATCTTCAAGGCCCTTGCCATGGGCCTCCTATTGACCTTCGCTCCCGCGAAAGCCGGGAGTACCGAGGAGGATTTGGCCCAGGCCAAGACCTATCTCAAGGACTATCTGAAGCAGGTCAACAAGCGCTATCCCTTCGCGGATTGGGAGAAGCAGGCGTCCAAATGCCGGAGCAACCTGGATCGGATGCGCTCCAAGCCCGCCTTCTCGGGCGAGAAATTCGACAAGGGGGCCTATTCCCAACTCGAGCCCATGGCCAAGGAAGTCGAGGAACTGCTCAAGCATCGGGCGGATACCGATAAGCTGATGAAGGAGCTTTACGTCGCGACCATTGTCTCCCGTATCGAAGGGTCGTTCTTCCAGGACGGCAAGCGCTGGGATCCGGAAGCCAAGCTGGCCTTCCAGCGCGCCCTGATGCCGTACGAAGGCGGAAGCCTAAGGCCCAAGACCTCGTTCCAGGCGAACGTCGCCGCCATCGATCGCGACTTCCGGCAAATCCAGACGGCCTGGCTCTACGCTTTCGCCCAGGACTTCCTTGGCCGCCGCGTGGAGGACCACTTGCGCGCGAACGACCTCGCCAAGATCGAGGCGCTTTACGACGACTATTCCCTGCAGCTGGATTACTGGACCCGGCAGATAGACGCCAATGCCGGGCAGGCCCAGGAGCAGCTGCAGCAATTGGCGAAGAAGTTCGAGGACAATCGGCAATGGCTTAAGCAGAACCTGGAAAACCTACTCGAGGCCCTCAATACGGATTTCCTCTTCAGCGACCTGTTGGAATACGCCCATAAGCAGAAGGTGGAATTCACCCTCGAGGTCGAGGACAAGATAGAGGCCTCCCTGAAGGAGAGGAACCAATCCACCCTCGCGCCCATCCAGGCGCGCCTCGCGCAATGGAAGAACTTCTCGGTCCAGCTCAAGGAAAGGACCGCCACCGCCGCTTCCCTGGCCCGCACCCAGCAGAGGCAGGCGCTCGCCAGGGCGGACGACGAACGGAAGGAGCGCGATCGGATGGAAGCGCTCAAGGAAGAGCAGCGGCGGATGGAACAGGATCAGAAGGAGAAATTCAAGCAGACGCTGTCCTCCCTCAAGACCTTCACCTTCAAGAGCGAGACCGCGGTCGAACTCGACGACGATTCGAAGAAGGCCCTCTCGACCAAATCGGGATTCCTCAAGACCAGCTACGTCCGCTCGGGCGTAGTCAAGCTGAAGGTCGACAAGTCCCGATTCAACGACACCCTCGCCTTGGTGCAGAAATTCTCCGTGGAACAGGGGCAGGTGGACTTCTCCAAGATGTCCCTGCAGGAACGCTCCAACCAGAGCGCCTACACCTACAACTCGCCGGCAGGGCGGACGAGCCAGGGTGATCTGGAGAATTTCGTCGCGGAGGTGGCGCTGGGCTCCTTCAGCACCTATTACAACTTCCTGTCCTATGTCACCCCCTCACGCTGGAGTCCGGGGCGGATATCCTGGAACGCCGATAGGAACGGGGAGAAGGTCAACAAGGATCGGGAGTTCAGCTACGTGGACATGGTGGTCGACGCGCACCGCAAGCGTTCGGGCGGGAACAACAAACCCGAGTCCGTCCAGAACCTGCCCGCGAACATGATCGTGATCTTCAATCCCCAGGGCTCGATCATCCGGTTCCAGTCCTTCGCCGACGTGGACCAGGTGTCCATCCATGCCGGGGATATCGTGGAAGGGAAGCTCTACTACAAGTTCCTCAACTACTCCACGGACCGGCAACACATCTACCTGAACGGTATCGATCCGGAGATGAAGGTCGCCAGCCCGGCCGGGAAATCCTGATCGCCTGAGCCGACCGGGCGCGGGCGGCAGGGGAACCGGTCATAACCGCTTCTTCGAGAACAAGAACAGCCCCGTCACCACCGCGATCACGGACCATAACGCACCGTTCGCCAAGGCATGCCATGATTCCTCGCGCAGGAAGAAATCGCTGACCTTGCCCAGGGACCAGGCATGGATGCCGCCGAACTGGGGCAGCATGTTGACGGTATTGGTGAAGAGCCCGCCTTCGCGCAGGAACCCTCCGTAATACCGCCACAGGTTGACCACGTAGATGACGGGCAGCAACAGGAGCCAAAGGAAGAAGATCATGAAATTGCCCATGAAATTCCGGAGCAGGAAGTAAAGGCTCACCAGGCAGAAGGTGGTCAACCCCAGTGGGATGACCAGGATGAACAGGTTGGACAGGTTCACGCCCGCGACCCGGTAAAGCTCTTCCCAGAACAGGGCCACCGCGACCATGCCGTATGCGAGGGCGGGCAGGAAGACGGAAGCGATCTTGGCCAGGTAAAGGGCCGGCCGCCCCACGTTGCGCGAGAGGATGAGGAGATCGTTGTTGCGCAGGTAATGGGTTCCGGTGCGGTCCAGGCAGAAGCATAACGCGAACAAGGTGGTCAGGAAGACGATGGTGGAATAGCCGATCGCAACCACGTAGTTGAGCCGCAGGGCCTGGCCGACGAGCTCGCCGTTGAACTTGATGTCCCCCACCATGATATACCGGATAGGCACGACCAAGACTATAAGGCTGGCCAGAGCGGCCCACAAAAGCGGTCCCTTGACCACCGGAGCCAGTTCGAAAAGCAAAATGGCGCGCAGGCGCATGGACGGACCGGCGCTCATCGTACCCGCTCCAGGAAATATTTTTCGAACGCGTTGAAGTCCTGGAAATCCGACATGGGGCTGGATCCCGCGACCTTGCCCTTGTGGAGCACAAGCACCTGATCCGCGAGATGCATGACCTCGGCGAGGCGGTGGGTGGAGATGAGCAAGGTGGTCCCGGAGGCTTTGAGGGCGTCCAACTTGCCCCGCAACATGGCGATGCCGACCGGATCCAACCCGCTGTTGGGCTCATCCAGGATCAACAGCCTGCCGCAATCCAGCATCGCGATGGCCAGGGCCAGGCGCTGTTTCATCCCTTTCGAATACGCACGGATGGGCTTGCCGGTCAGCTCCAGCCCGAATCCGTCCAGGTAGGCTTCCAGCCCCTGGGCGGCTTCGCGCCTGTCCAGGCCGGTCAATCGGGAATGCAAGGCGATCAGATCATGGGCGCGCGCGCGCTCGGGAAAATCCACGGATTCCTGCAGGTAGCCAATGCCGCGCCGGGCCGCCGGTTGGCTGGTCGATTCCCCGAAGAGGGCGGCGGAGCCGCGGGAAGGCGGCCGCAAGCCCAGGATCATATGGATGAAGGAACTCTTGCCGGCTCCGTTCTCGCCCACCAGGGCCACGCAGGCCCCCGCGGGGATGTCCAGGGTGATGGGGCCGATGACGGACCCGCGCCCATAATCCAGTTCCAGGCCCTTGCATGAGATGGATGGCGCGTCCATGGATCAGAGTCTTTCCAGGGTCCGGAGCAATTCCATCTCGACCGGGATGGCGCCGGACTGGGATGGGTTGGTGCCGTTTTCGCTGCGCCAGCCGAAATCATCCCAGACCTGTTCGGCCTTGAGCAAACCGGACGCGCCGTACCGGAAGGTCCCGTTGGCGATAGGCTTTTCCCCGTCCGCGACGGTCTCCTCGATGACCCAGGACTCCTCCAGGCGGCCCTGGTAGGCGATGGTGTCGATGGAGGTCTGCTTGCGGCGCAGGCGAAGGATCCCCATCGCTTGGGACTCGTTCCACCCTTCGACGAACAGGGACGGAATGGCGAGTATGGAGGCGCTGTCCGCCCCGATGGCTGCGGATGCGTCCTTGCCGGCCGCCGCTCCCGCCGCGACCTTGAGAGGGAAGAATCGGGCCCCGCCTCCGGTTGCCGCGCCCTCCAGGACCACGCCTTGAGTGGAAAACCGCACCACCCGTTCGGCCTGCTCCAGGAGGATTCCCGAAGAATCGTCGGTGATCCGGAGGGAAAGGATTTTAAGGCCTTCCGGACCTTCAAGCGAGTCCCGCAAAAGCTTGAAAACAAGGTGGCGGCGGGAAAGGATCTTTTCCGGGGAAGCCGCGGCCGGCCTCCGGACGGACTCCGTTACGCGGAAGACAACGGAATCCCCGGGAACGGTCAAGCCGTTCAGGGTGCGTATGTCCGAAGGCTTGGAGCGGAATTCGCGCGTGGTGAAGAGGTCGCAGCCCCAGAGGAGAACGGCCGCCATGCAAATAAGGCCGGATTTCCGCAGCATTTGCCTAGGCAATATACTTGCAAAAGGGGGACACGCCAACCTGCCCCGGAATCCCCGCAACAATTGGTAGGTTTTGCCCATGCCGGATACCTCGGATTCAAAGGGCCAGGACCGCCCCAGGTCCCTGCAAATCGATCTGCAGACGCGGTTCGGCCGCGTGAAAGGTAACCTGTCCGTTCCGCCGGGATCGGTCCGTCTCGCCGAACTGGCCTGGAATTCCATGGCCATCGACGAAAGGCTGATCGCCATGGCGACCGCCTCCGAGGCCAGGCAAGGGCGTCAGGTTTCGTGCAAGCAAGGCTGCGGGGCATGCTGCCGCCAGGCCGTCCCGCTTTCCCCGGCCGAAGCCTGGATGATCGCGGACGTGGTGGCGTCCCTGCCGGAAGCCCGCAAGGCCGAAACCCTGGCGCGCTTCACGGCCGCCAAGGAACGCCTTGGCAGCGAAGGCTTCGGCGAACGCTCCCTCCATGGCGCGAGCGAGGCGGAAATCACCCGGCTCGGGCTGGATTATTTCAAGTTGGGCATCGCCTGCCCATTCCTGGTCGACGAATCCTGCTCCATCCATCCCAACCGGCCCTCCGCCTGCCGGGAATTCCTGGTCACCTCCCCGGCCGAGAATTGCTCCGACCCCGCCGGGAAGCCCATCCAGGGCGTGCCGACCGCGGGCAGCCTGACCGACGCCTTGTCCAAGCTCTCCGCCATGGTGATGGGCGGGGAACCGCAGGCCATTCCCATGACCCTGGCCCTGGAATGGGCCGCCGCCAACCTCGAGGCCGGCAGCGTACGCTACGATGCCGCCATGCTGTTGGCCGGGTTGGTGCAGTTCCTCGGACCAGGCCCGGCGGCAACCCAGGCTCAGTCTGAGACCTCCCCGGCGACCCCTCCGGTTTCCTGAACCGTTCTTGCTAATTTTAACCGCATGAGTTTCAAGACCGCGCTCTCCATCGTGGTTTTCGTTGTGGCGGCGGGCATGGTCGTCACCCTGCTGGTCCTATGGAACGTGTACATCATTTCCGATTACCATACCATCCGGGAATTGTACATGTCCGCCCATGGCACGCCCGAAGTCCCGGCCTCCGGCCGGTGGGCCGTGCTGGCGCTGGGCATCACCTTCCTGTCCATCGTGCTCGTCGTGCTCTCCTTCTACTTCGTCACCTTCCTGCGCGGCTCCCGCTTCAAGCAACAGCAGAAGGATTTCGTGAACATGATGACCCATGAGCTCAAGCTGCCCATGTCCTCCATCCAGATGTTCGCCCAGACCTTGAGGCAGAAGGAGCTGGTCCCGGAGGAACGCGAACGGTTCCTGGACGCCATCCTGAACGATTGCGCCCGGCTCAACCTGCTCGTGGACCATCTCCTCAAATCCCAGCAGATCGAACAGGGCAAGCTGCCCGTGAGCCTGCGCCGCACGGACCTCCGCGCCTTCATCGAGGATTTCGCCCGCAAATGGCCCCGCCCCCTGGTGGTGCGCATGGATGGCGATGCCGTAGCCCAGGTCGACCACGTGCTCCTGGATTTGGCCCTTACGAACCTCATCAACAATGCCGAGAAATACGGCAAGGGTTCCGTTCCCGAATTGTCCCTGGATCCGGATCCGGCCCATGCCCTCATCAGCGTGCGGGACGGCGGCGCTCCAATCCCGAAGCGATACGCGAAGAAAATCTTCAAGCGCTTCTTCCGAATGCCCAACCGCGACACCCGGAGGCAGAATGGGGTGGGCCTGGGGTTGTATATCGTCAAGACCATCGCGCGCCAGCATGACGGTTCCATCCACCTCGTAAGCGGGAGCGCAGAGACGGACGGATGGAAGGGGAACCGCTTCACCTTGAGCATCCCGAGGGCGAAATGAACCGCATCCTCCTAATAGAAGACGATCGAAACATGGCCATGGGCCTGGTCTTCAACCTCAAGTCGGAAGGCTTCGAGGTCACCCATTGCGTGGACGGCGAATCCGGGATGGCGGCGATGGCGGAAAGGGATTTCGACCTGCTGGTGCTCGACTGGATGCTTCCGGGCATGGACGGCCTGGAAGTCCTGCGCCAGCTCCGCAAGAAGAACGTATCCGTTCCGGTACTCCTTCTGACGGCGCGCGACTCCAAGGACGATATCGTGGAGGGTCTGGACAGCGGCGCGGACGACTACCTGGCCAAGCCCTTCGACATCAACATCCTCATGGCCCGCATCCGCTCGCTTCTGCGCAGCCGCGCCTGGCTGACCCAGAAGGAGACCGTCAAGGACGCCCGCTTCGGAAGCATCTACATCAACTTCGAGACCTTCGAGGCCTCCGTGGCCGAGCGGCAGGTGCGGCTCAGCTACAAGGAGGCCATGATCATGAAGCTTTTCTGGGAAAAGCGCAACCAGGTCATCACCCGGGAGGAATTGCTCCAGAAGGTATGGGGGATCGAGGGCTATATCCAGAGCCGCACGGTGGACAACCATATCGTGCAATTGCGGAAAATCTTCGAGGAGAACCCCAAGAATCCGAAACTGATCCTGTCCATCCACGGATCGGGCTACAAATTCGTGGGCGGATGACCCCGGGACTTGGATATTGCAGTCTGGGTGGAGTACCATGGATAATCCGCCGGGAGGCCCTTTGATCCGTTCTCGACCGTCCATTTTCCGCCGCTGCCTTATTTCCGCCGCCCTTTCCCTTTCCGCCATCGCGTCCATGCCCTTGGAAGCCGACGCCGCCCGGTGCGGCACGGCCATGCTCTTCGAACCGGGAAGGGGCCTCCATCCCGCCTTCAAGACCGGCGCCTTGGCGGCCAGGGTGGCCGCGGTGGACAACCGGGCCCGCACCCTGGAATCGGACAACTTCCTCATCCACTATTCCCTGCGGGCCTGGCACCGCGTGCATACGGAACCCGGGGACTCCGCCCTCGTGCGCGCCGCCGATTCCCTGTTCACCCTGCTCGCATCCCTTCCGGACGGCCCGCGCGACTCCGCCGTCTATGCGCGGTTGGATTCCGCCCACTATCCCCATCCGGCCTACATCCTCAAGACCCGGGATTATTTCGAATCGGCGCGGGCCTATTATGTCGGCACCCTGGGAATGTTGCCGCCTTCTTCGAGCGCCCTCTCCGTGCAATACAACGTATCCCCCTCGCTCAACCGGAAATTCCCCGTCGACGTCGTGGACGTGGGGACGGTGGACAGCTTTTTCGCCGGGGAGACCTATGCCGTCACCTATCCCCCGCCGGATCTCTCCATCGCTTTCGAAAACGACTTCATCTGCCGCACCAGCCTGGACGCGAACGGCCGCATCCGGGGAGACAGCATCAAGAGCCGCCTTTCAGGCGAGGTCATCCACAATTACGCGGCGGAGTGGGAGCTCGGCATCAAGGTGACGGCCTTCCACGAATTCTACCACGCCGTCCAGTTCACCTACATCCCCAGGGTGACCACCTATCATGCCTGGTACGAAATCTCGGCGACCGGCATGGAGGAACGCAATGCCGGCGAGGTCAACGATTACCTGCAGTACCTTCCCTGCGTCCTCTATAACCATGAACGCATCCCGCTCACGTCCACCTTGCAAGGCCCCTGCACCCACTATCCCATGTACGGCCAAGCCATCTTCCATCAATACCTGAGCAAGGCCCTGGATTCCGCCTTCGACGTTCGCGTTTGGGATCAGCTCAGGCGAAATGGGGACGCCCTCAAGGACGGGCTGGAAACCGCCTTCGCCAAATACGGGCAATCCATGGCCACGCTTTATCCCGACTATGCTTCCCAGGTTTTCTTCGCGGGCAAACGCTTCCGCCCGCCCGGTCCCTCGTTCACGTCCGATATCCCGCTCTGGCCCAACATCTCCATGGATTCCGTGGATCTGTCCAGCGCCGCGGCCGACCGGGTCATCACCCTTCCCGTCCTGACCTTCGGAGTGCTCAAGGTGAAATGGGGCCCGAAGGCCTACGCCCGGACCTTGCAGGCCAAGGTGGCCTCCGGCATCACCCGAATCCACGCTTCCGCCGACACGTCCATCGTGGAACACCTCCTGGAAACCAGGATTGCCTTGGGCCCTCCGCGCGATGGGTTCGACGCGTATTACCTGGTCCTCCCCAATCCGTCCTATACGGAAAAGGCCACGGTGGAGATCAAGGAGTCGGACGCGCAGTTCTACGCCTACCCCAATCCCGTGCGGACCCTGGCCCCCGCGACCCTCTATTTCTCCCAAGGTCGGGACATGGCCTTTCCCTCGCAGGTGCGCATCTACGGGGAAAACGGCCGCCTGGTGCGGACCTTGGAATTCACGTCCCCGGATCAGTCCATGACCTGGGATTTGCATGATGCGGGGAACCAGACGGTGAAACCCGGGCTGTATTATTACCGCCTGGCCCAGGAATCCCTGAAAGTCCTGGTAGTCCTCCGCTGAACAAAAAGAAAAGCCCCTCCGTTGGGAGGGGCTTTATCCTATTCGAGATCGGAAGGCGGACGGACGTTCAATCCGGGTCCTTGCTTAATCCTCGTCCTTGACCTTTTCCGGGTTGCCTGAAGCCGGAGCGCCTTCCAGGATGGCCTTCAGCTTCTCAAGTTGCTGCTTGCGGAGTTCTTCCTGCCGCTTCAGTTGCGCCTGGTAGGCCTCAATCTGCTTGGCGCGGATTTCCGCCGCTTCCTTCATCTTTTCCGCGTCCTTGTCGACGGCTTTTGCTTCCACGGCGGCCTGTTTGTCGGCGCTCACCCGGGCGGCGGCGGTAACGGCGGTCTCCGCCCCGGGATCCTTTTCCAGGATGAGGCTGTGGAGTTCGCGGGCCAAGGCGGCGCGTTCTTCAGGCTTGGCGTCCCGCAAGGCTTTGCGCTTTTCCTTGATGACCGCGATCATCCCTTCCATCTTTTCCTTGCGTTCCCGGAACGCCTGCTTCTGGGCATCGGTGAGGCCGCGGGCATGGTTCTTCTGCCAGGCCTTGGACTCCCGGGCGGATCCCATGGGGGCCGAGGCTTTCGGCTCTTCCACCTGCATGCGGCCCGGGCCGGGGGCGGCCTTTACGTTGGTCTCTTTTTTGGCGGAACCCTTGGCCGGCTTGACGGACTTTTTGGAGCCGACCACGGCTTTGGAATGGATGATCCCGGCTCTGTCGGTTCCAGAGGCCGCGGCGGACGCATAGCCGATGCCACAGGCCAAAGCCAATCCGAAGGCAAGCATGCCTCCCGCAAAGGTGATTCGTACGCTAGCCATTGGTTTACTGTTTCTGCTTCCGTTGGTAATGTCGAGTTTCCGTGCCATTTAAAATAAAAACCACGCAAGATTTGCGCCTAAGATTATGGCCTCCAAAAGGGCTGAAATCGCCATTCCGCCGATCACAAATCCAACTGAAATCGACACCTTTCGTTCCAAACCTACGACCCCGTCCCTAAAGCCAGCCTCTAAGTGTCATGGGGCGAGGGACTTAGGACCTCGATCCAAGCCAGGAACGTTTTAACCCGAAATAACCCAAGTACACCGTTTATCCCGATGGAGTCGACTTATGCTTCGCGTGAGCGTGGCTCACGCTTCGCGTGAGCGTGGCTCACGCTTCGCGTGAGCCTTTGAAGTCCTCTTTCTTGATTCCGAGACGCTCCATGATATCGCGAAGCACCTTGCGATCGATGCCCAGGAAGGAGGCGGCCAAGGTCAGGTTGCCGCGCGCCTTGCTCAGGGCCAGGTTGATGGCTTGGGCTTCCGCCTGTTCGCGTGCCGCCTTCAGGGACAGCAATTCTCGATCGGGATCTTCGGGAAGATCGAGACTTTCCACATCTATGACCCGGGAGCTCGAATTCAGCAAGGCCTTCTGGATTTTGTTCTCCAGTTCCCGCACGTTTCCGGGCCAGGTGTATTTCAGCAAGGCCTTTTCAGCGGCGCGGGTGAGCGCCGCCGCGTTCATGTTGAAGGAGGCACATGCCTTCTTGAGGATGTGGGTGGCCAGGACCAGGGTATCGCCTTCGCGATCCCGCAAGGGAGGCAAACGCAATTGGACCAGGTTGAGGCGGTAATACAGGTCTTCGCGGAACCGGCCTTCGCGGATTTCAGCGGTGAGATCCCGGTTGGTGGCGGCGACGATGCGGACGTCCACCGGCACCTCCTCGTTTCCGCCCACGCGGCGGATGCGGCCGGTCTGGAGGACCCGCAGGAACTTGACCTGCATCAATACGGGCAGCTCCCCCACTTCGTCCAGGAAGAGGGTGCCGCCGTTGGCCTGTTCGAACAGGCCTCGCTGGAGGGCGGTAGCGCCGGTGAAAGCGCCCTTTTCGTGGCCGAACAGCTCGCTTTCGATGAGGTTCTCGGGGATCGCCCCGCAGTTGACCGCGATGAAGGATTTTCCCTGGCGCGTCGAATGCGCATGGATGAAATTCGCGAGGACATCCTTGCCGGTCCCGGTCTCGCCGGTGATGAGAACGGGCACGTTGCTGGCCGCGGCGCGTTTGCCGGCCTCGACGACCTTGCCCATTTCCGGCGAGGAATAGACGAGGTCCCCGCTTCCCTTGATCTCCTTCAGGGTTTCGATGCGCTCGGCCTGTTCGATCTGGGTCTGGTTGGTGCCGAGCACGCCGCCCAGCAATTGGCTGATCTGGGCGAAGAGCTTGCGCTGGGCCTCGTTGAAGGGCGAATCCGGACGCTTGCGGTGCAGGTACAGAAGCCCGATGACCTGGCCGCTCATGCGGTTCAGGAGCGGGGACACCAGGATGGAGTGGATGTTCTTGTGCGCGATGGATTGGGCGCTGACCTCATTGGCCGCGCCGCCCGCGGTACCGTCCACGGCCGACCAGATGAGGGTCTCGCGGTTCTTGAGGGCCGCGTTCACGGCGGAATGGGAATAGCTCTCGTTGTCTTCGGGAACGGAACCAATCAGGTCCAGCCCGCCGCCTTCAACGCTGAACAGGTAACCCCCGTCGGCTTCCATCAATTCCATCCCCAGGAGAGGATCTCCTCCGAAGAGCGCCGCTTGTCGGGATTCTCGAGGAGGCGGATGACGCCCTCCAGGAGGCGCTCGTAGGGATTGCCCGTCTCCGCGCCGTTGGCGGAGGTTTCCGCCGCCGCGGCCGAGGCCTGGGGGAACTCGGCGACGTAGATTTCGCTCCCGGCCTTGATTTCATCGCCTTGGGCGAGGACGTGCTCGGCCAGGAGATTGCCGTTGATTTCCACGGTCCCGTTCATGGCCATCAGCTTGAACTGGGTCCCCTGCTTGAGGATTTGGAAGTGGATTTTACGGACATGGTCGCCCGAAAGCATCAGGTTGTTCACGGCGCCGCTTCCGGCGGTGAACACGTTGTGCGCCATGACATGGGTTTCGCCCGAGGTTTTGTTCTTCAGGATCACGGCTTTCCGGCCCTCCTTGAGAAATCGTAAACGGTTGGCTCTCCCCCGCCGATGGCCACGGAATCCCGAAGCACCGGTCGGTTCCCTGCGTCCTGGACCTCGAGGAGGTGCCGGCTGGCGGGAAGGTGGATTTCCCCGCCCGCCGGATAGCGGACGCGGTTCACGAGAACTCGATAGTCCTTGGGAATCCCCGTGACGATGAGGACGCCGTAAGGCAGCAGGGCGGGTCGGCGGGCGTCCGCCGGGACCGGTTTGTCCCCCGCTTCGTTCTCCTTGGACAAAAGGCTCATCTCCCTTTGCATCAGGTCACGGCCCAGATCATCGAAATCCGGGCGCCCTTGAAGATAAAAAAAGGAACCCGTGATCGCGATGAATAACACGGAAGCCGAGATCGCCATGAACCTCATCCGGGCGTTGGCGAACGCGCTACCGGGGCGTCCGACCCGCCGGCGTGGGGCCTTTTCGGGCGCGGCCTCGGCTGATGGCGCGGTTTCATGGGCCACATTCATGCGCTCGCCCAGTTCCTGGAATTTGGCCTGCACATCCGCGTTTTCCGGGTCGGACTCCAGGAGTTCGCGCAATCGGGCGAAGGCTTCCTCTATTTTGCCCGTGCTTTCCGAGGCATTGACCATGGCCCAAAGCCAGGCTTTCTGTTCCCGCCGTATGACGGCCTCCAGGGCCTCGCGCCCCCCGGCAAGGGCGAGGCTGTTGCTTTGCATCCCCTTGAGGCCCTTCAACAGCGGCTCAAGGGTCTTGGGGCGCTTGGCGGGATCCGGATTCAGGTAAGGCGAGAGCAAGGCCTTGACGGAAGAGGGCACGCCGGCGATTTCCGTTATGGATATGCCGGACTGGATCAGGGAAACCACCTCGTCAGCGGACTTCCCCCTGTAATAGCGCGCCCCGGAGAAAATCTCCAGGAGCACCAGGGCCAGGGAATAGTATTCGGAAACCGTTTCCATGGGGCCATGGCCGCGCAGGATTTCCGGAGGGATATAGGCCAGGGTTCCCTTGAGCGCACCGCCGTGGTGATCGGCCTGGGGGAATCCCTGGGTGCGAAGGCGGGCCATGCCAAGGTCCAGCAGCTTGATGCGGCCGGTATAATCGGCCATGAAATTCTCGGGCTTCAGATCCCGGTGGAGGATGCCTTTCTGATGGATGAAATCCACCACCTCCACCATCTGGCGGGCAAGGTGGATCTTCAGGGATTCCGGCAATCCCTGTCCCGAGGAGGGATCCGCGGTCCCGCCGTTCCCGGGAAAGGCCGGCAGGCCCAGCATGGCCATGTTTCCAGTAACATTGACGTTACCGGAGGAGACGTAGGCGGATCCGAGCTCGGCCATCTTGCCTAGATCCACCCCCTGGACGTATTCCATCACCAGGTAATAGAAACTGCCGTCGCTCCCGTAGTCGTTCACCTGCACCAGGGAAGGATGGGAAAGTGAGGCGCACAGCTTGGCCTCCCGTTCGAAGCGCTTGACCTCGTCCTCATTGCCGATGCTGGAAAGCTTAAGCCGTTTGATGGCGACCATGCGATCCAGGCTGACCTGGCGGGCGCGGAAAATCTGGGCCTCGCCGCCCTCGCCAAGCAGGGACCAGTCGGAGAAGTCTCCGGTCGCGAAGGACATCTCAGGAGCCTGCGATTTTCTGAAGGGCGGATTCGATGCGCTTGATGATGGCCTGATTGTCGGGACTGACCGTCAGGGCCTGTTTCCAGGTGACGAGGGCGGCGTCCTCGCTGCCCGACTCCCAAAGCACGTTCCCGAGATTGAGGTAGGCGCTGACGAATCCCGGGTCCTCGGCGATGAGGTATTCGAAGGTTTCCTGCGCCTCCTGGTACCGCCCCAGGCTGTACTGGACGATGCCCGCCAGGTTCAGGACGTACTTGTTCTTGGGATCGATGCGCCTGGCCGTCTCCAGGTATTCCAGGGAGGGTTCGTACTTCTCCCTGAGGTAGAGCTTGTTGGCGAGGTGGAAAAGCGAGATGGCGTAGTTCTCGGCTATGGTTCCGCTGTCCCCGCCGAGACGGGAGCAAATCTCGTAGGACCGGACCACTTCGGCCCAATCCTCCTCCTCGTCGTCGCCCAGGGCCTTTTTCTTGAGGCTCAGTTCCTGCAGCACGACGGCGTACCCGTAACGCGCCTCGAAGGAACCGGGATGCCGGTCCAGTTCCGATTCGAACAAGCGCAAGGCCCGGGGATAATCCCCCAACCGGTAGCTTTCGCGCGCGCGTTTCAGATCGCCCCCGCAAGCGCACAGGAGCGTAAGCGCGGCGAATGCCGGCGCGCATTTGAGGAAGCTTGCGCTATTCATACCCATCTTCGGAAAGGATGTCCAAGGCCGCCGCGTCGGGTCCGGATTCACTCCAGAATGCGTTCGACCCGTTCCCGGGTCAGCCGCAATTTCTCGCCTTCCAGGATCTCGCACGCGTTGTCGATATCTATTTGGATGCCCATCAGCAATTCAAGGAGCCGGTTCTCGAGGGCGGAAGCCTCGGTGCCCTCGTACAAGGCTTCAACTTCCGCCATGAACCCGCGCTCGAAGCCGCGGCGCCAGCCCTCGCGGACCTTGGTGCCGCCCAATCCTGGCACGAGGGGGGCCGGCCGGTTGCCCGTTCCGATCCATTCCCCGTATTTCCTCTTCATGGCCTGGCGCTCGTCCGCGGAGAGCCGGATCAAAAGCATGAGGCTGTTTTCCAGATCCCCCTCGGCCGCGGATCCCTGGGATTTCCTGCCCGCCCACAAAAGGGTGCAATAGGCCAGGAAGGGATCGCTGTCGCCCAGGCACGAAAGCCCGGAGGCTTCCGGAAAGCGCAGTTTGCCGTCGGACTGGAATTGCGGGACCGATTTGCTCCCGCTGGATCCATTGAGGCCACCGGCCATCTCCAGGCCCAGGAGTATGCAGCCCATCAGAAGGCGCAAGGCCACTTCGTCGGGCTCCGCGGCATCCGCCCACATGGTGGTCTCGCGGCCGTCCATCCGGTTTTCCGGGGTTCCGTTGGCCTTGGCGATCACCCGCCCCATGTCCACCAGCCCAGGGCGGACGCTGGGCATGCGATCGCGCAACCGGTACTGGATGTTCTGCAGGCCCGGGCGGAAATCGTACATCGCGCCGATAAGGGATTCCAGGGACGCCAGGAATCCGGGAAAGTCCATGCTGAAAGCGTCTTCCATGGCTTCGGCGATATCGGCCGGCACCCCCAGCCGGGCCCGCAGCTCCTCGCTCTGGATCAGTTTGGCCAGGCGGCTCGTCGCTCGGCTGCCCGCGGGCGTAAGGCCGTAGGCGAGGCTCGCGTCAAGGGCGCGCACCTTCGCCAACTGGGAAGCCAGGGATTTGAAGGTCGGCGATTTGGTGGTGAGCTTCTTGCGAAGGCGGCCCAAGAGCACGTCCCACGTACCCAATAGGGTTTCGTACTCGGCATTAGTGATGCCGCCCACCACGGCCGCGGCCGGAAGCGGCGGCAGCGGGAGCAGCGCGGCGTCGGCGGCGCGGGGTTCGTGCATGGGACCGCGCAGGGGGAGTTCCCGTTTAGGGACCGCGGGAGCCGGGACGCCCGGAGCGGATGCGGCAGTGGCGGCCGCAGCGGAAATCGCGGCCACGGCCTCGGCTGGCGGAAGGACGCGGCCTTGCGCATCCGGCAACTGGACTGAGGCCCTGGGGGCCATGATCGGGCGCGCCACCACGTCGCCGGATTGCATGGACATGAACTCGCCGGTCTGCATGCCCTTGGCCAGCTGGCCGGCCTTCTGGATGGCCGTCATGTAGTCGAAACGGGCCTGCTGGCGATCCTCGGTGACCCGGGCCGCCGAACGCCGTTCGCCCTGCAACAGGCGGTTGAAATGCGAAAGGATATTCTGGATCTGCTTGTCCTTATGGCCGTCCTGCAACTGCACCTTGTGCACGATCGCATCCGCCAAGGTCGTCATGGCACGCTCCACCGGGCCCTGGCCCTTGGCCAGCTTGACTCCCGCGGCCATCACCAACTCGACGGCGGAATAGGTGCCGCCCTGCAGGGCGAAGCCTTCCTCGGTCAGGCTTTCGGGCATGAGCAAGGTGAGCTCGGATCCGAAAACTCCCACGTTCTGGAGGAGGCCGATCAGATCATCGTGGTACAGTCCGGTCTCGTCCAGCACCAGTTCCTTGACGATGGACAGGGTGGGATTGGCCACGCTCCGGTTGAAGAGGACGGTGCGGGCCCCGAGGAAGACGTCCATGGGACCGACCTGCAGTTCCTGATTGCCTTGGCTGCGCTGATTGAAGCGCGTGGAAAGGTCCACCACCTGGAGAAGCACGGACACGGAGAGGGTGGGCGCCTCGCGCAGGCTCCCGATCAAGGGCAGTCTCGCGGCACGCGAGATGAGCCGGAAAAGATCGGCCAACCCCCGGTTGGTGGTGGGATGGTTGGTCTCCAAAAGCTCCCGGTAACGCTTGACCATGCCCGGATCGAAAGCCTCCCCGGTCTTGCGGCCGTCCGTGATGCGGCGGGCGAAGGCGTGGAAGGCGCTTTTCTCGGAGGCCGTCACGTAGGTATGGCGGGTCTGGTCGAGATCGGCCGCCTGGCGCATCAACCCCAGGTAGGACCCCAATTCGTAATCGGGATCCACACTCTTGAACTGCGATTCCATCTCCGCGATGAATTGCTGGGAAGGCGGAGTGACCATGCGGCCGAACTGGTCCTTGCGCATCTGCAGGAACTTGTAGATGTCATCGTCCAGTTTCTGCCAGGCATCGGGGGCGGAATCGGACGGATTGAGGTAATCGGGAGCGGGTACGGAACGGAGCAAGGCCCGTTTGCGGTGGCGGGGTCCCGTGGCCATGCCCACTTCCTGGGGGTCCAATTTAGCGGGAACCGCCGGCTCGTTGCGGGAGAGGACCGCGGCCTGCCGGATGATTTCTTGTGTTTCCTTAACGCCGATGGCCACCCGAAATTCTCCGATCTGAGCGGTTCGCTACGGAGTCCGCCTTAGCGAACATCCCGCGCCCCGCGTAAAATAGCTCCACTATAAGACTCGCTCGCCCGTAATCACCTGTCCGGCCGTCAAACCCAGGTGCGGGCGGGACAGGGTCCAAAGCCTGTAAATATAGCTTCCCATAACTTATACCTGGTTCGCAAAACCCGTTCTAAGAACCCGCGCGAACCTCAAAAAAGTCTTGCGGCCCGGCGGTTTCGACGGTCGGAATGCCGGCCCGCATCCGGTTGGAAATCCTTGGCCTTTTGCTATTTTACCCCCTTTCCAATGATAATCCCACTGCATCCCAGACTGACCGA
Source organism: Fibrobacterota bacterium (assembly GCA_028287465.1). Lineage (GTDB taxonomy): Bacteria > Fibrobacterota > Fibrobacteria > UBA11236 > UBA11236 > Chersky-265. Next base: position 43,001 of record JAQBPO010000096.1, read on the forward strand.
CGCCGAGCTCCGCGAACTCGAGGAAATCACCTCCGAATTCGGGGTCCGGATCCAGCCGATCCACGGCAACGAGCGCTCCATCTACGCCATTTTGGGGGACGAGACTTCCCAGGACCTGATCAACCGGATCGAGGGGCTGGCCTTCGTGGAACGGGTCGACCGGATCCAGGCCCCATACAAGCTGATGGCCCGCGAGAGCAAGCTCAACAGCCATCGCCTCAAGGTAGGGACCAAGACCCTGCCGGGCGACTTCTGCGTCATCGCAGGCCATTGCACCATCGATCCCAAACAGAAGGCCATGTTCCTGGAAACCGCCTTCGCGGTCAAGGAAGCCGGAGCAGACATGCTTCGCGGCGGCGTATGGAAGCCACGCACCTCCCCCCACTCCTTCCAGGGCGACGCCAAGAGCCTGGAGATCCTCGTGGAGGCCCGGGAACGCACCGGCATGCAGATCAACACCGAGGTGATGGACTTCGATCAGCTCAAGCTATGCGTGGAGGCCAAGGTGGACTGCCTCCAGATCGGAGCGCGCAGCGCCCTCAATTACCGCCTGCTGCAACAAGTCGGCGAAATGACCAAGGACACCCCCATCCGCGTCCTGCTCAAGCGCAGCATGCACATGGGCCCGGTCTCCGAGTTCATCCTGGCCGCGGAATACATCGTCGCCCAGGGCAATCCCAATGTGATGCTGTGCCCCCGCGGCACCGTGCCCACCATCGAAGGCTTCCGCAACGCCCCCGACGAAAGCATCACTCTGCTCTTGAAGGAACGGACCTGGGCCCCGGTCGTGGTGGATCCCTCCCATAGCGTGGGCAAGGCCATCTACGTGCCGAGCGCCTGCCTGGCCGCGGCCGGATACGGCGCGGACGGCATCCTCGTCGAGACCCATTGCCAACCCAAAAAGGGGATGGGCGACGATCCCAAGCAGGCCGTCACCCCGGAAGTCCTGGCCCAAATCGTCAAGGATACCCGGGAAATCCATAAGTTCGCGGCCCATTACGCCCCGGCTCCCAAGGCCACCGCATCGTGACCGGCGGAGGCCCCTGGGCCTTCTTGCCCCCGACCTTCCGAAAATCCCTGGAGCGACTCGGCTTCGCCAAGCCGACCCCGGTGCAATCCGCCTGCCTACCCAGGGCCCTGGCCGGGGAAAGCTTCCGCGCCGTTGCCCCTACCGGTACGGGCAAGACCCTGGTCTATATGCTCCCGGCCTGGCAATTGACCATCAAGGGGAACGCCTCGGCCCTGATCCTCCTGCCCACGCGTGAACTCGCCTACCAGGTATCCCAGATGTTACAGGCGCTCGAACCGGCCCTCCGCGACGAAGTCGCGCTGGCCATCGGGGGCCATCCCAAGGAATCCCAATTGCGACGCATCCATGCGGGATGGCGCATCCTGGTCGCCACCCCGGGCCGTCTGCTGGAAATGCTGGACGAGAAATCCGTCTCCCTGAAGACGGTGACCTTGACCGTCCTCGACGAATTCGACAAGTTGATCGGAATGGGTTTCGAGGACCAGATCGCCGCCATCCTGAAGCGCGTGCCCGCGGGAGGCCAGCGCCTGCTGCTCTCCGCCACGGACCAGGACGCCCCCGCCGCGGAAGGAATCGATCCCGACGGCGAAACCGCCGTGGACGCAGTCGAACCCGCTCCGGCCGGGCCACCGGCCGGAAAGCCCGCAAAGCGCACGGCCACGGAGAAGATCATCGGCGCGGCGGAAGCCATGGGACTTTCGAACCTGCCCATGGTCCCGATCGAACGCGAAGCGGGGAGCCGCAGCATGGAAGAGTCGTTCCTCTTCCTCAAGAGCAACAAGAAAAAGGGCGACCTGCTCCTGTTCGAGTTGGCGCGCACCAAAGGCCAGGCCATCGTCTTCGTGTCCAACCGCGAGAAGGCGAATCACCTCAATGGCCTGCTCCGCCTCAGGGGGATCGATGTCCGCGTCCTGCACGGGCACCTTCCCCAGGAAGAACGGGCCAATGCCTACCAGGATTTCCGCGGAGGCGGTTTCCGGGTCCTGGTCGCCACGGATCTGGCTTCGCGCGGACTGGACATGCCGGAAGTGGACCTGATCGTCAATTACGATCTGCCCAAGCATTACAAGGATTACGTCCATCGTACGGGCAGGACCGCGCGGCAGGGCCGGGCCGGACGCTGCGTCAGTTTCGCCGGTCCGGACGATTATCTGCCGATGCGGAATCTGGAAAAGGAATTCCCGGGCCCACTCCCCGTCGATCCGGCGTTCTCCCAGAGGGATCGGTGGTTCATCGACGCCAAACGCAACCATGACGCCTTGGTCAAATTGGAAGACCGCAAGGCCCATATCCGTCGCGAACAGGGTTTGACCGACTAGACTTCCCAAGGGTGCGCCTCGGCCCACTCCTTACGCGGACAGTACGGATCCCGGGCTTTCATAGGGCCGACGCGAAAGTGCTGAAAAGGCCGCGGAAATCGCCGGTTCCAGGGTCATCAAATAGGAACGATCCGTTCCGTCATAGAGCGGTTTCCGAGGCAAAATAGCGGATTTTTTTTTTGCCTTTTTTCGGCTCTCGACTATATTTACCGCATATCCCTCGATTAGTGTCCGTTGCGCGGGTAATAACGGCCTAATCACTAACGGCGGCTCCGTAAGGAGCCGCCGTCCTCGTTTAAGGGCAAATTTCAGGGTTTTTCAGATCGGCGGCTTACGTAAAAGCAAAATTCCATATCGCATGAGCAATCGCACCGACCTTCATGCAGGGTGGTATTCGCGCTTTTCGGCCCGTCGGATCTCCTCTTTCACGCAATCGATTACGTCGTAAATGTTACGGAAGGATTGCGCCCGGCAATGGGTGACCGCTTCATGCAAATCGATGGAAACGGTCTTCACCCGGAAGGCGGTTCCGGGAGCCAGTTTCGCCAGGACGTCCTCTTGGGTAGCGGGAAAAACCACGGCCTTGAATTTTTCAGCGACCTGGAGGTTCTCCTCCGAACCGGGGGATCCGCCTCCCAGCTTCCCCAGAACGGCGGCCCAATCCGAATTCTGGCGTTGCGCCGAACGTTTGATGATGGCCCTCGCTTCATCGCTATCTTCGAGGCCGTGCAGCCCCGAGGCGCCTACATCGCGGCCGAAGGCCTGGGATGCGGTGGCTTGCTGGCGGGGACCGAGATCCCGGCCCTGGTCCCTCAAATCGCCGGTAATCCCTTCCCTGGATTTTTCCGCGGGGGAGAGTCCACCGTCGGGGTCCCCTCCTTCCTCATTCTCCTTGGCGATCGTATCGAGGGTGCGTCTTTGCTTCTCGGAAGGGTCGAAGCCCTTGGGAGCGGCCCCTTCCGGAGGGGTGTTTTCCGTGGAAGACAGATCCAGGGCTTCTTCGCCCCAGAGCTTTCCGCCCAACCACCCCGAGCCCCTGGAAAAATCCGCGTGCGTGGGGAGCCTGGCTTCATTGCCCTGGAAATCCTCGTTGGTATTGAAGTTCAGGGCCCTGGTCCTGGACGTCTGGTCGTCATCCGCGGCCTCATCGATGGGATCGCCGGTATTGGCGAGGCGACGGACGGATTCCTCTTTCAAATCCTTGACCTTCTCGACAGAAATCCGGCTCTGATCGGGAGCCAGTTCAGGATGATCCCCCAGCAATTCGTCGGTATCCTGATCGGATCCTTCGGCTTCCGGGTTCTGCATCGAATTCTCGTTTGCCATCTTTCCTCCGGTTCCGGCAAACCCGGACCGATGCGCCCTTAGACGCGCCTGTCCGCGCTGCCGTTTTTATTGCAAATCCGCGAAGCGGAAGTCCTTACGGGACCGTTCCCAATGGGTTACGGCTCTAGACAGAAAATAGATTTGGAAACCGCGGAAGCAAGCGAGATGCCAGCGACCGGTTGACGGAGGGATTTACGGTTCGGTAGGGGATCTTGGGAGAGGGAATTGAGCCGGATGATGGGGAGAACGGCCCGGCGCCGGTCCGGGAGGACGGGTGCGCGGGCGTCGAAGAGGTCAGTTCGATTTGGCCTGCTGGATCAACTTCTGGAAATACTCGAAGGACCGATCCTGGGCCAAGCGGCCGTTGACGAATATGGTGGGCGTGCCCTCGACGCCGATCTTGCGGCCGAGCTGCATGTCTTCGTCCAGGATGGCGCCGACCTCGGGGGAAAGCGTCATGTCCTTTTTGAACTTGTCCATATTGAGGCCGATCTCCTTGGCCACCGCCAGGTAGACGGAATCCTTGAGATCCCGGAAGTGGGGCGCGACCTTGTAGCGGAACTCGAAAAACTTCCCTTGCTTGCCCGCCGCGATCGCGGCTGCCGCGGCTGCCTTGGCCTGGGGATGGAAGCTCAAGGGGAAATGCTTGAACACCACCTTCACGTCATTGGGATAGCTGCGCGCGATGGAATCCAGCACCGGAGCGGTCTGGGCGCAATACGGGCATTGCAGATCCGAGAATTCCACGATGGTGACGGCCGCTTTCTCCGACCCCTGGCTGAACGAAGTCCCTTGCGGGATGCTCTTGGGGGTCGTATCCGCCGGCGGACGCCAGCCCATGCGCATGGCCATGAACTCATGCTTTTCCTGCATGGCGCCGAGCACCTTAAGGATGGAGTCCTGCTTGGCCTCCATCTTACTCAAACGATTCTCCATGCTCGGGGTGGTGCATTGCGCCAGCAGCAGCGCAAAGGGCACGGCCAGCAGCGACCAAAGTCTTCTCATGAAAAGCTCCTTAGGGGGAATTGACCAGACCGTAAATTATAATCTTTCCGGATTCCGGGCTGCACGGGCCAAAATTCTACTTTTGGCCCATGCTGCGGTTCATGATCAGCTGCATTTCCACCCTTTCCCTCCTGGCCAGCGGCCTCCTGCTCTGGCGATCCGATTTCTTCCCGGAAAAGCTGCCGCATGGGATTGGATCCTGGATTGCCGCGTTTTTCGGCCTGTTCCATGACCCATTCATGTCCATGTTCCTGTACGGGCTGACCCTTTTGGTGGTTTTGGGAAGCTGGTTCATTACGGAAATCGTCCTGAGCCTTCTCTATTCCGTCATCGCGGCGGGACTTTCCTTTTTGTGCCTATTGGGGTTCCTGTCGGTGCATTATCCGCCCATCTACCAATACATCCAGGCCTTGGCCAAATGAACATCCAGATTTTCGGGAAACGCAGTTGCAGCGAAAGCCGCAAGGCGGAACGGTATTTCAAGGAGCGGCGCATCCCGTTCCAGTTCATCGATCTGAAGGAAAAGGGATTCAGCCCCAAGGAACTGGAAAGCGTGGCGCGTCCCATCGGTTATGAGAATCTGTTGGACAAGGAGTCCAAGCGGTTCAAGGAGAAAGGGCTGGCGTTCATGTCGCCATCGCGCATACCGAAGGTGCTTTTGGAGGATGCCGAACTGGTGAAGACCCCGGTGGTGCGGAACGGATCCCAAGCGACCCTGGGATTTCGGCCCGAGGTCTGGAAGTCCTGGGCATGAACCCGCGGGGCAATCCCGGAGGTCCGCCCGACGCTCCCGGAAGCCAGGATCACGCGCAGGCCGCTTCGCGTGGATCCATGCCTTGCCCCGTCGACGGGACGGAATTGAAGCGTTCCTTCAACCAGTCCGCCACCCATGCCTGCGGCGATTGCAAGGGCGTGCTCTTTTCCAACGATCATCTGGCGCGCATCATCCGGAACAACGGCTTCGATCTCCTGAAGCTCAAGCCCGGACACGACCGTACCGTGCCGTGCCCGGGTTGCGGGTTGATCATGAAGGTGTTCATCATCGACGGGATTGAAATCGATTTGTGCGGCAAATGCGAGTTCGTCTGGATGGACGAGGGCGAGTTCGTCAAGATTAAGGCCTTCCTGGAAAAAGGGCGCGAGGCGCGCGCTTCGGAAATGGCGAAGACCTCGGACTTCGATTTCGGAACCATCGATTTGCTGTGGCCGTCCTCGGAAATAGACGATTGGGATCGGGCCAATATCATCGGCGCCATGCTTGAATACCTTTTCGACGGGCTCCTGCGTTGAAATGGGGTCTCCCCCTGCTTCTGATCGCCGCCTGCGGGCATCAGGACCCGCCGCCACCCCTCGGGGACAGGCTGCAAGGCAATTGGCGCTGCGAGAGGGAATACCCGGAAGGGGAATTCCAACGCGCGGACACGGTCGCGCTCGAGATCAATTCGACCTCGATCCGGTATTCCTATCGCGTCAGGCGGGAATGCCGGATCTTCCGGACCGAACCGGACGGGTCGCGGATCCCATCCTGCCTTGAACCGCGTCCCGAAGATCGTGCCGGCTATTTCGAAGGCGTGTTCCGGCCGGTGGGCGACTCCCTGGTGATACCGGAGTCGCCGGACACCCTGGCCTTCCGCGACGTTTCGGGGGATGCTTTCGTATTGGGCGTGGGAGGCCTGGCCTTCCCCATGACCCGGAACCGATAGCCCTTCCGGGCAGCCCGCCCTGTCCTCGCAAGACTCCGGCCCGGGCTCAGAACATGGCCTTGCGCGTGAAGGTCTCGGCTCCGGTGCGCGCCTCGAGGAGATACAGGCCGCAAGCGTCGGTTCCCGCGGAAAGCAGGTGCGTTCCCGATCCGTAGCCATCCAACCGGGCCACGAGGCGCCCGTCCATGGACCGCAACGCCAGGGACCAGGCCCCGGGCATGGACACGGCCACCTTGATCCGGCCGGGCCCGGCCGCGGAAACCTGAAGGCGTACGTCCAGGGAATTGGATCGCGCTTGGCGGGCCGCCAGGCCGATGGGATCCCAGGCCCGATCGGAAACGGCATTGAGGGTGTACCAGGCTTCATTGTCCCAGGGCGCTTTTCCTCCCGCCGCCGATTTGATTCCCGCGAGTTTGAAGGCGACGACATAGTCCATGGCCTTGAGACCCGGGATCTGGACATAGACGCGCTTGCCGTCCGAGGAGACGTCGGTCCTGGCCACGGTACGCGGTTCATCGGCATCCTTGCCCCCGAAATAGGTGTTCTGGCGGGTGTAATGCCATTGCTTCACGGAGATGGCCGCCGTACTGACCGAGGCGCGGTCCACCGGTTCCGTGAACACGATTTCGAATCCGTCTTTGAGGGACTGGATGGTGTACATCTCGAAGGCGGAAGCTCCGGGCTTCGGGATCAGCTTGTACAGGGGCATCAGGCCGCTCCCGGGCCAGTTGCCGAAATGTTCGAGCGATCCCAGGTAGTATGTCCCGTCCGGGGCCCGGACCATCCGGTTGATGGCCGCGTTCTGCATCCCGTTGGTGAACCGGAAGACGGTACCTTGATAGTCGCCCTTAACGAGTTCCAAGGCATAGCGGGTCAGCCCCGGCCCGTTGGCGTCGCCCGCCAGCCATTGCCCGGCATAAGCCCCTTTGTCGATGTAGACGGGTTGGGACGTGGCGGATCCGGCCGCGGAAGCGGAGGGATAGGGGATCCAGACCGCGGGAGGCTGGTACGGCAGCTTTTCGGCCCAGTTCGGGGCCTGCGGCGGCGATTGCCGGTGCCCGTAAAACCGGTCCGCCTTCATATGCATGAAGGCGCAGCCGGGGACCCAGCTCCCCTGGTTGTCCATCACGAACATCTCCCCCGCATCGTTCATGTTGGCGCCGTTCGGCGAGCGGAGGCCTCCCGCGAACCTCTCGAAGGTCTTGCCGGCCGGGTCGAACTTGATCAAGGCCCCGGCGTATTCGCTTGTGGCCGGAACGTCGGACCAGCCGCCCTGCTTGATGCTTCCCGAATAGGGCGCGTAGAAATACCCGTTCCGGTACATGGGCGTGAAGACCCAATGATGCCAATTGCCTCCCATGGGCCAGGCCGCGATCTTGACCCGGTTCGCCGCAGGGTCGCTGACGTTCCCGTTGCTCGGGATGGAGTAGAACGCATCGCGATCGGAAACGAAGATCTTGTCGTCCACCACGTTGACGCCCGAGGGCTGCCGGAACATGCTGGCGATTTTCACCGCGCTCGGGGAAGCGGATGCGATGTCGCTGATGAGATAGACGGCCGATTCCGGATCCGGCTCCGGGATTTCCCCGCCCCCGATCTTGCCCGCGGTCAGCAGCACCATGCGGCCGTCCGGAAGGAAGGCCATGCCCATGGCCCGGTACTTGGCGGGCAAAGGGACCGCGGCGAGTTCGAAGGCCGGGTGGACGGCGTCCATGCCCAAGGCCGCCTGCACCGGTCCCAGCGCGATGCCCCCCACGAGCCCCGCGAGGACCATCCATGCCTTATCCCCCGTGCATCGGGTGCGCCCCATCCGTCTCCCGCCGCCGATACGCCCTTTTCCTTCCAGGTCTCCGTCCATCATCTTCCCCTCCTTGTCCGGCATCCGCCGCGTCCCCTCGGGCCACCTTGTTCCGAGAATGTGGGGAAGATCGCGCCGGGCGGGGATTCCCGCCATCCGATCCGGGCGGAGGGAATCCTTTCCGTGTCCAGGTTGTGTACGAAGGGAGCCGATAGGCCGGAGGCGGCTAGGCCGAAGGCGGCCCGGCCGGATCGGCAGCCAGGCTTTTTTCCAAAGCGTCCGCCAGGCCGGCCTTGTCCAGGGGCTTGTCGAGGAAAAAGGCCGGTCCCGGCAGCTTGAATCGATGGTCTCCCGCTACGATGCTCACGATGATGACCGGGACGCCCTTGAGTATGGGCTCGGATACGAAGGAAGCCAAGGTCGCCGGCCCATCCATCTCGGGCATGAGCAGATCAAGGACGACGGCGAGCGGACGCACCGCCTTCGCGATGGCGATCCCTTCGGCGCCGCCGGTGGCGGGAACGGATCGATAACCGGCTTCCTCGAGCAGCTGCCCGGTCAACGTTCGCGAATCCGCGTCATCATCGATGACCAGGACATACCCGGGGCGCTCCCTGCCCGGCATGGAAACCGGATTGGAGGCCCGCCTCAGGCCCGCCGGAGAGGATCCCGCTCGAAGCGGTTCAAGGGGAATCGAGGTATTCAGGGAGAGGGTGAAGACGGAACCCTTTCCAGGGGAGCTCCTCACTTCGAAACCGAAACCCATCAGGTCCGCGAGCCCGCGGGAAATGGCGAGGCCGAGACCGGTTCCGCCGTAACGCCTGGTGATGCTGTTATCGGCCTGTTGGAAGGATTCGAAGATGGCGGCCTGGCGATCGGGGGGAATGCCCGGTCCCGTATCCTCCACCTGGATCCGTTCGGGCAGTCCGGTCCCCGGATGGACGGCCACCCTGAGCACGACGGATCCGGTCTCGGTGAACTTGATCGCGTTGCCGATCAGGTTGATCAGGACCTGCTTCAGCTTTCCCCGATCCGCTGGAATGGCGGACATCCCATCAGGCGCATCGACGATAAGCTCCAACTTCCGATCCGCGGCCAGGGTTTCGAATTGGGAGGCCACTTCCACGGCCAGGTCCGCCAAATCCACCTGGACCCGTTCCACCGTCATCTTGCCGGCCTCGATCTTGGATAGATCGAGGATGGAATTGATGAGCTCCAACAGATGGCGACCGTTCGCACGGACCTTATCGAGGTAGGAAAGGTCCTTCGCGCTGAGGTTGGCATCCTTGTTCTTCAGGAGGACCTGGGCGAACCCGATGATGGAATTGAGCGGGGTGCGCAATTCATGGCTCATATTGGCCAGGAACTCGCTTTTCGCTTTGCTTCCCGCTTCCGCCTCGTCCTTCGCCCTGAGCAAGTCGAGGGAAGCACGCCTCCGGTCTTCGATGCCGCGGAAATTGAGCCTCATGGCCATGATGATGGTGATGGTGGAGAACAGCATGCCCAGGATGATGACCATATGGGCGAAAAAAGCGGTCTTCCTGGCATTGGCCGTGCGCATGAGGAGTAGCCCGCGTTCCTCGTCTTCCATTTCCCGCGCGATGGAGTCGATGGAACCGAACAGGGATTTCTGATCGGATACGCCTGCTTCCAGGGTCGCCCTCCTCCACGCGGGTCCGCTCAGGTTGACCGTATTATCGAGCCGGCCGATCCACTTGTTGACCAGGCTGTCCAACCTTACGGCGCGGAGCTCTTGTCCGGGGTTGTCGCGAACGAGCATTCCCAGGCTGCGCACGGAAGACCGCGCGATATCGGATTCCGCCATGAATTCGGCCAGAAAGGAGGCCTCCCCGATCAGGAGGTATCCCCGTTGTTCCGACTCCGCCGCATGGGCCCGGCTCAGGACGCGTTCCACCGTCAGCAGGACCTCTTGGGTATGTGAAACCCATCCGGAGGATTCCACCAACCTTCCCACCGCCAGATACGCGACCGCGCTCACCGCCAGGGTGACGCCCATTCCGGCCCGGAAGGCCGCCTTTACTTTTCCATCCAATGAAGTCTTCATCCGGTTTCCGCTGATTGGATTCTAGGTCCTGGATCGCCATGACGCCAAAGGCCCGGAAAAAATCGGGAAGGCGCGGGAAAACGGGATCCCGGTCTTGGAAGAGTAAAGCTGAAAGCCGCGGGACGCGGGGCCGGAAGTTGCGGATAGGGACGCCCAGGAATATACTGGAGGGATGCGCAAACGCATGCTCTTCAACCGGAACATGATCCTCCAAGTCGAGGAAATCAAGGCTGGACTGGCCGGCCGGCTCCTGGAGGCATTCTTGGGCCATGCGCCCGGAAGGTACCAGGCCTACCGGGAGGGCCTGAGGATCGGCGATTGGAAGGCCGTTGAAGACGCGGCCCACAGCCTGAAATCCAGCGCGGGCCAATTGGGCGCGGAACGGCTCCTGGACGTTTGCGCGAGCCTGGAAGCCAAGGCGGAAGCGGCGGATGCGGAAGGCGTCTCCGGCTTGACGGGGGAATTCGACACAATCTACGCGGGCACCTTGGCCGCGCTTGAAGAAGAAAGACGGGTATGGATCAACGGAAAAAGGTAGCCGTGGTAGAAGACAATCCCGACAACCGGCTGCTCGTGCGCGCCATGTTGGAGGATTCCTACGATATAACAGAATACGAGAACGGTCCGGACGCCCTGGCCGGGCTCCGCGCCGAAAAAGCCGACCTGGTACTGCTCGACATTTCCCTTCCCGTAATGGACGGGACCGCCATCCTCATGGAAATCCGCAGGGACGAAGCCTTGCGCCTCCTTCCCGTGATCGCGGTGACGGCCCATGCCATGTCCGGGGATCGCGAACGTTACCTTTCCGCCGGCTTCGACGATTACCTCTCGAAGCCGCTGGTGGACGAAAACCTCCTTTTCAACGCGATACGCGCCTGCCTCGGATGAACCGGACCGCGGGCTCGGGAAGGATCGGCATCCTCCTCGCCGAGGACGACGAGGTGGTCGCCACAATCGTGGTGCAGAAACTGGAACGGGAAGGTTACAAGGTCGAGCACGTTACGGACGGAGAGGCGGCTTTGACGGCGGCCAGGACCGGAACCTTCGCAATATTCATATTCGACGTCAAGATGCCCGGCCTGGACGGATTCGATCTGCTTGAGCGGATCAAAGAAGAACCCGGGATCCGGAAAACGCCCGTCCTGATGTTGACCGGCAAGAAGACCGACACGGACGTGCTCAAGGGCATCAAGCTCGGCGCGGACGATTACATGGTGAAGCCGTTCATGCCATTCGAACTGGCCCTGCGCGTGCGGAAGTTGTTGAGCCGGTCCGCATCCGGAAACCCGGGATGATCGCCCTCCGTCCGAAGGTCCCGGATCTGCTCGCGGCCTTGATAGGGTCGATCGCGGCCATGGTCATGGTGGGATGGACCTTCGACATCCGGGTTTTCAAGACCGTGATCCCCGGTCTGGTCTGCATGAATCCGATGACCGCCGTCGCCTTCCTCGGATTCGCCGCGGCAATCGGCCTGCGCCGGTGCCGGGGCGGTCTGCTGCGCCATCTCCCGCCGGCGCTTTCCCTCGGGGGGGCGTTCCTCGGAGTATCGAAACTGGCGGATCTCTTTTCCGGCTCGCATTTCGATTTCGACCAGCTCCTGTTCCGGGACCAGTTGGGCTTGATCGCGGGCATGCCTCCCAATCGGATGGCCCCCAATACGGCCCTGAACTTCTTCCTGCTGGGAGCAGCCCTCTTCCTGTCGCGGGACCGCGATGCCCATCGCAAGGTCTACGCCCTGGTCATCCCGTCCTTCCTCCTGGCCTTCCTCGCCATGATGGGGTATATCTTCGGCGTCAAGCCTTTGTACGGCCTGCTCCACTACATTCCCATGGCCCTCCACGCCGCCGCATGCTTCCTTTTCACGTGCGTGGCCATCATTTATACCTACCCGGATCGCGGGATGGCCGGACTGATCGCAAGCGACGGTCCCGGCGGCCTCCTGGCGCGCCGCCTGCTGCCGGCCATGGTCATCTTCCCAACCGTCCTCGGGTGGCTGAAGATCCAGGGCCAGAAGCACGGGCTTTACGATGCCGAAATGGGTCTGGCCCTCCTGATGCTGTCCATCATGACGGGCCTGATCGGCCTGGTTGCCTGGACCGGGGCGACATTGAACCGTTTGGAGCGGTCACGCCGGCGCGTCATCGACGCCCTGAACGTCGCGAAGGAATCTGCCGAAGAGGCGAGCAAGGCGAAGAGCCGCTTCCTGGCGACCATGAGCCATGAACTCCGCACGCCCCTCAATTCCATCATAGGGTTCACCCAAATCCTACTCAAGAACAAGGGCGGCCGGTCGAATGCCGCGGATCTCAATTTCCTGGGACGCGTGGCCGAGAACGGAAAGCACCTCCTGGGGCTTATCAACGACATCCTCGATCTTTCCAAGGTGGAGGCGGGCAAACTGGAGGCTTTCCTGGCCCCTTGCAGGCTCGATGATCTGGTCAGGAAGGTCCTGTCGCAACTCGAAGGCCAGGTGGGCGGAAAGCCGATCCTGTTGCGGCACGTGCTCCCGCCCGGGCCCGCGATATTCCGCACCGACGAGGAGAAGTTCAAGCAAATCCTGATCAACCTGGTGGGCAATGCGATCAAATTCACCGAGAAAGGCGAAGTCACGGTCGCGCTGGAAATGGGCGCAACCGGGAAGGAACCCATGAGGTTGACGGTATCCGATACCGGAATCGGCATTCCGGCCGACCGCCTGGAAGGCATCTTCGAGGCCTTCCAACAGGCCGACAATGGCCTGAACCGCTCCTTCGAGGGCACCGGTCTGGGCCTTACCATCAGCCGCGCCCTCTGCCAACTGCTCGGATACGGCCTGGAAGTGCGCAGCACGCGCGGAAAGGGCTCAACCTTCACCATTACCCTGGGACGCCAACCCTCAGGCGCCGCGGCCCTCCGGCCCGGGAACCCTTCCTCCCGGCCTCAACCGAAGGGCCTGCCGGCCAACCCGGTTTCTCCGCGGTAACCCTTCCGGCCCTGCCGGATTCACGAAACTTTTGACCGACCTCCCGGTCAATTTGTAAATTCCGCCCACATCAAAGGGCGTCCGGATCCAGGTCCGGGCCCCGTATCCATTGGTTTTCAAGGAGATCCCATGACCGCAGCCACCCAGGAAAAAATGGAATTCCAGGCCGAGGTGAAGCAACTGCTCAACCTCATGATCCATTCCCTGTACAGCAACAAGGAGATTTTCCTCCGCGAGCTGGTATCCAATTCCTCCGACGCAATCGACAAGGCCCGCTACGAATCCCTCACCAGCATCGAATCCCTGGGCGAGGACAAGACCTTCCGGATCAAGGTCTCGGCGGACAAGGACAAGAGCATCCTGCGCATCAGCGACAACGGCGTGGGCATGACACGCCAGGAAATCATCCAGAACATCGGCACCATCGCCAGCTCCGGGACCAAGAAGTTCGTGGAGCAGCTTTCCGGCGATCAGAAAAAGGACATGAGCCTGATCGGCCAATTCGGCGTGGGCTTCTATTCCGTCTTCATGGTCGCGGACAAGGTCATCCTGACCACCAAGCGCCTGGGCGCCGCCGAACCGGCCATGCGCTGGGAATCCACCGGGGATGGTTCCTATACCCTCGAGGAAGCGGACAAGCAGGATCGCGGCACCGAGCTGGAGATCCACATCAAGGAGGACGAGAAGGAGTTCCTGGAGGACTACCGCATCCGCTCCATCATCCGCAAGTACAGCGAATACATCACCCATCCCATCTACCTGGCCGACAAGGACGGGAAGGAAGAGGTCCTCAACGACAAGGCCCCGATCTGGCGCCGCTCCAAGTCCGACGTCACCAAGGAGCAGTACGGGGAGTTCTACAAGCACATCTCCTTCGACGAGGAAGAGCCCCTTGCCTGGACCCACAACCAGGTGGAAGGCGCCCTGGAGTACACCACCCTGCTGTACATTCCCGGCAAGGCGCCGTTCGACCTCTATAACCCCGAAAAGAGCAACGGGCTCAGCCTCTACGTCAAGCGCATCTTCATCATGAACGACGCCAAGGAGCTGCTGCCCGGCTACCTGCGCTTCGTCCGCGGCGTGGTGGATTCCGAGGACCTGCCCCTCAACGTATCCCGCGAAATCCTCCAGAAGAACGCCGTGATCCAGAAGATCAACAAGGCGGCCACCAAGAAGGTGCTGCAGCTCCTGGAGACCATGGCCAAGGAGGAGAAGGACAAGTACCAGAAGTTCTGGAAGGAATTCGGCAACGTCATGAAGGAAGGCTTCCATATGAATTGGGAGAACCTGGACGAGCTGAAGCGCCTTATCCGCTTCGAGTCCAACAAGACCGCCGCCGGGGAATACGTGGGCCTCGAGGACTACGTGATCCGCATGAAGGCGGAGCAGAAGGACATCTATTACATCAGCGGCGAGAGCCGCGCGGCCGTGGAGCATAGCCCCCACCTGGAAGTGTTCAAGGCCAAGGAGATCGAGGTCCTCTACCTGATCGACCCCATCGACGAATGGGTGGTGCAGAGCCTGGCCGACTTCGACGGCAAGAAACTCCTGAACGTGGCCAAGGGCGATCTGGACCTGGGCGAGCTCACCAAGGAAGAGAAGAAGTCCCAGAAGCAGGCCGAAGGCAAGTATAAGGACTTCATGAAGGACTTCGAGGAGAAGACCGGTGACCTGCTGAAGGAAGTGCGCGTGACCACGCGCCTCAAGGAAAGCCCCTGCTGCCTGGTGGCGGACGAGTCGGACATGGGCGCCAACATGGAACGCATCCTCAAGATGGCCAACCAGAAGGTGACCGCCAGCAAGCGCATCCTGGAGATCAATCCCGACCATGCCATCATGCAGGGCCTCCAGAAGATGTACGCCGCTGATCCGGCGAACCCGAGGCTGAAGGACTGGTACCAGCTGATGGTGGACCAGGCCCTGTTGGCCGAAGGTTCGGAAATCAAGGATCCGGCCGGTTACGTCGCCAAGGTCAATACCTTCCTGACGGACATGCTGGCCAAGGCCTGATCCCTGAACGCAATCCCCGATGACCCCGGGCGCCCTTCCGAGAGCGCCCGGGGCCCCTTTCCCCCATGACCGAGTCTCGCGGCCTCCTGCTCGCCTTGGCGGCCCTGGTCCTGTGGTCGATCTCGCCCTTCTTTTTCACCAATATGGGGAAACGCGTCGGGCCGTTCTCCACCAACCTGTTACGCCTGGCCCTGGCCTTCGCCCTGCTTCTCTTGCTCCTCCTTTTCCGGAGCCTCCTGGGAACGGATCTCCGGTTGCCGGTGGCGGCCGCGTGGTTCTGGCTCGGGACTTCGGGAGTGGTGGGCCTCGCGATAGGCGATGCCTTCCTGTACCGGGCCTTCGTCACCGTAGGTCCCGAACGGACCAGCCAGATCCAGACCCTGGCCCCAGCGGCCACCGCCGCCGTCGCGTGGATTTGCCTGAAGGAATACCTGACCGTGGGGCAACTGGCCGGCATGGGCCTGATCCTGGCCGGGGTCTTCCTGGCCACCTCCGGCGCGGCCCGCGGAAGGAAGACCGCCCTCCTTTCCGCCGAAGCCCGATCCGAAGCGGCCGACCTTCCCGATGAGGCCGCTGCCGGAAACGGAAGCCCCGGGGGCGGAGGGAAACCCGGAGGTTACCTGTGGAACGGGGCCATGGCCGCGGTCTGGTCCGCGCTTTTCCAGGGCCTGGGCACGGTACTGGCCCGGGAGGCCTTCCTCGCCCATCCGGACCTGGATCCCATCGTGGCCACCACCATCCGCATCGGGGCCGGAGCGGTGGTCCTATGGGCCTATGCCAGGGCGACCGGCCCCTTGGGCCCCATCCTGGGCGGCTGGACCCATCCCAAGATCCTCCGCCTGCTCCTGGCCGGGACCTTCTTCGGCCCGCTTTTGGGCATGATCTGCTATGTCTCCGCCCTGAAATCCGCTCCCGCAGGCATCGTCACCACCATAACCTTCATGGCGCCCCTCATCATCATTCCGGTCGGCGCCAGGCTTTACGGGACCCGCATCACCGCCGCGGCGGTGTGGGGAACCGCACTTTCCCTGGGGGGAGTCGCCCTTCTGGGCCTGGGCTGAACCATCCCGGATTTATATTTAACTGGGGTCCCCTTTGAATCGGGACCGGACCACCCGAGGGAAAATGCCGGAACAATCCACGAGCGCGAGAGCGGCCCCCGGCGCCGCGGATGATTCCGACCGGAGCGTCTCCGTATCGGTCCCCATTTCCGAACCCCTGCTCCTCACCGCCCTCAGCCGCACCTTCGGCTATTCCTCCTTCCGCCCCCATCAGCAGGAAATCGTCGAGCATATCCTGGCCGGCAGGGACGTGCTGGCCATCATGCCCACGGGAGGGGGCAAGTCCCTATGTTACCAGCTTCCGGCGCGCATGGCGGCGGGCACGGCCGTGGTCATCAGCCCGCTCATCTCCCTGATGAAGGATCAGGTGGATTCCGCGCGCGAGAACAACATGGCCGC
>JAQBPO010000015.1 GCA_028287465.1 Fibrobacterota bacterium
GGACTTCACCGCGTTCAGCAACTGCTCCTCGAAATTCACTTCCTTACGCTTGTATCCCGGGGTCTCGATATTGGCGAGGTTCTGGGCGATGGCCTTGCCGCGCAGTACGCTGGCGTCCAGGCTCTTATAGGCCATCTGTCTGGTATCGCCGCCGAAAAGGAATTTGCGTATGTCCATGCCCAAGGGAAAAGCAATTGCCATTCCAGACCGTCGGAAGCCGAAACCAGGGGGAATTCCCCGGGTCCGGGAGGTGATCGCGGAAGGAACGGAAAGGTTTGCCGGATCCGCCTTCAGGCCCGGCAAAAAATCCCCATGACCCGCCGGGAACCCGGGGGACTCCCTTCAGGTTTCGACAGGTCCACGGGAAACCTTGAGCCCAATCGACGTCGACACGAATCGCGCCCGAAGGGATCGGGTCGGGTGCATCCGGGTGGGTAGGGGAGTTCCGTAAGATTGGGGTCGGGCCAAAGTGGCACGGAGAGTGACGGATTGGCAAAGGATCCGGCGAGGCCGGCCCTTCGCCGATTCGCTCCAGAGTGGAACGCAAGCCGTTCCATCGCGGGCCACTCCGCGAATCTATTTTAAAATCAAGTCCGTTCGGGGCGGTTTCCGGAGGGATTCGCGCGCTTTCCGCGCCTTCTCCGCGCCGCCGTTTCCGGCACCCGGTTTGCTTTAAGGAGTACCCATGGAAAACCTGACCCATCTTGCCCAGGAAGCCTTGCAGAAGGCCCAGGAGATCAAGATGGCCAATCGCCATCTCGAACTCACCTCCCTGCATCTGGCGGCGGGATTGATGCGCGCGGCCTATGATTTCCTCGAGCCCTCCCTTACGGACGCCGGGATCAATCCCATCGCTTTCGCCGAGGATCTGGAATCCGCCATCGCCAAGCTCCCCAGGGCCCAGGGCCCGGGGGGCGAGGACATGGTCTCGCCGGATCTGCACCGCGTGCTGCGCGGGGCCAAGCAGATCAGCCTCGATATGGGAGACACCGTGGTTACCGCCGAGCATATCCTCCTGGCCCTGGAAAAGGCGGAGATGTTCGACCTCAAGAGCGTACTGTCCAGGCACAAAGCCGATTTCAGAAAGTTGAAGGATGCCATCATGAACAACCGCAATTCCGCAGGCTCGGGAGAGGGCCCCGGCGCCCATTCCGAAAACGCCGAGAACGAATACAACGTCCTGCAGAAGTACGGGCAGGAGCTCGTCGCCCAGGCCCGGGAAGGGAAGCTCGATCCCGTCATCGGCCGGGAAGAGGAGATCCGGCGCGTGATCCGCATCCTATCGCGCAAGACCAAGAACAATCCGGTACTTGTGGGCGAGCCCGGGGTGGGCAAGACCGCCATCGTGGAAGGCCTGGCCCAGCGCATCGTCAAGGGCGACGTCCCGGAATCCCTCAAGGGGAAGAAGATCTACAGCCTGGATCTCGGCAGCCTCATCGCCGGGGCCAAGTACCGCGGCGAATTCGAGGAACGCCTGAAGGCGGTCCTGAAGGAGCTGGAAAAGGACGACAACTACCTGCTCTTCATCGACGAACTCCATACCATCGTCGGCGCGGGCAAGGCGGAAGGGTCCATGGACGTGGGCAACCTTCTCAAACCGAAGTTGGCCCGCGGCGAACTGCATTGCATCGGCGCGACGACCCTCACCGAATACAAGTCCCATATCGAGAAGGACGCGGCCCTGGAACGGCGCTTCCAGCCCGTGATGGTGCCCGAGCCCACCGTCGGCGAAAGCGTATCCATCCTGCGCGGTATCAAGGAGCGGTTCGATCGCCATCACGGCGTGCGCATCCAGGACAATGCCATCGTGGCCGCGGTCAAGCTGTCCGCGCGCTACATACCCGATCGGTTCCTGCCGGACAAGGCCATCGATCTGATGGACGAGGCCGCAGCCATGGTCAAGACCCAATTGGATACCGCGCCGGAAGAGCTGGACAACCTGAGCCGGAGGCTGCTGCAGTTGCAGATCGAAGAGCAGGCCCTCAAGAAGGAGAAGGACGAGAAGAGCCGGGAACGGCTGGAGGTCATCAAGACCGAGATCGCGACCCTGCGCGAGCAGGTCGAGACCATGCAGCGGCAATGGGAGGCCCATGCGCGCCAGATCCAGAAGACGCGCGAGCTCCAGGCCGAGGTGGACCGCATCCGGCAGCAGATCGAGAAGGCGGAAGCCGAGTACGATCTGAACCGCGCGGCCGAGCTCAAGTACAAGACCCTGAGGGACGCCGAAAGGCGCCTGGCGGAAGGCCAGGAGCAGGCGGCCCAGGCCCGGGTGGGCGGGGTGCAGTTCCATGAGGAGGTGACGGAAGACGAGGTCGCCGAGGTGGTCGCGCGTTGGACCGGCATCCCGGTGACGCGGCTCAAGGAAGCGGAGAAGGACAAGCTCCTGAACCTGCCCGATCACCTGTCCAAACGGGTGGTGGGCCAGCGGCTCGCCATCGAGGCCCTGTCGCACGCCATCCTGCGCAACCGTTCCGGATTGTCCCGGGAGAACCGGCCCATCGGCAGCTTCCTCTTCCTGGGCCCTACGGGCGTGGGCAAGACCGAGTTGACCAAGGCGGTGGCGGAGTTCCTGTTCGACAGCGAGAACTACGTGATCCGCCTCGACATGAGCGAATACATGGAGAAGCATGCGGTGTCCAAGCTGATCGGAGCGCCTCCGGGATATGTCGGGTACGAGGAAGGCGGCCAGTTGACCGAAGCCGTACGGCGCCAGCCCTATGCGGTGGTGCTTCTGGACGAGGTCGAGAAGGCCCATCCGGACGTGTTCAACATCCTCCTGCAGGTGCTCGACGAGGGA
>JAQBPO010000023.1 GCA_028287465.1 Fibrobacterota bacterium
CCGAATCCATCAGGGAGGCGCGCGAGACCGGGGCCTGGGCGATGTAGTAATAGACGATATCGCGCATCAGGCGGACGAAGACGAGGTTCACGGAGCGGCGGAAGGCCTCCTTCAGGGTCTGGATGCCGCCCTCGTCCTTCTCGAAATTCACGAAACTGTGGAGGCCGCCGCCCGTGAAGAACTTCTCCGAGGTGTTGCCGGAGTATTTCCGTTCCATGGCCGCGTCCAGCATCGCCGCCAGGCCGGTGTCCGGTCCGGCGGATTCCCTCGGAGGCTCCGCAGCCATGTAGCCCGCGGTCCAGCGGGTCAAGGGATCGTGCCCGTTCGCTTCCAGGTCCAGCAAATCCTTGCGTCCCTTCCCCAGCAGGCGGGTGCGGATATCCGTCAGGATTTCCAGGTAGTTCACCAAAGTGCGGAGCTTGGCCGTGGACCCCAAATCCAGCTTCACCCCCTCATTGATGTTGAGGGGCTGTTCGTAATTGTCCGCCTGCACGCGGAGCAGATTCTTGCCTTCCACGGTCTCGTAGAGGGTGAAGCTGTAGATGAGCTTGGAGGGATCCCCTTTGTCCAGCAGGCGGAAGGAGTTCAAACCCACCGAGTCCACGAACTTGGGATCCGCCAGACGCTTGAGCAGGTGCACCACGGATTTCTGGACCTTGCCGTCCAGGGTCGTGCCCACGGACAGATCGAGGCGATCGAGGTCGTAGAGCCGCGGAAGGCCCAACAGGTTGAGCAGGGTGTTGCGCACCGCGTTGACGTGCTTGCGTTCCACGAAGGCCGCCGGGAAGAATGCGGCCGCCCGGCGCATCAGCTCGGGATTCGACCGCAGGGCGGCGTCTCGGAGCTGGGGCGTGATGACGCCTTCGCGGCCCAGGATCTGCAGGTAATTCTCGCTGATGGACTTGAGCGCGTCCCGGTGCTGCAGCAGGTAGGAGGTGGGGCGGCGATGGGCGATGAACAGGTTCAGCACCTGGCGGTAGCCCTTGCCCATGGCTTCCATGTCCACGCCCGTGTCGACGCCCCCCGGGCCCGCCCCATGGCTGCGAGGATGCTTGAGCAGGCGATTGATGGAATCCAGGGAAGCGCCGTACCAGGCCAACAGACCGTCCGATAGCCCGTTGACCTCGCCGTATCCGGGCAGCGCGGCCAAGGGGACCGTGTTCACGTATTCCAGCAGGATGCGGCGGCGGGCCTCGGTGGTGTTCTCGCCGTTCTGGTAGGCGCGCAGGCTCGCCGAAATCATCTGGCGGTACTTTTCCGTGGGACCGATGGTGCGGCCTTCTTCCGAATGCTTGTACTTCTCCAACTGCGTCGCCAAGGTGCTCCCCCCGGCGACGTTGCCGTCCTTGCCCAGTTTCTGCTTGGCGAGCTCCACTACGGCCTTGGCCATTCGCGACCATTCGACGGCGGGATTGCGGTTGGGGTAGGTGGAATCCAGGAGGGAACGGTTCTCGATGAACAAAAGGGTCTGCACCACCTGGCGCGGAATGGAATCGAAGGCGGGATAGACTTTCAAGGGATAATTGACGGTGAACATCGACTGCCCGCGCAGATCCAGGAGGTTCAGGCCGGCCTGGGTCTTCTCCGGGTAGGTGGGATAGATCCCCCGTCCCGCGAGTTCCAGCATCCTGGGGGAGAAGCGCGCCTGGCTTTCCACCCGGTAGCCCTGCGCCCGCAGGGACGCCGCGAATTCCGGGATATGCAGGTAACCGCGGCGTTCATCCGTGGGACCCTTCACGGGGAAGAGGATCTTATCGGAAGCTCCCGGCTCGGCGTTGAAATACAGGCTCCTGGCGAGGCGGCTGAAATAGCGCGCCTGGTATTTCGAGGTGGAGGCCTCGTACATGAGGAAGCCGGAAACGGCGATGCCGAGCAGGATCGCGAGCGCGGCCGTGGTCTTGAACAGGCGGCGCACGAACCGCCGTTTGAGCATCCGGTCGAAAGTCGCGAATGGATCGCCGATGAAATGGGTTTTGGCCGGGAGGGCGGATGTTTCGGCAGGGGTTACCGTCTCCGCGACATCGATCATCGGTTCGGCAGGGGCATCGGCCGGCGAATCCATCGAGGGATCCGCGGCGCCGCCGGCCGGCATCGATCCGCCTGACGTCGCCTTCCCTTCCACAGGTAGCGCGTCCGTTTCCCCCTCCGGGGCAATCCCGGTTACGTCCCAGATGGGAACTGGGGATTTCTCCCGCTCCCGTGTTTCCGATTCCCCGTCCATGCCGTCCGTCGTCTTCCGCCCGTCCTTGGGCTTGATCGTCATGGCGCCTTCGTCGCGGCGCCCGCGGCCCAGCCTGGCATTTGGCATGCCGGTTGGGTTGGAGTATATTGTAGCATCTCCGGCTCGAACGATGCGAAACCTTTCCCGGCCCCTCCAGCATGGCTTCCGGACGAAATCCGGCGGCATGCCCGATGGAACGGTCGGGGAATCGGTTCTGATAGGGAAAGTTTGATCATGGGCGGCGAAAAATGAATCCGGAATGCGCCAATAAGATACGGTTTTGCCGGCTGTCTGCAAAGTCCCGCGGAACATTTAATCCATGAAACCCGGCGCCTTCCGCCAGGAGGAACCGGAGCCCCCCGGCGGCACTCCCCTTGGAGTGCAAATCCTCGCGTTCCTGTGCGGCATCGTGGTCGCCTACCTCGGTTTCAAATCCACCTGGTCGGACTTCAGTCAAATCCGGAAACTGGACCACCTCGAACGCTTCCGGGAAACGGACGGCCGCTTCCTCAAGGTGGACGTCCGGAAGGATTCGGTCGGTTCCGCGGATGACTTCTACCCGGACGTCCTATACGAATATTTCGTGGATGGGAAGAGCATCTGGGGATGGCGGCTTTCCTACGAGGAGGAGCCCAATTCCAAGGCTTATTGGGAGGGGCGCCTCTCCGCCTATGCCAAGGGCTCCCCCATCAAGGTGTATTACGACGGTGACAAGCCCAAGGACTCCATCCTTGAGAAAAAGCACGGGGGCCTGTACCGGATCTGGATTAAAATGGCTTTAGGGGCGGGATTCCTGCTGACCGGCCTGACCCTGGCCGTGCTCCCCGTCTCCGGATGGCTGAAAAGGGACAGGGCGCCTGCCGGCTAGGCCGCCTAGAAAATGAAGCCGGCCATCACCGCCAGGGTGACGGTTTTCAAATCCCGGGCCTTGGTCTTGTCCAGGCTGCTTCGGCCCACATTGGTCCGTATCTGGAAGGAGCCCAGGCCCCATTCCACCCCGGCACCGATACAAAGACTCCAATCGATGTCCACCAGATCTTCCGTCTTAATCAAAGGCGTCGCCGCCTCCGGGATCACCGTGCCGCCATTGGCGATTTCGATGAATTCGGAATAGGATTTCCTGGAAATGGCGTAGGCGAGGGAGGGTCCGCCGAAGAAGATGGGCATGACCTCGCTTTCCGTCGGCGCCGTCACCTTGATCATGAAGGGGATTTCCAGGGCATGGTATTTGACGGTATTGACCTTCATCTTGTCGCCGTCCCGGGTATTGGTGGCCCCGCTCTTGCTGACATAGAGCAAATCGGTTTCGAACCCCAGAAAGACCGGGAGGTGGAAGGCGAGGGTGAACCCCGTCGTGGGCCAAATTTCGGTATCGAACTTCTCCACATCGTCGCCCCAGAACGAGGCGGCGGTGATTCCGCCCACCAATCCGAGGGCGACGGGTTTGCGTTCGGCGCGGATTTCGGCGCAAAGCAAGGGAATCAGGAGGGCGGTCAGGGAGAGGCGGACGGTTGATGTCATCCGGGGAATTATCCCAATAAGGCGGGGCGGGAGCAAGCCGGAAAGGAACCCGGCCGGTCGGCCAAGCGAACCCGACCCTCCGTCGGGCGAACCCGACGCTCCGCCGGGCGAACCCGACCCTCCGTCGGGCGAACCCGGCCTTTTACCGGGCAAACCCGGCACTTTGTCGGGCGAACCAGACAATTCGTCGGGTGATCCCGACATTTTGTCGGGCGAACCCGATGTTTCGTCGGGCGAACCCGACGTCTCGTCGGGCGAACCCGACGTCTCGTCGGGCCGTTCCTGGTCCAATTAAATGATCTTGACCTTGAGTTCCTTGCCAAGGGCCTTGGCGACGCGCTCCAGGGTGGAGAGCTTGATGTCGTCGGCATGGTTTTCGATGCGGGAGATGGCGGTACGCTTGGTCTTCAAGCGGCTGGCCAGTTCTTCCTGGGAAACGCCGGTGGATTCGCGGGCCTTGCGGAGCATCTCCCCTACGCGGGTCTCGCCGGTCTTGCTCGTCGATTTCTTCGCGGATTTCGCGGCGGGTTTCGCGGCGCTTTTGCTTTTCTTCGCTTTTGCCATCTAAGGCCTCCTTCTGGTCGCTGGAATGGTGACCGGGACCAAGCCCGGTTCGATATAAGCCGGAATCCCCGCCTTGAACGGAGAGCCCCATCTTCTTCTTCTATGTTAACTTATAGGTTAACCTCTGTCAAGGTTCCCGTCCCTGCCCGCCTCGCCCAAAAGAACGCTGTTACCGCGCAGGTTGCCCCCTCGCCTAAGCGAAACGTCGACCTGAAAAAAGTCCTTGCGCTAGAGCGCGCGGCGAAATAGGGGAGCGGCCGGATCGGCGCATTGAGGCCTCGGCAGGGGCGGATAATATGGTAAAAGTCGCCGGGAAGATCAACTCCCCTTGCCCGCGGCCTGCCGGACGGGGGTTTCCGGTCGCCGTGGGCCTGTCCGCTACGGTTCCTCCCGGGATACCTGTCGGGAGGCGCGCCGCGTCAAGTGGCCGGAGCGGACGGGGTTGGGCGCGGCGGGAGGATCCGATCGGGTCCTTCAGGTTCCGGTGCGGTCGCGCTCCAGGAAATCGCCGATCCCCTGGCGGGTCGCCGGGATATGGCCCGGAAGGCGGCGTATGCTTTCGTCGATGGCGTCCAGGAACCATTCCTTTTGGGGGAAGAACGAAGTCTCCATTTCCGCCGGAGGGGTGATCCAGTTCCGGGCGCCCAGAACGGTTACGGGCGCGTCCAGATCCGCGAAGGCGGCCTGGGAGATGCGGGAGGCCATGGTATGCAGGAAGGAGCCGCGCTCGCACGCGTCGGAGGCCAACACCGCCGCACCGGTCTTCCGGACCGATTCCAGTATGGGGCCGTAATCGAGCGGGTTCACGAAGCGGACGTCGATGACCTCGGCGGAAACGCCGTACCGGCTCTCCAGGAGTTCCGCCGCTTCCAGGGCCCGGTACAAGGTGGAACCGAGCGTGACGAGAGTGACATCGCGACCTTCCCTGCGCAGGGCCGGCGCCCCCATTTCCACCTCGTAATAACCCTCCGGGACGCCGCCGGGCGCGAACAGTTCGGTCTCCGCGTAAAGGCGCTGGCTTTCGAAGAACACTACGGGATCGGTCCCCCGCAAGGCCAGGTTCAGCATGCCCTTGGCATCGTAAGGAGTGGCCGGGAACATCACGCGCAATCCGGGGATATGCGCGACCAGGGAGGTCCAGTCCTGGGAATGCTGGGCGCCGTACTTGGATCCGACCGATACGCGCAGGACCAGGGGCATGCGCAAGGCGCCGCCGGACATGGCCTGCCATTTGGCCATCTGGTTGAACACCTCGTCCCCGGCGCGTCCCAGGAAATCGCAATACATGATCTCGGCGACCGCACGTCCGCCCGACAGGGCGTATCCGACCGCCGTGCCCGTGATGGCGCCCTCGGATATGGGCGCGTTGAAGAGGCGATGATAGGGAAGGCACTCGGTCAGGCCGCGGTAGACCGAGAAGGCGCCGCCCCAGTCGCGGTTCTCCTCGCCGTAGGCGATCATGGCCGGATCCTCGCGGAAGCGGTGCAGCATGGCTTCGAAAAGGGCGTCCGCGTAGTTCACGGCGCGCGCCTTGGGGACGGGTACCCCGTCCAGGAGCCCGGAACGCGACTTCCCCGCCAATGTGGAAAGGCGCGGGTTCCCGGCCGGATCCACGGTAACCTCCGAAATACCCTCCCCGGTCCGTTCCGCCGTCCCGTAGGAGAACATCAGGCCGCCGATGCCTTCCGCCGGCATCCGCGGGGAGCTCCCTTCCGGAGCCGCCTGCCGCAGGGCCCGCAAGACACGCTCCGCGCAGGACATCCGGGAGGCGTCCAGATCCGCCTGGGTGCAATGGCCATTGGCGACAAGATAAGCGCCGAAGGCGGCGATGGAATCCGCCTGCTGCCACCGCTCGACTTCATGGCGATCGCGATAGGATGAGGCGTCCGAAGGGGAATGCCCGGAAATGCGATAGGTCACGGTATCCAGCAGGGCGGGGCCCTTGCCTTCGCGCAGGAGCTTCATTTTGCGTTCCACCGCGTCCGCTACCGCCAGGGGATTGTATCCATCGACCCGCTCCGCGTGCATGCCCTCCGGATTCACGCCCGCGCCCATGCGCGCCAGGATGCCGAAGCCCATGGTCTCGCCGAAGGTCTGGCCGCCCATGCCGTAGAAGTTGTTCATGAAATTGAACAGGATGGGCGGGGAACCGCCCAGGGCGGGATCCCACAGGGTGCGGTACTGATCCATGGCCGAGAAGATCATGGCCTCCCAGACCGGCCCGCATCCGGCCGCCGCGTCCCCGATATTGGCTATCACCACGCCGCCCTTGCGGTTGACGCGCTTGAACAGGGCCGCCCCGGCCGCGATGTCCGCCGAGCCTCCCACGATGGCGTTGTTCGGCATGACCCCGAACGGGGGGAAGAAGGCATGCATGGATCCGCCCATGCCCCGGTTGAATCCCGCGTCCCGGCCCAGGATCTCGGCCAGGGTCCCGTAGAGGACATAGTCCATGGCCACCTCGCGGGGGGTACCACGGCTGTAACCTTCGATCGCCCTCAGGGTCCGCCCTCCCCCGTACCCTTCCAGGATGGCGGGAAGGTCGGCCTCGGGCAGTTTCTCGATCGCGCTCAGGCATTTCGCCAGGATCTCCCCGTGGCTCCGATGGGATCCGAAGACCAGATCCTCCGCGCCCAAGGGCCAAGCCATGCCCACCGCCGCGGCCTCCTGGCCGATGGAAAGGTGGCATGGACCCTTATGCTCGCAGGCCACGCCTTCGTATCCGCCCTGCAGCTTGACGCGCTGGAGCATGGTCTCGAATTCGCGGATCAGGGTCATGTCCCGGTACATGCGCAGCAGGCCGTCCCGCCCGAAGCGCGCCGCTTCCTGCGTTGGAGAGGCCCTATAGGCGTTGAGGGGGATGCTCCCGGGCTCCAGGGTTCCCGGCTTCCGCACCTGCGCGGGAAGGATGGGAAGGTTCTTGGGCATGGCGGGAAAGGTACAAAAGTCGCCCGGGGCGAAAAAAAAGCCGGGCGCTTCCGCCCGGCCCCTACTCCCTATACGATTGGATCGGAAGCGGCCGAGACTAGAAGACCACCGGGCTGGAAAGAACCTTGCCGGCGCCTTCAGCGCGCAGGAGGTAAAGCCCGGACCGGATCCCCTGGGTGGAAATCCGCGCGCTTCCCGTGGCGGATACGTCCCCGCCCACGTCGCGGCCCCGGAAGTCCAGCAAACGGACCTGGTATTCGCCGGCATCGGGCAGACCCACCTTGAGGGCTCCGGAAAGGCGCTCCACTTTCAAGCGGAAGGCCGGAGCCTTGTCCAGCGCGGCCTTGACGTCGACGGGCGGCTCGAAGGGCAGCGACGGGGAAATGGCGTTCAGGGTGTACCAGGTCTTGGGGTACCACAGGGTCTTGGCGCCTTCCTGGGACTTGATGTTGTTGGTGGCGATGTAGACGACCTGGCCGGTCTTCAGGCCGTCGATTTCCAGGAACACCTTCTTGCGATCCGGGGACACCTGGACCGACTTGACCACGCGGTTCTGGGTTTCCTGCTTGGGTCCGCCGTATTCCGCGGTGGGCTTGTACCACCATTGCTGGACGGCGTAGTTGGCCGCCAGGTTGGCTTCCGTCCCCACCGGCATGGTGAATTCCAGTTCCATGCCCTTGGCGCGGGAGCGCGCCGAGAGGATCTCGAATACGGCGGTGCCGTTGGGCGTCAGCTTCTGCAGGCCGAAGGTGGTCCCGTTCCAGCCCTGGTTGCTGTGGCCGCCGTTTCCCAGGCCGCCGATGTAGATCTCGCCGTTGGCGCCGGTGCGCACGCGGTGCACGCCGACTTCCAATCCTCCGCTCATGGCGAACACGCAACCCTGGTATTCCCCGTTGACCTTCTCCATGAAGGCGCGGTAGATGCCGCCGCGGCCCACGTCGCCGTAGATGAACTGCCCGGCATAAGGGCCGGTCTTCATCAGGGCGAGTTCGGTCGGGCTCTCATTGGCCTCGGCATGGGGCGTCCAGATGGCGGGAGGCGTCACCTTTCCAGCGACCTTGATCTGGATGGGGCCTTTGGGCTCCACCGCGTATCCGTAGAAACGATCCTGGACGATTTGGTGGAACTGGCTCGAGGGCCGGTAGCCGCCCTGGTTGTCGGTCACGAAGATGTCGTTGTTCGGGCCGAGGGCGATGCCGTCCGGCGCGCGCAGGCCTTCCGCCACCACCGAATAGGCGCCTCCGCCGATGGGGAAGCTGATCACGGTGCTGCGGTCCTTGCCCAGCTGGGCGACGGGCCAACCGCTCATCTGCACGCCCACGGCCAGGGCCATGTAAAGCTTGCCGTCCTTGTGCACGGGACCGAAAGCGTATTCGAACCAGGCATGGTAGGACGGGATCTTCCCGATTTCCACCGAGGACTCGTACTTGCCGTCCCCGTTCGCGTCCACCAGCTTGAGCACGCGATCGACATCGCCGATGTACACGTCGTTGCCCACCACGCAAAGCCCCATGGCGTCATGGAAGCCGGCGGCCACCTCGGTCACGGTGATGGCGGCGCGATCCGTTCCCTTGACGTTGGTGAGACGGTAGAGCTTGCCTTCGCCCGTGCGCGTGCCGGTGATGGGGATGTCCTGGCCCGTGGAATTGTCCGTCGCGCTGGGCCCGGAGGTCCCGCGCCAGGTCTGCACCAGCAGGTCCCCGTTGGGAAGGAACTCCATGCCCGTTACGGCCGGCTTGAAGCTGTCGGGCCGGATGGTCATGATGGAATACCCCGGATGCAGGCCCACATCCGGCCCATGCGTGGCCGCGGCCTGCCCGAGGCATACCGCCAGGCCCACCGCGATTTTCCCGATCCCCGTTTTTCCCATGCTCTTTTTCATCTTGCTTCCCCCCGATTGTTCGTCATGGTCGTCATCCCGGAAATGCGCTCGCGCAGCACCACGGGCAGGCCGGCGGCCCTGCCGGCCCCGGACCAAAGGATTTCCCCGGAGGCGCCGGGCAGGTCGATCTCATCCAGGCTCCTGCCATCCATGGTCAGGATGGAAAGCCGGGCGGCCTCCCCGGGCCGGCGGGCCGCGGCGGGAAAGGCATAACGGATGATCCAGCCGCCGTCCCTGGATTCGGCGCGCAGGAGATTGCCTTTGCCCGCGGCCGGGAACTCGCCCGCCAAGGTTGGCTTGGCGTTGATGGGCCGGCCGGTGGCGGGATCCAGTTCCATGAACATGTAATCGCGGTAGGAGACCGGGGCCCCCTCGGACTGCAAGGCGATGGATCCGGAGTTGAGCATATTGGCCATGTCCTTGGGGTCGTCCTTTTCGGACCAGCGCATCTTCCAGCATTTGAAGACCACGGTGCCGTTGACGATGTGCACGGCGCTGTCGGAACCGCGCACCAGGGCTTCCATCACGTTCCAGGCCCCGTCGATGTAGGGCACCGAACTTCCCAGGCATTGCCGGCCGTCCGGATTGCCATGGTCGACCATCTTGCCGCCGGCCTTGTATTGGTGCTGAGACTTGGTCGAGTCGACGGTCGTGTTCACGTAGACATTGCCGATGGTCCAGATCTCGCCCATCCCGCGCTTCTGCCCCTGGTATTCGATGGAACGCGGATAGCTTCCGAACAGGCGCGGCCCTTCGATGCGCGCATGGTAGAGCATGCCGGCGTTCTGGCCGGTCTCCCCTAGCTTGTCGAACTTTTCCCGGATGCGGACCCGGTAGTGGGAATACACCTTCTTGGTGTAGATGTGCCCCGTCGGCGTACCCGTGGCATGGATGGAACTGTCGCTGGCGCGCACGGAAAAGGTGCCGTCCGGATTGGTCACCGGATCGTTGTTGGGGGCCCCGCTCCCCAAGGTGGTATAGAATCCGGCGAGGGTCTTGCCGTCGAACGCCGAGACCCATCCGGAATCCTTTTGCGCCTGGGTGATCTGATCGGCGCAGGCGGGAGCCTGGGACAGGGCCAGCAGGAGGATGGACGCGATGCCTTCCCGGGCGAATCTGCGGATTTCGAGTGTAGGACCCATGACTCTCCTTAGGCTTCGGCCTTCTCCACCCCACCACGGGCCCCGGAAAACCGTCCTTAAGATAATCCAGGATTGGATTTTATGTTTAGTAATTATTCTCTTTTTTATTGGCTTCATTGCCTTCGGAATTTGCAGTTTTCGCCTGTTTAATAGATCTAAAGCTTGTTTTAACGTTTATTTGGGTTTAGTAATATGACTATTTTTTAAGCGGTTTTTGACCGGGACCCAGGGTCCGGCCGGCCCCATTCCCGCCCCTGCCGGGCCGGGGTCATAAGCCCGCCTGAAGTAACACAGGGGTTACTCCCGGGACGTTTTCCCCGGTTCCCGATTTCCCTTTCCCCTCGGGACCCTTCTTCCCAAGGGCCTGGGTGGAGCAAGCGGGCCGCCCTGGTTTTTCTAAATTCCCCCTATGACCCAGACCATCCGGGTGAACTATTATGCGCAATTGCGCGAGGCCCTGAAAAGGGATTCCGAGGACGTGACCGTGGCTCTTCCCGCCCGGGAACGGGATATCCTGGATCGATTGGCGGAATTGCATCCCCGCCAACGCGACCTGTTCCTTGCCAGCCGCATCGCCGTGAACGAGGATTACGTAGACGCGAGGGACCTCTTCAATGATCTCAAGAGGGTGGACGTCATCTCCCCCATCAGCGGCGGCTAGATGACCGATTCAACCGGTGCCGACGTTTTCCTGAGCCCAGCGCCCTTGGATCGGGACGCCCTCCGTGCGGAAGTCTCGGACCCGGCCGCGGGAGCGATCCTCCTTTTCGAAGGCACGGTGCGGGACCATTCGGAAGGGGTATCCGGCGTCGTCGCCCTGGAATACGAAGCCCAGGCATCCATGGCCGGCAAGATCATCGCCGCCATCATCGGGGAAACCGCGCGGGAGATCCCCGTCCGTAAAATCGCCGTGAGGCACCGCCTGGGGCGGGTGGAACTCGGCGACCCGACCATCATCATCGCCGTGAGCGCCTCCCACCGCGATGAAGCCTACCGCGCCTCCCGCCGCGTCATCGACCGCATCAAGCACGAAGCGCCCATCTGGAAGAGGGAGATCCTGAAGGACGGGACCAGCGGGTGGAGCAAGGGATGCACGGCGCATTCGGCGGAAGAAGCCAGGGAGTCGCATAATGAAAATTGAGAATCACGGAATCCTATGACCTCATCCATCGGCCCAATACTTGAACGTGCCGTCTCAGGCGCCCGCATCTCACCCCGGGAAGCCTATGCCCTGTTGCGCTCGCCGGATTGGACGTCCATCGTCGCCGCCGGCCATCAACGACGCTTGCGATTGCACGATCCCTCCGTCGTCAGCTATACCGCGTACCGCGTCATCAACTACACCAACTTCTGCGACGTGGACTGCAGCTTCTGCTCCTTCAAGGACGAGATCGAAAGCGATCGGGGCTATACCCTGACCCTGGACGAAATCGCCGCCAAGACCGAAGAGGCCCTGGCCCTGGGAGTGGACCATATCTTCATCCAGGGCGGGGTCAACCCCAAGCTCCCCTTGTCGTATTATACGGACGCCTTGCGCATGCTCTCGGGCAAATACCGGGTCCATGTGCGCGGCTTCTCCCCGGTGGAACTGCTCCGCCTGGCCCGCAAGGAAGGCATGCCCCTTCCGGAGCTCCTGTCCATCCTCAAGGATGCCGGCCTGGGTTCGGTTCCGGGCGCGGGAGCGGAGGTACTGACCGATCGCATGCGGCAAATCCTCTCCCCCAAGAAGCTGAGCGGCGAGGATTGGTGCCACGTGATGGGCGAATGCCATAAGATGGGCCTGCCCGGATCGAGCAATATCGTGTTCGGCTCGGTGGAAACGGAAGAGGACGTCTGCGAGCACCTCACCTTGATCCGCGACCAGCAGGATCGCACCGGCGGATTCCTCGCCTTCATTCCCTGGACCTTCCAGCCCCAGACCAAGAAATTCACCGTGCGCCATGTCCGTGGTTGGGAGTACCTCCGGCTGATCGCCGTGTCCCGTTTGTTCCTGGACAATATCCCGAATATCGAAGTCAGCGTGCTGGGCATGGGCAAGGACCTTGGGGAATTGGCTCTCAATGCCGGGGCGAACGACATCAACAGCATCGTGATCGAGGAGAACGTACTGCGCTCTTCCGGGCTCAAGACCCTGGGCGCCGCGGTGAAGTTCATCAAGGAGGCCGGCTTTACCCCGGCCCGCCGCACCTTGGGTTACGAGTTCGGGAAATACCCGGAAGCCGCGGCCTGAACGGACCTCACTCCCCCAACCGCTTGCGCAAATCCTGGAGGACCTGCCTGAGGTCCTTGGCATAACCGTTCACGAACCGCGCCTGGAAGCGCGCCAGGGGATCCCGGATGTCGGCGATTTCGGTCAAGGCTATCCGGGTCCCGCCCGTCGGCTCCGGGACCAGGAGCCAGATCCTTTTGCCGCCCAGGCGCCCATCCCCGATCAGGCTGTCGACCCATTTTTCCACCGGCCGGCCCGCGCCTTCGCAATGCATGGCTTCCCTCCCGCGCGCGTCCGATTGCCTCCATTGCTGGACCGGTTTGGATCGGATCACTTCCGTGATCGCGATGTCCGATCGCCAACGGGGATAATTCTCGACCGAGGTGAGGACGGCCCAAATGGCCTCCGGGGTCGCTTGCACGCTTACGACGGCGGCCGCCTCATGCCGGGCGGGAAGGAGGTAACCGGAAAGGAGGATCAGTCCCGCCAAGCCGATCAGTCCCGCCGCCAACCGGACCAGGTATTTCATCCGCGCTCCCCGTTGTTCCCCCTAATCATCCCATAAGAGCGGGCGGATAGGCAAAGCCGGGGGTTCACGGCTTCAGGGCGCGGTACGACAGGTAATGGTGGACGGCGGTCCCGAAGAAAGCGGGGTCGGCCTTGTATGCCGTCATGACATCGGCCAAGGTGGCCTCCATGGCGGCCTCCCCTTCCTCGGCGAAGGTGACGGAAGGCGGATCGAGTCCGGCTATGGTCTCCACGCCCACCACCACCTCCTTGCCCGTGGAATGGGCATAGGCGATTTCCTGCGCGGCTCCATCGATCACGGGCTTCGGCTTGTCGACGTAATCCATCAGGGTGAGGCGATCGCTGGCGTCCGCTATCCACTCGTTCAAGGGGCGCGTCCGGTTCCCGCGCGTGACCGGCCGGCCCTCCAGCCAGCGCGGGACGCAGGCGTCGACTCCTACCGCGGACCCGCGCAGCTTGGCCATGGTCTTCTCGAACATTTCTATCCACTGGATCCCGACGCCGTTGGAATCGGCCGCGTATTCGTCGAGACCGTAAGGCTCCACGTCGAGTTGCATGGCGGTCGGGGCCGTCCTGCCGGCCATGATCTGGGACTCCGCCAGGGCGCGCGCCTTGGCGGCGAGCTCCTCGACCTTGGGGTGATTGGCCGCAAGGGCCCACTCGGGGGCCCCGAACAGCAGTTCCACGGCGCAACCCCGCCCATGGGCGGAATCGATGAAGGTGGCCAAAGGCCCGGCCTGGGTCCCGATATCGCCGGCATTGACGTAATAGGTCCCGATTCCCTTGGTGTCCCCGAAGTCCAGCAAGGCTTTCCGCTCGGCGGCAACCGTGAATACCTCGGTCTGCCAGACCCATAGATGCTTGCGGTAATCGCGCGCCAATGCGATATCGGCCTTGGATTGCCCGGCCGCGGCCGTAGCCGAACCGTCGAGGTACCCGCGCGCGGAAACGGATATCGAGATGGCGGCGGACGCGCCCTCCTTGCCCAGGGAACCCGACCCTGGTTCCCCGGGATCCGATCCCATGCGGGAATCCGATGGGCTCGCGTAAACCGGGAACAGCGCCAGGCCGGGGGAAAATCGCGCCGGCCGCATCGTCAGGCCGACCCATTTGCCGTCAGCGGTTCGGTTCCCCGATACGAGCGGCCGCGATCGGCCGGCCGCGCGGAGCGGGCTGATGCCGGTGGCGATGTCGAAGCGGTATCGGCCCAGGCTGTCGGTCAGGGCATGGAGCCGCAAGGAAGGCACGGTGACATGGGCTTCCCGTACCGGAATTCCCTTGCAGGTTACCGTTCCGGCGAGCTCGGCGCCGGCCGTCGGGCGTAACGGGTAGAGTCCTGCGAAGGCCATGAGGGCCAAGCCGGACGGAAGCCCGCGATGGCGGGAAAAAGGAAAGGAACCAGTCGCCATGAAGGGCCTCCGGCCCTGAATCTAGGCGGCAGCCCGGGGAGGCGCAACCGGATTATCCGGAAATCAAAGGGCGCCGATGTGCTGTTGGTACCGATCGCGGAAATTGGTGCGGGAACTGTCCGCGGCCAGGGCCATCAGGGCCGGGTCCCCATTCACCACCTTGGTGACCGCTTTTACGCGGTTGGAATTGCCCGGGTGGTCGGAGAGCCATTCCGGCACTCCCTGGCTCTTGGCCCGGGTGAAGTACTTGGCGATGCCGAGAGGATTACGGGACATGCGTCCCAGGATCAAGGTGCCGCCCTTGTCCGCGTCCGACTCGTCCGTGCGCGTGAATTTCATGCCCGCGAGCTGGAAAGCCGCGCCTGCGGCCAATTGCGACCCCTGGCCGGCGTTGGAAGCGATCAGGGCCGTCTGCAAGGCGAGTCCCAAGGCAGCGTTCTTCGCCAATTGCTTCCGGTAATGATGATGGGAGACGTGGGTGATCTCATGGCCCAAAACGCCCACCAGTTCCGCTTCGTCGGTCATCTTCTTGAGGATGCCGGTGTAGATATAGACATAGCCGCCCGGAACCGCGAACGCGTTCTCGACATCCTTGTCGATCAGGGTGTAGGTGAAGTTGTAGTTCGGCTTTTCATTGGCGGGCAGGGCGGCCACGATCTCCTGGGCCAGCCCCACGATATAGTTCTGCAGATCCGTCTGGGCCTGGTTCTTGGGCACGAAGACGGGCATCTCCTGCCGGGCGGTATCGTTGGTCGTCAGGGTCTTGTTGAACTCGGCCCCGAGCTTGGCCTCATCCGCGTCCGAAACCAGGGCCTTGCCGGCGCCGCTGAAGAACCCGGCGCATTGGACGAAGAACAGGAGGGAGAAAAGCGCGGCGGCGAAGCGGGGGACGGAGCGGATTGCTGCGGGCATGGAGGGACCTTTCCGGGGACGATGGAAAACTGCTTTCAGGGGGAAAATAAATTTCCCGGCGATGGGGAAAAGGAATCTTTTGGGTTACGGATGCCGCAAAAAAGGCAGCAAGGCGTCCAGGCCCTTGATTTCCATCATCAGGCCCTCGGGCCGGAACGGATCGTCGCCATTATTCACGCCCACGAAAGGGATATCGAGTCCCACGGCGGCCTCCTGATCCTTGATGGCGTCCCCGGCGTACAGGCAGCGTTCCGCCCGCAAGGAGAACTCGCCCAGCAACCGTTCCAGATGCTGCGGCTTGGTGCCCGGCGATCCGCAAACCCTGGCGAAGTACGGGCCCAGTCCGAAATGCGCCACGGTCTTTTCGATGACCTCCTGAGGCGTGCCGGTGACGATGGCCAAGGGCAACCGGGCTTCCCGGGCGGCGGCGAGGAACTCCCCCGCGCCATTCTTCAGGACCATCTTCCCCCGGCTGGCGTCGTCATGCTCGCTGAATCGCCCCAGCGCCTGGGCGTACAGGCCCTCGGGCATGGGCGATCCGGATAGGGCCTCGTACATGAGCGGGATGGTCTTCTGCCGTGAAAGGCCCGCGGACGCCAATTGCAGTTTGCGGATGGATTCGCGGCCGAAACCCATCCCTTCGAAAGCGTGGCAATAGGAATCGAGTTTCAGCGCCATGGAATCCATGATAACGCCGTCGAAATCCAGGAAGATGAATTCGGGTCTGAACGCGTCCATGGCGGGAATCCTTCCGCGGCGCGGCCTCGTTACGGAGTCCGCTGCCGCCGTCCGGATCAGGTCTTGGGGATGACCTTGGTGTTCTCTTCGAACCGGATGCGGAACAAGGTCGCGCTGTCCGCCGCAAGGGCCTTCAAGGTGGCCGAAGCATCGACTTCCGATTCAACGTCCTCGACGCGGTTCTCCGGCGCCGGATGGGTCGAGAGCCAGGAAGGAGGACCGCCCGCCGGAAACCGGGCGAAAAGGGTGGCGATCCCCAGGGGATTGCGGGCGACCGAGCCGATATATTTGGTGCCGTAGAAATCCGCTTCCGATTCGTTGTCGCGGGAAACCTTGAGCTGCGCCAGGGACGCGAAGTTGCTGGCCACCAATTGCGTCAGCTTGCCGGCGTCGTTGCCCAGCAAGGCCTGCAAAAGCAGGGAAAGCGCGGCGTCCTTGGCCATCGCGTCCCGGTAATGGTGCTGGGTCACGTGGGCGATCTCATGCCCGAGCACTCCGGCCAGTTCGGATTCGTTGCGCATCTTGCTGATGATGCCGGTATAGATGTATACGTAGCCGCCGGGAACCGCGAAGGCGTTCTCCACGTTCTTGTCGATGATGGTGAAGGTGAAGGGATAGCCGGGCTTCCCGCTCTCGGGCACCTTGGCCAGGATTTCCTTGGCCAGGTTGGTCACGTAATCCCGGAACTGGGCCCTTTCCGGGGTGTTCGCGACGTAGATGGGATAGGCATTGGCCGTATCCTTGGTCCGCAATTGGGTATCGAACTCCGCGCCCAGCTTGCTCTCGTCGTCCTCGGATATGAGGAGCGATCCCGTGGTCCCGAAGAAGTCGCAGCCGCATCGCGTAAGCAGCACGGCGCACAAAGCGAGAGGCAACAGGATTTTCGATTTGGAAACCTTCACTTCATCCTCCGGTCAGGCGGCCTTGGTGCCGCGGGCTTGGTACATCTTGTAGAAAACGGCGGCATGCATGCCGATGGCGATCGGGAACCAGAAGCAATACGCCCAGTTCTGCGGATACGAGGTCATGTATTGGAAAATCTCCCGCGAGAAACGGGTGAACGGGAGATGGGGATTGGAGAGGAAGATCTTGAACTCGGCGGACATGACCGAAGTGAGACCATACGTGTTCCAGAAGATCAAAAGGGTCCGGTACCAGCCCTTTTCGGGACGGTACCATATCCACAGCGCGAGCGCGCCCAATCCGGTGATGGTCTCGCTGAACCCCACCTGGAGCGCGAACTCCTCGGGAGCGTAGCCGCCGTAGATGGCCAGCACGAAATGGATCCCCATGATGCGCGTGATCTGCCATAGCAGGATTTCCCGCATCGGGACCAACAGGACCTTGCCGCTGAGCCGGCCCTTGAAGAGGAGATCGAGCACGAACAGGATCCAGGGCAATTGCCCCAGGACGATGAAGAGCGCGGGCCCCTCCCAATTCAGGAAGTCCCAGAGATCGAGGAGGAAGGCGAGATTGAGGAACAGGAACCAGCCGACGAGGGTCCAGACCTTGCGGCCGAAATGCGCCGGCATCATGGCGAAGGCGGCGATGCTGAAAATGTAGAGGACGAGATCGGCAACCAGCTTGTCCGCGCGATCGATGTCCGACAACCACTCCAACTATCCACTCCCCGGGCCCAGTCCCGTTGTGCACGGGGGTTCCGTCTGCCGTTGGAAATCTAGATAAGTTGGGACCCGGCACGGGCCGGCGCGTTGGGAAGCGGGGTCAAGGCTACAATTGCCCGATGCCGGACAGGACCAGGGAACAGGCTTCTTCGACCTGGACCCCCTTGGCCTTCAGGCGTTCCTCCAAGGACCCGTTTTCGGCCCCGGGGTTGAAGATGACGCGGGGGATGCCGGAAGCCAGGATGGCTTCGGCCAGGGCGTCGCTCCGGCTGGCGTTCATATATACGCTGAGGACGTCGATGCCCGGGGGCAAATCCTGCAGGGTCCGGAATACGGTCAGACCGTCGATGGTGGAATGGGCCGGATTGATGGGAAAGACCTCATGCCCTTTGCCCCGGAGGCGCTTGATCAGCATGTTGCTATAGCGATCCGGGTTGTCGGAAGCACCCAGTACCGCGACCTTGTTCTTGGCGTCCATGGTTCCGTCCTCCCTGGGCATTAAGGTACCAAATCAGGGGTGGTCCATGGATGCCGCCCGGAGGCTGCGATCCGGCCTTCCGGAGTCATTTCCCCGCGCGGCTTCCGCCCCGCAGGAAGCCGAAAAGGCCGCCGAAAACCCCGCCGATGATATGGGCGAACTGGGAGATGTCATCCTGGGTGAAGGCCTGCACGGCCTCCTTGGCCAGGAACAGGATCACGACCAGCACGAAGGTCAGGGGCAATTCCCCCTCCTTGTGGTTGGTGAAGGAGGCGAGCAGGATCATCATGAAGGCCAAACCGCTGGCCCCCAGCAGTCCGGTGGTGAAGAAGGCGGCGTTGAGGAGGCCCGTCACCAGGGCGGTAATCAACATCATCTTGATGAGGGAGGAGGAACCGTACTTTTCCTCGATCATGGGCCCGATGAGGAGGATGACGGAGAAGTTGGCGGTGAGATGGGCCCAATTCTTATGGCCCAGGGCATGGGAGATCAGGCGGAAATACCAGATCGGGTCGGCGAATCCGAACCCCGGGTAGGTGGCGAAGAACCGGGGCGCAAGCCGTCCCCCGCTCAGCCCATCCGCCGCCATGACGAGGCAGGCGGCGAGGGCGAAGGTGAGGATGACGGGAGAATTATAGGTCGGCCTGAGGGGTAGCCTGGTCTTGCCCATGCGCGGACGGTCCCGCGATCAGGTCCGGCCGTGGATCAGCTGGTAGGACAGGATACCGTGGGCGACCGCCACGTTGAGGGATTCCACCTTGTTCTTCAGGGGGATCTTCACCACCGCGTCCGCCATATCCAGATAGGTCGCACCGGTGCCGGCGCCTTCGTTGCCCATGATCAGGGCCACCTTCTTGCGCAGCTTGGCGTTTTCCAGGGTGGTGGGCGCATGGGACGAGGTCGCCACGATGGAGAACCCCTTCAGGCGCAGGAATTCCATCTTGGCTCCCAGGTCCTCGCCGGTCTCGAAGGGCAGGCGCAGCAAGGCGCCCACGGACGAGCGCACCACCTTGGGATTGTAAGGATCGCAGGTGCCTTTTCCCAGCACCACCGCGTCCATCCCGAGCGCCAGGGACGTGCGCATGATGGCTCCCACATTGCCCGGGTCCTGCACGGCGTCGAGCAGGGTCACATAGCGCGCCAGGGAGTAATCGGGGCGCAGGGTCGCGAAGTTCGCGACGGCGAGGATGCCCTGGGGCGTTTCCGTATCGGACAGGTTACGCATGTCGTCCATGGACACGGCGATGGTCTGGATCCGGTGCTTCTTGATCAGGGTCAGGAGGTCCTTGTCGTCGAACTCCTCGGCCAGGAAGATGGTCTGGATGATGGCGGGCGAAACGCTCAAGGCATCCGCGATATTCTTGCTGCCTTCCAGGATGAACTGGCTTTCCTTCCAACGGCCCTTGTCGGTCTTGAGGGGCAGGAAAGGCTTTACCTCGGCGGAAACCGGCTTATGTTCGCCGCCCACCCTTTCGATGATGCGGGGAGCCAAGCGGGAGGTCCCGGTCGAATAGGGCTTGGGGGAAGGACCGCGCGCCGCGCCATAGTCTCGGTTGGGACGCCCTGCGGAATCGCCGCGATCGGGATATCGGCCCGCTCCGCCGCGGGGTGCCGCATCGCGCGGGCCGCCAGGGCCGCGTTGGGCGCCTGGCGCGTTTCGGGGACCGCGGGGCACGAAGCCCTGATCCTTGCCGCGGAAATTGTCCCGTTGGGGAAGCTTTTCCCAACCACCGCGAGGGCCGCTCGGTCCTGGACCGCCCGGGCCCTTGCGTTCCGGGTATCCGCCTTTGCCTGCGGGTGGCTTGGCGCCTGCGCCCGCCGCATCGCGCGGAGGACGCCGTTCTTCGGAAGGCGCCGGACCGGTCTTGCGCGGATCGATCCGGGGAGCCCGGCCGATGACCTTTTTGCCCCGGGGCGGTTCTTCGCCCGCGGGCTTGCCGGCGGACCTGGAAGGCTTGGCCGGAGCCGCGTCGTCCGAGGTGAACCCGGACAAGTCGAAGTCTCCTTCGTTGTCATCGGAATGGCTGGCGCGGCGCTCTTCGGAGTCGCCTGGTTTCTTCGGATCCATGGACATTCGGTTACCGCGACTTCGGATTGAGGTTGAGCTGGGCCATGAGTTCCACGGCCTTCTTCTGGATGCCCTCGGCATCCATGCCCAGGATCTTGTGCAGCACGGGGATTTCCCCATGGGTGACGAATTCGTCCGGCAGGCTGATATGCTTCAGGGTGACGTCGAAGCGGCCCAGGTCCGTGAGGAGAAGCGAGATCGACTGGCCGTAGCCGCCGTGGATGACGTTGTCTTCGATGGTCAGGACCGCGCGATGGCGGGAGAACAGGTCCGAGTAGGCCTTCTGATCCAGGGGCTTTACGAAGCGCGCGTCGACCACGGTGGGACGGATGCCGTCCTTGGCCAGCAGCTCGGCAGCCTTCTTGGCCTGAAGCACCATGTTACCGACGGCCAGGATGAGGAGGTCCTCTCCTTCCTGCACGATATGGGGCATGCCCATGGGGACCATCTGGAAAGGCAGCTTCTCGTCCGGCGCATAGGCGCTGCCGCGGGGATAGCGGACCGCCACGGGGCCGATATTGTCGGCCTTGATCGCGGTGAAGAGCATGTTGCGCAGCTCCTTCTCGTCCGAAGGGGCCATGATCACCATGCCCGGGATCATGGTCAGGTAGCTGAGGTCCATGGCGCCGTGGTGGGTGGGCCCGTCCAGGCCGACGAGGCCGGCGCGGTCGATGGCGAAAACCACGTGGAGTTCCTGGATGGCCACGTCGTGGACGATCTGGTCGATGGCCCGCTGCAGGAAGGTGGAATAGATGGCGACCACGGGCTTCATGCCTTCGCAGGCCATGCCGGCGGCGAAGGTCACGGCGTATTGCTCGGCGATGCCCACGTCATAGACGCGCGCGGGGAGCTCCTTGGCCATGATGTTCACGCCGCAGCCTTCCGGCATGGCGCCGGTGATGGCGACGACGCGCGGATCCTGCTTGGCGATTTCCAGCAAGGCGTCGCCGAATACCTGGGTGAGCCCCGGGGTCTTGGCGGGCGCCGCCTTGGGCTTGCCGGATTCGATGTCGAAAGGATTGGAGGCATGCCACTTGATGGCGTCCGCCTCCGACTTGTCCCAGCCGTATCCCTTGGTGGTCACCAGATGGATGAGGTTGGGCCCCGGACGCTTCTTCACGGCCTCGAGGATCTCGATCACTTCTTCCAGGTTGTGGCCGTCGACGGGGCCGAAATAGCGGATGCCCAGGTCTTCGAAGAAACCGCCCGGCAGGAAGATCTTCTTCAAGCCTTCGTCCACCTTGCTCGCCAGCTTCTGCAGGTCCTTGCCGCGCGGCAGGCGCCCGGTCAGATCCCAGACCTCGTCCTTGAGCTTGTTGTAAGTGGGATTGGAGATGATGCGGTTCAGGTACTTGGAGATGCCGCCCAGGTTCTTGGCGATGGACATCTTGTTGTCGTTGAGGATGAAGGTGATCTTCTCCTCGATCTCGCCGGCGTTGTTGAGCGCTTCGTAGACCATGCCGCCGGTCATGGCGCCATCGCCGATCACGGCCACCACGTCGAAGTCCAGGCCCAGCTGGGTGCGCGCCGCCGCCATTCCCAACGCCGCGGACAGGGACGTGGACGCATGGCCCGCGCCGAAGGTATCGTATTCGCTCTCCTCGCGCTTGAGGAATCCGGAAAGGCCGCCGAACTGCTTGAGGGTGTGGAATTCCTTGTACCGGCCCGTGACCAGCTTGTGGGGATAGGCCTGGTGGCCCGTGTCCCAGACGATCTTGTCCTTGGGGGTATTGTAGACCTTGTGCAAGGCGATGGTGAGTTCAACGGTGCCCAGGCTGGAGGCGAGATGCCCTCCCTTATTGGCGACCTGCTTCACGATCGTCTCGCGGATTTCGCTGGCGAGCTGCTTCAGTTGGTCGATGGACATTCCGCGGAGGTCCGCGGGCGAATGGATGTTTTCCAGCATTATCAATTGGCCCCTAGGACAGGTAAATACGGTTGCTCAATGCACCCGGGTGGTGATGTAATCGGCGATCAATTCCAGGATGCCGCTTTGGATCGGCAGCTTCCTGAGTTCCAGCTTGGCTTCGTCCACCAACTGCCGGGCCATGTCCTTGGAGGCGGCGATGCCGACCACGGCGGGATAGGTGGCTTTGCCCTTTTCCAGGTCGGAACCTGCGTCCTTGCCCAGCGCTTCCGTGGTTCCCTCCAGGTCCAGGACGTCGTCCACGATCTGGAAGGCGAGGCCGATCTTGTTGCCGAAGGCGCCGAGCCCGGCGATGACATCGTCTTCCGCCCCGGCCAGCTGGGCGCCAAGCACTAGGGACGCCTCGATGAGGGCCGCGGTCTTGTGGCGGTGGATGTAGTTCACGGTCTCGAGGCCGACCTTCTTGCCCTCGCTCTGGATATCGACCACTTGGCCGCCGAGCATCCCCTTGGTGCCGAGGGCGCGCGCCAGGGTGACGATGCACTCCGCGCGGCCGGTCTTGGCAAGCAGTTCGAACGCATAGACGAGCAGGGAGTCCCCGGCGAGGATGGCGATGGCCTCTCCGAACACCTTGTGGTTGGTCGGGCGGCCGCGGCGGAAATCGTCGTTGTCCATGCACGGCAGATCGTCATGGATGAGGGAAAAGGTATGCGTCATCTCCAGGGCGCAGGCCGCGAGGAGGACGTCATCGTCGCTTTGGCCATGGCAGGCCTCGAAGGATGCCAGGGCCAGGGCGGGACGGAGGCGTTTGCCGCCGGCGAAGGTCGAATACCGGACGGCCTTATGCAGGTCCGTGGGGGCTTCGCTTTCGGGGGGCAGGTATTTTTCCAAAGCGGCATTCACGCGCACCGAAGCCTGCTTCAGGTAATCCTCGACCGTAACCGCTATTTGGTTTTTTGGGGCTGACATGCTTCCTTGGGCCGATGCCTGATCGATGCGGTCCGCTTCCTGACGGAAACGGTACCGGAATAGTATACGAACGCCTGAAAAAAGGCCCCTGGAAAGATACAAAAAAAGCCCGTTATTCTAAGGGCCGGAAGCGATGGAAACGGCCAATGGATGCGGGAAAAGGGGCCTGGACGGCTATCGGACCAGGGACATTTCCGCGCTTTGGACGGTATTGGTGAGCAGCATGGCGATGGTCATCGGCCCCACTCCCCCGGGAACGGGGGTGATATAGCTGGCCTTCGCGGCCACGGATTCGAAATGCACGTCCCCCACCAGCTTGAAGCCGGATTTGGCCTTGTCGCTCTTCACCCGGTTCACGCCTACGTCCACGACCACGGCGCCCTCTTTGACCATATCCCCGGTGATGACCTCGGCCTTGCCCACCGCGGCGATGATGAAGTCCGCCTGCCGGGTATGATAAGCGATGTCCGGGGTTCCCGTATGGCACACGGTCACGGTGGCGTTCGCGAACGCTTCCTTCTGGATCAGGATGTTGGCGATGGGCTTGCCTACGATGTTGGAGCGACCCACGACCACCACGTGCTTGCCTTCGGGCGAGAGATTGTAGGCCTTGAGAAGCATCTGGACGCCCCAAGGGGTGCAGGGCTTGAATCCCTGCCGGCCCAGCATCAGGTTGCCCAGGCTGA
Source organism: Fibrobacterota bacterium (assembly GCA_028287465.1). Lineage (GTDB taxonomy): Bacteria > Fibrobacterota > Fibrobacteria > UBA11236 > UBA11236 > Chersky-265. Next base: position 23,748 of record JAQBPO010000023.1, read on the forward strand.
TGGGATGGAAACCATCCACATCCTTGGACGCCGAAATCAGGTTGAGGAGCTTGTCCGAAGGCAGGTGCGCGGGCAAGGGCAATTGCAGCAGGATGCCGTGCACGGCGGGATCCCGGTTCTGCTTCTCGAGATGATCGGCAAGGTCCTTCTCGGAAATGGTCGCGGGCAGGCGATGGGTCCAGGCCTGGATGCCCACGTCCGTGGCGGCCGCGTCCTTGGCGCCCACATAGACCTTGGAAGCCGGATCCTCCCCCACCAGGGTGACGGAGAGGCCCGGACGCACGCCCTTGGCGGCGAGCGCCTTCACGCGCTCCTTCAGAGCGGTCCGGATGTTTTCAGCGGTCTTTTTTCCGTCCAGGAGGTTTGCCATGCGCGGCAAAATAGCAACAAAGGAGGGGGAGGCGAAATAGAAACTCCGTCGACTTATCGCTCATTATCTCGGACCTTGTGATCAAAGGATTAACCTACCCCATCCAGTTCGCGCTTCCCCTGGAGCGGTCGGCCGTCCGGCCGCCGGGGCTTGCGCTAGTTGAACGGAAATGCGGTTTTGTTGATCTAGGTTTGTAAGGCCGAGACGCATGAAGCGCGCGACGGAGTTCTTTTTCCTTTCTGTTACGGCTCTCCGGCCCAAAGGGTCAGAGGTCCGCCGGATCGAGAGCCCGATCCAGGCTTTCATTCAGCGACCGGGCCTGCTCTTGAAGCCGGTTTTGCTGCTTTTCGTTCTCTTCCACCTTGGCCCGGAGTTCGAAGAGCTCCCCGGCCAGGTTCATGGCCGCCAGCACCACCACGCGGAACTTGTCCACGTTGATGCCGCCTTTGCCGAGTTCCCTGATTTTAAAATCCAAATATCCGGCGACCCGTTCAATGGTTTGGGGGCTCTGATCGGATTTGACTTGGAAGGTCTCGCCGCAGATGTTGACCTTGTAGGAATGTTGTTCCGTTGCTGACATCGGACGACGCGGCCTCCACGACCCGCCCATTGCCCTGGACGGGTGTTTTTAATATACCATCAGGCCGGCTTTGGGTGCCAGCGTATCGACCCTGATTTCAGGCCAGGGCGGTATCCAAACGGCCCACCAAGTCCCGGATCCGTTCTCCGACGAGATTGATATTGTCGGATTTGCTATTGATTTCCTCGCGCAAACCGGACAATTCATCTTCCTTCTCGGCCAGGGCCTTTTCCAGGTTCCCGGCCCGTTCCAGGGAATTGTGCAATTCCGCCTGGAGGGCTTCCCGCTCCCTTTTCAGTCCGTCGATGATGGAAACGGCATGCTCGACCTTGGAGGCGAGGGCGTCGAATTGGCTAAAGTCCATTTTCTCTCCTGTTTGACTGGCCGGAGCCCGCTCCGGATTGGAGCCTGGATCCGCGCGAATATGAGTACAAAAAAACTAAACTCCGCGAAGGGCGCTGTCACTCACTTAAAGACGATTCCCGGATCCTTGGCCAGTTCCTGGTTGAGCTTTTCCTGGGCCTTGTTCACCTCTTCGTCCGTAAGGGTCTTCTCCGTATGGCGGTAGATGAAACTATAGTGCAAAGCCTTCTTCCCGGCCGGCACCCCGGTGCCTCGGTAAACGCTGTTGAGGCGGGCCTCCTGCAGGATGGGAATCCGGCTTACCGGCATTTTGGAGAGGATGTCCCCATGGGTCCGGGATTCGTCCACCAGGAGGTTCAGATCCCGCGAAACGGCCGAGAAATTCCCGAAGGCCTTGAACTTGCGATCCCGGGGGACCGCGGCCAGGAGCCCGGAAAGGGACACTTCCGCCACCAGTACGGGGCCTTTCAGGTCGAAGCCCCCCAGCACCCGGGGATGCAGGATGCCGAACCCGCCGATGCGGGCCTGTTTCTGCCAGCCGGCAGCGCGCTTGCTTCCGTAAAGGATTTCGGTTCCCGGCGCCGGCGGTGCGAGATCGGCCAGGATGGCGCCGGATTCGACCGGATGCAGATAGGGCTCGGATCCCGGGAAGGCGTATTGCGATTTGATCCCCGTAGCGATCAACAGGTTTTCCAGGATTCCTTTGAGGTGGTGGAACTCCACGGGACCGGCCGTGGCCGGATCCCCGCTCCATGGACGCCGATCCGCCCATTCGCCGGCCAGGACCAGGTAGAGCATCTCCTCTTCCAGGATTCCGGGCGCGCGGTCGGTCCGCTCTTCCGGCCTATGGTAAAAGCACTTGGCGATCTCGAACAACCGGACGTTCTTCTCCTGGTTGTTCTGGTTGTAGGCCGCCGCGTTCAGCAAGGCCGGCAGGGTGGTGGTGGGCAGGATTTCCCATTCTTCGCTCAGGGGATTGCGCAGCGGCACGTAGGCGCTTCGCGGATCCTCCGGGGCCAGGCCCAGCTTGGCCAGGGCCTTGCGGGAGGAAAAGCGGAGGTTCAAGGCCTCGTTCAGGCCCGCGTCCCGCAGATGGTGGCGCAGGGTACGCGCAAGGCTTTCTCCGGGCGGCAGGCCCGCGGAAACCAGGGGAAGGGTCGGCAGCACCACCGGGATGGCATTGTAATCGCCGAGGCGCGCGATCTCTTCGATCAAATCCGCCTCGCGCTCGAGGTCCCCGCGGAAGCCGGGGATGGCGAAGCCCATGGCCTCTTCCCCACGCGCTTGGGCGTCGTCCTTCAGCTTCAGTCCGATAGCCTCCAGGCGGCGGACGCATTCGCCCGGCCGGAGATCCGTGCCCAGCAGTTTATTGACGCGCCCCGGGCGCAGGTAGACGATGCGCGGCGAGGTCGGGTGCTCGGGCGAGGATTTCTCCAAGCGTCCCTTGGCCACCTTGCCACCGCACCATCGCGCGATGAGGCCGGCGAGGTAATCGGCGACCCAGGCGGTATGCAACGGATCCACCCCGCGTTCGAAACGATAGGAGGAATCGCTGGAAAGCCCGTGCCTGCGGCCCTGGCGGCGCACGGTGGCGGGATTGAAATAGGCGACCTCCAGGAAGATGTCCGTGGTCTCCGGACCCACTTCCGAATCCTTGCCGCCCATCACCCCGGCCAGGACCATGGGGCCCTCCGCGTCCGCGATGAGCATGTCCTCGGAGGTGATCTTCCGCTCGACCCCGTCCAGGGTCACGAGTTTCTCGCCGTCCCTGCCCTTGCGGATGACGACCTTGCGGCCCTTGATCCGGCCCAGGTCGAAGGCATGGGAAGGCTGTCCGAGCTCAAGCAGGACGAAATTGGTCAGATCGACCACGTTGTTGATGCTGCGCTTGCCGATGGACTTGAGGGACTTCACCAGCCAATCCGGGCTGGGGCCGACCTTTACGCCTTGGATGACGCGGCCCACGTACTTCGTGCACCCGGCGATGTCCTGAAGGTCGATCTGGACCAGGCCGCCGATATCCGCGCCCTCCTCGTTGAGCATCGCTTCCGGGTAACGCAGGGGTTTCCCCAGCTTGGCCGCGATCTCCCGGGCCACCCCGGTATGGTTCAGGGCGTCGGGACGGTTCGGAGTGATGTTCAGTTCGAAGACCACGTCCCCCAGGCCCGGAATGCGGTCCATGGGGAGGCCTACGGGCACCGACGGATCCAGCACCAGGATGCCGTCATGGCTTTCGCCAAGGCCCACCTCGTCCTCGGCGCAGATCATGCCGTGGGATTCCTGGCCGCGAAGCTTGGCTTTCTTGATTTTCAAGGGAGGTTCACCGGCCCGGCCGGGAAGCTCCGCGCCCACCTTGGCCAACAATACCTTCTGGCCCTTGGCCACGTTGGGCGCCCCGCAAACGACCGGATAGGTCCCGGTCCCATCGGTCACCTGGCATACGCTCAGCTTGTCGGCCTCGGGATGGCGCGCGCATTCGAGCACTTCCGCGGATACGACCCCGGGCAGCCCGCCGACGACGCGCATGCCCTCGACTTCAAGGCCCAGGGAGGTGAGGGCCTGGGACAAGGCCTGGCGATCGTCATCGGGGCGGCCGTCCGTGCTGCCGGAGAGGTCTACGTACTTCTTGATCCAATTGAGGCTGACTTCCATGTTTTCCTTAGACTCTAGAACTGTTTCAGGAACCGGTTATCGTTCCGCGTCAAATGGCTTATGTCCGGGATCCCGTACTTCAACATGGTGATGCGGTCGATGCCGAAGCCGAAGGCGAAGCCGGAGAATTTCTCCGGGTCCCATCCCACCTTGCCGAATACGTTCGGGTCCACGCTGCCGCAGCCGCCGATCTCGATCCAGCCCGTCGTCTTGCACGTACGGCAGGGCTGGCCCGGGGCGCCGCCGGCTCCATCGAGAGTGCCGCTTCCTTTGCAGAAATAGCATGAGACGTCCATCTCCGCCGACGGTTCGGTGAAGGGGAAGTAGCTGGGCCGGAAGCGCATGGTCGTTTCGGTGCCGAACATGTGCTTGGCCCACAGGAACAGGGTCCCCTTGAGGTTGGCGAAGGAGATATCCTTGTCCACCACCAGGCACTCCACCTGCTGGAACATGGGCGAATGGGTCGCGTCGTTGTCCACGCGGTAGACGAATCCGGGCGCGATGATCCGGATGGGCTGATCGCGGTGCGTTTCCATGTAATGGACCTGCACGTTCGAGGTATGCGTGCGCAGGACCACCTTGTCGTCCACGTAGAAGGTATCGTGCATGTCGCGGGAGGGATGGTCCGGCGGGATATTGAGGGCCTCGAAATTGTACCAGTCGTTGTCGACCTCCGGGGCCAGGGCCATTTCGAAACCCAGGCCCTGGAAAAAGGAGATGATTTCCTCGCGGACCTGGGTCATGGGATGAAGGGATCCGGCGGGCACGCGATACCCGGGCAAGGTGGCGTCCAGGCTCGAACCGGAAAGGCTGCCCGCGATTTCAACTTCCTGGATCTTCGCCTGCAGGGCGGAGAAGCGGGCATCGGCATAATCGCGCAGTTCGTTGACGAGCTTGCCGAATTCCGGACGCGCTTCAGGGGCGAGGGTCCCCATGGAGCGCAGCAGGCCGGAAATCTCGCCCTTTTTGCCGGTGTATTTGACCTTCAGATCCTCGAACTGCTTGGGAAGGGCCTTATCCCCTTCCGAGGGGCCGGCTCCGGGACCGTCCGCAATCAGGGTCTCTAGCTTTTGCATGTCCGCGTCCAGGCGGACGCGGATCTCTTCGATGGGATGCATAGGGTTGGAAGACTCCGGGCCGGTGGGCCGCTTGACGGTGGACCTGCCAGGCCATGGGAATATGCCTGCCAGACGCTCCGCCCACCGGGCCATGGACCCGCCGGGCTGGCGAGGCTGGAAATATAACTAACGGAGGGATGACAAGAAGGAAGCCGGGGCATGGCTCCGGCAGCGGCGCCGGCCCGCTCCCGCGCCAAAACCCCGTCCAGGAAGCGCCCTCCCGGGTCGGCCCGTTTCCGGAACGGGCAAAAAAAATACCCCGTGTGGACGGGGTATGCGAGCAACCGGAAGGGGAGGGAATCAGGCGCGCAGCTTGGCGATGGCCTTGGGAACGAGGGCCGCGAGGGCCAGGATGCCGAACAGGGCCAAGGAGGAAGGTTCCGGGACCATGGGAGCGGCGGCAGGTTGCTGGGCGGCGATTTCCTCGCCGAGGCATTCGAAATCATCCCGGTCATGATCTTTCTTCCCGCCCTGCGTATCGGCTTTGTTCCTGGAGTCCGGCCCGGACATGGAGAAGGCTTCCGGAGCGGGATAGAAATGGGGATTGAATTGGTAAACCGACATGGCCAGGAAGCCGCTGAAGGGGAGGTCGATCACCTTTTTGGCGGATACGGAAACCCCGCCGGATTCATGGCTGATCGACAAGGCATCCGAAGCCTTGGAATGGATCGATAAGGCCTGGATGGGCAAAGCCCCCGATTCGGAAGCGATGGATAGGATTGCGGCGATGCCGAGGCAGGAAAGCGATGATTTCATGGTTCACTCTGGGTTGATATCTTTGACGTTAATAAAAGCTTCCTGGAGCCGGTAACAAAGGATTTTTACTCCCATAAAATTCCATTTTTGGGGAAATAAGGTTCCGGAGCGCCGGAATCCCATTTTTCCCAAACTCCGCATCAGAAGTTCACGTTGTAGGTATTGGACGAAATGTTGGAGCCGGTGCCCCAGGTTCCCAGGATCGCCGTGGCCTGCACGCCTTTGAATTTGCACCCCGTCACGGTGAGGAGCTTGGCCGAAACATAGATATGGGATCCCCCGCTGGGCGGGTTGTCCGCGAATTCGGAATTGGTCACCGTTGTATTGTCGCAGGTGGCGCGGATCCAATTAGGGTCGCCGCCGCTCAAGACGGAATTCCCCGAGAACTTCGAATTGTTCATGGCGAAGATCCCCCCCTTGTCGGACGCCGGCTCGGCCAGGATGGTCGCGCCGTAGTTCTTGAAGCCGGTGAAGGAGCACCCCTCGACCTTGAAGTCCGACCCCCAGGCCGTGATGGCGGAGTTCTCATTCGCGGTGGCGATGAACTGGACGTTGTTGAAAGCGACCTTGGTGGTATAGTCCAGTTTGACGCCCCGCAATGCCGTGCCGACCAGGATTTGCAGCCCGTCCAGGGTGTCCGCATCGAGGACTCCCCCGCTCTCGCCCGTGAGGTACATGACGGGATCCACGCTCAAGGGGGTTTTCGACAATTTCACCGTATCCGATGCCCCGAAAGCGCGGTCCTCCAGGTCCTTTCCGAAATTGGTCGGATGGAATCCGCCGTAGATCGAGATTTTGGATTTCATCTTCAGTGAGATGGCGGATAAGTACGTGCCGCCCGCCACCCAGATCTGCTTCTGCCCGGTAGCGGTATTGGCGGCATCGATGGCCGACTGGATGGAGCCATGGGCCGTAACCCAGTCCTTGGAGGTCACGGAGTTCCCCGTGCCGCCGATCCTCACGAACAGGACGTTGGAGCGCTTGTACACGGTGACGTTCTGGGAAGAGGAATTGCCGGCGGCATCGGTGGCGGTGCAGGTCAGGACGTTCGCCCCTTCCAGGGGGAGGGCCATCGGGACCGGGGCGCGATCCACGCCGTTCTCCTTGCAGACCAGGGGGACGGTGGCCGCGTTCGTTACGTGGTTAGAGGCAGGCGATGTGACCGATACGGTGGGCGCCACCTTATCCACGGTGATGGTCACGACATTGCTGCTTGCCGACCAATTGCCGGCCTTGTCCACCTGTTGCACCGTAAGGGAATACGCTCCGTCCGCCGCGGAGGCGAGGGTGTACCCGGCCGTTCCCGTCCGCGTGTAGGCGCCCGTGCCGTTCAATTGGTATTGGTAGCTGAGGGTGGAAGCGATCCCGGAACCGCCGGGATTGTCCCCATTCGAGGACCAGGTCCACTCCGGGCTCCCCTTGGTCGAGATGGCCTTGGCCGCGAGGGTAGGGGCATTCGGCGGTGTGACGTCACGGATGACGGTCACCGAGGCCGTGCCGGGGGTTCCGGTCCCGTTCGGCACGTTGATGACCAGGACTATCGATCCTTCCTTGGTCAGGTTGAATCCCTTCTTCTGCTCCGGGCCGTTGCCGACCGTGTATTTCACCGTAATGGTATCCTGGTTCGTGACCGTATTCTCGAGCGGGTAGGTGATATCGACCACCGGCGCAGCCAGATTTACGTTCACGGTCAGATTGGCTTTGGTGGAATTCCCCGCCGAATCCGTCGCGGTCACGACGAGGGTGTTGGGACCCTGGCCCAAGGTGAGTTCGGCGCTGGTCCATGTGCCTCCGGTAACGACGGCCGCAGGCGGACCGGCCGTCTGGCCCGCGATGGCCACCGATTTGATACCCGTGCCCGCGTCGCTTACGGTTCCGGAAAGGGTGGCCTTGAGGCTCGTCAGAGTGGCGTTGGGCGCGGGACTGGTTATGTCCGCCTTGGGGGGCTTGGTGTCGAGGATGACCTTTACGGGGGCCGATGACCCGGAATCCGCACCGCTTACCGTATCGATGACGATGGAATTCGCCCCCTCGACCAGGTCCTTTTTCCTGGTCAACGCGGTGCCGTTGATGGTGTATTTGACCGTGACGGGGCTGACGTTTACCATGGTGTCCTGGCCCGGGGAAAGGATGGAAACCTGCAGGGAAGCGCTGCTGACGTTTATGGTTCGCGTGAAGGTCTTCTTGTTCCCCCGGCTGTCCGCAACGTAGAAGCGCGCCACGTAGTTCTTGGCCGCCGGGTAGCTGTGGGTGAGGCGGGCGGGCACGGCCGTCGAATCCGATGCGTCCCAGGTCTCGCCTCCTTCCAAAGCGTATTTGAAGGACACCAGGGTCGCATGGGTCAGGGTGAGCGAGATCGGGAACACGACTTCCGAATTAGGCTTTTCGGCCGAATTCGCCCCGACGGTAAGGACAGGCTCGCCCTTCCGGACTTCGACGGACGCATTGTCGGAAAAGCTCCCGGCCGCGACGGTCAGGGTCGTCGATCCTTCGCCGACTGGGGTAACCTTGCCGTTTCCATCCACCCTGGCCACGCAGCCGTTGAGGGTGGACCAGCTCATCAAGGCCCCGGCCGGATCAACCGCCGCCGAGACGGTCGTGACCGAGTCCCCGGTATACAGGACCAGGGAATGCACCCCGAGGGCGACTCCTACGGGAACCACCGGGGTGCCTCGCATCACCGCGATTTCATACGGTTGGGAAACCCGCCCGTCCTTTCCCTTCACGCTAAGGATGAAGACATTCGCGCCGGCCTTCAGATCCAGGGCCATTCCCTGGTTCCAGGGTGAGGCCTTATCATTGATGTAAAGGGCGCCGGCGGCATCCATGGGAGACGCGGTCAGGGTCAGGGTTCCTTCCGATTCCCCCACCCGCGCGGTATAGGCATAGCCATCCGGCGTGAAGTCCGGCGTCAGGGCGCCGGGGGCCACGGATACCCCGTTCAACCGGTTGTCCGAGCGAAGGATCAGGGTCTCCTTGGGCTTGCCGTCCACCACCGCGACATCCTTGGCGTAAACCAGTTCGTGGCGCGAATCGTAGCCCCGGATCTTGATGACGAAATCCTTGTCCTTGGCGGCGGTCAATCGATGCTTGGGGAAGTGCAGTGGATCGGGAATCGAATCGTTCCACACTTCCTCATAGGGGATGGTCGAATCGGCCGCATCCACCAGGGTGATCACCACGATATTGTAGTCCTTGAGGGACTCGCTCAGGTGGAATTGCAGATATTGGTCGCCTTCGGTCGCGTCCGGAGTGCATGCCCAGATCAGGGCCAGGATGAATGCGGGAAGGAGGATCCAGGATTTCGCGATAATGGCGCGGAGCGGGGTTCCGTTAATGGTGCGCATGGGATTCCTGCGGTTCTTCATTCTCGAGTGATTCCGGATACCTTATCCAAAGGACAAAAATTAGTCCAGACCGCCGTCTCCGTGGTCATTTACCGCGGGGCGGAAGCGGCCCCACCCGCTATATGTGATCAGCCTCACACGATAGGGATTGACCGGACATGAAGACGGGGGTATAAGACCGGATACGGCCATCCCATCCTGTTGCAAAAGGCGGCCTGTTTTCGCCCTTGGGCTCGGCTTTCCAAAACGCGAAAAAACCCGGGATATGCTCCCGGGCCTTTCCTTGTAAACCGAATCCGTTATTCCCTTGGGCGCTCGCCCTGGGGATCCATCGCAGTTCCGGACCTTTAAGGGTCTGGAATCTACTTGGCTTTGAGGCCGGCGGCTTCCACGATCTTGCCGAAGGCGGCGGAGTCGGAGAGGGCGAGGTCGGCGAGGATCTTGCGATCCAGGCTGATGGCGGCCTTCTTCAATCCGGCGATGAGGCGGGAGTAGGTGGTGCCGAACTCGCGGGCGGCGGCATTGATGCGCACGGTCCACAGGGTGCGGAACGCGGCCTTCTTGTCGCGGCGATGGACGGTCGCGAAGACGCGCGACTTGTCGACGGCTTCCTTCGCGAGCTTGAGATTGGACTTCTTGCGGCCGTAGAATCCACGGGCGGCCTTGAGGATTTTCTTGCGGCGTTGGCGCGAGGCTACCGCTGGTTTGCTTCTGGGCATTTCTCTATCTCCTGATTATTCTATTGGGCTTAGCCGCCGATACCGAGCAGACGCTTCATGCGCGGCGCTTCGGTGGGTCCCACGTAAAAGTTGCCGCCTGCGCGACGCTTCATCTCGGGCTTCTTCTTGCCCATGATATGGTTCTTGTTGGCGCCCTTGCGCTTGAGCTTTCCACTGGCGGTGACTTTGAACCGCTTCTTCGCTCCGCTGTGGGTTTTCATCTTCGGCATGATAGACCTTCCTTCACATTTACCGCTAAAACTATGCTTGCCCGGCCGGAGCGGCTTCCCGGCTTTCGCCGGCATCCTCTTTGGCCGCGCCATCGGACGCAGGAACGGCAGCCTCAGAGGCCGGCGTCGCACCTTCCGCTCCAGGAACCTTCGGCGCCGAAGGCGCTTTGGGTTTGGCTGGTCCCGGAACCGGTTGCACATGGTGCTTCACCGGTCCAAAAATCGTGGTCACGTTACGACCTTCTTGTATCGAGCCCGTCTCTGCGAGACCGATACCGGCAAGGTCCACGACCATCTTCTTCAGCCAACGGGAACCGAATTCCATGTGGGCCATTTCACGGCCGCGGAATACCACCGTTGCCTTGACCTTGAAGCCCTTTTCCAGGAATTCCTTCGCCTGAACGAGGCGGTAATTATAGTCATTTTCTCCGGTCTTGGGATGGAACTTGATTTCCTTGACCTTAATGATGTGCTGCTTGGCCTTGGAGGCCTTGGCTTTTTTGGAGATTTCGTATTTGTACTTGCCGAAATCCATGATTCGGCACACCGGAGGCTGGGCGGTGGGAGATACTTCCACCAGGTCCAAAGCTCTTTCCTTGGCCTTTTCCAGGGCCGCGGGTACGGTGAGCACACCCAACTGTTTTCCATCGGCGTCGATGACACGCACTTCATACGTGCGGATATGTTCGTTGATGCGGATGGTTTCTTTGGGGGCGCTGAAAAACGGTCTTCTCTGCAATCTCTACCTTTCGTGATCCGGGGGATTTCTAGGACCCTGGAACGTCATGGCCCAGGGAATACCTTTCCCTAGGGCGTTGTCCTCCAAGCGATAAGGCGCCTGGCAATGATGTGCCTAAGCGATTATCCGCCTGAGCGCTTAAGCGCCTTTGGAGGAAATCTCCAATTTAAATTTTTCCAGGGCTTCGTCTAAGGAAAAAGCACCAAGGTCCCCGGTTTTACGCTTCCGGAGGGATATTTTGCCAGATTGTATTTCTTTATCGCCCAAAATAACCAGGTAAGGGACCTTTTCACGCTCCCCTTCCCTGATTTTGAAGCCGATTTTGTCATTTCGGACATCGACTTCGGAAATAAGGCCTGCATCGAGGATTTTACGGTTCAATTCCTGGGCCGCATCCACGAATTTCTCGGAAACGGGCAGGATCCGGACCTGTTGAGGGTTCATCCACAAGGGCAAATCCCCGCCGAAATTCTCGATCAGAATAGCAATAAAGCGCTCCAGGGACCCGAAAACGGCCCGGTGGAGCATTACAGGAGGGTGTTTTGAGCCGTCCGAGGCCACATATTCCGCCCCTAGGCGGTCCGCGGTATTGAAATCCACCTGGATGGTTCCGCATTGCCAATGGCGCCCCAGAGAATCCTTCAGGGTGAACTCGAGCTTGGGTCCATAGAAAGCGCCTTCGCCCGGATTCATGATATAGCCCAATCGGGCCCGCTCGCAGGCTTCCTTTAGGGCGGCCTCGGCCTTGGTCCAGACTTCGTCGCTGCCAACCCGCTTTTCGGGGCGGTCGGCGAGCTTGACGATGATGTCCGAGAATCCGAAGTCGGCGTAGACTTCCTGCAGAAGGCGGCAGAAATCGGCGACCTCGTCCGCGATCTGCTCCACGGTGCAGAAGATATGCGCATCGTCCTGGGTGAATCCGCGCACGCGCATCAGGCCATGCATGACGCCGGCCAATTCGTTGCGGTGGCACTTGCCGAATTCGGCGAGGCGGATGGGCAGGTCGCGGAAGGATTTGATGCCCTGCTTGAAGATCTCCACGTGGCACGGGCAGTTCATGGGCTTGATGACGAATTCCCGGTTCTCGCTCTGGGTGAAGAACATGAGGTCGCTGTAATTGGCGACGTGGCCGGACTTGACGTACAGGCTCTTGTCCACCACCTCGGGCGTGCGAACCTCCTGGTAACCCCGGCGTGACAGCTTCGCGCTGATATAGGACATGAGGTTGGAATACAGCCGCCATCCGCGCGGGTGCCAGAACACCATGCCGGGCGAGCCCTCCTCGATATGGAAGTAATCGAGTTCCTTGCCCACCTTGCGGTGATCGCGCTTCTTGGCCTCTTCCAATTGGAACAGGTGTTTCTCCAGGTCGTCCTTGGTCAGGAAGGCCGTGGCGTAGATGCGCTGCAGCATGGGCCGCTTCTCGTCCCCGCGCCAATAGGCGCCGGCCACCGAGAGCAGCTTGAAATGCTGGAGCTTTCCGGTGCCGGGGACGTGGGGTCCGCGGCACAGGTCCGAAAACGGGCCTTGCTTATAGAAGCTGACCGTATCGTCCGTCCACTCTTCCATCATCTCGACCTTGTACGGTTCGCGATGGGCCGGATCCTTGAAATAGGCGATGGCTTCCGCGCGAGGCATTTCCGATCGCTCGACCGGATAATCCTTCTTGGCGATCTCCTTCATCTTCTCTTCGATGGCGGGGAAATCATCGGGGCTGAACTTGTGCGGGGAATCGAAATCGTAATAGAAGCCGTTCTCGATGACGGGACCGATGGTCAGGAGGGTGCCGGGGAAAAGTTCCGTGACGGCCATGGCCATGAGATGGGCCGTGGAATGCCGGACGATCTCCAGGGATTCCGGATTCTGATGGGTGAGTACGCGAAGGTCGCCGTCCTGGGACAGGGTGCGGCTGAGGTCCAGTTCCTTGCCATTGTAGATGGCGGCGATGGCGCTCTTGGCCAGGCCCGGTCCGATCTTCTTGACCACTTCGAGCATGGTCGTGCCGGGTTCAACTTCCAGGACGGAGCTGTTGGGCAGGGTGACTTTCAACATGGACAAGGGAACTCCCTCATGGGGCCGCCTTCGTGGCGCGGACTCCCAAAACGCATAAAATTAGAAAGAGGCGCCCCGGAATGCAAAACGGGTCCTTCACCGAACGCCCGGGTGAATTATTTTATGGCGCAGCGCATCCAAAATTCTCGGTACAAAAGAGACGGGCCCGACATCCAAATGTTAGAAGCAATCGATTTGGGCCGCCTATTCCTGAAGGCGGCGGAGTTCATGGTCGAGACCGGAAGGGGATTCCTCCGGCTCCGAGAGGCGGTTCTTACGTCCCATACCAGCGCGCCGGTCCTTGTGCCGGCCGGAACGACGGTTTCGCGAAGACCGGAGGATCGGGCCGCAAAGCCCCTTTCCCCCTCCCGGAAGGGGACCAATCCCGCTTTTCCGGAAAGATCGGATGGGAGAGGACGGTTCTGCCTGCAGGTGGGAGACCCGGCGCGGGAAAGCGCCCCAGGCATGGTTGCGGGATCCCCCGCGCCGGGAATGGAATCCATCGGGAGCCTGTACCGGAAATACGCGGCGCCGCTGTTTTGGGTTTGCAAACGGTATACGAGGAACCACGAGGACGCCGAAGACATGGTCCACCAGGTTTTCGTCAAGGTGCAGCAGAACCTGGCGGGATTCCGCAACCAAAGCGGCATTTATACGTGGATGTACCGTATCGCGGTCAATGAATGCATCCAGATGTTCCGGAAACGGAAATTCGAATCCGACGAGTCCGTCCTGCCCGACTTCGAGAATACCCTTACCGTCACGCCGGAAAAGGCCATGGAAGCGAGGCTGGTCCTGGAGAAAATCATGGCGGATCGCGACCCGCAAACGGTCGAAATCCTTTTCCTCCTCTATTTGGAGGGCATGAAGCAGGAGGAAGCCGCGGCGATGCTCGCCATATCCCGGACCACGCTTAACAGGAAGCTGACGGCTTTCAAATCCAGCATGGAGCGTTTCCAATGGTGAAGACGAATCCCGATTCCACCGGACTGAACGCCGGGCATCCCTCCCGCTTCCGGATTGCCGGCTACCTGGCGGGAGCCCTGGACCCGGCGCAAAGCCGCGAAACGGAAGCCCATGTCCTGGTCTGCCCCGGATGCGCCACGCTCCTGGCCGATGCCCGGGGACAGGCCGCCCTGTTCGCGGACAAATTCCCGACCCTGGAATCCCTCGATGCCTCGCGCGTCCACCCCGTCCCCTCCCCACGGCACCGTACCCGATCGGAAGCCCCGAACCGCCCCGGTTGGTTGGAACGCCTGCAGGATTGGTTCGATCGCGGGTTCGGAATGCGGCCTGCCCTGGCGGGCCTGGCCTTGCTGGCCGCGGGGACCATGATATACCTCAACCTTCCCGCCGGTAACGCCGGCGGAACGGCCGCATCGGAAACCGGATCCGGTTCCGAGTTCACCGCCAAGGGCTCCACCGGATTCTACCTGTTCCACAATGGCAGGCAGGTCCAGGGGGACACCTTGGCCTGCAAGCCTTCCGATACCTTGCAACTCGGCATCACCAGCGCGGAACCGGTGCATTACGCCTTGCTTTACCGGGATGACGACGGTGGGCTGGAAGCCTATCTCGATGGATCCGGGATGGCGAGCGCGCCCCTCGGCAAACCCATGGGCGAGAACCTGCCTAAAAGCCTCATCCTCGAAGCGGGGTGGAAACGGGAATCCCTGTATTGCTTATGGTCGGTCCGTCCCTTCTCCCTGGATGAAGCCAAGGCGCGTGCGGCGGCGGTGCATCCCGATCTCAGCTCCAAGGGCGCAGGGTCCCTGCACCTCCAGACCTACCTGCTGTTGGAAAAGGCCGCGCCATGACGGATACGGTCAAGGCCGGAAAGCCCGGCCGATGCGGGTTCCTGTCCGCCATTACGGCCATCGCGGCCCTAGGCGGGCTCCTCCTTTCCGCCTGCCTGGAGGATCATCCGATCCTTTCCGGCTCCGACATATACGATGCCAAGCCGCTCCTCCGCGGGGACTCCGCCCTGAATGGTCTGGACAGCGTGGAGATCCAGTTGAAGGATCCCGCCGAGGCCTGGATGCTCCGGCTTTGGGGCGGCCCTCCCGATTCCCTGGAGCGGGCGCCCCGCTTCCTTTCCGACAAGAGCGGCTCCCTCATCATGATCGTGCGAGGCTTTTCGAGGGACGCCGGCCATTGCATGACCGAGACCTTCGCGCCAGGCAAGCCCGTGACCCTTGTCGATTCCTGCCCGCGCGGAACCGGCTCCGGCTCCCTCGTCGTCCTCTCCCAGAGCCCCAAGCAGGACACCACGGTCGGTATCGGCGATTCCGTTTCCTTCAGGGCCTTATTCGGGGGAGGCAGGAGGCCGTTGAACTATTCCTGGATCTGGAATTCGCCGGGTAAGGCCGATTCGTCCGCGGGCACGCTCTCATCGGGTTCCGCCTTCCAGGTCACGCTTCCGTTCAACCTGCCGGGGACCTACACGTTTTCGTTGCAGGTCGTAAGCGATACGTCCCATTTCATATCAGTCTGGCGGATCAAGGTTGTGAACAGCCTCCTCAAGGTCGATGCCGGCCGCGACACGACCATCCTCTCGACGGATACCCTCTGGTTGAGCGGCAGACCGGCGGCCACGAACGGTTCCATCCTGAAGTCGGAATGGAAAATCGGGGACGGGCCTTTCCGGGCGGTCTCTTCGGGCGATACGTCCATCCAGGCTTCCCAACTCGAGGCCGTGAAGCATCCGGACTCGGTCAGCGTCCTAATGCCCATCCCGTGCATCTTCAGGGTAACCGATATCCTCGGAAACGTCGCCGAGGATACGATCCGGATCAGCATCCTCTTTTCCAAGGATGCGAGTCTGGCCGGCCTGAAGACGTCGGAGGGCGCCTTGGAACCGGCCTTCAATCCCTTCGTGACGTCCTACCGTATCAAGGTTCCCCATGCCACGGCAAGCGTAATCCTGAAGGCGGCGGCCGAAAGCGGATCGGCCTCGATCGAATGGCCCCAATCCCAGGGCTTCAAGTTCGCGGAGTCCACCCTGGTCTATCTGCACGATGGAGCCAACTCCGCGCCCCTGCGGGTGCGTGCCGAGGATCCCCGCTTCGGGTCGCTCATCGATATCGTCATCCTGCGGGACACCCTCCCATGAAAATCGCCATCGTCCTACTCCTCGCCATCTGGCTTCCCGGAAGCGCCATGGTCCGCATGGCCGTGGTCATAGGCAACAATATCGGCCTGGAAGACGATAAACCCCTGCAATTCGCGACACGGGACGCGGAACAGGTGAACGCCGCCATGGAGCAGCTGGGCGGAATCGATAAGGGGCGCGGATACCTGCTGCTTGACCCGGACGTCGCCAAGGTGATGTCGACGTTCGAGGACGCCCGCAGGACCATAGTCTCCCTGCGCAACGACGGCCAGAAGGTCCAATTGCTCATCTACTATTCCGGCCACGGCAGCGAAGAGGCCTTGCACCTGAACGGGGAGAAGCTCGCGCTCTCGCGCATCCGGGAATTCTTCCGGGAAATGGAGGCCGATCTCAAGATCCTCATCGCGGATGCCTGTTTCAGCGGTTCGCTGATCCAGGCCAAGGGAGCCAAGCTGATCGATCCCGTGCCCGTCAAATACCAGGATGAGCTCAAGGTGAACGGCTCCGCCATCCTCACTTCCAGTTCTGCGGGCGAATTCTCCCAGGAGTCCAAGGAACTGCAGGGCTCCCTGTTCACCCATTATTTCCTCACCGCCATCCGAGGGGCGGGCGATGCCGACCGGGACGGAATGGTTTCGCTATGGGAGGCGTACAACTATACCCAGGCCGGCCTGCGCCGGAAACTGGCTTCGGTCAAGAACGTCAGCCAGAATCCCGAATTCGACATGGACCTGCGCGGATCCCAGAACGTGGTCCTGACCCGCGTGAACATGGGCCAGGCCTTCCTGGCCATAAGGAACGTTCCCGAAGGCCGCTACCGGATCCTGGAGTCGGTGAGCGCGCTCCAGATCGCGGAGATCAGCATCACCGATCCTGAAGGCACCGTGCTCGCGCTTCCGAAAGGATCCTACATGGTGTACCGCGGTTCCGGGCAGCGGGGAATGGCCGGTTACGCGGACCTTCGCAAATCGAGGACCGTAGAATTGGGCGCGTCCGATTTCGCTCCCGTACCCTTGGGCGCGCTATCCGCCAAGGGCATGGCCGAACGGGAGCGCACCGTATCGAATATCCGGAGCGGGTGGCATCTTGGTCTGGCACCGCGCTTCTACCCGGCCTTTCCGGGCCGCGACGTTTCGTCCATGGCCATGGACGCCTCCCTGCATCGCGGCCTTGGAGAATGGGCCGTCTCCGGGGCCTTCGCATACCTTCCAGCTTACGTAAGCGAGGCCCGCTACGGCCGGTTCCGGCAGGAGGGCTTGGGGTTCTCGGCCGAAGGGACGCGTTATTGGCGCACCAGGTTCGCCGGTCTTTTCGCCGGTCCGCGCCTGGAAGCATGGATCCTGGAACAGACTTTCGACGGCAAGGACCTGGGGAGGGGAAACCTGCTGGGTACCTTCGCGGCGTTAGGCGCGGAAAGGCGCCTGTCGGGTGCCATGTCGTTGACGGCGTCCATGGCGCCCGGCCTGTTCTGGAGCGCCGACGTCAATCGCAACCTGCGGCGCGACCTGGCCGTTCCCTTTTCCCTGGCGTTGGGATGGGGTTGGTGAAGGATTCGTTTAGAAGGGAATGGGAACCTGGACGATACAGGACTCGAACCTGTGACCCCTACCATGTCAAGGTAATACTCTAACCAGCTGAGCTAATCGTCCAGATTTCACGAACACCGGCTGACAAGGCCGGGCCCGACGGAGTCGGGGCAGGAAAATTAAATCCGGGACCTGCATCTGTCAATCTATCCGTGGAAATCGTCCTTCCGGAGGCCTCTGAAGGCGCGGCATTTCCCTGATCCCCGGGATTTGTAGATTTCCATCCCTGTCGGGCCGGAAGGCCGGCGAACTTGAATCACAATGGCCAAAGCAATCTTCATAACCGGTACGGGCACGGATGTCGGCAAGACCGCCTTGAGCCTGGCCGTGCTCCTCTGGGCCCGGCAAAAGGGCCTGCGCGCCGCCTACCACAAGCCCATCCAGTCCGGCACCTACGCCTTCGGGCTCCCCCCACGGGAAGGCGGAATGCCGCAGGCGAGCGGGTTGCCGCAGGCGGGCAGATTGCAACAGGCGGGCGGGTTGCCGCAGGCGGGCAAGTTGCCGCAGGCGGGCGGGGACGCCGAATGGATCCTGGCCATGGCAGGCGGAGGGATATCCACCCACGTCACTTATCGGTTACGTATGCCCGCGTCCCCCCATCTGGCCGCCGAAGCGGAAGGCGTGACCATCGACATGGGCCGCATCCGCGGGGAAATCGAAAGCCTGCATTCCGGGCATGATCTGGTGGTGGTTGAAGGTTCCGGAGGGCCCGCGGTCCCCGTCAACCGCCAAGGCGCCACCCTGGCCCATCTCGCCGCGGAAATGGGCCTTCCCTCCCTGCTCGCCTGCTCCCCCGGGCTGGGAACCTTGCACCATACCTTGAGCACCCTCGCCTTCCTCAGGACCCTTTCGGCCCCGGTGGCCGGGTTCGCCTTCTGCCATCGCGAGGCCGCGCCATCCGCGCTCGCCGAGGACAATCGCGCGACCTTGCAATCGCTCACCAGGCTGCCCTGGTTCGGAGCGCTCCCTTTTTCGGAACCCTTGGCGCGTTGCGAGGGTCCGACCCCGGCGGAAGCCGCGGCCTGGTACGCGCCGCTGACCCCGTCCCTGGAGGCCTGGTGGAAGCCGGAATGAATCCGTTCCTGGAACCCCTCCGCAGCCTGGAGGCCCAGGACCGCTTGCGCGCGGTGACGGCGTTGGAAGGCCTGCCCGGCAAATACGTGCTCCGCGAAGGCCGACGATGCCTGAACCTGAGCTCGAACGATTACCTGGGCCTGTCCGGACATCCCAAGGTCAGGCAGGCGGGGGCGGATGCCGCGCTGGCCCTGGGCGCGGGCGCCGGCGGCTCCCGGTTGTTGGGGGGCGGCCTGGCCCTGCACCGCGAGTTGGAATCCGAAGTGGAACGCATCCGGCCCTTGGGCAAAGCGCTCCTCTTCAACACGGGATTCATGGCCAACCACGGGGTCATCCAGGCCCTGGCCCCGGTCCTGGGCCCCATATTCAGCGACAAGCTCAACCATGCCAGCGTGGCGGAGGCTTTGCGGTCCGTGCCCGGTCCATTCCATCGCTACCGCCACCGGGACTTGGCCCACCTGGAATCCCTCCTCCAGTCCCACCT
The DNA here is from genome assembly GCA_028287465.1 of Fibrobacterota bacterium. GTDB lineage: Bacteria > Fibrobacterota > Fibrobacteria > UBA11236 > UBA11236 > Chersky-265. The sequence goes on from JAQBPO010000023.1 coordinate 42,930, forward strand.
GGGAACGGGTGGCGCGCGTTCCGGGAATCTTCCGGGCCTCGTCTGCAGCGAAACCCTGTTCAGCATGGACGGGGACTTCGCCCCCCTGAAGGAACTCCTGGCCCTGCAGGCGCGTTATGGCTTCTACCTTTACCTGGACGAAGCGCATTCCACCGGATGTTACCCCCGGTTCGTGGCCGATGCCCTGTCCGCGGGAATGGGCGAAGGCCCCGCAGAGGGCCGGATCCTCATCATGGGCACTTTCGGAAAGGCCTATGGCGGATTCGGCGCCTATGTCGCGGGAGCGCCTTCCCTGATCGATTACCTGGTCAATACGGCGCGCAGCTTCATCTTCAGCACGGCCCTGCCGCCCGCCGTGCTGGGCTCGGCCCTGCAGGCCATCAGGACCGCCGAAGAAGAAGGCTGGAGGCGGGAAAAACTCGCGGCCGTCGCCGCCTTCACCCGGGACCTGTTCCGCGGACGCGGCTTCGACATCGGGGCCAGTGAAAGCCATATCGTGCCCGTCATCGCGGGCTCCAACCGCGCGGCGGTGCGCCTATCCGCGGCCATGTACCACGCCGGTTACCATGTCCCTCCGGTCAGGCATCCAACGGTGCCGGAAGGAACGGCCCGCCTTCGCATCAACCTCACCTGTGAAATGGAAACCGCCGAAATCACGGCGCTGGCGGACGAGCTGTCCAGCGCCCTGGATGAAAGCGCGAACGAGGCCGGGGATGGGTGATCCCGTTTTATGGCTCGGCGGCTGGGCTTCCGGATTGGCCTGCTGGCGTCGGGCCCTGGAATCCCTGTATCCGCGCCGCGAGCACACCTTCCTGGATTCGCACGCGGTCCTGGAGGAACCCGGACTCCTTGCCCTGGCCGCCGCCGGCCTTCCCCGCCAGGGAACCCTGGCGGCCTGGTCCATGGGGAGCCTGATCCTGCACAAGGCCCTTGCCGCGGGGGATTTCACGCCCGCCTGCCGGTTGATCTCCCTATCCCCCATCTTCGATTTCTGCACCGAGGGCGGACCATGGCCCAAAGCCGCCTTGATCCGGATGGCGCGACGGCTGCCCAGGGAACGGGAAGCCGTATTGTCCGGATTCTGGAACCTGTCCAAGGGAAGCTCCCAGGTTACCCCGGCCCAGGAGGAGGCCTGGTCGCGCCAATCCGCAGGCTATGGGATGCCGGCCTTGCTCCAGGGACTGGAATTCCTGGGAGGCACGGTCGTGAAACGCGCCGAGCTTCCGGCATCGGAAAGGCACCTGTTCCTCGCAAGCCCGCAGGATCCCCTGTCTCCCACCCCGCGCGGCGTTTTCCCGGGCCGTGAGTGGCATGGTTACCCGCGAGGCCATCTCCCATTCCTGGACCATCCGGAGCTCCTGGGACCATTGCTCGACGGGGCCGGGCCCGCACCGGTCCTTCTATGACCTTCCACTCGCTGCGGTTCGATCGGGCCGCCTCCACCTATGGCGCCCATGCGCAAGTGCAGGAAGCCATGGCGGCGGACTTGATCGGATTGCTGCCCGATACGGAGATCCCCGCCATCAATGCGGGCGCAATCCTGGAAATGGGATGCGGAACCGGGTTGTTCACCCGGCGGATCCGGGCGCGTTTCCCGGATGCCTCCATGACCGTTACCGATGCCGCGCCCCGGATGCTCGAAACCGCGCGCGCCGGCTTTAGAGGTTCCGTCGGATCGGGTATAGCCGGTTCATCCGGGCCGACAGCCGGACTGATGGGATGGAGCCTTTTCGATGCCTCGGGCCTCGCCTCAAGCGATGCCCCCGGCTACGTCGCAGGCGAAACCGGGATTCCCGCGACCGTCCGGGCTTCGGCGCCATATGCCTTGGCGGCCAGCAGCGCCCTGGTGCAATGGTTCCCGGACCTCGTCCGGCATTTCACCATGACGGCTTCCCTTTTGGCCCCTTCCGGTTCCTACCTGGTATCCGGATTCGCCCGGGACAATTTCCCCGAACTCAATTCCATCCTGGAAGAAACGCCGTTCGAATACCCGGAATACCCCGGTCACACGGGAACCGGGATCCGGGCCGCCGCGGCCGCCGCCGGCTTCAAGGTCGCCGCTTTCCGGGAGGACTCCCTGGAGGTCGTACTGCCTTCCGCCCAGGCGTTCCTGGATTCCATCCGCGGCATGGGCTCCGCCCGCCGGCCGGAAACGGAAAGGCCGCTGACGCGTACGCGCCTGCGGCACCTCCTCGATACGTATCAGGAACGTTACCCAAAGGCTGGGGGAGTCAGGGCGACCTGGAGGCCCTGGTACGCCTGGCTCCGCAAAACCGGCTGATCCGCCGCCCGTACCCTATGGGGTCCAGGTAGCGGATCCGGCGCCGATGTTCAGCCTTGGGGCTTCCGGGCGTAGTCTTCCATGCGGGACTCCGAGGACAGGAGCGCCTGGAAGTAGGCGATGGTCTTTTCCAGGCCCTGCTTGAGTTCGATCTTCGGGGTCCAGCCCAATTCCTTCTTGGCCAGGGAAATGTCCGGTTGGCGCTGCTTGGGGTCGTCGCTGGGGAGCGGCAGGGCGATGATCTTGCTCTTGCTCCCGGTCTGGGCGATGACCTGTTCGGCCAATTCCCGGATGGTGAATTCGTTGGGATTCCCGACGTTCACGGGTCCGACCATGGTGGGGTGCTCCATTAGCCTGATCATGCCGTCGACGAGATCGGAAACGTAGCAGAACGAGCGGGTCTGCGAACCATCCCCATAGATGGTGATATCCTTTCCCTGGAGAGCCTGCACGATGAAATTCGAAACCACCCGGCCGTCGTATGGATGCATCTTGGGGCCGTAGGTGTTGAAAATGCGGATGATGCGGATGTCCACCTTGTTCTGGCGCTTGTAATCGAAGAAAAGGGTTTCGGCCACCCGCTTTCCCTCATCGTAACAGGAACGGATCCCGATGGGATTCACGTGCCCCCAGTACTCTTCCTTCTGCGGATGGATTTCCGGATCGCCGTAAACCTCGCTCGTGGACGCCTGCAGGACCCGGGCCTTGACGCGTTTGGCGAGGCCCAGCATGTTGATGGCTCCCATGACGCTCGTCTTGATGGTTTTCACGGGATTGTACTGGTAGTGCACGGGCGATGCCGGGCAGGCCAGGTTGTAGATCTGATCGACTTCCAGGAAGATCGGCATGGTCACATCGTGACGGATGAGCTCGAAATTCCCGCGGCTGCGCAGGTGATCCACGTTGCGCTTGGCGCCGGTGAAATAGTTGTCCATGCAGACCACGTCATGGCCCTGCTCCACCAATCTCTCGCAGAGATGCGAACCCAGGAATCCCGCTCCTCCCGTTACCAGAATCCTCTTCATTTCTATTTCCGTCCCTTCTTGTTCTTGCCGTCAAGCATGTGATTGATGCCGATCAAGGTCAAATCCGGTTCCACCGCGTGGATGGCCTTGGAGCGCCCGCCCAACAACGGCGCCAATCCCCCCGTGGCGATCACGGAAGGCTTCCGCATCTCCTTTTCGGCGAAGATGGCCTTGAGCAGATATTCGACCTGGCCCAGGGTCCCCTGCAACATGCCGATGCGCAAGGCGTCATCCGTGGTTTTGCCTATCGCCTTATCGGTCCAGCGCAGCTCCACTTCGGAAAGCTTCGCCGCGCTTTGGGCCAGGCTACGCAAGGAACTCTGGATGCCGGGGCAGATGATGCCTCCCAGGTAGGCGTCGTCGGTGAATACGTCGTAGGTCGTTGCGGTGCCCAGATCGATGACCACCCCTTGCTTATACCCCAGGGCATGGGCGCCCAGGACGTTCGCCAGCCGGTCCGCGCCGATTTGGCGCGGGATTTCGTAATCCAGCCGCAGGCCCAGGCAATTCGAGAAATCCAGGACCTGGGGGGCCGACCCGAACACTTCTTCCAGGGCCCGCACCCAACTGTCGTCCAGGGCCGGCACCACGGAAGCCATCGCGGAAGCGCGGATGCCCTCGCGCTCCTTGTCGGAACGCATCAGGCCGTGTAGGGAGATGGCCAATTCATCGACCGTGGTGTCCTTGCGCGTTGCCAAGCGCCATCGGTGCCGGATCTCGCTCCCATCGAACAGGCCGATCACGGTATTGGTATTGCCTATGTCCACGGCCAGCCGGAGGTCCTTGGGCTTAGCCATCCGGGTCCGCCGTTTTATCAGCCGGTATGGGGAATGGAAAACGGGTTTTCATTTCCGTCCCTCTCCCAGGATATCCAGGGAAATGTCCAGGGCCTTCACGCTATGGGTCAAGGCGCCTACCGAGATGAAATCCAATCCGAACTCCCGGATCCGCTTCGCGCGCGCTAGGTCCATGTTCCCGCTGGCTTCCAGCTTGATGCGCGGCGCGCCCGCCCTCGCGATATCCACGGCTTCCCGCAGGGTCTCGTCGTCCATGTTGTCCAGAAGGATGATGTCGACGGAGGAGTCGAGCAGGGAGCGGAGTTCGTCGAGGGTGCGCACTTCCGCTTCAACCGTATAGGTTCCGGCATATCGCGCGAGAACCTTGTCGACCGCGGCGCGCACGGAACCGCAGGCTTCCGCATGGTTGTCCTTGATCAGGACCATGTCGTAGAGGCCCATGCGATGGTTGGTCCCCCCTCCTACCGCGACGGCGTATTTGTCCAGGGCCCGGTATCCCGGCATCGTCTTCCGGGTATCCAGGATGCGGGTATTGCCGCCTTCCAGGGCCCGGGCGTATTCGCGCGCCACCGTGGCGATTCCTGAGAGCCTCTGGAGGAAATTGAGCAGGATCCGCTCGCATACCAACATGGCCTGCATGGATCCGTGAAGGGTCATGAGGACGTCGCCGGATTCCACGTCCGCGCCTTCCGCGCACCGGAGTTCGATGGAGGGATGGAACCCGCGATGCCGGAATACCCTTTCCACCAGGGGCAGCCCCGCGATCACTCCGGATTGCTTGCACAGGAGATGGGCCCGGCCTACGGCGGACTCCTCGATGGTGGCGATGGACGTGATGTCCCCATGGCCCTCGTCCTCGGAAAAGGCCCAGGGCAGGAGGCGGTCGAACGCCTCGGAAGGGAAGGCGGGCAGGGAATTGGCGGTTGTTGCTGGCATTGCAGGACAAGGTAAAATTATGTGCGGTTCCATCCAAAACCGGTCAATCAGGCCGGGACGTCCCCTGAAGGCCCGTCTTCCTCCGCGTCCGGCCTCGAAAAGGCTGAAAGGGTGATTCCGGCCTCGCCCCCGCGGCGGAGGATTTCCTCATCGAAGGCCTCATCGAAGATATCGTGCATACGATACGTCCTGCCGGCGCGGGTTTCGAATTCCACGAAGGGGTAGAATTCCGGATAGGAGGTCAGGAAACCCTTCCGCTCCTCCCTTTCCTCCACCCTGCGTATCTCGGCGATATCGTCGAGCTTCAATTCCAGTTCGTAGGTCTCGAGCACGTTCTCGGAAAAACGGATCGCCTGTCCCGTGATCTCGATGCGCAGGTCCCATCGCGGGGCATAGTAAAGGATGATCGCGGCCAAGGGAAGGAATACACCCCCCGCCAGGAGGTTCTGGGTGGCCAACAACATGCCGCACAGCAGGAAAACGCCGCCCATGACGTAGCGGGAAAAGGTCCGGCTCTTACGGGGTTTGTGCAGCATGCCTGGCGGCTCCCATACGGTTCTTACGGGGGCCCGCGGCCGTCACGGCTTCAATTTCTTCAGCTCGCCTTCGACCATCTCGCGGTTCTTGCGGACCTTTTGGGAGACCGGGAGCTCGGGAAAATAGAACAGGCAGCTGTCGAGGTCCGCCGCCGTGCGCTTCAATAGGTTGCGCTTGTCCGCCTCGGCGGCGGCCTTCTTGAAGTCCTTGAAGGAATTGGCGGCCGACCGGCGCTTATCCTCGCAGAACCTGTCCCCGATGGCGGCCTTCTTGTCCTTGACCCAGGATTGTTCCGGGCCCCCTTTCTCAAGGGACTTGAGGGCGGCGACGTATTTGCCTTTGGAAGCCAGGGAATCCGCTTCGGCCGCGATGGCGGCCGCATCGGGTCCGGGCGGGGCCGTCGCGGCCTGGGCCGCGGGCTCCTTGGCGGTTTCGCTCGGAGGGGGCACCGTCCCGGCCGCCGCCGCCGCCGCTTGGGCCTGTTGGGCTTGCGGGGTGACGCGCCCGGCCCGCTTGTCCTTTTCCCAGGACCGGTTAGCGAGCTTCTTCAACTCCCTTTGCAGCTTCACGTCCGTGACCGTTTCCAGGAGCGCCTTGACCTGCTTGCTCACCTCTTCATGCCCGATGTCCGACATGTAGGTGTCGTTCACCTCTTTGAGCCTCTTCTTGGTGGAGTCCGGAAGCGAGGATTGCAGCGCATCGGAAAGGATGAGCCCCCATTGCGCCTCTTCCATGGCGAAGTTCACCGCGACCTTGCTTTGGGTTATCTCTTTCCAGCGGATGCGCGCCCTTTCCCAATCGCCTTCCTTCGCGGCCTTGTCCCCTGCCTCGGCCGCGGAGAGGATCACGTCCTGCAGGGAAAGCTTATCCTCATTGGTGACCACGAATACCCGCTCGCCATTCTCCTTGGCCTTGAGGCCGCCGTGGCGCAGGATCGCCTCCAGGCGATCATAGGCGGATCGGCTCTTGTTGAGGGTATTCTTGTCCAGGTTTTTCGCATCGGGGTTCGCGAGAAGCAACATGCGGTATCCCAGCAGGATATCCAGGATGAGCTGATCCTCGTCGGTCTTGATCCCCTTGGCCAGGCTGGCCAGGTCGCCGCCTTCATCGATGCGGACGGATGGGTTCCCCGCTTGCGCACCGCCCGGGGCCTGCTGGGCCTTCTTCCCCGTGGATCCGCAGCCCGAGAGCCCAGCCGCCGAAATCCCCATCAGGAGGGCGAGGGACAAGCCGGCCAACCTTCCGCTCAAGCCGCGTTGCGCGCCGGTTACCGCGCCCTTCGAAAGCGTATCGCCCATGATAACCATTGCGCTCCTCATTCCTCGCGGATCAGAACCGTTGTGTAGATGGCCGGATCAGGTTCCGCCGCGCCCGCCAATTCATCGGATAAATCCTCGGTATAGCCGCCCTGGGCCTGCAATGCCTGTTGATCGGACTGCTGGATGGGGAGGCCCGTGCGCTTGGAGACCGTGAACTTCGCGTATTTCTCGGCCTGGAAGATGGGCGCCTGCCCCGAAGTCTGGATGTCCAGATCCAGCATATCGATCCGGTCCGCGAAGGCATCGATCTCGGCCACGGCCCTGGCTTCCGCGATCCAGGCGGGTATGGCTACGGAACTTCCCGTGCCTTTGAAGCCCTTGCGCAACATGGAGATATTATCGTCGAAGCCAACGTAGTTCCCGATTGCGAAACCGCTTTGGCTGTCGAACCCTTTGTTCTGGCCTTTGGGCGCGGAGACGAATCCCAGGAAGGCGCCGTTGCGGTAGTCGTTGGTGGTTCCGGTCTTGCCGTAGGCGGGCAGGGGCAGCTCCGGTCCGCCCTTTTCGCCCATCGGGACCTTGAGCTCCCGGCCGATCTGCTGGCCGGTGCCCCCCTTGACCACCGATCCCAGGATGGCCTCGATGCCGAAACGGGTGCGTTCGGTGATGACCCGATCGCGATCGAGATAGTCCTCGAAGATGACGGTGCCGTCGTGGAGGCAGATTTTCTCGATGAAAAGCTGGGGCTCGCCGAACTTGGTCTTGTACGTATAGCCGTCCTTCAATGCCTGGTAGGCGTTCACCGCCTCGCCGAGGGTGATTACGTTGACTCCCAAGGGATAGGATATCACAGGATCCAGGGGCGAGGTAAGGCCCAGCTTGCGGCTGAACTTCACGATGTACCGCAAGGCGGCCAAAGCGCGGAAATCCTGGGAGGCGTAGAGGTTCTCCTTGGTGTACCCGGGAGGGGCGTCGCCGCCGCGCGCATCCAGCTTTGCCGCCAGGCGCTTGATGGTTCCCACGCCCACCTCGCCTTCGACCAGGACCGAATCCCCAGCGAGCCAGGGATCGGGTTCGCCGATGGGGGTCCAATTGCTGTCCGGGTGCCCGGCGAATACGCCGATCATGCCGCCGGTATTGTGGCGCGCCATGGTGAATTGCTGGTTCCCGTTGGCCCGGTTCTCCCAATTGCGCGCCTCGATGCTGTAGGCGAGGAAGTTCCGTCCCAGGATGCGGAACCGAAGCTGATCCTCTTTTTCCCCCGATCCCGCGTATTTTTGCTGCTCTTTGCCGTACCCGATGCCGTACGGCAGGCTCTTGAACGCCTCCGCTTCGGCCACCTTGCCTTCGAAAGTGAGGTCGATGGCGAGATCGTTGGTCTCTTTCTGGTAGAGCAGCTCGCGGGCGCGATCCTGATTCAGGACCAGGCCAAGGGTGTCGCGAACGTAGATCTCGAACTCCCCTTGCATGTTGAAATTCTCGGGCGCGAAACCGGTCTCCCGGCCGATTTCCCAGAAACGCGCGAATGGGGTCTTGTCGAAAAGATGGAACAGCAGGTAGATGCTGGCCACGTTCTCCGACCTTCGGCCGGCCCAGGCCATGCTCACGGTATCCTCGGGCGCGTGGTCCGGCTTGGGGAAATAGAACACGCTGCCCATGCGGAACAGCTGCCGGAAATTGGGCAGGGCGTCCAAGGGTTTCCATCCGAGCTCCAAAGCCGCGGCATAGACCAGGGGCTTGAATGCGGAGCCGAATTGGCGGCGGGCCTGGTTCACGCGATCGTAGCCGGTATTCTCGAAGCCGCCCACGTTGGCCAGCACCTTCCCTTCATGGAGGATCTGCGCCCCGCCCTGGATGTCCGGGCGTTGGGCGATCTCCAGTTCGGGAGCCTCGGCGGCCTTTCCGTCGCTCTTGCCCGCGGCGCCTCCCCCCTGGAACCTATACGGAACGGCGCACAGGATCCGTTGCCCGGGCGAGAAGTGGCTGCGCAACACTTCGGCGCGCATGGCGACCGAAGGCAGATCCGCCGACCCCGTCTCGTGCATGTTCCAATTGCGCAGGAACTTTTCGATGGCCGGAGCGGAGATGGCGGCGCGCGCGGACCCGAAACCCACCTCGATGGGCTGCAGGGACCCGTCCTTCTTGGGCGCGGGAGAGGTGAGGATGCGGCCCGTGTAGAAGGCCCCGGGGGCGAAGCTGCTCACCAGGCTTTCCTGGGAATCCTTGGGCGCATGGTACCCGCGGAGGATCAGGTCCAGGCGGGACAGGTTGGAGTAGGTCGCGTACTCCGTCGCGCGTTGGATGTTGGCGTCCAGGGTGGTGTAGATCTGCAGCCCATCGGTCATGAAGTCGGTCACGTCGTACTTGTCCAGGACCGCCTGCATCGCGGGCGACTCCAGCAGGCGCTTGGCCTTTACCATGTTGGTCGAGAGCGAGAAACGGAAGGCGCCGCGGCGGAATTCGAGCTTCTGGTGCGAGGCCTCGGCGTATTTCTCCTTGGAGATCTTGCCGTCCCTGTAGAGCTGCTTGAGCACGTAGCCCACGCGGTATTGGGCCCGTCGCAGGGCTGCGTCCTTTTTCTCCTGGGTCTCCTGGATGAAGGGATTGTACTGGTTGGGGCCCTTGACGGAACCCGCGATGAAGGCGCATTCCAGGAGGTTGAGGTTGGCGAGGTCCTTGTTGAAGAAATAGCGTGCGGCGATGCGGACGCCATGGCCGTTGCCGGAGACGTAGAACTGGTTGAGGTAGAACTCCAGGATTTCCTGCTTGGTGAAATGCTTCTCCAGCCGGAAGGCGTTGATCAGTTCCTTGAACTTGCCGACCAGGGTGCGCGGCCGTTTGAAAAGGTTCTTGGCGGTCTGCTGGGTAAGGGTGCTGCCGCCCCGCTTCAGGCTCATGGACTTGACGTTGTCGAGCATGGCATAGGCCATGGCCTTCGGGTCCACGCCCCCATGCTGGAAGAAATTGTGGTCCTCGGCCGCGACCAGGGCCTCGATGATGGTCTTGGGGATGGAGTCGTAGGGGACGTAATCCCGGTGCTGGCCTTCGAAGAAGGTCCCCACCTTGGTTTTGCCGTCCGAATAATAGACCGTGCTCTCCTTGGAGAGGATCTGCATGATCCCGGCCCGGGTGAAGGTATTGTTCGGGTTCTGGTGGATGGAGACGGCGAAAACGCCCAGGGCGCCCAAGGCGAAGACCGACCCCGTAAGGACCGTCCCCAGGATCACCCATTTCAATCTGGTCAGGAAGCTCATGCGATTGCCTTGAAATAGTAGTTTATAGCAATTCGATGAGGCACGGGCCATGGCGTCCGGTTCCGGATTTCCCCTATCCTACCCGCCCCGATCCGGCGCATCCGGTCCGGCTTTAAGCCTGCCCTCCGTTTAACTATAATTTCCGGCTTCCAAGTACGGCCTCAGGTGGCTTCCGCGGCATCCCTTACGGGCGGCATCGGACCCCATGGAGAGGTGGCCGAGTGGCTTAAGGCGACGGTTTGCTAAATCGTTGTACTGTTACAGGTACCGGGGGTTCGAATCCCCCCTTCTCCGCCGTACTTGGGTAATTTTCCTGCAGCTTCCGGAACGGCAGCCGACAAAGCAGAACACCCTACTTACCCAGAATCGGAATCGCCCATGTCCTCGCCTCCCCGCGCCCGCGTCCGCTTCGCCCCCAGCCCCACCGGGTATCTGCACGTGGGAGGCGCCCGCACCGCCCTTTTCAATTGGCTTTTCGCCAAGCATATCGGAGGGGACTTCCTCCTCCGAATCGAGGATACGGATCAGACCCGTTACGATGAAAAGGCCCTGGTCGAGCTGATCGCGGACCTGAAATGGCTGGGGCTCAATTGGGTGGAGGGCCCGGAAGTGGGCGGACCCCACGCTCCCTACTTCCAGTCCCAGCGTCTTCCCCTCTATCAGGAGCATGCGGCCAAACTGGTCGAAGGCGGCCATGCCTACCCCTGCTTCTGCACGACCGAGCGCCTGGACGAGCTGCGCGAGACCCAGAAGCGCAATAACCTCCCGACGAGCTACGACCGCCTCTGCCGCAATATCCCCGCCGAGACCGCCAAACAGCGCGTGGCCGCGGGCGAGAAGCACACCGTCCGCCTGAAGGTTCCTTTCCATGGGGACACGGTCTTCAAGGATTTCCTGCGCGGCACAATCACTTACCAGAACCGCATCCTGGACGATCTGGTCCTGCTCAAGACCGATCGCTTTCCGACCTACCACCTGGCGAACGTGGTGGACGATCATTACATGGAGATCACCCACGTGCTCCGCGGGGACGAGTGGATCCCGAGCACGCCGCGCCATGTCCTCCTGTATCAGGCCTTCGGTTGGGAACCGCCGACCTTCGTGCACCTTCCAGTCATCCTGGGCCCGGACGGCGGCAAGCTCAGCAAGCGCAAGGGCGCGGCCTCGGTCGGCGACTACCGAAACCTCGGCTACCTGCCCGAGACCTTGATCAATTTCCTCGCCCTGCTCGGCTGGAACCCGGGCGGCGACGAGGAATACATGGAACGGGACCGCCTGGCGGAAATGTTCACCTTGGAGAAAATCAACTCCAAGAGCGCCGTCTTCGACGAGAAGAAGCTTGAGTGGCTCAATGGCCAGTATTTCCTGCGCCGGGACGTGGACTATTTCTTCCCGCTGGTGAAGCCCCTTTGGGTTGCCGCCGGGGTGGACGGGAACGCCTTTCCGGAAAGCTATTTCCGCACCGCCATCGGCCTCCTCAAGGACCGCTCCAAACGCCTGCCGGACTTCGTCACCTACGGCATGTTTTTCTTCAAGGAGCCGGAAACCTACGACGAAAAATCGGCCAAGAAGTATTTCGGGCAGGGCGCCGACGGCCTTCTGCAGAACCTGCATGACGCCATTTCCGCCCTCCCGGATTTCCAGATCACCGGCCTGGAAGCCCTTTACAAGGAGACCGCGGAAAAGCTCGGGCTCAAGGGAGGCGATCTCATCCATCCCACCCGGCTCGCCATTTCCGGGATCCCCTTCGGTCCCGGCCTATTCGAATTGATGGCGGCCTTGGGCAGGGAAACGGTGCTTCGCCGGCTGCTCGCGGCCATAGCGGCCGTGAAGAGCGGGCAGATCAAGACGGCCGTGACGGTTTGACCGCGGAACGGGATTAGTACGGCGGCATAAGCCGGGAAAGGCAGCCATGTCCCCTGTGGATACAACCGGCCGAAAGCGGCCTACCGCCGGCCAGCGCCCTTCCGGCCCGCCCTTCGTCGATTTGCAGATCCGCATGGCCCGAGGGCAGGATGCCTCCCCGGACGCGCGTCTCCCGGCCCTGAACAACAAGACCGCCAAGATCCATCGCCTGGTGCGCCTCCTCCAGGACCACACCGAGGGCCTGGGCATCCGTCACATCTCCGCCATGCTGGGAGTGGATGAGCGTACGGTCAAGCGCTACCTGTCCGATTTGCGCCGCCTCAAGTTCGAGGTCGTGCAGGATCGCAAGGGATCGGGGAGGAAATCCCTCTACCGGATCCAGGCCGCCGGTTCCCCCCCGGGCCACTTCCTGCCGGCGCTCAAAAAGATCCGCACCGAGCTCCATGCCGGCGGCAATCCCAAGTACACGGCCTTGATCAACCAATTGATGCGGTTCCTGGAGGACAAGGAATCGGCCCAACGCGAGAATCCGGAAGAGGCGGCTCCCAACGCGGAGGCCTATCACATCGATCACGGCCCTTTCGCGGAAGCCAATCCTTCCCCGGGGATCCTGAAACTGCTTGAGTCGGCCATCGCCTCCCGCACCGCGGTGAAGGTCTCCTATTCGGGTTCCCATTCCGAGCCGAGCGAATTCCTGTTCTTCCCCTATGCCCTATGCCTGCGGGTCGGGACCCTCTACCTGATCGGCCGCCAAGGCGAGAACCAGGGCGCCTTCAAGAGCCTGTCCGTCAAGCGCATCCTCCGCGGCATCGCCACCCGGGACGTATTCACCCGAGACCCGTTCGATCCCGCGGAGTATTACAAGTTCACCTTCGGCCAATGGGCGCGCCAACTGAACGAGAACCCGGAAACGGTCGTGCTCTCGGTGCGGGCTCCCTGGCTGGAGAAATACCTCTCCGAAAGCCATTTCAACCCGCCCGGACGGATCCTGAAAAAGGGCAAGGACGTGCAATTCGAGGTGAAAATGGTGGTCAAGCCGGATTTCGTGAACTGGGTCATGTCGCTCGCGCCGGACCTGATACCGGAAAAGCCGGAATCCCTTCGCAAGGAAGTGGCGGATAGATTGGGTCGAGCCCTCGAAGCGTTCAGCGCCTGAGAAGCGGCACGCGCCCCCGCGCATCGATTCCGCTTTGCGGTAGGCCCGCGGCGAGAATCAGGATCCCGTTCCCGCTAAGACGCATCCGGGCGACCGTTGAGCCGCCCAATCCCCGGGACCGTCCCGCGATAATGGTCGGCAATTCCGTGAGGTTCGCCGCCACCACCCGGTTGAACAGGAGCTTATGACCAAGATTATTGGTATGGATGCCGTCCCCGGAATTATAGATGGGAAGGTACTTGCCGTCCGCCGCTCCCAGGCTGTCGAAGAAATCCACCGTGCGCGGCGCGTATCGTTCCAGGACGCGCTTCCGGAAGGCCAAGATCTTCGCCCGTCCGGTCGAATCCAGGGCGGTGCGCGGCAGGGGCGTGGTGAACCAGATGCGGACCCCGGCCTTTTTCGCCAGGTTATTGAGGGAATCGTAATTGGCCTCGTATTCGGTGGCCGCGTAATTGTTGCCGATGTCATTGGCCGTCAAGGCGAACAGGATGACGTCCGGATGCAGGGAAAGCGCCTTGGTCATGTTGTGGGCGGTATCCGGCGCCGGCCTGTTCGAGGGGTGCTTGAAACCGGTCGGCATCAACTGGTAGGTGGTATACCCGCTCACGCCGAGATTGACCATTTTCCATCCGCCGCTCAGGGTGGGGAGGTATTTGGCGTATCGGCCCGCGAAGGAACTGTCATAGGTGGAGGCGCCTACCCCGGCCACGGTCGAAGAGCCCATGACGACCAGGGTATGTTGCGCATTGACGATGGCGGCCGTTAAGAACAGGCCCGCCGCCAAAATGGACTTCAGCATGATTATCCCCCCCGAAAACCACTATCCTGCCCGCTCGCGAAAGCCGGTCCTCGGAGTCCAAGCCCGCTTGCCTGCGGAACTTGGACCCGGGAAACCCGTTCGCCTGTTTACGTGGCCAGGTCCTTTAGAGTCCCTGCACCCCAGCCGCGCAGCAATCCGACGATGTCCTCCGAAGTCGGGCTGCGCCCGTTACGGACATACCACCCGGAAGCGCCGACGCCGCAATACAAGGCATCCAGCACGGGGAGGTCGGCCATGATGCCGCCGCAGAATCCGCCGTTGAAATGATCGCCCGCGCCCGTGGACAGCTTGGGATTGGGGCAGTAAGGGCCCTCGATCCCGGCGGTCTCGGTGCCGACCGTGGCGCCCGCGTATTTGATGGCATGGACCACGACGCCATGGATGCCCAGCCGTTCGCGGAGCCTGGCCGAAGTGGCCTTGACCCCGTCGACGGATTCCTGGGGCAGTTCCTTCACGCCGAGCACGTTGCTGACCTGCTCCGCTTCGCGCAAGTTGAGGCCCAGGATGACTTCGGTTTTCCTGTTGAGGGCCTGGATTTGATCCAGGACCCGCACCAGATCCGTGCGAGAACGCTTTTCGGGATCGGCCAGGTCGAAGAAGAACTTCACCTTGCAACCCTCGGGAACCATGCGGATGATGTTCTCGATGATCTCTTCCATTTCGGTGAGCATGGTCCAATTGGTGCAAGCGACCATGTCCGACAGGAAGAACAATTCGCGCATCACGGGTTCGCCGACCACCTCGAGCAGGCGCGTCCAGCACATGTCCTTGATGGTGTTCAGCTTGCCGAGCATAAGCTTGCCGTCATGGAACTCCAGGGCGTCCGTGTGGCCGGGTACACCGACCGAGACCACCTTGCAGATGCTTTTCAGAGGCTTGAAGACCGGGTGGATTTCCGGATAGCCCAACATGCCGATGCAGGTCACCTGGGCGCCCATGCCCGCGGCGGCCATGGCCATCAAGGGCCCGTTGCCGCCGAGCTTTTCCTGGATGGGGACGAGTTCGATATTGGCCGATTTGCCCGCGGCGGATGCGATGCGGCCTGCGAACTCGGTGATGGTCTCGATGCGCTTGTATTCATGGTTGTTCTTGCGCGTTGCCACGGCGTGGATGATTTCATCCACGAATCCGTCGAAACCCACCAGGAATTTCTTGGTGCGCATGACGCTTTTGCGGGCCGCGATGGCATCGGCCGCCCTGATGATGTCCTTAGTGTCGTTCACGTTCCCCTTCCACACATGATAAAAAAGACATACCCCCTGCCCCCGGTATCGACAGCCCCCGTCGACCGAACCGCATTCCAATCCGGGGCGCGGCATTCCCGCGCACCCTTGTCGGGAAACGCGTGCCGGTCCGCCCGGAAGGCTCAGCGATTCAGCGCGATGTCGATGGTCGGGAGGAGCGGAATCATGTCGGTTATGCCTGCGATTTCCAGTACCTCGACCACATGGCCCGCCTGGCAGACGATCTTGAATTGGCAATGGGTGTCCAAGCCCCACTTGATCAGCTTGGAAAACTCTCCCAGCCCTACGCTGGACAACATGGTCACCCCGGTGCAATCCAGGATGACCTTTTCCGGCTTCAGCATGCGGAGATTCGAAAACTCCTGGCGCATGACGTCTACGGTTTCGAAGGTCAGGTCCCCGGTGATTTCCACCACGGCATGCCCCTTCTTGGAATAGTTCCTGCAGGAGAAAACGTTTCTTGCCATCTATCCCGTACCCGAGGCTGATGCCCTTGCTTTTATATCTTTATTCCCACGGCGTGCCGCTCCCGCATGCCGGGTCCCCGACACCGGGTCCTTGACCCGCGGATTCCCAGAATAAGTATTCTGAAAGAGATTTGCAAATTTACCATATTTTGCCCATTTTTCCCAAACATTTCCCAGGAAAACAGGAGTCGGCCCGTGGGCGCCTATAAAATCCCGGCAAAGGTGAAATTGGTGGTCGGATTGCTCGGCGGCAACCCTGAAATCCTCAAACGGACCCGGGAACTCCTGAGGGCAAGATTCGGGGTGGAAGAGGAGATCATGGCCCCCATCCCCTTTACCTGGACCCGGTATTATTCCGATGAATTGGGGGAATCGCCTTGGCGCACCTTCGTTTCCTATGAAGCCCTGATTCCCAGGGAGGACCTGGTCGACATCAAGCGATTCACGAACGATTTGGAACAGGGTTTGGCCTCGGAGGGGGTGCGGACCATCAATATCGATCCGGGATACATGACCTTGGGGCAGTTTTTCCTGGCTACGACCAAGGACCAGCGCCACCGGGTTTATATCCGGGACGGGATTTTCGTCGAGCCCACCCTGTATTTCCAGGACGGGGACTTCTTCCCCTTCGAATGGACCTATCGGGATTATCGAAGCGAGGAGTATCGCTTGTACTTCCTGGCGGCGCGCTCCAAGTTGGCCTACCAGATGCACCATGGCGGTTTACCGCATTCACGCCGGAAATCGGTCCAGCCGGGAACCGTGGAAAACCCCGAAGCGCCGGGATAGCCTCCTCGGGATCGGGATTCCCCCGGCAAAACCAGGCCTGGCTTGCCGAGGGAAGGATTCCGGAGGCTTAGGCGGCAGGCTCCCGGACGCAGGGCCCGGAAACGTCCCGACCGGTTTGGGATTTAGAGTACTTCGTTTCCGGTTTCGCCGGTACGGATGCGCAGGGCGCTCTCGACCTGCAGAACGAAGATCTTGCCATCGCCGATTTTACCGGTACGGCCCTTTTCGGAAATGGCGGCAATCGCCTTTTCCACCATGTCATCGGTCACGACCATTTCCAGCTTCACCTTGGGGATGAAATCCGTATGGTATTCGCTGCCGCGGTAGAGCTCGGTATGGCCTTTCTGGCGCCCGAATCCCTTCACTTCGGTAACGGACATGCCGGTGACGCCCATCTCCTGGACGGCGGCTTTCACTTCATCCAGTTTGAACGGTTTGATGTATGCGACGATCATCTTCATATACGGTCTCCTTTGCCTCCGATTGACTGACTCAAATCCTGGCTTCCGGTCCCGATGCGGACCCGAGGACCGCGGCAGCCGCCGGAAGCGACATTCTCAAATGGACTAAAAATTACGCTAGTTGACGATTGCCATGTCTATCCATCCCCATGCCAATCCTATAACCGACCTTTGAAAGCTTTCCTCCAGGGCGGAAACCGTCCTGGAGGGTTATAGCTTTATCTTGGATACCGTCCAAGACCTGGAATCAGAACGAGAAGGTATTTTCCACAGCGTAGTAGGTGTTCTTCTTGTCGATGTCATAGCGGACTTCGGCCAAGGCGAGCCAGTTGCCGACGATGGCATAGCTCGGGCTGAAAGTGACTTCCGTATCCGGGTCATCCTCTTTCTCCAGTTTGATACCGCTGTAGCGGACCGTCGCCGCGACCTTGTCGGTGAGCTTATAGTTGGCCATCGCCAGCCAGCCATTGCCGGACTGGTTCGCAAGCCCCCAATTGATGAGGAGGCTGTATTCGGCCGCCACGGTCAGGGGGCCCATGGCGTAGGATCCCCAGGTATTGACTTCGGATTGGCTGTCATGGTCCGTGGCATCGTCGTAGATTTCATGGAGGAAGGTCACCTTGGCGGTGACGCCTTCCACGGGCATCAGGGCGACCTGGGCCTCGAAACCCGGGGTCAGCAGATCCGTATCCGTTCCCCAGACGCTGCTGACGACGGAGCCGTACAGGGCGAACTTGGGGGTGGCATAGGCGAGGTTCAATCCATTCTGGTATCCGCCGTAGGTTGGGCCGGCATAGCCGCTCAGCAGCTTGGAAACGGAATACTGGTACAGGCCGGTGGGCTCCGCGGCTTCGAAGCCGGAGACGCTCAGGAACTTACCGACCGAGAGGCTCAAGGGTCCGCTGGTGGCGGTGACGAAACCCTGTTCGAAAACCACGCCGCCGGTGGAGCCGAGGCTATTGATATCCGCGCGGGCCGAAATGGCGCCGTACTTGTAGAAGAAATCCAATTCGAACTGGTCGAAAGACCCGTTCAGGGTCGCATCGCCGGAATCCGGGGAGACGCCATTGGCGGACATATCGAGAAAGCCCGCCATCGACAGGCTGTCCGTCAATTTGATTTCGCCATGGGACGCAACGGCGCCAAGTCCCAGCATCAAGGCCATCGGTAACGTTTTAAGATTCTTCATCCTCACTCCTAATTTTCACCTTACCGGACTGGCAAGATATGAGATGCAGGACCATACATCAATCTCCATGCCAGATTCCGACATCCTGGCCGAATCGGCTCCAAAACGCGGAAAATGGAGTTTCAACAGAACGGGAACGTGTTTTGTCATAACAACCTTTTCCAATCCCCGGATACATGTGTCAATTACTGACATTTCAGCCCTTGGCCCCCGTAAATTGTCACGTTCGCATCCCTTTTTGTGAGCAACACCCTTCTGGTGCCGGTTTGGCAGGTTCCTGGAGGGTAGTCGGAATCGAAGGGGCAGGGGGGGAAGGAAAGGGGTAACGGGAATGCTACGAACCGGACGATCGGGGCCTTGCCCGGACCGTCCGGTTTACGGAAGGGATTCAAACAGGGATTAAGGAGCCAGGTCCGGAAGGGTTCCGCCCACGATCCGGAACTTCGAAACGAAGGCCATGCGCCAGACCCCGCCCGAGGCGATGGCGGCCTGAAGGGCCTGGGGATTCCTGGGTTGGATGCCCGACCAGAAGGCCAGGTAACCGGGCGTGGTGGCCGCGTTCTGGTGATGGGCGCGGGCGGGCGAAGACAACGCCAGCAGGCAAAGGGCGGACAGGCAGGCGAGGGAGGCTTTCATGGTGATTCCTTTTGCATGGATTGCGGTTCTGGGGAGGTGGGAAGTTGGGTATCCGGTACAAGGCGACGCGTCGCGTTCCAGGCCTTGAGGATATGCGCGGCGATTTCGGGAACGGCCAATCCGGATTTGACCTGGGCGAACAGGAACGGACCCTCGCCACGCATCTTCAGGGAATCCCGGCGCATCACTTCCAGATCCGCGCCCACAAGGGCCGCCAGATCGGTTTTGTTGATGACGAGGAGATCGCTCTGGGTGATGCCGGGGCCGCCCTTGCGCGGGATCTTGTCCCCGCCGGAAACGTCGATGACGTAGATGGTATAGTCCGCCAGTTCCCGCCCGAAATGCGCGGCCAGGTTGTCCCCCCCGCTTTCCACGAAGAGCAGATCGATGGCTCCGTTGAAATGATCCATCAACCGTTCCAGCGCGGCAACGTTCAGGGACACGTCCTCGCGGATGGCGGCATGGGGGCATCCCCCGGTCTCGACCGCCAGGATGCGGTCGGAGGCCAAGGCCTCATTGCGGATCAGGAACTCCCCGTCCTCGCGGGTGAAGATGTCATTGGTCACGACGCCCAGACTGTAGGCTTCGCGCAGGTGCCGGCATAGGGCCAGGGTCAATGCGGTCTTGCCGGAACCGACGGGACCGCCGATGCCGATGGTGAAGGCGCGCCTGTAATAATCGCGGTCCGGCAGAGCCAGTTCCCGCAGGCGGTATTCCCCGGGGGATTCCATGATCTCATGGGTATGCCCATGGGATCCGGGTTCGTGGGTATGACCGTGGGCTCCGTGGGAATGGGCATCGGTGCGGATGGGCGTGAACTTCATCGATTCTCCCGGCTTCAGCTTTGGAACAATTTGGAATATAGGTATGGATGCCCGGCCTGGGCCAGGTCGATCATGGGGGCCGAGCGCACGGACTCGCCGTAATCCCAATCCTCGCGCAGGAGGCGAAACTCCTCGCCGATGCGGATATGCTCGCGATGGAGCTTCTGCGCCTGGAGGGACCCGAGCAGGCCCAGGCGCACGGCCGCGCCCAATTGATCGCGCAGGGCCATATGCAGCAACAGTCCTTGCGCATCGCAACGGGAAACGCCGGCGGACTTCAGGGTGGCCGCGAATACCATCAGGAAATGCAACGGCAGCCGCTCGCCTTGGAACCAGGGCCGCAGGGCGAGTATGCCCGGGCCCGCATGCGACGCTTCCATGGCGCGGGACCAGGCCTGGCCTTGGGCCAGGCTGCCTTTGCGTTGCGAGGGCATGAATAGCCAGGCGTCCCATTCGCGCACCACGTCCGCGAACCCCGCCTCGTCCGACCCGGCATGGGCATAGGCGGTATTCAGGAATGGCATCTCCCCGGAGGTGACCTGATCCAGATGGGCTTCCAGGTATTCCCGGAAATCCCCCATCCGCTTCACGTAACCCAGCTTGGCCAGGCTTTCCAGGCCGTTGGAAAAGGCGAAGCCGCCGGACGGAAAACATGCGTCCGCCAATTGCATCAATGCCAGGGTCGCCAAGGCCATGTCCGTCTCCTTTCTCCGCCGCCGGTTTCAGAACAGGGAATAGAGTTGCGCCAGGGGCAGGGAGGCCGCGGGTTCGCAGGTGAGGGCGATGCCGTCCGCCTTGACTTCATAGGTTTCCGGATCGACCTCGATGTCCGGGGTCGCGGAGTTCAGCCGCATATCCGCTTTGGAAATGGTGCGGCAACCCTTGACGGCGACCACGGTCTTGGAAAGCCCGTATTGATCGCGGACGCGGCGCAACGAGGCATTGGAGACGAAGGCCAGGGAGGTGAGCCCCACCGCGCCTCCCATGGAACCGAACATGGGCCGGGAGTGATAGGGTTGCGGGGTGGGAATGGAAGCGTTGGGATCGCCCATCTGCGCCTGCACGATATACCCGCCCTTCAGGATCAGCTCGGGCTTGGATCCGAAGAAGGCCGGCTTCCAAAGGACCAGGTCCGCCAGCTTCCCGATCTCGATGCTCCCGACCTCGCCGGAAATGCCGTGGGCGACGGCCGGGTTGATGGTGTATTTGGCGATATAGCGGCGCGCCCGGAAGTTGTCGGCGCGGAGGCCCGATTCCTCGGGGAGCGGTCCGCGTTGGACCTTCATCTTGTGGGCGGTCTGCCAGGTGCGGGTGATGACCTCGCCCACGCGGCCCATGGCCTGCGAATCCGAGGACATCATGGAGATGGCGCCCAGGTCGTGCAGGATGTCCTCGGCGGCGATGGTCTCCCCGCGGATGCGGCTTTCCGCGAAGGCCACGTCCTCGGGGATGTTCTTGTCCAGATGATGGCAGACCATCAGCATGTCCAGGTGCTCGGCCAGGGTGTTGACCGTGAAGGGCCGGGTGGGATTGGTCGAGGAGGGCAGCACGTTGGGCAGGCCGCAAACCTTGATGATGTCCGGGGCATGTCCGCCGCCGGCGCCTTCGGTATGGAAGCTGTGGATGACGCGGCCCTTGAAGGCCGCGATGGTGGCCTCCACGAATCCCGATTCGTTCAGGGTATCCGTATGGATGGCCACCTGGACGTCGTGCTCGTCGGCGATGGCCAGGCAGGCGTCGATGGCCGCGGGGGTGGTCCCCCAGTCCTCGTGCAGCTTGAGGCCGATGGCGCCGCCTTCGATCTGTTCCGTGAGGCCCCCCGGCCGGGAGGAGTTGCCCTTGCCCATAAAGCCGAAATTGAGCGGATAGGCGTCGGTGGCGCGCAGCATCATCTCGAGGTGCGCGGCGCCGGGAGTGCAGGTGGTGGCGTTGGTGCCCGTAGCGGGCCCGGTACCCCCGCCCAGCATGGTGGTGATGCCGGAGGCCAGGGCCTCGCCGATCTGCTGGGGGCAGATGAAATGGATGTGGGAGTCGATGCCCCCAGCGGTCACTATCATGCCTTCACCGGCGATGACTTCGGTAGTGGGACCCACGATCATGTCCGGGTCCACCCCCGGCATCACGTGGGGGTTGCCCGCCTTGCCGATGCCGGAGATGCGCCCTCCCTTGATCCCGAGATCCGCCTTGTAGATGCCGGTATAATCCAGCACCACGGCATTGGTGATCAGGAGGTCCAGGACGGAAGCCTGGGATGCGCCCGAGGATTGGCCTTGGCCGTCGCGGAGCACCTTGCCGCCGCCGAACTTGCATTCTTCCCCGTATACGGTGAAATCCTTCTCCACCTCGATCACCAGGGCCGTATCGCCCAGGCGCACCCGATCTCCCGCGGTGGGTCCGTACATGTCCGCGTAGGCCTGCCGTCCGATGGAGTGGCTCATATTTCCCCCCTCCTTACCGCGCCGGGGCCGGAGGTGGTCGCGAAGCCTCCCTCGCGGGCCCTCTGCAAGGCTTTTTCGCGGTTGGGGCCGTCCAGGGATCCGGAGAGGAGCCCGTTGCCGCCGAAGACCAGGCGCTCGCCCGCCAGGGACACCATGCGCACGGTCTTGGTCTCCCCCGGTTCGAAGCGCACGGCCGTGCCGCTGGGGATGTCCAGGCGCAGGTCCAGGGCCTTGGCCCGATCGAAGCGGAGCGAGGCGTTGGTTTCGAAGAAAGGGTAATGGGAGCCGACCTGGATGGGCCGATCGCCGAGGTTGGTCACTTCCAGTTCCACCGCGGTCCGGTCCGCGTTGAGGAGGATGGGTTCCGATCGCAGCAGGTATTCGCCGGGAGCCGGATCCGAAAGCGCGGGCGCGGGAATCGATTTCGAGGGAGGCGTCACCCCTTCCAGGCCGGATCCGTACAAGGCCCACAGGCCCTTTTCCGTGCAGATGGGGCGGTGCACGGTGACCAGTTTGGTCCCGTCCGGAAAGGTGCCTTCCACCTGCACTTCATCCACCATGTCCGCCACCGCGGGCAGCACCTGGCTCCGCCCCAGGATGTTCTTGCCCTTGTCCATCAGCACGACCACGCTTTCCCCGTCGCGGATGAACTCCAGCAACTGGGTCGCGATCAAGGCCACGGCCTCGGGATAGTTCAGGCGCACGCCGCGCCACAGGCGCTTTTGCGCCAGGGCTCCGGCCCCGTGAAGCATCAGTTTCTCGATTTCCTTGGGCGAAAGCCGCACCTACCACCTCCTATGCCATGGGTTGAATCCCAACCAGGCCTCGTCAGACAAGGCCGCGAAAATCATATCGTGCAACGGCTGCAGATCCCGCCGCTCCCCGCCCAAGGCCCGGATCAGGTATCCTTCCCCGTCCCGTTTCCCGACTCCGACCCAGATCGAGGCTCCGGTGCCGTCGGCTCCCATGCCCTCCCCGGGAATCGCCGGCGATCCTCCCTGCATTGGAGCCGCATCGCCCGTGCGCGCATCCTGGCCTGCCTTGTTCAGCGCCAGCATGTCCGCTTCCAGGGCCTCGCCGAGCCGGAGCGCGCGCGGCCCGATGAGATACACGCACAGCAGGGAACGGAAAATCCCGAACCGGCCGCATCGAAAAGGATCCTGGGATTCCGGTTCCAGATTGAACCGTTCCGATAGGATGGGCGTTCCGCCGGGTCGCGTGACCCTGAGCTCCGAACGGAACAGGCTATAGGCGAAAACCTCTCCCCTGGCGACACGTCCTGGCTGGAGCCAATCGAAGAGGACCAGATCCGCCTCGGGATGCACTTCCCATGCCTGGGATTGCCGGTACCGGCTCCCCGCGAAGGGAACGATCGGATCCGGGCAGACCACCGCCAAGGCATTTGCATGAACCGTGCCAACCGTATCCTGGGAGCATCCGCCCTTGGCTCCGCTCCGATAGACCTTGGTGCTCGATTGCGTTCCGAGATAGGTGCGGGAGCCGGGAAGGCAATCCACCTGCATGCGGATGGCGTCCCCATCCACCAGGCCGCCGCCGTAATTGGAGACGTAGATTTGGCAGCAGCCCTGTTGCGGGCGCGGGTTGATGAACTTGATGGGCGGATAGCCCAGGCACCGGGTGAGACGCGATGCATCCCCGTCCCTTTCCACCGCGATGGAGTTCAAACCGACCAGGCTTCTAATCATTGCGGGATATGCTAAGCAATTTCCCTTCCATGCGTATTCCGTACATTTTCTTCACACTTCAGCTTTTTGTTACGAACTGTCGATGCCTTGGCGCGCTTTTGTCATGTAGTGTCCGGGCCAGCGCCAATTCCAGCGTTCCTTCGGCAACGGGCGCGAGTCGATCCATGGCACTTGAATTGCTCTCCCCTCCTTTGTTCCAACCAACCGAGATTTCGGAGAGGAGAGTCGACGATGAACCAATCG
Organism: Fibrobacterota bacterium; assembly: GCA_028287465.1. GTDB lineage: Bacteria > Fibrobacterota > Fibrobacteria > UBA11236 > UBA11236 > Chersky-265. The sequence goes on from JAQBPO010000023.1 coordinate 66,858, forward strand.
CATAACATTCTGCATGCCGCCCGTAAGGGTCTGGGCGCACTGGCCCTGGGCCTGGCCGCGTATTCCTACGCGCCGGCCGAAACGCCCGTGAAGGCGCAGGAGATCGTCAAGGTAGGCATCCTGCATTCCTTGAGCGGTACCATGGCCATTTCGGAAGTGTCCCTGAAGGACGTGGTCACCATGGCCGTCGAGGAAATCAACGCCAAGGGCGGCGTCAACGGCAAGAAGATCGAGACCGTGGTGGTGGATCCCGCCTCGGACTGGGATCTCTTCGCGGAAAAGGCCAAGCAGCTCGTGAGCGTGGATAAGGTCGCCGTGACCTTCGGCTGTTGGACCTCGGTGTCCCGCAAATCCGTTCTCCCCGTCTATGAAGGCGCGGACGCGCTGCTGTTCTATCCCGTACAATACGAAGGCGAAGAATGCTCCAAGAGCGTGTTCTATACCGGCGCCACCCCCAATCAGCAGTTGATTCCCGCCGCGGAATACCTGATGAGCAAGGAAGGCGGGGACTACAAGAAGTTCTACCTGCTGGGAACGGATTACGTCTTCCCCCGCACGGCGAACAAGATCCTGCGCGCCTTCCTGTTGGCCAAGGGCGTGCCCGCCGCCAATATCGAGGAGGAATACACCCCGTTCCACCACCAGGATTACCAGACCATCGTCGGCAAGATCAAGAAGTTCGCCGCCGGCGGCAAGGCGGCCGTCCTCTCCACCATCAATGGCGATTCGAACGTCCCTTTCTACAAGGAATTCGCGAACCAGGGCCTGACCTCGGCCATGTGCCCCATCATGGCCTTCTCGGTCGCCGAAGACGAACTCCGCGCCATGGACACGCAGTACCTGGTCGGCCATCTCGCCGCCTGGAACTACTACCAGTCGGTGAAGGTCCCCTCCAACCAGACCTTCGTCAAGGCGTTCAAGGCCTTCGCCAAGAAGAACAACCTCCCCGGCGGCGACAAGCGCGTGACCGATGATCCGATGGAAGCCGCCTATATCAGCGTCAACATCTGGGCCCAGGCCGCCGCCAAGGCCAAGTCGTTCGACGTGGACAAGGTCCGCAAGGCCGCTTACGGCCTCACCTTCCAGGCCCCGGGCGGCATGGTCAAGATGGACGAGAAGAACCACCATCTCCACAAGCCCGTTCTGATAGGCGAGATCAAGAAGGACGGGCAGTTCAAGGTGGTGTGGAAGTCCAAGGGCCTCGTGGCCCCTGAACCCTGGTCCATCTACACCAGCCCGGACAAGGGTTGCGATCACGTTGAACATGAAGGCACCTACACCAAGGCCGGAAAGTAATCACCCGGAAGCCGGCGCTTCCGTTCCCGGAGGCGCCGGCGTTTTTAAAGCAAGGTAATCGAATGCTCCGCCTTTCCATCCTCCCCTACCTGGGGGCGGTACTAATGAGTCTCGCCCCGCTCCGCGCCGGGGCGGATGCTCCGGCCGAAGCCGGCCGACCCGCGTCCACGGCCCGGGACAGCGCGCAAAGGCGCCCCGCGCCCGGGACGCCTCAAGCCCTGCTCGACACCCTGCTCTTCAACCCGGACACCCGCACGGAAACCGTTACCGCCCTGCTGGCAAGCGGCGAGGCCGGCCTGCAGGGATTGTTCCAGAACCTTTTCAAGGGCAACGTTTACGAATACGCCGGACCCGAATCCGGAGCGGCCGGCAGGATGCTGGTCATCGGCGGCGCGGAAGAAGAGCGCGACAATGAGACCTGGGTCCCTTTGCTGCGCGTGCTGCCGATGGAACCCCTCAAGACCGCGACCGGAGGGCCCGCTTACGCGAAATTGGTGGACCTGGTGGAACTGGAGACCGACAGGGAAGTGCGCGCCATGATCCAGCCCGTGCTCACGGCCATGGATCTGAAAAGCCCGGACCGCCTGAAGCGAAAGTCCGCGGCCTTGGCCCTGGGCGAAACCGGCGACGCGGCCCTGACCCCCCTGCTCAAGACCGCCCGCGCGTCTGAAACCGATGCCGGCGTCATCCAACTGATGGACGAGGCCTTGGCCCGCATCGATCTCAAGTCCGCCGATCCCGCGGCCCGCGCCGAAGCGGCCGCGCGTCTCGGCGCCATCCACTCCGTGAACGTGCTCCCGGAGCTGAAGGCCATGGTGGCCACGGACAATCCCGCCGAGGCGGATCCCCGGGTCCGCAAATCCGTGGACAAGGCCATCCATAACATCGAATCCTTCCAGAGCTTCACGGGCGCGGTGCAGAACGTCTTCACGGGCCTGAGCCTCGGCTCCATCCTCATCCTCATGGCCCTGGGCCTCGCCATCATCTTCGGCCTGATGGGCGTGATCAACATGGCGCACGGGGAGTTCATGATGATCGGCGCCTACGCCACCTTCCTCATCCAGGGCGCCTTCCAGAAATACCTGCCGGCCTCCTGCTTCGACTGGTTCCTGCCCTTGTCCCTGCCGCTCAGCTTCCTGGCCGCGGGCGGCGTGGGCATGGTGGTGGAAATGACCATCATCAAGCGCCTGTACGGGCGTCCCCTGGAAACCCTGCTGGCCACCTGGGGACTGAGCCTCCTGCTGATCCAGACCGCGCGCAGCCTGTTCGGCGATCTCACCGCCGTCTCGACGCCCTCCTTCCTGGCGAGGGGATGGGAAATCTTCCCGCAGGTGGTGCTGCCGTTCAACCGCATCTTCATCCTTTTCCTGACCGCCGTCATCGTGGCCGCGGTCAGCTGGGCCTTCTACCGCACCAGTCTGGGCACCAAGATCCGCGCCGTCACCCAGAACCGTTCCATGAGCTCATGCCTGGGCATCGCGACCCGCCGCGTGGACGCCCTGACCTTCGGCCTGGGCACCGGCATCGCGGGCGTGGCGGGCTGCGCGCTGACCCAGATCGGCAACGTGGATCCGAGCATGGGGCAGAACTATATCGTGGATTCCTTCATGGTGGTGGTCACCGGCGGCGTGGGCAAGCTGGCCGGCACGGTCATCTCGGGCATGGGCATCGGCACCTTGAACAAATTCCTGGAACCTTTCCTGCAGAGCGTGTACGCCAAGGTCGTATTGCTCGGCCTGGTGATCCTGTTCCTCCAGAACCGACCCTCGGGCCTGTTCCCGGCGAAAGGCAGGAATGAAGACACCTAGGGTATTCGGCCTATTCGCGCGCCGGGAGCGCACGGCGCTCGTCCTGGCGGGGTTGGCGATCGTGGTCGTGCCGATCCTCAACGCCTTCGGCGTGGTTTCCGATCTCAACCTGAACCTGATGGGGCGGTGGTTCTGCTTCGCCCTGGCGGCCCTGGGCATCGATCTCATCTGGGGCTATACCGGGATCATGTCCTTGTGCCAGGCCGTATTCTTCTGCCTGGGCGGCTACTGCATCGGCATGCACATGCTCCTCAAGACGGGGACCAAGAGCGTATACGGGAGCTCCCTGCCGGATTTCATGGTATGGAACCAGGTCAAGGCACTGCCTTGGTTCTGGGAACCGTTCCGGCATTTCCCGGTGGCCCTGGCCTTGGCGCTGGCCGTCCCGGTCGCCTTCGCCTTCGTCTTCGGCTTCTTTGCCTTCCGCAGCCGCATCAAGGGCGTCTATTTCTCCATCATCACCCAGGCCCTGGCCCTGGCCATGTGGCTCATCTTCCTCCGCAACGAGACCATGCTCGGCGGCACCAACGGCCTCACGGACTTCAAGACCCTGCTCGGCTTCCAATTGTCGGATCCGTCCTCCAAGCGTTGGCTCTACGTCCTCACGGCCGTCATCCTGGCCCTGGCGTATTTCGGGGCGCGCTATATGGTGGGCTCCAAGCTGGGCAAGGTGCTGGTGGCCATCCGCGACAGCGAGCATCGCCTGCGTTTCACGGGCTTCCCGGTCACGCGCTATAAGCTCTTCGCCTTCTGCGTCGCGGCCCTGCTGGCCGCAATCGGCGGCATCCTGTACGTCCCCCAGACCGGCATCATCACCCCCGGCCGCATGGACGTGAAGAGCTCTCTGGAGATGATCGTATGGGCCGCCGTGGGCGGACGCGGAACCTTGGGTGGTCCCATCCTGGGCGCCATCGGCGTCAGCCTGGCCTACAGCTTCCTGACCAGCCACTTCCCCGGGTCCTGGTCGTATTTCCTGGGCATCCTGTTCATCACCGTGGTGCTTTTCTTCCCCGAAGGCGCGGTCGGTGCCCTCGCCAAGCTGAAGCTGCGCCGGGGCAAGGCCAAACCAGCTCCTATCCCGGAAGCGTCTCATGCCTCGCAATCCGATGACGACGCCCGCTTATCCGGAACCGTCCTTGCGGCCGGTGCCGGAACCGCCCTTACGGCCAGTGCCGAAACCACCCTTACGGCCAATGCCGCAACCACCAATGCATCAGCCGCGTCCGCCACCGTGGAAGCGACCGCCGTCCTCAAGGAGAGCGTATGACCAAACGCATCCTGCACGTCGAGGACCTGATGGTATCCTTCGACGGGTTCAAGGCCCTGGACATCGCCTTCTTCGAACTCGAGGAAAAGGAACTCCGCGTGGTCATCGGACCCAACGGCGCGGGCAAGACCACCTTCATGGACGTCCTATGCGGCAAGACCAAGCCGCATACGGGAAGCGCCATGATGGAAGGGAAGGACCTGGTGTCCTTGAACGAGCAGGAGATCGTGGAACTGGGCGTGGGCCGCAAGTTCCAGACGCCCTCCGTGTTCGGCAGCCTGTCCGTCTTCGACAACCTGATGCTGGCCTTCAAGACCGATCGCAAGGTCTGGCGGTCCCTTTTCTACCGCCTCACGCCGCAGGCCAAGACCCGTATCGAGGAGGTCGCGGAGACCGTTGGCCTCAAGGACGCCCTGTCCATGCAGGCGGCATTCCTCTCCCATGGCCAGAAGCAATGGCTGGAAATCGGGATGTTGATCCTGCAGGATCCCAAACTTTTGTTGATCGATGAGCCCGCCGCGGGCATGACCGACGAGGAGACCGCCAAGACCGGGCGGCTCCTCCTGGACCTGGCCGACCGCCATTCCATCATCGTCATCGAGCATGACATGGAGTTCGTCAAGCAACTCGCCCGGAAGGTGACGGTGCTCTGCGAGGGCAAGATCCTCACGGAAGGGCCCATCGAGAAGGTGCAGGACGATCCCCAGGTCATCGAACGCTACCTGGGCCGTTCCCACGGGACCCGGGCCGAAAAAGCCGAACGGCTCGCGACGGCGCCCGCCGCGGTCGGCTCCGCCGGAGGGAATCCCTGAACATGTCCGATACCGCGACCCTCTCCCCCCAATCGATCCAGGCCGCCGCAGGCTTAGTATCCGCGACGGCGCCGCTGCTGCGGGTCAAGGGCCTGGACATCCATTACGGCGAAAGCCAGGTACTGCGCGACGTGAACCTGGAATTGAGACCGGGAACCATCACCGCTCTCATGGGCCGCAACGGCGTGGGAAAGACCACCCTGCTGAAGGCCATCATGGGCCTGCTGCCCGCTCGCAAGGGCGAGGTCGCGTTCCAGGGCCGATCCCTGAACGGCCTGCCCCCTGAGAAACGCGCCCGCGCCGGAATCGCCTACGTGCCCCAGGGCCGCGAGATCTTCGCCAGGCTCACCATCGAAGAGAACCTGTTGCTGGGCCTGGAGGCGCGGCCGGATCGCCTGAAGAGGATTCCCGAAGAGGAGGTCTTCGGCCTGTTCCCTTTCCTCGCCGGCATGCTCAAGCGATTGGGCGGGAACCTGTCGGGCGGCCAGCAACAGCAATTGGCCATCGCCCGCGCCTTGCTCGGCAAACCCAAGGTGCTCCTCCTGGATGAACCTACCGAGGGCATCCAGCCTTCCATCATCGACGATATCGAAAAGGTCCTGTTAGGCCTCAAGGCCAAGGGGGACATCGCGGTCCTCCTCGTCGAGCAATACCTGGACTTCGCGCGCCGCCTGGGCGATCGGTATTACATCATGGAACGCGGGACCATGGTCCAGGGCGGCAAGACCTCAGAGCTGACCGAGGAAAGCGTCAAGAAGCACCTGGCCTTCTGACTTCCGCGCTGTCCGACTGCTCCGCACCGAACACCCCGCTCCAACCTCCTGACCGCCCCTGATTTGTCACTTTTTAGCTTAACAATTCACCCATTGGCAGTTTTTGTTGACAAATGGTGACAGAATCCGGACGACCAGGGCTTCGGGTTTCCATTTTAATTCCGAATCCGCCCATTTGTTCGCTTTGGCATAGTCGATGCTATACACCGTAGTTGAAGCCAGAAATGAGTTTCCTCTGGGCCGGGTCGGAAAGAGAAACAGAATCAAAAATCGAGGAACCCTAAAATGATGAAAAGCATAGCCAATCGATTCAAGCCTCTCGCGGCCTGGGCCATCGCCCTCAGCCTGCTGGGCGCAACGGCCAGTTTCGCCGAGACCGCGGTCGCCGATACGGCGAAGGCCGTCGAAGCGGCCGCTCCGGTCGTTGCCGCCGCTCCCGCAGGCGTGGACTCCGCCACCCTGGCCCGCATCTCGGATCTGGAAGCGTACATGAACAATGTCTCCCCGGCCCACTCCCTGGTCGGCGTTCCCGGCCCCGGCCATAACGGTTTCATGATGGTTTGCGCGGCCCTGGTGCTCTTCATGACCCTGCCCGGCCTGTTCCTGTTCTACGGCGGCCTGGTCCGCACCAAGAACGTCCTTTCCGTCATCGCGCAGTGCTTCGGCTGCGCCGGCCTGGTCACCATCATGTGGTGGGCCTTCGGATACAGCTTCGCGTTCGACGCCGGCTCGCAATTCCTCGGCGGCCTGCATTTCGCCTTCCTCAAGGGCGTGACCTCAGCCCCCAATACCAATTACGCGGGCTGGGTCTCCCAGAACGTCTTCGCCATGTACCAGCTCATGTTCGCCATCATCACCCCCGCCCTGATCGTCGGCGCCATCGCCGAGCGCATGAAGTACAGCGCCATCATGCTCTTCATCCTCGGATGGATGCTGGTCGTCTACTTCCCCCTGGCCCACATGGTATGGGGCGTGGACGGCATGATGAACGGCGTGTGGAACGCCGCCGCCAAGATCAAGGCCATCGACTTCGCCGGCGGAACCGTCGTGCACATGTCCTCCGGCTGGTCCGCCCTGGTCCTCTGCCTCATCCTCGGCAAGCGCGTCGGATTCGGCCAGAAGAACTTCGCCCCGCATAGCCTGGTCCTCACCGCGATCGGCACGGGCATGCTCTGGGTCGGCTGGTACGGCTTCAACGCCGGCTCCGCCGTCGCCGCCGACGGCGTCGCCTCGAACGCCTTCATGACCACCACCCTCGCCACCGCCGTCGCCGCTTTCGTCTGGCCCATGCTCGAATGGATCTTCCGCGGCAAGCCCACGGTCCTCGGCTTCTGCTCCGGCGCCGTCGGCGGCCTGGTCGTCATCACCCCCGCCACCGGCTTCGTGAACGCCACCGGCGCGGTCATCATCGGCGTGCTCGCCGGCATCGTCCCCTTCCTGGCCGTCACCCAGCTCAAGAACTGGTTCAAGTACGACGACGCCCTCGATACCTTCGGCGTGCACGGCGTGGGCGGAACCCTCGGCGCCCTGGTCACCGGATTCCTGGCCGATCCTTCGGTGAACGCCAACCTGAACCTGAATCTCAAGGACATCGTAGGCAAGACCCTGTGGATCGAACAGCTCAAGGCCATCGGTTTCACCATGGCGCTCGCCATCATCGGGACCTTGGTGCTGGTTTTCATCGTCAAGGTGGTGGTGGGCCTGCGCCCCAGCCATGACGACGAACTGCAGGGCCTCGACTTCGCCGACCACGGGGAAGCCGGTTACCACTACGACGAGAACTAGCCTGTAAAGCGCGGTTGGAGAACCCGGGAAGCCGGATTCCCGGCCAACCGAAGCCTCCAGGCTTGAGCCTGGGATGGAATGTAGAGGCGGACCCAGCGGGGTCCGCCTTTTGTTTTGGGGGTTTTCAGCCGGTTGGCAGTTCAGGCTCGGGAAACTAAATTACTTTGCCCTTGGTCGACGGGATGTGGCTCAGTCTGGTAGAGCACTTGCTTCGGGAGCAAGGGGTCGTGGGTTCGAATCCCGCCATCCCGACCAATTTTTAAGGCCCGGTTTTCCGCGAGGGAACCGGGCCTTTTTGCGTCCCGCCTCAGAAACCCTTGCGCAAACCCAGGCTCGACGTGATGACGAAGGGGTATCCGGGGACCACGCTGTATAGGATACCCAGACCATGGCCGATCTTGAATTCGGTTTCCACGTTCCCGCCGAACCAGATGAAAGCGCTTTGGAAACGATCCGAGGGCCTGGGGCGTCCGAAGAACGCGTCGGAGCGATAGCGTTCCACCCGGCCCAACCAGCTTTCGCGCCAGAGCAGGCTGGGGCCGATGCCGATGCGAAGAGCAAATCGGTCCGCCGGCGCCCAATTGAGCCGGAAGCCGAGATGGGCGAAGCCGGCCCAGACGTCGGCGCAATCCTTATAGAGGGCTCCCGCGCCGCGCACCAGCAGCCAGGGCAACACATAATAGTCCGCATAGGTTTCCGCGCCCACCTGGAAAACCCAATAGGCCTTGTCGTCCAATTGCCGCGGATATTCGGCTCCACCGCCGCCGGGATGATAGGTGAGGGCGTAATAGTTGGCCCCGATCGCGAAGCGGTCGGCATAATCCGGTTCCGCCCGGCAACATGCCGCCAGGATCAGGGCGGCAACCAAGGTATGGATCATTCGCGGCATCAATGCGTCCTCACCGCTCCTGACGAACGGGAGGAATCCATCTGCTACCGGAATGCGGGGTTCCGCCTAATCGAAGAGCCGGTTCAAGCCTGAAGAAGACGTAGCATCCTTCGTCGTGACGAGAGCCCGGTAGATTCCCGGGACCGCGCCCTTCGGAAGCGCATAATTCCGCGGCCCATCCCCCTCGGCGGAAAAAATGATCCGTCCCTGCATATCCAGGATCCGTATCGTATGCGGCCCGATAGAGCGCACGGAGAATCCATCGCGATAGGCCGTTAGCCATTCTTTTCCTTGGGACGCGGGGCGGATCGAGGTCGCATTCCCGCAGGCGCGGGGGTCGTGGAACGCCGGGTCGATCTTCGCATCGTAATTCGGATCCTTCGGATCCGCGCATCCGGCCTTCTCCGCAAGCAAGGCGGGATCCTTGCATTGGCCCTTGTAATCCGCCCTGTAGATCCCGCTTTGCCATCCGATGTAATAGATGGCCCCGTCCGGTCCCTGCTGGATGTCGACCACCACGGCCACGTGGAACAGGTCGAAGGCCTTGACGTCCGAGATGACGCTGTCCCCCCGATCGTTCAGGGTCAGCAGGTGGTTTCCGAAGCTCCCGTTGCAATCGCCGATGATCCATTTGCGATCCAATTGCGGCGGGATCTGGCCGGCATACGCATTCGCCCCGTCATACCGGAGGATGGGGCCGTTGATGGCGCAGCCCTGGACGCGCTGGTAGATGGGTTCGCGGTTGGCGGGAAGCTGATGCACGCCGGCGACCGCGGTGGCGTTCATGGGAGCGGCGCGATCCTTTTTCGCGAAGGAAGTCCCGTAAATCGAGGTCAAATCCAGCTTGCCGGCGAAATACGGCCAGCCCGTATAGTAGGGCTCCTTCACCAGATTGTTCTCCTCGGACACCGCGCCGAAATCGGGACCCACGTCTCCCCAGGACAGCCATCGGCGCACCGGATCCAGGGCGAGGGAATAGGCGTTGCGCGTGCCTTTCACGTAGATCTCCGGCCGCACCTTGGCGGGATCGGCATAGTCCTTGGCCAGGGCGGCATTGCCTTGGGCCTGGAATTTCGCCGCGAAGTGCTGGCCGAAATTCCCCTGCGGGATGGAGTAGCCCAGGGGAGAATCGTCCGGATGGATCCGCAGGATCCCGCCGCGCAGATCCGCGGTATTGCCCGGACCCGCCTCCGAGGTGCCGTTGTCGCCTACGGTAACCCATAGATCGCCGTAGGCATCGAACTGCATGGCTCCGCCGGTATGGGGCTGGTTGCGCAGGCTGCGGATCTTGATCAGGACCTTTTCCCGGGCGAGGTCCAGCTTGCCGTCCTCGCCTACCGGGATGCGGGCGATGCGGAAGGAGGTATCCGCCCCCTGGAATCCGTACGAGAAGTAGAGGTAATGGTTGCGCTGGAAATCCGGATCGACCGCTATCCCGGTAAGGCCGTCTTCATTGCCGGTGGCGCAAGGTATGGTTCCCAGGAGGGAGACGGTCCTGGTTTCGCCGTCGTACTTCTTGACCGCGCCCTTGCGTTCCACGAAGAACACATCCACGATCCCGCCGGCCCGTTTTCCGAAACCGAGCTTGAGCGGTTCTTCGGTATCCTTTCCCTTGAGGGCGATGGGGGTGAAATCGAAATCGGTATCCTTGGCGGAGCAACCTTTGTAGGTCCCCAACTCCACGGCCGCAATCGGGGTGACCGCGACCGTAAGCTCTGCAAGTCCTAAAAGCAACCCCACGCCGAACGCGACGCGTACCCGGCCGTTACTTCCACGCTTCGCTGCAGATGCCATCGCCACCTCCCGGGATTCAGACTGGCTGAATATACCGCGGGCGTGGGAGCCAGGCCGTCGCGGGAACCGTTCGAGGCGGTGATTCCGGGGTCACCTTGACCTTAAAAGGAGCCCGCCCGGGGAATCGATGCCGAATACGGATCCGCTTCCGCTTGTGGCGACGGAAAGGCGATTTCTATGGTATTGATCAGGCCTCTCCACCTTTCCAGATCCCCGAAATCGGACAGGGTCCTCGATTTGAAGGCGGAACCGGGATTCCCGTACTCGATCCGTACGCTCTTGCCCTTGGAAAGGATGTCCTCGGCGGCGGCGATGCCCGTCCTCATGACATTGTACATGGTCAGCACGATCGGGCGTTCCACGTCCTGGGCGGACAGGATCAGTTTCACCAGCCGGGGTCTGGGGGCGTCGAGGAAATCCGCCAGGACGAATTCGTAAGCGGTCCGGAAGATGGAACCCATCAAGCCGGGTCCGTACGCTCGGTTCGGGACTGCGCCGGGAACGAGGCGGCCATGCGGGCCATGGCAGCCCGAAAAACGCGCGTAGGATCGTTCACTGGCCTTATCCTGGAAAACACCCGCAACCAACCATCCGCCCTTTTCCCTATCGTAACGCCCACTCGGAACCCCCTTGCCCGCCAAGCGGGCATTACCCGGAATTTAAACACCTTCGGAGTCCCCGATCCCGATTCGAATGCCCTTTATGCTCGGCCTTGAATGTTTCCGATCATTACCACTAAACACCGCGTACCCGCGATGGGCCCAATTCGAATGACTTTCCGCTTGCCGAAAAGGCGTCCTTCGCTTAGGATGTAGGCATACCCATGGAGCTTTCAGAATATTCCGACTACCGCTTGCTGCTGAAGGAGCTGTACGAAGAGCGCAAGCGCAAGGATCCCAAATTTTCCTACCGCTATATCGCCTTGAAGGCGGGATTCAAATCCGCGGGCTTCTTCTCCCAGATCATCCAGGGCAAATCCAATATCTCGCTCCGCACCGCTCTGAGCCTGGGCGAGGTGTTCAAGCTCAAGGGGCCGGACCTTGAGTATTTCGAGAACCTGGTGCACTTCAACCAGGCAAAGACCCATGAGGACAAGGAGCATTTCTACGAACGCATCCTGTCCCTCAAACGCGGGAAGCCGAAAACCCTGGAAGCCAGCCAGTACGAGTTGTTCACCAAATGGTATTACCTCGCCGTGCGGGAGCTCATCAGCTTCACCCGTTTCAAGGACGACTTCAAGGAACTGGGCGATGCCCTCGTCCCCAGGATTTCCGTGGCGGAGGCCAAGGAAGCCGTGAAGGTCCTGGAAAAGCTGGGCCTCATCCGCAAGCACGGGGGCGTCTATGAACGGGTGGACGCGGCCGTGACCACGGGCGATAAGTGGAAGTCCCTGGCCATCACCCAATTCCAGATGGCGGCGCTCGACCTGGCCAAGGGAAGCTATCAACTGGTCCCCGGGCGGCACCGCAGCCATTCCACCCTTACCTTGAGCCTGTCCGAGCCGGAGTTCCAGCGCATCCGCGGGGAGATTTCGGCCCTCCGGAAGAAAATCCTGGAGCTGGCCAGGAACGCTCCCGCCCCCGATCGCGTCTACCAGGTCACCTTCAACGTTTATCCGCTCTCCAAGGTCGATGGCCCGTAAAACCCCGACCTCGTATCCTGCCCGTTACCTCCCGGCCCTTGGCCGGCGCGTGATTCCATCCCTATGCGCCATCGCGTTCTTGTGGCTGAACGCCTGCTTCCAGGGCAAACCGGAAGAGTTGGCGGGCGGAGGCGGGATCGAAACCACCGACGGGGAAATCATCGCTTCCACCGGCATGCTCCAGGGCGTTCGGGTGCGCCTGGTGCCGGAAGCCTACGACCCCCTGGCCTCCGGGACGTTCCCGGATTCCCTGGCGGCCATCACCGACGCCGCTGGCCATTACGCGTTCAAGAACGTTCCTCCCGGCCGTTACAATCTGGAGGCCTTCCAGCCCTTGGACGGGACCCGGTTGTTCCTACCGGGCCAAATCGTTTCCACCGCGGGATCCCGGACCCTTCCCAAGGCCGGTTTGGCCCGGACCGGCAGACTCAGGTTGATTTGGGATGCCGGGCATAAAGGCCAACTATTCATCCAAGGCACCACGATAGTCCGCCGGATCCAACCCGCGGAAATCGAAGAGCCCGTGATCGAAATCGATTCCTTGCCCATGGGACGCCTCCCTCCGGTTTTCTGGGCCCGGACCCCGGAGGATACGGCGCTCGTGCGCATCACCGACAGCATCGACATCCGGCCGGATTCCGCCACGGAATGGGCCGTGTTCGCGGCCTGGGCGCATCACGGACTCTGGCATATCAATACGACCCCGTCCGGCGCCGGCATCGCGGGAGACCTGGCCTCCGTTCCGATGCTGGTGAGATTGACTGCGGCGGGTTTCGACTTCGGCCAGGCCGCTCCGGACGGCAGGGACGTCCGCTTTTCGGATCGGGACGGGAAGGAACTGGGGTACCAGGTGGAACGATGGGACTCCGCCGCGGGCCTGGCGGAGATCTGGGTACGCGTACCCACGGTGGAAGGCAACAGCGCCGCAGGCTTCTTCCGCATGCATTGGGGCAACGCCCAGGCGGACGACCATTCCTATGGCCCCGGCGTCTTCGGTCCGATGAACCATTTTTCGGCCGTCCTCCATCTGGGGGAAACGGGAAGCGCCGCACCGGCCGGGTTCTCGGACGCGACCGGCTCCGGAAGGACCGGCACCGGAGTCGCGATGACCCAGGCCACCACGGCGGCGGGCGCGGTGGGATTGGGGCAGAATCTGGACGGCGTGGCCCAATGGATCAAGGTAACGGGCAGCTTCCCCACGGGCAAGGCGCCGCGCAGCATGAGCGCCTGGGGGAAATCCTCCAATCCGGCCGTCCGGGCCCATCTCATGGATTACGGCAGCGCCGCCAATCTCGCGACCTTCGGGGCGGCCAATGACCTGGGGCATTGGAGCATTTGGCAGTGGGGACCCTTCAGCGATTACGCGACCGTGGCCGAGGTGGATCGGGAATGGCACCAAATCACCTTGGATTACGACGGGACCTCGAGCCGCATCTACGTGGACGGCGTCCGGGCAGGTATCGCCGCAAAGGACTTGGCGACCACGGCGACGGGATTCACGATCGGGAGCAGCTATGCCGGCGAATTCCCCTGGCCCGGAACGGTCGATGAGGTGACCGTATCGACCGTCTCCAGATCGGCGGACTGGATCAAGATGGCTTTCGAGAACCAGAAGCCGGACTCGAAATCCCTCACCCTCGAAATCCTGGAATAGCCCGCCGGACGGATCGGCCCAGCGCCGGTCCGCATATCCCCGGAGCGGCGGAATCAGCGGGGCTTGGGGGGAATGCCGAGTTTACGCACCAGGCCTTCCGCTTTCAGCCGGGCATACAAGGTCGAATCCGAGGTCATGGAAAGGTCCACCGGAAGCCCGTTCGGGGCCTTGCTGGAGGGATTATCGAAAACCACCAGGGCCTTCACGAGCGGGAAACGCCCGGAGGCGAGGTCCCGGAACATTTCCCGGTACCATTCCTCTTTGCTGCCGCCTTCCGAGACGGAACCCGCTTCGGCGACCATCACCGGTTTACGGAAGCCTTCCACCGATCGGTAGAGACCCTGGAGCACGCTGGAGAAACCGATCCAGTAACCGTTTTCCGCCACCGGCCCGAAATTGAAAACGTCCAGGCCGATCCAATCCACGAACTCCGGGCCGGGATAGAACAGGGTGTCGGAAGGCTGATAGGGGTTCCAGACGAAGGCGACATTGCGCGCCCCTTCCTCCCGGAAGATCCCGTGCACGTGCTTCCAGGCCCGGATGAAGGTCGCTTCATCGTTCCCGTACTTGCTGCTCCAGCCATACCAGGGATTCGAGAACTCATGGGCGTAGCGCAGGTACATGGGCCGGCCGAACCGCACCGCCTCGCGGGCCCACGCGCGGATGTAGCCGTCGAATTCGCCTTCGGCCACCATGACGAGACTGGATTCGGGCGAGGCGCCTTTATGGCTTTCGAAGGCGGAAACCCACGGTTCCCAGGTGATCATCGGAACGTATCCCCCTCGCGCGATATTGTCGAGCAGGCCGCGGTTCAGATCGTGCGCCTTCCCTTCGCCCCAGGCCTGGTAGAAGGAAATGATGGAGACGCGCGCATCCAGGCTGTCCTCGACTTCGAAGACCTTCTGGAAATGATACGGAAGTTCGGGCCGGTACAGGCCCAGGCGGAATCCCGGTCCGGTGACCAGGGATTCCTTGGACTTCACCATCCTCTTGACGACCTGATCATGGTAGGCGGCGATCGCGAAGGCCTGCAGCCTGGGAACGGCGGAACGGTATAGCCCCAGGATAAAGGCGGCGAAGAGGGCACCGATGAGGAGGAGACGCGGGCCCTTCATGCCTCCGCCCCGCGGTCTCGGAAGGGCAGGTAATCCCGCAGGCAGATCCAGGTGACCGGCAACAGGGAGACGATGTTGAGCACGGCGAAGACGGCCATCAGCCGCGTGCCGTCGTCGATGCGCGGATAGGTCAACCAGGCGTAGGCGACCGCGGCCGCGGAAAGCACGATGACGATGACATGGGGCAAGGCCAGGTAGGCCGTGCCTCCCTTGTCCGCGGTCTTGGGGGTGGGAAGGTACAGGACCTTCTTCCCCGCCAGGGTATAGGCGAAGGCCAGGAAGTAGATGAACCAGGTGCCCTTCTCCAGGAACATGGATCGCCAGGGGAAGCCCTTTTCCGAATCGTCGGAATACCATCGTTGCACGTACAGGCTCATCCAGGTGGAGAAGAACAGGTAGGGGGCGATATGCCAGGCGAATTCCGTGAAGGACATCTCCACGGCGAAGATGCGCCCGAAGAGGAAGAGGATGGGGAGGACCATGGTGAGCATGGTGGCGAAGCCGACCAGGTAATGCCCGCCCGAGAAGAAGTAGTTCAGGCGCGCGGCCAGGCCGAAGCGCGGGATATTGCGCAGGTAATCCCCCAGGAAAAGCCGGAACATGCCGGCGGCCCACTTCAATTGCTGGTGATAGAAGGATCTCAGATCCTCCGGAACCAGGCCGTAGGAAGCGCGGTACGGCAGATAGACGCTCTTCCATCCTTTCGCATGCATGCGCAGGGAGGTATTGGCGTCCTCGGCCAGGGATTCCGCGTGCCCGCCGATATCGTCCAGGGCCTTGCGCCGGAAGGTGCAATTGGCGCCGATGGCGACCGGGACGCCCAGGCCCCCCAACCCCATCATCAAGGGCCCGTAGAAACCGAAGGTCTGCTCGGCCGCGCCATGCGCCACCCAGCTCTTCTTCACGTTGTGGTAGGCCTGAACCACCTGGACGAAGGCGATATCGCCGGAGGTGAAGCAGGGCAGGGTCCGGTCCAGGAAATCCGGCTCCGCGATATGATCCGGATCCAGGATGAGCACGAACTCGCCTTTGGCGTGGTTCCGCAGGCAATGGTTGATCTTGCCGGCCTTGGCGCCCTGGATACCGCGGCAGTCGATATGGTTTATCCCCAGGCGCGCGCAGATATCGCGCAGGGCCGGATCATTCCCTCCGTCCAGCAGGTAGGCCTGGTGGGGATGGCGGATCGCGGCTATGGCCTTGAGGCTGGTCTCGAACATGGCGAAAGGTTCGCCGGGCATGGCCGTCATCAGGACGTCCACGGTCGCATCCGGCCGCGCGGGCCCGGGCTTCGGGATGGTCGTGAACTGGAAGATGAACCAGCTCACTACGTTCCTGCCGATGCTGCGGAAAACGGCGTAGCTCAGGATCGGGAACAGCCACAGGTTCTTGCGGTGCCCGCCCAGGAACCAGAAGTCCGCGAAGTAAAGGGCCGATTCCACCGCGGCCGTCAGGAGCAGGAACATCAGGATCCGATCCAGGACCGAGATCCGGATAGTCCGCGTTCCCGTATCGCAGGTCACTTCACCCAAAGCAGTTCCTCGAGTTTGGCCTTGGCCGCAGCGCTCTCGGGATCCGCCACCAGGGCGTCGCGGTACTGCCCCTTGGCATCCTTGTATTTGCCTTGCCATTCCAGGACCTGGCCCAACTGGAGGTGGGCCTCCCCGTTCGCGGGCTCCTTGGCGAGCAGGGCGGTCAATTCGGCCGCGGCCTTGTCCATTTCATGGTTCCATGAACGCACTTCCGCGCGGCGGATGACGCACCGGGACTTGAATGAAGGCGGGGTCCCGGGGGAATCGATGAGTTCGGTGTAAAGGGAGACGGAGGCGTCCAGCTTCTTCATCCAGGAGAGCAGCATGGCCTTGCGGAAGCGGGTGCCGAAGGAGACCTTCTCCATGGACAGGGCCTTATCGTACATCTCCAACGCCTTCGGGAATTTCCTTTCCGCCTCATAGCGGGCGGCCATGGCTTTGTA
Organism: Fibrobacterota bacterium; assembly: GCA_028287465.1. Classification (GTDB taxonomy): domain Bacteria; phylum Fibrobacterota; class Fibrobacteria; order UBA11236; family UBA11236; genus Chersky-265. The sequence continues at coordinate 83,665 of JAQBPO010000023.1, forward strand.
ATAGGAAGGCGTGCCCTTGTCCTGGACGCTTTCCAGCAGACGCAAGGCCTCCTTGGTCTCCTTCTTCCAGATGAGGGCTTCCGCGAGGGTCACCTTCACGGCATCGTCCTGGCCGTTCGCCATGGCCTGGCGCAGATAGAAAACGGCCGAGTCCGCCTGGAAAAGGCCGTGGAAGGATTGACCTTTAAGACGCGCGTATTCCCGGGTCCCCTTGCAGGACTCGGCTTCCATCAGGGCTTTGCCGAAATCGCCTTCCCCCAGGAGGCTCAGGATGGCCGGAACGGCGCAGCCCTGAGGCGCTTCGGCCGAGGCCGGTTTGCCTGAAGGCGGGACGGCGGCGGTAACCGGTTTGGAAGCTCCGGCCTTGGCGACGGTGGCGGTTTTCGCGGCCATCGCGCCGGCAGCTCCAGGGAAGGCGCCCAGGCAGGCGGCCGACATTGCGATCATGACGAGGATGGCGGGCATGCGGGACCTTGTAAACATCGGCGTTACCCGGGCCGGCTTACTTCCGATTCGAGAGGGCATGCTGCACCATTCTTTCCAGGCCCTGCTTGAGGCCCACTTCCGGGCGCCACCCCAAGGCGGAGGTGATCGCCGCGATTTCCATGTAGTATTCCCAGAGTTCGTTCTGACGGTAAGGCAAGGCGCCGGGCTTGAGCGCCTCCTTCGCCCCGGCGATCGCGGCGGCTGTCTCCCCCACCTCGCGCATGGTGGTCCGCAGGCCCGTGGCCAGGTTGAAGGTCCCTTGCGCCTCCCCCGTGGCGCCCAGATGGATGGCCCGCAGGCAATCCTCGATATACAGGAAATCCCGGATCTGGTTGCCTTCGGTCATGGGGAAATCCTTTCCCGCCGAAAGGGCCTGGACCAGGGAGGGTATGAACATGCCTTCCGGCTGGCCGGGTCCGTAGACGATGGCGATCCGGAAGATGAGGTGCGCGAACCCGTGCCGCTGGGACGCGAACCGGATCATCTCCTCCCCCATCAGCTTGGAAACCGCGTAGAAGTTGCCGGGGCGGGTCGCCATGGATTCCTTGAAGGGACCCCTTTGATCCCCGTAGACCATCCCGGAGGACAGGAATACGAAACGGCTTTTTTGGTCGCGGGCCAATTCCACCAGGTTGAAGGTGGCGGTTACGTTGGAACGGTACATCTCCCGATCGGTCTCCGGCGTATCCTTGAAGACCGCGGTGGCGGCCAGGTGGAGGATGGTCCCATAGGGGCCATGGGCCGCCAATTCCGCGACATCGGCGGGGTCGGAGAGATCCGCCTCCACATAGGCGCAACCCGCGGGCAGGGCCGGCCCTGCATGCGGCCGCCTGCCGGTGGCCGTTACGGACAGCCCGGCCGCGCACAAACGCTCCACCAGCCTTTTGCCGATGAAGCCGTTCGCGCCCGTCACCAGGATCATTTGGCCCACGGCAAGCCCATGTCCTGGGCGTCCTGCACGTATTCGGCCAGGTCCTGCGCCGAGAGGAGGGTGCCGCGCGTGTAGTACTGTTGGTACCAGGCGATGGTCTTCATGAATGCCTGGCGGGAACCGGACCAGACCGGCCGCCATCCCAACTTGATGCGGGCTAGGGAAGAATCCAGGGTGAGGGCGTAGGCCTCGTGGGGATCGCCTTCCTGGCGCCTGATCTCGTAGTTGAACTCCGGCCAGTATTGCTTCACCTGCACCACCACGTCCCCGACGCTTAGGATACCGGTTTCGGAAGGGCCGAAATTCCATTCCCGGGCGAACTCGCTCCAGCCTTCCAGAAGCCTTTGCCCCACCATGAGGTAACCCGCCAGGCACTCCAAGACGTGCTGCCAGGGACGCGTGGCCCCGGGGTTGCGGATGATCACGGTCTCGCGCTTGCTCGCGGCCCGGACGATGTCCGGGATGAGGCGGTCGAGGGCCCAATCCCCGCCGCCTATGACGTTGCCGGCCCGGACGGAGGAGACCAGCAGGTTGTGCTTGGTCCCGTAGTCCTTGGGGTTAAGGAAGGCGTTCCGGAAGCTCGCCAGGGCGATTTCGGCGCAGGCCTTGGAAGCGCTGTACGGATCGTAGCCGCCCAGCTTGTCGTTCTCCCTATAGCCCCAGGCCCATTCCTGGTTGTCATAGACCTTGTCCGAGGTGATGACGAGGACGGCTTTGACGGAAGGTTCGTTCCGGCAGGCCTCCAGGACGTTCAGGGTCCCCATTACATTGGTCTGGAAGGTTTCCATGGGTTGCGCGTACGACCTGCGTACCAGGGCCTGGGCCGCGAGGTGGAAGACGGCCGCGGGCTTATGCTTCCGCATCGCCGCCTCCAGATGGGCCGGGTTCCTCACGTCCCCGACAATGGAAACCATTTCCAGCCCCAATAGCTTGTGATGACAGGGGTCCGAGGGTTCGTCCAGGGAGAAACCCACGACATTCGCCCCAAGGCTCTTGAGCCATAGGCTGAGCCATGAACCCTTGAACCCGGTATGACCCGTGACCAGGACGGTCTTCCCCTGGTATATTCCGCCGAATTGATCCGCCATATTATGCTCCTCTTTCCACTCGGCCCGGGTTCACCAAATCTTCCACGGGGCCGCCTTGGCGCGCCACATGTCATTGAGCTTCTGGTAGTCCTTGTAGGTGTCCATGCAATGCCAGAAACCTTCGAAGCGCATCATGGATATCTGGTTGTCGCGGACCATCCTCTTGAAGGGCTTTTCCTCCAGTACGGTCGTATCGTCGTCGATATAATCGAAGATCTTCTTCTCGAAGACGAAATAGCCGCCGTTGATGAGGCCCGGCAGGACCGGCTTCTCGCGGAAGGAAGTGATATCGCCGGCTTCATTGGCCTCCACGATTCCGAAGGTGGTCGGGAGATGCACGCCAGTCAGGGTGGCTGTCTTCTTCTTTTTCAGGTGGAAGGCCATTAGCTCGCGCAAGTCCACGTCGGAAACGCCGTCCCCGTAGGTGCAGAAGAAGCGGTCGCCCTGGATATGGCGGGCGATGCGCTTGAGGCGGCCGCCGGTCATGGTATCCTCGCCGGTCAGGGCGAAGGTGATTTCCCAGTCGTCCACGTCGGCATCATTGTTCTTGCCGGTGTCGTGGAAGGACTTCGCGTCCTTGTCCTTGACCGTCATGGTGAAGTCATGGTTGTACGCATGGTAATTCTCGAAATAGTTCATGATGGTCTCGCCCTTGTGGCCCAGGCACAGGACGAACTTGCGCACGCCGTAGAAGGAATAGGTCTTCATGATATGCCAAAGGATGGGTTTCCCCCCCACGTCGATCAAGGGCTTGGGCTTGTCTTCGCCCACCGCCCGGATGCGCGTGCCCATGCCGCCGCATAGGATGACCGCCTGGTATTGTGATAGATCCGTCATATGCCGCCTACCTTTCCTTGGGAAGAATCGCCTCGCGCCCGCCGGGTGGAATCCCGGACGGCCGTCTCGTTGAAATGGATCGCCAGGGCCGCCGCGGCCTTGAAGATCCCGTAGCCGTTCCAATGGGCGTCCACCTTGAAGTAGAGGGCCCGCGGATCGTCCTCGGCCGCGAAAATGGGTTTCAGGTCCAGGACGTCCACGCCCGCCTTGCGCAACTTCGGCAGAATGCTTTCCACCCGGTACCAGCGGGTCGATTTCCCGTAGATGGCCACGTCCCGGCTGGGGATGGTCATGACCAGGAACCGGATTCCGTTGGCCTCCGCCGCGTCCCGGGCCCGGAGGATTTCCCGCAAGGCCCGTTCCTCGAGTTCCTTGTCCGTCGCCAAAGGGATGGGCGGGATGGGGGCGATGCGCCGGCGCATCCCCACGTACAGGGCCTCCAGGGCGGGATGGGAATCGAGCAGATGATCGGACTTGCGGCGGGTGGGGCCGCACCAGGTTCCAGAATGGTAGGAGAACCAATCCTGATCCGTCTTCTTCCACTCATCGAAATCCGTTATCAATTCGAAGCTGGCCTCGTTCAGATCGTAGACGATCCATCCCGGCTTCAGGGGCGCCGCGTAATCCTCCACCACGGCGGTGAACTGCTGGAGGGTATGCCGCGGGGTGGACATGCTGTAATAGAACAGGCCTTTGGCCCAGAAGAAATCATGGAGCTTTTCCGCCGCGCCCTGCATGAAGGATGAACCCACCCCGATGACGTCCACGTGCTTGCCTTCCCGCTTGGCGGCGATGGCGAAAGGCGAGTTGATGAATCCGGTCTCGTCGGAATGGATGGCGCCGGGCTCCTGGTCCGCCCATTGCAGCTTCACGTCCCCGGAGGATCCTAGGTTCTCCTTGAACAGGAAGCCCAGCCTGGGATGGGGCTTCATGTAGCTCTGGAAGAGCAGGATGGAGGAGTCGGGCTTGTACCGGTTCAAGGGCGGCAGGCCGATCTTGAGGGGGATGGAAAGGCCGGCGGTCCGGGTTGCGCCGTCCGCACCGGGCTGCCAGGCATAGTCCAGGGACAATACGGCCTGGGCCGCGGCCGCCAGCAGCATGAACAAGGACAGTTTCAGGGCGAACTTGGCCATTTCCCGCTCAGAATTGGAAGTAGATGAACGGCGACACCTGGGCCGGCCGGAGGTTGAGAACGCACAACAGGACTATCAGGTAAAGCCCCCAACGCACGGGCGCCGGGAAGCGCGTCAGCAGATTCGCGGCGCCGCGGGATGCATGGATCCATTGCGCCGCCTCCAGGATTGCGATGGCACCCAGGCAGGCCGCCAGTGCGGGCAAGGGATGCGCCGCGAGAATCCGTTCCGCGTGGAAGCCCGCGCCGGAGGCGATGGTGCGGATGATGAGAAAAGCATCCGCCAGGGACCGGGCGCGGAAGAAGATCCAGGCGAAGAGCACCAGATGGAAGGTAGCCAGGACGTTCAAGCCATGGCGGATGCCCGGAAGGCGATCCAGCCCGATGGCTTTGGCCGCCTTCTCCCGCAAGCCGCTCCCCAGTGCCCCGGCGGCCATATAGATCCCGTGCAGGGCGCCCCAGATGACATAGGTCCAATTCGCGCCGTGCCAGAGCCCGCTTACCAGGAACACGGTCATGATATTGGCCATCCAGCGCGCCTTCCCCACCCGATTGCCTCCCAAGGGGTAATACAGGTAATCCTTGAACCAGGAGGACAGGGAGATATGCCAGCGGCGCCAGAAGTCCGCCACGGAAGCGGCCGCATAGGGACGGTTGAAATTCTTCATGAGATCGAAGCCCATCACCCTGGCCGCGCCGATGGCGATATCCGTATACCCGGAGAAGTCGCAGTAGATCTGGAAGGCGAAGAAGTAGGTCGCCAGGATCAAGGCCGGCGCCTCATGCCCGGCGGGGTGATCGTAGATGGGGTCGACGAAAAGGGCGAGCCGGTCCGCGATGACGACCTTCTTGAACATGCCCCAGAGCATCAGCCTCAGGCCGTCGATCACGCGTCGCGCGTCGAAGGCATGCTTTTCCCGGAACTGGTGCAACAGGTTCTGCGGCCGTTCGATGGGTCCGGCCACCAACTGCGGATAGAACATCACGTAAAGGGCGTAGATCCCGAAATGCCGTTCGGGTTTCTGGTTGCCGCGATAGACCTCGATCACGTAGCTCATGCTCTGGAAGGTGTGGAAGGAAAGCCCGATGGGGAGGATGATTTCCAGGCCCTTGATGGGATAGTCCCAACCGGCATGGCGCGCCAGGAAGGCGATGTTCCCGTTCAGGAAATTGAAATACTTGAAAAAGGCCAGGATGAGCACGGTGCAGGCGAGGCTCCCCATCAGGATCAAGCGCCGCTTCGGATCATCCGAAGGTCCCGCGCTTTCCATCCGCCCCATCCCCCCCATCCATAGCGCCGCCAGGTAGTCCACCACGATGGTGACCGCCAGGATGAGGATATAGACCGGGACGAAGGTCATGTAGAAATAGCAGCTCGCCGCCAGCAACAGCCCCCACCGCATCCCCTGGGGCAAAAGGAAATACAGCAGGGTCGCCAGCGGAAAGAAAAGCGCGAATTGCAGGGAGTTGAAAAGCATGGCCCCTCAGCCCCCGATCCTGATTTCCAGGGCGTGCATGCGGTAGCTTTGGTTGTCGAAGAAACCGTACTCCAGGTACGGCTTCAGGAAGAAGCGGTAGGCCAGGGTCAACCGGGTCTTTTCGCCGATGGCTTTCTTCACCTTGATCTCGCCGGACCAGGGCTCGCTGCCGTTGAAGACATAGGAGCCTTCCCACATCGGGATGCTGTTGGGCGAACGCGCCTGGTAGGATTGGACGCGGCGGGAATAGAAAGGGACGGTGACCTTGGCGGACCAGATCCCGATGGGTACCTCGCCCTTGTCCCAGTCGAAATCGACCCCCAGGATGGCCCCGGCGGCATAGGAATCCAGGGGCGTATCGTACGGGAAATACATGTAATTGTCCACGCGGGGAGGGGACCGATGCAGGAAGCGGTAGAAATCGCGATGGCTGTCCGACCAGGAGGCGAAACCGCCCACGGTGAGGAAATCCAGGAGGCTGCGGTAGCCGTACAGGTACCCCGTGAGGATGCGGTTGGCCGGTATGCCGGGAACCACCGCGGTATCCTCGAGCAAGGCGTCCACCGCGCCGTCGCTGGCGGCATCGATATCGCGCGCTCCCGCGGCCGCTTCCACGTACCACGAGTCCCAGGACATGTTCACCGATCCCAGGGTGGTCAGGGTGCGCATCGCCAGGGCGGCGTGGAAGGGGTTCTCCTTGTCCACGCGGCTTTCCGCCAAGCCTTTGGCCCTCAGCACCAGCCCATCCATCGGAACCCAATAGCGCGAAGCGTCCCCGCCTACGGAATAATCCTTCCAATCCTCCAGGCTCGACAGGCCCGCGCGAGCCCCGAATCCGTATCGTCCGAGCATGGCCCGGTAGGCCCCCTGCAATCCGAAGATGTCCGTGGAGAATTCCCTCAGCCCGAAGCGGTTGGCCGCCAATCCGTTGCGCGCGTAACCGGCCGTAACGTCAAAGGTACCCAAGGCCCCCTTGATGCCTTCGGCGCCCGCCTGGGCGTCCCAGGCGGAGATGAGATTCTCGCTGTCCATCTGGTACCCCAGCTTGGCGGCCGGGGTCCAGGCCGCGCATGGGAATGCGGGCAGCAGGGAGCAGAGGGCAAGCGCGATCCGGGAGCGGGCCCGTAAGGCCGTCGTTCGATTCAAGGCCGTTCCACCAGGCCCGGGAATCCCCGCACGGACGAGGCCGCGGATTCAAGGGCTTTGCCGCCCGCGGGAACGCTCAAGCGTCCATTGACCCGGTACTTCGGCGCGGAAGTCCGCGGGACCGTTGAGGGCCGTTCGCCGATGCGTACCGGGGCCCCCCCGAAGGCGAGATCCCCCACATACAAGTTCATCGCCGAACCCTCGGTCCCGAACCAGACGATGCGCTTCCCGTCCGATACGGGGGAATCATCATAGCCGGCGCGGGTGGCCACCTGGTGTTCGGCGTTTTCCGCCAGATCATAACCGAAAATATCCACCTTGGATCCGTCGCCATTGTCGTTGCGGTAGTCGGCCCAGACCACGGCCGTGCCTTGCAGGAACGGCTTCCCCTGGTAACCGGGCTTATTGCACAGGACCTTGGTCTCCTTGGTCTTGATATCGTAGGCGTAGATGTCCGCGTTCGCGGTATCGGTCTTGGCGTTGCGGTAGTCCTCCCAGACCAGCCAATCCCCATCGAGGCGCGGATTGTCCTGATGGGCATCCGTCACTGACGGCACGATTGAAGTGCCCGCGGCGATATCATAAAGGGTCACGGCGGCCTTGGCGCCGGCCGAATAGTCCAGGAAGGCGATATGCTTCCCGTCCGTCACCGGCTTCGCCTGGTAACCGACATTGTTGGTGATCCGCTTTCCGACGCCGGCGGCCAGATCATACATGTAGATCTCGCCGTTCTTGTCCGAGGCGGTCTTATGGCGGTAATCGACCCACACTACCTTGCCTCCGCCGACCCAAACGCTTTCCTTCCAACCCGCATCCGCGTCCAATATCTTCTTGGCCCCCGTTTTCACGTCCAGCCATTCCAAGGGGTATTGCGGCTTTACGGTGAAAGGCACATAGGCCAGGTTCTCCCCATCGTACCCGAAGTCGATGTAATATGGAGTAGATCCCGCTTCCGGCAGCAAGGTGCGCTTGACCTTGGTATCCAGGTCGATCTCGATGATCGCGGTCTTGGATCCGGGGTAATCGATATAGACGGCCTTATTGCCTTCCACCCAGGCGAAGGTGGCCGTGGTCACCGTGGTAAGGACCTGTTGCGCGAAAAGGCAGGCCGGCAGGGCCGCGGAAAGCGCCAGGGTCATCGAAATCCCATTTTTCAAATTCATCGTAGTCACTCCGCCCAGGATAATTTATCGAGTTTCAGTTTCGCCTGCTCATTGCCGGGAGACAGGACCAGTATTTCCTTGTACACCGCTTTCGCGGGCTTGTATTCGCCCTTCCACTCCAGGATCCGCGCCTTGACCATGCGGGCCTCGAGATTGCCCTTTTCGATGGCGAGGGCCTTGTCCAGTTGCGCCAGGGCCGGGTCGAACTGGCCTTTCCAGGAAGCGACCTCGGCCTTGCGTATCATGCAACGGACCTTGAGCGGCCGGGATACCACCTTCTCCTTGATGATGGCGTCGAACAGGGCCAGGGATTCGTCGTACTTCTTCATCCAGGACAGGACGATGGCCTTGCGCTCCATGGTTCCATAAGGAAGCTTTTCAAGGGCGATGGCCTTATCGTATTGTTCCACGGCCAACTGGAGGTCCCCGAGGATTTCATGCTTGCGCGCGACCACCTTCAGGTATTCCGCGCCCGCCTTGTCCTTGGTACCGTCCATGATCATGGCCGCATTGCGGAAATCCTTCTTCCACAGGAAGGCTTCCGCCAGGGGAAGCAGGACCGCATCGTCCTTGACACCCTGGTCGAAAGCGGACTTCAGGTGGGCGATGGCGGAATCGGGTTCGTAGAGGCCATGGAAGGCGATGCCCTTGGCCTTTTCCGCGGGCGCTTCCGCGGGGCATCCCTTTAGCGCGGTCAATGCCGCATCGTAGCGACCCTGACGGTTCAGGGAAACGGCTTTATCGATGGGGCATGCGCCTGAAGCCGCTTGCGCCGTCATCACCAATGCGGCGGCCAGCAGTCCGTTCAGCGCCGACTTGCGGACGGGTTTCGCGTTTCCGGTCTCGATCTGGAAAATGGCCAAAGTAAAATCCTATCCCTGAAAATCCTGACGATTCTAATCCGTGGGGTTCGATTCGGGCCACTCTAAGCAAGAGCGGCGCCAAAATGCCAAGTCCCCGATTCAACGAAAGAATCGGTTCCTTTGACTCAAACCGGAAAGGGCGCCTTGGGGTTAACCCACCCCAATTCGCGAAACCGGCTTTCCAGAAACTCCCCTAAGACTCCGATAATCAACGGATTATAGGGGTTGGGGTGATTCGAACCCAAACCCCGCAATCCAAAGGGGATTATATCACACTAATGGGAGAAGGGAAGGGGTTCGCCCGCACGATTTGGGGTACAAGGGGGGACCAATACCTTTAAGAAAGGGGTCAGTCGCCGATTTTGGGGCGCAATCGCGCGTATGCATAAGCCCCCGCCAGGGCGCCGGCCAAGGTGAAGCCGGCCCAGAGTTCCCCGGAACCGAGTTGCGCATAGATGGGCCCGGGGCACGTTCCCGTTATGAACCAGCCCAATCCGAAGATGAATCCGCCGATCACGGTTCCGCGCGTCAGGGTCTTTCCGGGTATCCGCAAGGCTTCGCCGCTCACCGTGCGGAGACGGAACCGTTTGATCAGGAATACCGAAGCGGCTCCCACCACCACGGCGGATCCGATGATCAGGTAGAGATCCGGCTCGCGGAAGAAGAACATGTTCCTGATCTTGTACCAGGAGATCACCTGGGCCTTGGTGAGGACCATGCCGAACCACGCGCCCAGGAGCAGGAATTTCAGGTTGCCCATGTCAATGCCCCAATCCCATGAGGGTATGCAAGGCGGCGGCGGTAAGGCCTCCCGCGAAGAAGGCCAGGGTGGCCGCAAGGCTCGCCTTCTGCAAGTTGGAAAGCCCCATGATGCTGTGCCCCGAAGTGCACCCCGCCGCGTAACGGGTGCCGAACCCGATCAGGAAGCCGCCGCCCAGCAGTTTGAGCGCGCCCGGCAGGGTATGGATTTCCGGGGGCAGGACCGGGAGCGGGTTCGTC
>JAQBPO010000046.1 GCA_028287465.1 Fibrobacterota bacterium
GGGCCGACCAGGTACTTTTCCGCGCTGGTATACTGCACGAATCCGAGGAAGCAATAGGCGGCGATGGCCAGTTCGACGACCGAAGCGAAGGGGAATTTCGACTTGTACACGTGCACCATCTTGTCGCCCGCCTTGGGCGTGCGGATGAAAGCGCCTTTGCGGCCGGAAAGGGCCGAGACCACGGCACGGGTATTGTTCAGGGCTACGCCCACGCCGAGCGCCATCAAGGTGGGCAGGGATAGGATGCGGCTCTTCCAGTTCTTGCGGGAGACGCGCTGGGCGACCAGATACAGGATGGAAGGGGCCAAGGACGAGATCAGTATCAGGACACACAGACCCGTGAATGCGCCGGTACCGACCTTAAAGGGGAACCAGTAAAGCAGGGGCAGGGCCAGGATGGCGGTGATGAGCATCAGGGGATGGATGGCATAGTGCGTGGTATGGAGCACGCTCTGGAGCTTCACCTTGAAGGGCTGCTTGGACTTCATCACCAGGGGCAGGAGCTTCATGGCGGTCTGGATGGAACCCTTGGCCCAGCGGAACTGCTGGGATTTGAACGCATTGATATCCGAGGGGAGTTCGGCGGGAACCACGACGTCATAAAGGAACTTCATGCGCCAGCCATGCAACTGGGCGCGGTAGGAAAGATCCATGTCCTCGGTGAGGGTGTCGCCCTGCCAGCCGCCGGAATTCTCGATGGCGGTCTTGCGCCAGATGCCGGCGGTACCGTTGAAGTTCATGAACAGGCGTCCCCACGAGCGGGCGGACTGTTCGATCACGAAATGGCCGTCGATGCCGATGCTCTGGGCCAAGGTGAGAGAGGACTCCTGGGAGTTCAGATGGCCCCAACGGGCCTGCACCAAGCCGATTTCCTTATCCATGGCGAGGAAGGGAACGCAACGGAGGAGGTAGTCGGCGGGAGGGACGAAGTCGGCGTCGAAGATGGCGATGAAGTCGCCTTTGCAGACCTGCATGCCTTCATTCAGGGCGCCGGCCTTGTAGTCATGGCGGTTGGTACGGTGGATCATCACGATGTCATGACCCTTGGCGCGCATTTCCTCCACCAAGGCGGCGGAGATCTTCTCGGATCCGTCCGTGGAGTCGTCCAAAACCTGGATTTCATGGCGATCCTTCGGGTATTCCATGGCGCAAACGGAGCGGATGAGACGTTCGATCACATTGGCTTCGTTGTAGACAGGTAACTGGGTGGTGACCAGGGGCAACTTGTTCATTCCGTCTTCCGCATAGAAGCGGCGGATCTTGCGGCGATCGTGCACCACTTCCTTGCGCTTGTTCTTAAGGAAAAGAGTCAACAACCAATAGCAGTTGATGCCGTAAGTGAACAGTCCGATTGAAGCTATGGCATACAATCCAAACATGGCATAGATGATTGGTGAAGGCATCTTATCTTATTCCCAGATTTTTAAGTGGTTCCAGATGCCTGACCCGATTGAAATCTTCCAGGGTATCGACATCGGAAAAAGTTTCCAGCGAAATGTAACTCAAAGATTGAATTTTTAGAATATTTAAGGTTTTCTCGAAGACTTCCCCCGTGCTCCAAGGGATATTTTCGAAGAGAGATTCGCGTCTCTCCTTCAAGCCGAGCAAATAGTAACCTCCATCGTCCGTGGGTCCAAGGACGACTTCGTTCCGATTCAAAGCGGAAAAACAGGAAACTACGGAATCTTTTGAAATTTGCGGACAGTCGCACCCGAGGAGAACAATCTTTTTCGCGCCGCGCGCAAAGCCCGCATCCACGGCATGACTCATCCGGGCACCCAAATCCCCTGATGCCTGGGGAAGATAGGCATCCATGCCCGGCGCCCATTGCGCCGCTTCCGCCGTAGCTTCAGGCGGGTCCACCATCAGCACTTTTCGATACGGTGTTTCCCTGGCGATCTTCACGGTGTGTTGTAAGAGGGCTTCATAGACGATCAAAGCGTTCTCCTCGCCCATTCCCCGGGCAAGCCGCGTTTTGCAACGGCCGCGCTCCGGCCGTTTCGCGAAAATAAGAACCTCGTTTTCCGACTCCGTCCGGCTCATGGCCGGGAAAAGTAGGAATTCAAGCCCCCGATCGGGTTCGCGGCAGGGGAGGAAACGCGCGCGTGACGGGAGCGAAAGTTCCGCCCGGACCGAAGGGTGAAGGAAGTGGGGGATAAGAAAAAGGGTAAAAAGAAAAAGCGAACCCGATCGGGGCTCGCTTATCTAAGGTCGATGGAACGGGTTTCAGTGCACCGAACCGCGGGGCTTCTTGGGAGGGAACGGCACCAGGTGCGGTTGGCTCAAGGCGTATTCCTCGAACTGCATCTCGTAGTCGCTCCACTTCTCGAAGGACTGGGTCTGGGTATTGACCGGCTTGCGTCCCGAGGAGATCATCTTCTGGAAGTGGCGGCGCTTGTATTCGGTGCGATGCAATTCGCAGTACATGGGATAGATGTTATGGTCGGGATAGATGGTGAAGGTGTACTCTCGGCTGCATTCGGGCAGGGAGCAGCACATGGTCTTCTGGATCGGCTGGATCTCGTCCGGCTCGATGACGAGGTTGCTGTCCTCGGGCTTGGGGGCTTCCTTCGGGACGAACCGTTCGGCACGGCTCTTACGGGTCCGGTGGTCTATGCAATAGAGGGACGTGGGCGAACCCTCGAACTTCTTGTTGCAGGCCGGATGCTTACAGGACCGGATTTCCTTGCGGACCCGGCTGCCATTGTTCATTCCCTGGTTGAAGGTCCTGGTTGAGGTGCCTTCGAGTACATGCGCTTGCTTTTCCATTTTTTGGTTCGCTCCCTACGATCATTATCGGAGGCGGATCGGCAAACCTTTAGTGATGAAGTGATACTTAAAGCGTTGAAAACACTTTGGTTTGCAAAAAAACCCAATGGGTTATTTGGGTCTTCCGTCAAGGGACGGTAAGTTCCGGGAACGGTTGCCCCGCTGAAGCATCCAACAGGTAAAATTCCTATATTTTGCCCATGGCCAAGGAACCCGATGCGAACGAAGCATTCGACCCCCAGGAACACATCTCCCGGCTCAAACCAGGCGTGCTCCTCCTCGCCCGGGACATGTCGGATCCCAACTTCAACGCCACGGCGGTCCTCATCTGCCAGCATGGGACGGAAGGTTCCTACGGCCTGGTCCTGAACCGGCCATCCCACATGCCCATTTCGGAAGTTTTCGATAAACCCCCTGCCTGGGCCGGGGACGCCTCCCGAAAGCAGCGCATCTATATCGGCGGCCCCGTGCAGCCGGAAGAATTGCAGATCCTGCAAGTCACCACCACGCCGGTTCCGGGTTCCTACCTGGTGGCGGACGAGGTTTACCTGGGCGGATATTGGGGGGATCTGAAGGACATACTCGAGCTCGACCCGAAATCGGTCCGCCTGTTCCTGGGTTATTCCGGCTGGGGCGCGGATCAGCTCGCCAAGGAGGTCCAGCTCCAGGCATGGGAAGTGTGGAACGTGGACGTGAAGAAACTCCTCCTCGGTCCCGAACAAGCCTGGCTGGGCGGGATTGGCCAGATCAAAGGCTATCTCTCGACGCTTTAAGGAGGTCCTTGCGCCTGAAGGCGGGGCTCCCGGCTCTCCCGCACTTTTCTCACCATTGTCAAATCCCGTTCAAGTTCTGGCAATTGCTGACGGATCCGCAATTTGAACCCTTGCACGCCCTTGGCCGAGCCTACAGCCGCTTGGCTTCCAGGCCGGTCCACCCATGGGGCGCGTCGGACCGCGCGGCGGGGGAAAAAAAAGGTGACTAATTCGGAATTCTTCTTATTTTTCCGCTCAAGGGCTGTTCCTTCCGGACCATCCAACCCTCAGCGCAGGCAAGCCACTTTCGGGAAGTCGTCCCAGGGCCCCTAGGGGGCGGTGAGGAACCCGCTTTTAGTACCTTAGGTAAGTACCAGTCTGCCAGGTGTTTACCCCAATCGTATCTCGCAGTTTAGCCAGGAAAAGACTTATGAAGGTTCCAGGATTTCCCGAACAAGAAGGCTTGTACGACAGCTCGTACGAGCATGATGCTTGCGGTGTCGGTTTCGTCGTCCATATCAAGGGCAAGAAATCCCACGACATCGTGGCCAAGGGCATCCAGCTTTTGGTCAACCTGGAACACCGCGGCGCGTCCGGCGCGGAAAGCAATTCCGGCGACGGCGCCGGCATCATCACCCAGATCCCGCACGCCTTCTTCCTGAAGAAGTGCGCGGACGTGAATATGGCCCTGCCCGGCCCGGGCGAATACGGCGTCGGCCAGCTGTTTCTGCCCAAGGTCGAAGAGCAGCGCAAGGAAATCCAGAAGCTTTTCATCCGTTGCGTGGAGGAGAGCGGTCAGCAGATTCTCGGCTGGCGCAAGGTCGACACCAACAACTCCGAATTGGGCGAGTCGGTCAAGCGCACGGAGCCCGACCACTGGCAGGTCTTCATCAAGCGCGGCAAGAACGCCAAGGACGCGGACGCCTTCGAGCGTAAGCTGTACGTCATCCGCAAGTACGCGGAACGCGTGATCCGGGACAGCAAGCTTCCCGGCAGCGAGCATTTCTACGTGGGCTCCCTCTCCCACAAGACCATCGTCTACAAGGGCCTGTTCCTGTCGCCCCAGGTGATGACCTATTTCCCGGACCTTTCCGACGAGAGCTATGAATCGGCCCTGGCCCTGGTCCACAGCCGCTTCTCCACCAATACCTTCCCGACCTGGCCCCTGGCCCATCCCTTCCGTTATATCGCCCACAACGGGGAAATCAACACCCTGCGCGGCAATGAGAACTGGATGAAGTCCCGCGAGTCCCTGCTCAAGTCCAAGCTTTTCAGCGCGGACGAGATCAAGAAGCTGCTTCCCATCATCGACGAAAAGGGATCGGATTCAGCCAAGCTCGACAACGTGGTGGAGCTCCTGGTCATGTCCGGCCGCAGCCTGCCGCATGTCATGATGATGCTGATTCCGGAAGCCTGGGAAAAGGATCCGGAAATGAGCGCCGAGAAGAAGGCGTTCTATGAATACCATGGCACCCTGATGGAACCGTGGGACGGCCCGGCATCGGTCGCCTTCACCGACGGCGCGATCATCGGCGCTACCCTGGACCGCAACGGCCTGCGGCCTTCGCGTTACCAGCTCACGGACGACGATGTCCTCGTCATGGCTTCGGAAGCGGGCGTAATCGAATACCCGCCCGAGAAGATCAAGCTCAAGGGCCGCCTGCAGCCCGGCCGCATGTTCGTGGTCTCCCTCGAGGAAGGCCGCATCATCCCGGACGAGGAGATCAAGCATTCGGTCGCCTCGCGCAAGCCCTACGCCAAATGGCTCGCCAAGAACAAGATCGAGATCGTGAACCTCAAGCCGCCCCGGGAAATCCGCCAGCCGGATCCCGAGACCGTCATGAAGCGCCAGAAGACCTTCGGGTATTCCCTCGAGGATCTGCGCATCCTCATGGCCCCGATGGTCAACGGCGGGGAAGAGGCCCTGGGTTCCATGGGCAACGATTCGCCCCTGGCGGTCCTGTCCGACAAGTCGCGCAACCTGTTCGACTATTTCCACCAGCTTTTCGCCCAGGTGACCAATCCCCCGATCGACAAGGATCGCGAGGAGATGGTCATGTCCCTGACCTCCTTCGTGGGCAAGGAAGACAACCTGCTGGACGAGACCGACAAGCATTGCCGCGTCATCGAACTGCCGCAGCCCGTGCTGACCAACGATGATCTGGAGCGCCTGCGCTGGGTGGACAAGAACCACTTCCAGGCCCGCACCATCCCCATCGTGTTCAAGGCGACCGCGGGCGAGAACCGCCTGGCCAACGCCATCGAGCGCATCCGCCGCCAGGCTTCGGAAGCGGTCCAGGAAGGCTATAACGTCATCGTCCTTTCGGACAAGCCCATCGACTCCGACCATGCCGCGATTCCTTCGCTGCTGGCCGTCGCCGCCGTCCATCATCACCTCATCCGCGAGGGGACCCGGTCCCAATGCGGCATCATCATCGAGACGGGCGAGGCCCGCGAAGTGCATCACTTCGCCCTGCTGCTGGGCTACGGCGCCAGCGCCATCAATCCGTACCTGGCCTTCGAGACCATCGAGGACATGCGCCGCCGGCGCCTGCTCAAGGAAGGCCTCACCCCCGAGAAGGCCCAGTCCCTGCTGATCAAATCGGTCAACAAAGGACTGCTCAAGGTCATTTCCAAGATGGGCATTTCCACCATCCAGTCCTATATCGGCGCCCAAATCTTCGAAGCCGTCGGCCTGTCCCAGGACGTCGTGGACGATTATTTCGCGGGCACGGTGTCCCGCCTCGGCGGAATCGATCTCGCGACCCTCGAGGAGGAGACCCTGTTGCGCCACCGCTTCGCCTATCCGGAAGTCCCCGAAGAGGATGTCACGGAACTGGAAGTGGGCGGGCAATACCAGTGGCGCCAGCGCGGCGAACGCCATCTCTTCAATCCGGATACCATCCACAAGCTGCAGCACAGCTCGCGGACGAACAATTACGGCGCGTACAAGGAGTTCACCAAGCTCGTGGACGATCAGGCCAAGAACCTGTATACCATCCGCGGGCTGCTGGAGTTCAAGGACCTGACGCCCGTCCCCATCGAAGAGGTCGAATCGATCGAAGCCATCCTGAAGCGCTTCGCTTCCGGTGCCATGTCCTTCGGTTCCATCAGCTGGGAGGCGCATACCACCCTCGCCATCGCCATGAACCGCATCGGCGGCAAGAGCAATACGGGCGAGGGCGGGGAAGACCCGTCCCGGTTCAAGCCCCTTCCCAACGGCGACAGCATGCGCTCCGCCATCAAGCAGGTGGCGTCGGGCCGTTTCGGCGTGACCTCGAACTACCTTGTCAACGCGGACGAGCTGCAGATCAAGATGGCCCAGGGCGCCAAGCCCGGCGAGGGCGGACAGCTTCCCGGTTGGAAGGTGGACAAGTTCATCGCCAAGACCCGCCATTCGACCGCCGGCGTGGGGCTCATTTCCCCGCCGCCGCACCATGACATCTATTCCATCGAGGATCTGGCCCAGCTGATTTTCGACTTGAAGAACGCCAACGACAAGGCACGCATCAGCGTGAAGCTCGTCGCCGAAGTGGGGGTGGGCACGGTCGCCGCGGGCGTGGCCAAGGCGCATTCGGACGTCATCCTCATCTCCGGCCATGACGGCGGAACCGGGGCAAGCCCTCTCACCTCCATCAAGCATGCCGGCCTGCCCTGGGAACTCGGCCTGTCCGAGGCCCATCAGGTCCTCATGAAGAACGGCCTGCGCGGCCGCGTTGTCCTGCAGACGGACGGCCAGTTGCGCACCGGCCGCGACATCGCCATCGCCACCCTCCTCGGAGCCGAGGAATGGGGCGTCGCCACCGCCGGCCTGGTGGTGCTCGGCTGCATCATGATGCGCAAGTGCCATCTCAATACCTGCCCGGTTGGCGTCGCCACCCAGGATCCCGACTTACGCAAGCTGTTCAACGGCGAAGCCGACCACGTTGTGAACTATTACCGCCACCTGGCCCAGGACCTGCGCGAACACATGGCCATGCTCGGCTTCCGCACCATAAACGAGATGGTGGGCCGCGTGGACAAGTTGGCGCCCAAGCGGGACGTCAAGCATTGGAAGGCCAAGCAGATGGACCTGTCTAAGCTGCTCTACAATATGGCCGATTCCCATAAGGGCATCGGGACCTTCTGCTGCGAGCGCCAGGAACACGGGCTGGAAAAGGCCCTCGACTGGAAGCTCATGGAGGCCGCCAAGCCCGCCCTGGAAGAAGGCAAGTCGGTCAAGGGCGAATTCCCGATCCGCAACGTGAACCGCACGGTGGGAACCATCCTGTCCTCGAACATCTCCCGGAAATACGGGGAAGACGGCCTTTTGGAAGACACCATCCATTTCAAGTTCAAGGGATCCGCCGGCCAGAGCTTCGGCGCGTTCGGCGCCCGCGGCCTGACCATGGAGCTCGAAGGCGAAGCCAACGATTACTTCGGCAAGGGTCTTTCGGGCGCCAAGCTCATCCTGTACCCGCCGCGCAAGTCCAGGTTCGTCCCGCGCGAGAACGTCATCATCGGCAACGTGAGCTTCTACGGCGCGACGGCCGGCGAGGCCTATGTGCTGGGCATGGCGGGCGAGCGCTTCTGCGTGCGCAACTCCGGCGCCAAGGTAGTGGTTGAATCCTGCGGCGACCATGGTTGCGAATACATGACCGGCGGCGTGGCCGTCGTGCTCGGCGAGATCGGGCGCAACTTCGGCGCCGGAATGAGCGGAGGCGTGGGCTATATCTGGGATCCCCAGCAGAAGGCCGCCGCCCGCATCAACAAGGACATGGTGGATCTCGAGGACGTGACCCAGGCCGAAGAGGCCATCGCCCTCAAGACCCTCATCGAGAAGCATTTCGAATACACCGCGAGCGCCTCCGCCAAGGAAATCCTGGCGGATTGGAAGCACAACGTGTCCAAGTTCATCAAGGTCATGCCGCGCGACTACAAGCGCGCCATGGCGGACCTTGCGATGGAAAAATCGGCCGGGCAGTCCGCTCCGTCCGTCGGCGTGGGGGCCCCCGGGGCCTCGGGCGCCGTAGCCGAAGATCTGGCCGCGCCCGTGATCGCGCCCAAGGGGAAGAAGTAAGATGGGAAAGATTACCGGTTTCAAGGAATTCGAACGCAAGACCCCGAAGTACCTGGCGGTCGACGAGCGCACCAAGAACTACCAGGAGTTCGTGGTACCGATGTCCAAGGAGGAGGTGGAGACGCAGGGCGCCCGTTGCATGGATTGCGGCGTGCCCTTCTGCCATACCGGCTGCCCTCTCGGCAATATCATCCCGGACTTCAACGACCAGGTGTACAACAGCAAGTGGCAGGCCGCCCTCAAGACCCTGCTGTCCACCAACAACTTCCCCGAGTTCACCGGCCGCATCTGCCCCGCGCCTTGCGAGTCCGCCTGCGTCCTGGGCATCAACAAACCCCCGGTGACCATCAAGAACATCGAAGTCTCCATCATCGACTACGCGTACGCGCAGGGTTGGATGGTGCCGCAGCCCCCCGCCGTCCGCACCGAGAAGCGCGTGGCCGTGGTAGGCTCCGGGCCCGCCGGTCTCGCTGCCGCGGATCAGCTGAACAAGGCCGGCCATTCGGTCACGGTCTATGAGCGCGCGGACCGCATCGGCGGCCTGTTGCGGTACGGCATTCCTGACTTCAAGCTCGACAAGAAACACGTGGCCCGCCGCGTGGACATCATGGAGAAGGAAGGCGTGAAGTTCGTCGTCAACGCCAATGTGGGCGTGAACGTGCCGGTCGCCGACCTCAAGCAGAACTTCGACGCGATCGTGCTTGCCGGCGGATCCACCATCGGCCGCGATTTGCCCATCGCGGGCCGCGACGCCAAGGGCGTGCATTTCGCAATGTCCTTCCTGACCCAGAACAATAAGCGTGTCCAGGGCGATAAGATCCAGGAAGCCGAGGCCCTGATGGCCACCGGCAAGCACGTCGTCGTCATCGGCGGCGGCGATACGGGTTCGGACTGCGTGGGCACTTCCATCCGCCACGGCGCGGCCTCGGTGACCCAGATCGAACTCCTGCCCAAGCCCCCGGAGACCCGCACGGTGGAAACCCCGTGGCCGACCCATCCTGGTCCGCGCATGCTCAGCACCTCGTCCTCCCAGGCCGAAGGCTGCAAGCGCGACTGGTCCGTGCAGTCCAAGGAATTCGTCAAGGACGAACAAGGGAACCTGAAGGGCATCAATTGCGTCCGCCTGGAATGGAAGGGCGGCAAGCCCGTCGAGATCCCCGGTTCCGAGTTCTTCATGCAGGCCGATCTGGTCTTCCTGGCCATGGGCTTCCTGTTCCCCGATTCCAAGTCCTTCGTGGACGACCTTGGGGTGGAGAAGGACGAGCGCGGCAATATCAAGGCCGACGGCAAATACCGCACCAACGTGGAGGGCGTCTATTCCGCCGGCGACATGCGCCGCGGCCAGTCCCTGGTTGTATGGGCCATCTCCGAAGGCCGCGAATGCGCGCGCTCGGTGGACGAATTCCTGCAGGGGCACGTCTCCATGCTGAATTCCAAAAACCGTTCGCTCACCGAAATCGCGGCATAGGCCTCCGGCGCCTTTCCGGCGCCGTACCGGCGTAACCCATCCGATTACCCTGATCCCCGGCCCTCCCGCCGGGGATTCCCGTTTTTATCCTGCAATCGTAACCGGCTTCACAAACGCACAAAGGCGCGGGCATTTCCCCGGGTTCGCGTGCTATATTGTGGCCGGGTCGCCTGTTATTTTACCTGGCTTGAACGTGGGGTGGGCATGCGGAGATTCTGGTTCCTGGCGCTTCTGATCCTGTTCCTGGCCGTGGCCGTCGCGGCCCGCTCCCGCACCCTGCCTGGAGGCGCACTCCGCTTCGATCATCAAGTCCGAGTAAAGGTTTTCCCCGGATAGTAAGCGCCAGTAAGCGTTTTCGGAGGGCCCGATCCGGCCCCTCCCCGGCCTTTCCCCGGCTTTTTGGCCATGAAAATCCCCAAGTAAGGCATTTTGTCCAAACCCGCCCCGGGCTGGGCCGTCTTTACAGTAGCCGCCCGGCATTGCCACTCCTATGATTGAAAAACGGTGCATATGGATGGAGTCCTCCCCTCAATGAATCCGACTGAAGAGATCAGCACGTTCTGCCCGGTCCGCCTTTACCTGGCGAACCGTCGCTTCGACGGATTGCTCGATACCCTCGATGCCAAAGGGGGATCCTTCTATGTCCTCACCGATGACGAGCCCCCCCAACAGGGCAGCCGGCACCGCTCCAGCCTCCAGAAGGAAACCCGGGTGGAACTGGCCATCGGGTCCTCAGAAAGCGAACTGCGCATCCCCTGCAACGTGCGCGGCATGCGCATCGACGAGGACGGGTTGTTCATGTACGTGGGCCTGGATTTCCTCCTCCGTGAAGATGCGGACAAGCGGCGCCTGGGCGATTTCATCGCCTCCCTCTGGTAGCCATCCCTCCGCCGGTCATTGCCCCTTCCCTCAGCCGTTTGACGCCTTCGGCCTGTTTCCGGAATTGAAAACGGATTTTCGAGGGCCTTGAGGGCGCAATCCCCGGCCCCGCCCTATATTCCGGGCATGGGGGCGGCCCCATGCTTCCGTTTTCCGGGGGGGATATGGGATATAGGAACGGTATAACGGTCTTATCGGCCATCGCCATGGCGGCCCTGATGGCGGCGGTCCCGGGACGCTCCCAGACCGCCTCTAAGCCTCTGATCGCCAAGGCGGACGATTGGACCGCTCTCCTGGACCGGAGCCATGGGTGGACGGGCGGGGACGGCATCTTCGCCATCCCCCTTTCCGGTTATGAAGGCCCCGACCATGCCGGGACCGGAAAGACCCTCTTCGTCTTCAGCGATACCTTCATCGGGGACGTGGACCCGATCACCAATGCCCGCAAGAACACGGTCATGGTCAACAACTCCCTGGCCATCCTGGACGGGAACAAGCCGGATTCCTCGAAGATGCGGTTCATCTGGGGCCGCGATGATAAAGGCCTGGCGGCCTCGGCCTTCATCCCCAATACGCCTTCGACGGTCGGAACGCAATCCTGGTACTGGCTCCAGGACGGGTTCTGCCATAAGGGCGTGGTCTATGACCTTCCCCTCATCGTGCAACGGGACAGCACCGCCGCGGCCGGTTGGCAGTTCAAGGAAACCGGCATCGGCCTGATCCGCATCCCGCTCGGTGCGGACGGGGAGCCGGATATGGCCAAGGCCACCCAGAAGGACACGCCCCTGTACCATAAAGGGGCGAAAACCGTCTACTTCGGCTGCGGCATCTTCGCCAATACCCGCGAGGCCGGCGCTCCGGATCCGGACGACAGCGTCTACGTGTACGGCCGCAATGAACTCTATGTGGCCCGCGTGCACGTGGACGAATTCGAGGATTTCTCCAAATGGCGTTACTGGGACGGAAAGGGGTGGAACATGGATATCTCCAAGTCCGCTTCCCTTGGTTTGGGCGGCCCCGAGATGAGCGTCATGGCGGTCACGGAAGGATCGCTCAAGGGCAAGTACGTATTGGTCTCGAGCATGGTCGGCCCGGACCTCTTCATGCGGGTGGGGGACGGCCCCGCGGGGCCCTTCGGCAATGCCCTCAACATCTACAAGGCCCCGGAGTGGGACACTTCCGTTCCCGTCTACACCTACAACGCAAAGGCGCATCCCAGCCTCTCCTCGAACGGGGACTGGATCGTCACCTATAACGTCAACACGTCCAACTGGACGGCAAACCTCGCGAACGCGGACCTCTACCACCCCCGGTTCCTGCGCGTGCGTTTCGATCCGGCTTCCGCCATCGGCCTGCCGGCCAGGGGAAAATCCGGTTGGCGCGCTTCGGGCACGGAGTTGTTGACGGGCGCGTCCCGGAGCGGTTACCGTTTGGACGGACGCTTTGCGCCCCAAGGTCGCCCGATACAGGGAGTCCTGGCCATCCGGGAGAACTCCGACAATGTCAGCGAAAAAAGCCGTGAAGAAAGCCGTGAAGAAAGCCGCGAAAAAAACGGCGACAAAGAAAACCCGGGTCCTGTTTCTCCATAGCGCCGGCCCGCAAGGCGCCCATCAAGGCAGCAGCGATCTACTCGCTTACCTGAAAAAAGGCCTCGGCTCCGGTTACCGATTCATCGCCCCGAAAATGCCCAGGCCCCAGGCGCCGGACTACGCGGCCTGGAAGGCCAAGCTCGCCGGGTTCCTACCCGCCCTTAAGGGCGACGCCATCCTCATCGGCCATTCCCTGGGCGGATCCGTGCTGCTGAAATATCTGTCCGAGGAAAAGGTCAAGACCCGCATCCCGGCCCTTTTCCTGGCGGCGACGCCTTATTGGGGCGAAAAAGGATGGGAGTACGAGGTCTTCCATCTCAAGGATGGATTCGAGAAGAGGCTCCCGGCGATTCCGGAGATCTTCCTCTACCATAGCCGAAAGGACGGGGTGGTGCCCTTCGGTCATTTGAAGCGCTATGCGGAAAAGCTGAAACAGGGCAAGGTGCGAGCCCTCAAGGGCGACTCGCATGCATTCGAGGGCGGGATGCCGGAGATGCTCGCGGATTTGAAAACGATCATCGGATAGCGTATCGGGAGCGGATGGAGGGGAAGGGCGCCGGCCAGGCCCCTCATCCCATCTAAACCCCTGGCCTTCTCAAAGCCCGGTCGGTCTGCAAACCGGTTTGCCGGCCGGGTTAACGACCGGGTCGATGGGCGGGTTAAGGAAAGGCGGGAGGCGGAGATATC